>NZ_CP016783.1:0-705053 GCF_002288385.1 Candidatus Planktophila lacus | reverse complement strand
AAAATTCCGAAGGCGAAGACATCAATCCCTAAACCATCAACTATCTTTGCAAGTTGTTCAATTTGTTCTTCCTGATAGAACTGGGCCTCATCGCAGATTATGTAATCAATGCGATCTCCAAGAGAGAGACGTTCCACAACTAACTTGTGAAGATCTAGATCTGGATCAACTTCAATCGCAGCGCTCTGTAAGCCAAGACGAGATGAGATAACTCCAGAACCGGCGCGGTCTTTACTTGTGAAAATTAAACCCGAACGTCCACGGCTCTTATGGTTGTGGGCGGTCTGCAGTGCAAGCGTGGATTTACCACTATCCATCGTTCCGCAGTAATAGATGAGTTCAGCCACGGGGTGCATCTTTGCATCTAATCAAGGAAATTGGCGAGAGTGACTTCATATGACGCCATTGCTCCTCAAGAATTCACGAAGATTATCGGAAAGCGCCGCGCTCATATCAACGCTTATGTGTGAGGCGTCACGATAGGCCACGATCCCATCGACAATTGCTGGGCAGGAATCGTTACAGAGCCATGGAGTTGGATCTAGCGCGATAAACCCTCCCGCTACTCGCGGATCAGATTTCTCATTGGCATCACATTCATCGCCCTTCGCTGTTGCTAAGCAACTAGGGATATCTCGCTGTGGCTTCGGCGTATCGGAGATATAAATCAAATTTGGAGAACTATTTAAAACCTTGGCATAGAGAGAACGCTGTCCTTCAAACCACCAGGCATCACGCGATGAGTAACGCTTTGGGAACGCGAAATGCTGGAATCCGCTCATGATCACCGCATCGGGCTTTAACTCCTTTATTCGCTTTATGGAGTTCTCACGCCAAGCGTTGCAGTCGGAGTTTTTAAAAGCACCTGAATTAACGCGATCTACTTCAACGGCAGGACAGGCGGATTTGGTGAGACTGATTAGTGCAAACCCGTCATCGATTGCGATTTTTTCAAGGGCCGGAAACCATTGCGCTGCATGTGAATCCCCGTAGAGAACTATCTTCCGCTTCGAATTAACATCTCCGTAGAGACATTCTGGAGAGTTTTTGTTGCCATAGTTTGCATGACATCCATCGTCGTAGATCTTAGGCTTCTGCATCACTGCCGCTATTGATACAGAGCGACCATTCGGTAGAGAGATGTCATCTTTTGTGGTGAGCAATATTGCACTTGCCACCATAACGCCGGAGAGAGTTGCCGCTAATGCGAACTTCGTAGTCTGGCGATTTGATAACTTGATTCGGGAGAACGGTTTTTCAATAAATCTATGAGTTAAATCGGCGGCCAGAGCGGTTAGGGCAATTAAGAGAAATCGCTCAAGCAGGGTTAAAGGGCGACCGAAGCGAGTACTAGGAATTACTAGTAGAGGCCAGTGCCAGAGATAGAAAGGATAGGAGATTTCACCTAACCATTGAACAAAGCGCAGGCGTGAAAAATCATTGAGTATTGGTGGCCACGATTGTATGAATGCAATCAGTAGCGCAGTAGCCAAAACCGGATACAGAGCTGCAGTACCTGGGAACGGCGTGTTGTCACTGAATCGAATTACGCCGTAGAGAAGTGTTAGCGCAGATAACCAAACGATCAGCGTTCGAGCAACCGATTTCTTCTCAAGAAGCTCTTTCGGTATGAAGAGTAGTAGCGCGCCCACGCCGAGTTCCCAAGCGCGAGTTGGAAGACTGTAGAAAGCCCAGATCGGTGCTGCGTTAGTTAGGAAGAGCGAGAATGGAAAAGAGAGGATGGTGATACCGAGAACGCCGCGAAAGACTAAGCGTTGGCGACCAATCTTCCAGAGTGTGAAAATTATCAGTGGCCAGAGAAGATAGAACTGCTCCTCTACGGCGAGCGACCAGTAGTGAATTACTGGCGATGGCGTCGCGTTTAGATTCTGATAATCGTTCTGCCACCAAGCAAAAAGGTAATTGGAAATATAGATCGAAGCGGCGAAGATATCCTGACCCAGAGATGATCGAATAGTTGGTGGAAGAAAAAGCCAGGCCCCGAATGCGGTAAGTATCAGAACGCTTATTGAGGCAGGCAGTAACCGCTTGGCTCGCCGCAAAAAGAAGTTTCGGTAGTTAAAGGCGCCACTTAGCGTTATCTCTTTAATGATGATGCCAGTTATTAGATATCCAGAGATCACATAGAAGATATCTACGCCAATGAACCCACCAGGAGCTAACTTTGCATGGAAGAGAACAACCAGCGTTGCAGCGACGGCACGCAGCGCTTGGATCTGGTGGATGCGAACTTTAGAACTCAAGAAGTTACCAACGATTTAATCTCGATCTTGGGAAAACGCTTGGCGATTAACTCCCGGCCACCGAGTCCAGAAATTTCAAAGAGAACCTGAACGGATTTGACGACCGCCCCAGTGCGTTCAGCGAGTTCGAGCGCGGCAGCGATCGTTCCGCCTGTTGCGAGGACGTCGTCAATAATCACTACCGTTTTTCCATTGGCAAATGCATCGATATGAACTTCTATCTCATCTTCGCCATATTCCAGACCGTATTTCGCGCCGATAGTTTCAAAGGGGAGTTTTCCACTCTTTCTAAAGGGCACGAAACCAGCGCTCTTCTCTAAGGCAATCGCTGCGGCAAAGATAAAACCACGAGCTTCAATGCCAGCAATTACATCTACGTCGTCGATCTGGGATGCGAAGGCTTTGATTACAGTTGAGTAAGCAGTTGGATCGGCCAGTAGCGGCGTTATATCTTTAAAGAGGATGCCAGGTTTTGGGTAATCTGGAATATCTCTGATCAGGGAGAGGGCGTCTGCTAACTTCATAACGATCCAATTCCACCACATTAAACGTGTCCGGGAAGGGAGTTGAACCCTCAAGCCCTTGCGGGCACTAACACCTCAAGCTAGCGCGTCTGCCAATTCCGCCACCCGGACCAGTGCGCTGCAAACGATAGCAACGCTGAAGCAACCACGCAAAAGCAGGTCCTTTTTCGAGCGATTGTGGGGGAGAATGACGGCATGAGCGAGATAAGAAATTTTGAAGATGAAGCAATTCGTATCTGCCAAGATTTAATCCGAATTCCTAGTGTGAACTTTGGTGAAGGACGCGGCGACGAAGAAGCGGTTGCTAAATACATTGTTTCCTCACTCGCGGAAGTTGGAATCGAAGCGAAAATTTATGAATCCGCGCCCAAGCGATGCAACGTAATTGCACGAATTAAAGGGAGCAACCCAGATAAACCAGGTCTCGTTGTCCACGGACATATCGATGTCGTGCCCGCTAACGCTGCTGAATGGTCAGTCGATCCTTTCGCCGGCGAGATTAAAGATGGATGTATCTGGGGTCGTGGCGCAGTTGATATGAAGAATGTGGATGCAATGATCTTGGCCATCGTGCGAGATTGGGCGCAGCGCGGTTATGTTCCAGAACGCGACATTGTTCTCGCCTTCTTCGCAGATGAAGAAGCAGGAATGACCTTTGGTTCTCGTTGGATGACGGCAAATCACCCTGAAGTATTCGCTGGTTGTTCAGAAGCGATTTCAGAAGTCGGTGGTTTCTCCGTAACCGTTGCCGATGGCAAGCGTCTCTACTTTATTGAAGCAGCACAAAAGGGTATTCATTGGATGAAATTAACCGCGCAAGGTCGCGCAGGCCATGGCTCGATGATGAACGATGAAAATGCGTTAACGGCGCTAACTGAAGCAGTCGCCAAAATTGGTCGCTACGAATGGCCACAGCGTTACACCAAGACGGTAAAAGATTTGTTTAAAGAAGTTGCGCGCGTTACTGGAAAAGCATATGACGAGAAGGATCTACGGCCGCTTTTGAAGGAGATTGGTTCAACTGCGCGAATGATTGGAGCAACGTTGCAGAACACTGCAAATCCAACGATGTTGGAAGCAGGCTACAAGGCAAATGTAATTCCAGGAACGGCAAGTGCGGTTATTGATGGACGTTTCCTACCAGGTTATGAAGCTGAGCTAAATGAGACTGTTAGAGCGATTGTTGGTCCTGATATTTTAATCGAAACCATCTCTCACGATATTGCTTTAGAAGTTGACTTTGATGCACCGCTTGTCGATGCGATGAAGGCTGCAATTCTCGCCCATGATCCAGAAGGAATTCCCGTTCCTTATCTGATGAGCGGTGGCACGGACAATAAAGCTCTCTCTGAAATTGGAATTGTTGGTTACGGTTTTTCTCCACTGCGCCTTCCAGCAGATCTCGACTTTATGTCTCTATTCCATGGAGTAGATGAGCGAGTTCCAATTGATGGCCTGCGCTTTGGAGTACGAGTACTTAACGACTTTTTAGAGAGTTGCTGATACTTCGTTTAACGCGTTACGTACAACTTCAGGAAGTTCAATCTCTTCGCTAGCCAGTATTCCCTGCAATTGAGCCGCGGTACGAGCACCTACGACTGAACTAGTAACACCGGGAAAATCACGTACCCAAGCTAAGGCCACCTCTAGTGGTGAATAGCCGAGACCTTGAGCAGCAACAGAGACAGCTTCAACTATGCGACGTGAACGATCATTTAAGTAAGGTTCAATAAAGGGCGCAAAGTGCGGTGTAGCAGCGCGAGAATCGGCAGGAATTCCGTTGCGATATTTACCGGTTAAAACACCGCGACCTAGTGGAGACCATGCGATAAATCCGGTTTCCAGATTGCGGGAGCATTGCAACGAATCTTCTTCCACTCTTCGATTCAGAAGTGAAAATTCATTCTGCATAACGGCGATAGGTGCCTTGCTGCTATTGGCTTCCTGTAACGAGATAGCCCGTGCGCTCTGCCAACCGTTGAAGTTTGAAATGCCCACATATCTGGCGCGACCAGAGGTATATGCCCAGTCAAGAGCCGATAGCGCATCTTCTAATTGCGCAGCATCATCCCAACTTTGAATCATCCAGATATCTACATAACTTGTACCTAGTCGAGTGAGTGATTTATCGAGTGAACTCATTAAAGAGGTGCGCGAATTGTCGGTTACTAAAGAACCGTCTATGTATGAAGACCCTGCCTTGGTTGAGATAACGACATCTTCTCGTTTGAAGAGCGTTCCGATTAATCCACCAATTACCCGCTCAGCATCTCCATCGCCGTAGTGACTAGCTGAGTCAAAGTAATTTCCGCCAGCATCTATAAAGGCACGGGCTTGGTCGGCTGCTTCATGGGTATCGGTATCTCGCCCCCAGGTCATCGTCCCTAAGGCAAGGCGCGATAGCGAAAGACCTGATCTGCCAGCGCGACGAAGTTCCATGGCGGCCACCCTAGCAAGACGCAAATGAATTTTGCGGATAACCTTCTAACATGACACGGATAGTTTTATTGAGGCATGCACATTCCACAGCCAATGCCAAAGCAATCCTTGCCGGAAGAGCACCTGGTGTAGATCTATCTGATCGCGGGAGAAAAGAATCGTTGGATGTTGCGAAGAGATTAAAAGGCGTTGATTTTTCCTTAATCAGAGTTAGCCCTATGGAGCGCTGTGCGCAAACGATTGAACCACTATTGACGCAACTATCGAAGAGCAGTGGGGTTAAATCGTTAATTGAAGTTGAGAGCGATCTTGTGGAAGTGGATTACGGTAAATGGACAGGGCGAAAGCTCGCTGTTCTTTCAAGAGATAAGGCTTGGAAGGTTGTGCAAAATACTCCAAGCGCGATGTACTTTCCGGGCGGTGAAGGACTTTTAGATGTCCAAGCCCGAGCGATGCGCGCTTTAAATGGAGCGGCAAACACTCCAGGTAGAGGTGCGAAGCTTCTAGTGAGTCATGGTGATGTAATTAAATCGATTATTGCCAGCGTATTAGGTACCCATTTAGATCATTTTCAAAAGATCGTCATTGATCCCGCATCGATAACCGTTCTTGATTTCAATGGCGCTGATTATCGAGTTCTGACTTTAAATAGCACTACATCTCCAATCACCGCCTTCTTGAAAGAAGAGAGTTCCAAGAAGAAGGGTGTGTCAGCGCTGCTTGGTGGAGGATCCGGGCGCAAAGGTAAGGGATGAGCGGTCAGATATTCCTCTTTGATCCGGCAGAGCGTTTTGTCGCTGGAACGGTAGGCGTACCGGGGGAGCGCACTTTCTTTCTTCAAGCGCGAGGAGGATCGCGATTGATTTCGGTTTCGCTAGAGAAGGCACAAGTGGCTGCACTTGCTGAGAGAACTCAACAGATTCTTCGAGAAGTTAGATCATCAGAACCTTTGACGGTCTTTGAGCGCGTAGGTCGGGATGATCAACCGCTCGAGACACCTATCGATGAAGAGTTTCGCGTTGGAGTTATCGGTCTGGCCTATCTTTCAGATCGCAAGATGATTGAGATTGATCTTCAGGCGATCGCAGATAGCCAATCTCCTGAAGATGAAGAGTTGCTGATGGAGTTATCTGATAGCCAGGACATATTGCGAGTTTTGATTCCGCTGGGTTATGCCGAAAGTTTTGCAAAACGCGCCATCGCAGTCGTTGGCGCTGGTCGCGCACCTTGTCCATTCTGCGGTGGCCCAATTGATCCGAGTGGCCATCTCTGTCCCCGTGCAAATGGATACCGAAGATGAGTTTTCTCGGCGCTCAGGAAATTGAAGAATATCTGCGAGATCTTAGCCACGGTGAAATATCCGTGACCGGCAGATTGGTTGATGCATCCAATGCAACTTTGTATGCCTCGTGCGAAGTTAAGGAAAGAACTTTAATTTGTATCTACAAACCAATCGCTGGCGAACGTCCGCTGTGGGATTTTCCCGACGGCACGTTAGCAAACCGCGAATACCTAACATTCTTAGTGAGCCATTGGTTAGGTTTACATCTCGTCCCACCAACGGTGCTTCGCGATGGCCCTTACGGAACTGGAATGGTCCAACTTTGGATCGATATCGACGAGAGCGTTGATCTTATGGAGTTCTTCAAGGAAGATCACGCTGAGCTTCGCAAGATTGCGCTACTCGATCTGATAACTAACAACACAGATCGAAAAATCGGCCATTTGATTCCGACTTCCGAAGGTGCAGTTTATGGCTGCGATCACGGTGTTACCTTTCACGCTGAAGATAAATTGCGGACTGTTTTGTGGCAGTGGGCAAAGCAACCTTTCTCTCCGGCCGAGCTAGAACTTTTACAATTAGCAAGGATGTTGATTGCAACTGAGAAGCGAGATGTTGTTCTGGGTTTGATTGAAGAAGAAGAGTTGGATGCAACTGTTGATCGGATCGATAGAGCCCTTACTGAGAAGTGTTTCCCGGAACCCAACCCAGATTGGCCAGCAGTTCCTTGGCCACCGTTCTAGGATGAGCAAATGAAGTCCTGGTCAGATCTATATATCCCGCCACTTGATGCGCGCTTTCCTTTAGCAGATCTCGCACTTCACGACACTGCAACTAGTTCGGTCAAGCCACTTGCGCGAAAGATCATCTATCGAATCTATGTCTGTGGAATAACTCCGTACGATGCAACGCATCTAGGCCATGCCAATACTTACTTAACCTTTGATCTAGTGAACCGTTATCTCCGAGCAACCGGTGCACAAGTAAACTTCGTTGAGAACATCACTGATATCGATGATCCGCTTTTAGAGCGAGCCGCCCGCGATGGCATCGACTGGAAAGATCTGGCTCATTCACAGATTGAGCTCTTTAAGTCGGATATGGTCGCACTTCATGTGATTCCACCAGCTCGTTACATCGGAGCGGTTGAAGCGATTCCAGAAGTAATAAGCGCAATTAAGACGCTCCGAGAAAAGGGTACGGTCTATAACGTAAACCAAGACCTCTACTTCGAAGTTAGAAGTGATGCCGACTTTGGCCGACGTTCAAATTTATCTCAACCAGAGATGCTCGAAATATTCGCGCAACGCGGGGGAGATCCGTTGAAGCCGGGCAAGAAAGATCCACTTGATGCTCTTCTCTGGCTTGCACAACGTCCCAATGAACCGGGTTGGGAAAGCGAATTCGGCAGTGGACGTCCAGGATGGCATATCGAATGCTGTGCAATTGCGCTCAATTATTTAGATATTGCAGAAGACGATGCCACCTCGATAGATATCCAAGGTGGCGGAAGCGATTTGATTTTTCCACATCATGAAATGTCTGCTGCTCAGTCGAAGATGATCAACGGACGCGAGTTTGCAACGCATTATGTTCACGCAGGAATGATCGGACTTGATGGCGAAAAGATGAGTAAATCCAAGGGAAACCTTGTTCTGGTCTCTAATTTGCTCAAAGAAGGTCGCGATGCGATGGCGATTCGCTTGGCTTTGTTAAGCCATCACTATCGCAGCGACCATATGTGGACGGATACAGATCTAGTTAACGCCGAGGAGTTTATGGAGCAACTACGTATTGCGCTCTCGCGTATGGAAGTTGCACCAACAGATGCCACTATCAATGAAATTATTGCTGCGCTCTCAAACGATCTCGATACTCCACGGGCTATCAAGGCTCTACGAAACTGGCTGGCAGCTACTAACGCTGGAAAAATTGGCGGAAGCCCGGGAGAACTATCACGCGCGATTGATACCTTGCTCGGTATCGCTTTCTAACTGCCTTCTTGTCGTCTTAAGAATTTCTCTAGTTCACGGGCAATCTCATCGCCAGATACATCGGAGAAGGCGGCGCTATCTTTACTCTCTTCCAACGCTTTAACGTAATCTCCGATCTCACTATCTTCCTGCGTTAACTCATCAACTTCCTTCTCCCATTCTTGGGCGTGATCATTTAACTCACCCAATGGGAATTCGATCTCTAAAAAATCCTCTAAAGCGTTTATCAATGCGAGAGTTGCCTTCGGAGATGGTGAGCTACTCGCATAGTGAGGAACCGCAGCCCAGAGTGAAATCGCATCAATTCCACGGCGCAGACATGCATCTTGGATGACACCGAGAATTCCGGTTGGTCCCTCATAACGGCTTACTTCTATTCCTAAACGCTTGGCAATCTCAGGATGTGCACCTGATCCCGTAACAGTAATTGGGCGACTATGTGGCGCATCAGCGAGCATCGATCCCAAGGTAATAATCGTTGATACTTCTAAATCATCGGCGAGATCTAATAGTTGATGCGTAAATGTGCGCCATTTCATCGAAGGTTCAACGCCGCGAACAATTACAAAGTCATTGGCAAACTGCGGTGTAGAAAGACCAAAGACTTGGGTTCCGGGCCAGATTAGAGATCGAACAAGGGAACCATCTATTTCGATCATTGGTCGATTTACTTGGAAATCGTAATAATCTTCAGAATCTACATCCGCGATTAGCTCTGGAATCAAATCGGTCGCCTTTGGATTATCTACATCAGCGATTTCACTCCAGATACCTAAGAGATGAGAGACGGCGCCAGTTGCCGCTTCTGCGGCATCGTTCCAACCAGAGAATGCGATAACCATGACTGGTGAGCGCAGCGCAGGTATCTTATGAATCTCCACATTGATCACCTTACGGTAACCTCTGCCAAGTGACGAGCCCTAATCGCCAGAGACCCGCGGGATTACTCCGCCAAGCCCTGGCATCGCGCACGGTAATCGCCGATGGGGCGATGGGCACGATGTTGCAAGAGGCCGATCCAACGCTGGAGGATTTCCAAGGCCATGAAGGTTGCAACGAGATTCTTAACGTCTCGCGGCCAGATGTTGTTCGCGGAGTTCACGACAAATATTTAGCCGTGGGCGTTGATGCAATTGAAACCAACACTTTCGGTGCGAACTGGGCGAATTTAGCCGAGTACGGAATTGAAGATCGAATTTACGAACTGGCTTTTGCCGGTGGCAAGATCGCTCGCGAGGCAGCAGATGCCGCGAGCACGAAAGAGAAGCCGCGTTTCGTGCTTGGCTCACTTGGACCCGGAACGAAGTTGCCTTCGCTCGGACACACGACATATCAAAAGCTTAAAGAAGCTTATTACACAGCGGCGAAGGGTCTGCTTGATGCAAAGTCAGATGCGCTCTTAGTTGAAACAACTCAAGATTTGTTGCAGGCAAAAGCTGCGGTAAATGGTTGTCGCCAAGCGATCGAAGAAGTTGATTTCGATGTAGTGCTGATTGCACAGGTAACTGTTGAAACAACTGGCACGATGTTGCTGGGCTCCGAGATTGGCGCAGCGCTAAATGCGCTAGAGCCGCTAGAGATTGATCTAATTGGCCTGAATTGTGCGACGGGTCCTGCAGAAATGTCTGAGCACCTGCGTTACCTTTCAAAGTTTGCAAACTGTGCCATTTCAGTAATGCCAAATGCTGGCCTGCCAATACTCGGTGCAAAGGGCGCTGAATATCCGCTTGGGCCTAAAGAGTTAGCCGATGCACTCGAAACATTTGTGGGCGATTATGGCATCGGCCTAATTGGTGGTTGCTGTGGAACTACGCCAGAGCATTTAGCGGCGGTTGTTGAGAAAATGTCGAGCAAGCCATTTAAAGATCGCGGAGCAGCGCTCGATCCGGGCGCTTCATCGCTTTACCAGTATGTTCCATTTCGCCAAGACAATACTTATTTAGCGATCGGTGAGAAGACCAACGCCAACGGTTCTCGCGCATTCCGCGATGCACTGGTCGCCGAAGATTGGGAGAAGTGCGTAGAAATCGCCCGCGATCAGATCCGCGACGGAGCGCATATGCTCGATCTTTCAGTGGATTACGTCGGTCGCGATGGCGCTAAAGATATGTACGAGATCGCATCACGTTTTGCTACTGCGTCTACTTTGCCGATTGTTCTTGATTCGACCGAACCTAATGTGATCAAAGCAGGGCTCGAAGCGCTCGGTGGTCGCTGCGTTATCAACTCAGTTAACTACGAAGATGGTGACGGTCCTACATCTCGCTTCGCGCGAATAATGCCCTTGGTTAAAGAACATGGCGCATCAGTTGTTGCACTTACTATCGATGAAGAAGGTCAAGCCCGTACCGCAGAATGGAAGTTGCGCGTTGCGCGTCGACTAATTGAAGATCTAACTACCAATTGGCAGATGAAGACCGGCGATATCTTGATCGATGCCCTGACATTTCCAATCGCAACCGGCCAAGAGGAAACTCGCCGCGACGGTATCGAAACGCTAGAGGCGATTCGTCAGCTCAAGGCTGAGTATCCAGATGTTCAAACAACTCTGGGCGTATCAAATGTTTCATTTGGCCTAAACCCCGCAGCGCGCGTTGTTCTTAACTCGGTATTTTTACATGAGTGTGTAGTGGCAGGTCTTGACTCAGCGATCGTTCATCCTTCAAAGATCACGCCTCTTGCCCGTATTGAAGAGCGACAAAAGGAAGTAGCCCTCGATTTAGTTTATGACCGCCGTAAATACGATGGTGAAAGCTGTATCTATGATCCGTTAACTGAATTTCTACAACTCTTTGAAGGCGTTGAACTAGCCGCATCTCGAAATGTTCGAGCCTCAGAATTAGCCGCTTTGCCACTTACTGAACGTTTGCAACGTCGCATTATCGATGGTGAAAAAGTTGGCCTCAGCGATGATCTAGATACCGCAATGGCTGAAGGCATCAAACCGCTCATGATTATTAACGATTATCTCCTCGAAGGAATGAAGGTAGTAGGCGAACTCTTCGGTAAAGGCGAGATGCAGCTTCCTTTCGTACTTCAGAGCGCTGAAGTTATGAAGACGGCAGTTGCTTATCTTGAGCCGCTTATGGAGAAGACCGATGACGAAGGTCGCGGCACAATGCTGCTGGCTACCGTCAAGGGCGATGTTCACGATATCGGCAAGAACCTGGTAGATATTATTCTGAGCAACAACGGATATACCGTGGTAAATATTGGAATTAAGCAGACAATTAATCAGATTATTGATGCTGCGCAAGAATCTAACGTCGATGCCATCGGCATGAGCGGGTTGCTTGTTAAATCAACGGTGATCATGAAAGAGAACCTCGAAGAGTTAACTAATCGTGGGCTTGCTGAAAAGTGGCCGGTTGTGCTTGGGGGAGCAGCGTTGACTCGCGCTTTCGTAGAGCAAGATCTTGCTGGGATGTTTCCCGGAGAAGTTCGTTATGCACGTGATGCATTTGAAGGACTTCGCTTGATGGATTCGATTATGGCAGTTAAGCGCGGAGTTCCAGGGGCTATCTTGCCGGCGCTAAGAGAACGTAAAGTTCCGCTACGTCCTAAGAAAGATGAAGATTTAGTAATTGATACCAAGCGAAGCGATGTCGCGATCGATATCGATATTCCGGCCGCTCCATTTTTTGGTTCTCGAATCATTAAGGGTGTTCCTTTAGCGGATTATGTTGAAATGCTTGATGAACGAGCTTTGTTCGTTGGTCAGTGGGGCTTAAAGGGTGCCCGCGGTGAATATGAAACGATGGTTGAAAATGAAGGGCGTCCTCGTCTTCGCGCACTTCTAAATCAGGTGCAATCTAAAGGTTGGTTAAATGCCGCCGTTGTTTACGGCTACTTCCCATGTGTTAGCGATGGCAATGATCTAGTTATCTTGCATCACGAAGGCCCTGATAAAGGAAAAGAACGAACCCGCTTCTCATTCCCACGTCAATCACGCGATCGCAGACTCTGTTTGAGTGACTTTTTCGCCGCTAAAGATTCAGGTAAGACCGATGTTGTCGCATTCCACGTGGTCACGATGGGTAGCGAGATCAGTAAAGCGGCAAATGAACTCTTTGCCGCAAACAACTACCGCGAATATTTAGAGCTACACGGCTTATCAGTTCAGTTAACAGAGGCGCTGGCTGAGCATTGGCATGCGCGAATTCGCGAAGAATTCCATGTCCGCGGAGATGATGCACCAGATCTGCAAGGAATTTTGGATCAGGGTTACCGCGGATCTAGATACTCATTCGGTTATCCAGCGTGCCCAAACATCGAACAACAAGTTGAACTATGCGAGTTGCTAGAACCAGGACGCATTGGCGTAGAGCTCTCTGAAGAGTTCCAGTTACATCCTGAACAAAGTACATCTGCGATCATCGTTCATCATCCTGAGGCGAAATACTTCAACGCAAATTGAGTTTCCAAGCAATCTTCTTTGATATGGACGGACTCTTCCTAGATTCCGAGCCACAGTGGCATGAAGCCGAGACGCTAATGATGCGTGAAAATGGTTATGACTGGAAGCCGGAAGATCAACTGCACTGTCTCGGCGGGCCACTTCGTCGCGTCGCGGAATATATGTCTAATTGTCTTGAGGGACGTAAATCGCCAACAGAGTTAGAGGCGATCATCATCGCCGAGATGACCGATCGTCTTTCCAGAAAAGTTCCATTGATGCCAGGTGCGCTAGCAATATCTAAAGCGATACACGGTTCGGGCACGAAACAAGGTTTAGTTTCAGCTAGTCCACGCCCGATCGTAGATGGAGTTCTTCGCGGCATGAGCGAGAAGTACTTTGATGTAACGGTAGGTGCTGGTGATATCGAACGAACTAAACCTTTTCCTGATCCTTATCTGCATGCAGCCAAACTTCTTGGCGTCGATATTGAGCAATCGCTTATCTTTGAAGACTCTCCAACTGGCATAACGGCGGCTGTCGCAAGTGGAGCGTTTGTCGTGGCGGTCCCACACTATGTAGAAGTGCAGGAACAGCCTCGATTGAAAGTCATTGCTTCATTTGAGGATATAACTTTTGCAGATTTAGAGAAGTGGGCAGAAGTTAACCAACGTGAGCTGGGCAGATTGCCTTAAAGAAGCACCAATCGCATAATTTGGTTGGACGTGGTCGGAACTCATTTCGCTCAATAGCGCGCAAGATATCGGCGGCGACATCAAAGAGTATTTGTTCGGTCTTAATTAGATCTTTCTCAGTGGGCGTACTTTTGATCAATCGGGTATCGCCCATATAAATCAACTGCAACAACTTTGGAATTACGCCGTGATTCTTCCAATAAAGAAGGGCATACACACGTAGCTGAAAGAAGGCTTTATCTTCCCAACCTGGTTTGGGAGATTTACCAGTTTTATAGTCGACGATTCGTACCTCACCAGTTGGTGCAACATCTAAACGATCTACATAGCCGTGAAGATAAAGTTCGGGGGAGAGATCCATCTCTAGATGTAGCTCTCGGTAAGTTGGTTCAAAGAGAGTTGGATTCTCCAAAGTAAAGTAATTGCCCAACAGCTCTTCGGCTCTCTTAAACCATGCTCCGGAATCTAAAACCAGTTCTTTAATGGCGGGCTTAGCTTCGATCTGTGCCTGCCATTTCTCTGGCAACATCTGTGCAGCGTTGGAGACGGTGCGATCGGATGCAGGAACTTCAAAGAGATCTTCCAGAACGGTATGAATTAAAGTTCCGCGTTCGGCATCAATACTCGGTGGCTCTGGCAGCAGGTCAATCGTGCGATATTTATAGAGCTGTGGACAATTGTTAAAGTCGCTGATGCGGCTGGGCGAAAGTCTCAATTGGCTCATAATGAAGGAAGATACCCGTTCACCCGAGCTTTGCGCCTAAGATGCTCCCGTGTCTAGCCATATTGAGAGCAACGCCGATCTAGAAGCCAATCGCGGACGTTTTGTCGCTGGCGATCGAGTTCAACTGACCGATCAAAAAGGAAAGATTTACAGCATCACCATAACTCCAGGTAAGGAGTGGCACACCCACAAAGGTTGGATCATTCACGATGATTTGATCGGACTTCCGGAAGGTTCAGTTGTCAGCACAAGCGCTGGTTTGAAGTTCACCGCTTTCATTCCTCTGCTCACTGATTACGTTCTATCTATGCCTCGCGGCGCGACGATTGTTTATCCTAAAGATGCCGCGCTAATTGTAGGCTTTGCAGATATTTTTCCGGGTGCGCGAGTACTTGAAGCAGGTGTGGGAAGCGGTGCGCTGACGCTCTCGCTTTTACGCGCAGTTGGCCCATCGGGTTCTGTGCACTCTGTCGAACGTCGCGAAGAGTTTGCCGCGAACGCAACATCCAATATTGAAAATTACTTTGGTGGGCGACCTGCAAACTGGTCACTTGCAATCGGTTCAGTGCAGGAACAAGAGTTCGACCACGAGTTTGATCGCGTGATACTAGACATGCTTGCCCCTTGGGAGTGTGTCGAGATGGCAGCGAAAGTTTTGCGCCCTGGGGGAGTCTTTATGGCTTATGTCGCAACAACCACGCAGCTATCAGCCACAGCAGAGGCGCTAAAAGATGATGGCCACTTCACTGAGCCAGAAAGTTTTGAGAGCATGGTTCGTGGTTGGCACCATGAAGGTTTAGCAGTTCGTCCGCAGCAGAGAATGATCGGTCACACCGGATTCTTGATCTTCTCTCGCCGCATGGCTCCAGGCGTTGAGGTCCTGGCTCGACGTCGTCGTCCTGCGAAGGGGTCTTACGGTGTCGCGGAAGACTGAGCGTTTAGTAAATTTAACAATCGCGCTCCTGGCAACAAAGAGATATATAACGAAATCTGAAATCTTTCGCACTGTTGATGGCTATGAAGGTACTGCAGAGAGCAAAGAGCGGATGTTTGAGCGCGATAAAGATGATCTTCGAAATCTCGGAATTGAAATTGAAGTTGGCTCGTTCGATCCACTATTTGAAGATGAGGCTGGCTATCGAATTAAGCCGGATAGTTACCAATTCCAATTAGGTGAAGTTACTAGCCAGGAGATCTCACTTCTTTCTCTAGCCGCAGAAGCTTGGCGAGGAGCGGCGCTAGATGGATCTGCGCTTACTGCGCTAAGAAAATTGCACGCCATTGGTATCGAGTCAGATATCGAATCAATTCCTGATCTCGCACCGCATGCAAATATTCGAGATAAGAATTTACAAGTTGCGATCAGTGCTATTACATCTCGACAGAAGATCTCCTTTAAATACCTAAGCGAAGAGCTAACCGAACAGGAACGGAAAATCGATCCTTACGCGGTCACTTCTCGCTATGGCCACTGGTATCTATATGGCCTAGATCTGGAGAAGTTAGGAGTTAGAAGCTTCCGACTCGATCGCATTTCAGGAGATATCGCACCTGAAGGTAAGTCAGGATCTTTCGAGGTGGAAAAGAGTTTTGATCTATCCAGCCAAGGCAGTAACGCAGATGAGATTCGTACAGCGACGATCTTTTTGCGAACCGGTAGAGCGTTAGCGCTACGTTCGAGATCCAAGACCGCATCCACCAAGAGTTCAATTGCTGGCTGGGATTTAGTCGAATTGAGTTATCGAGATCAAGAGAGATTTATTGAAGAAGTCCTCTGGTATGCAGATGATGCAATCGTCCTCGAACCGGGCGATGTTAGGGCTGAAATTATCAAGAGATTGGAACTCGGGGTGAAGCGCTATGGCTAAGCAACCATCCTCACCGATCGCTAAAACCGCTCGTCTATTGGATTTAGTTCCTTATATAACTACCCATCAGGGAGTATCAGTTAAGGATCTAGCGAACGAGTTCTCCATTTCAACAGAAGAGTTGCTTGATGATTTGAACACCCTTTGGATGTGCGGGCTTCCTGGATACACACCACTTGAGCTGATAGACCTCGCCTTTGAATCTGGTTACGTATCAATTCGTAACGCCGAAATACTCCAGAAAGTTCGCTTACTCACCAAAGAAGAGTTGGTTGTCGTTGCAATCGGGTTAGATTTCCTAAGAGATTCGATTTCCAAAGATCGGGTAGATCTAATCGCTGCAATTGCTTCGCTGCAAATTAAAATTAAATCCCTCATAGGTGATATCGCGCAGGCATCACCAACGGTAGATAGCGCACACCGTGCGGTAATTCTAAGAGCGATAAAAGAGCGTAAAGATCTCGAGATTGAATATCACTCTCTAATTCGTGATGAAGTTTCCACCAGGGCGGTAACGCCACTGGAGTTGGGCGAGGATAAAGGGATCGAAGTTCTTCTGGCTTACTGCAATAAGGCTTTAGGATTTCGTACATTCCGCCTAGATAATGTGAAGCAAGCAAGGCTCTTGGATTCAAGCCAGATGATTTCAGATGCTAAGAGCGATAGCGAAGAGTTATTCCGAGCCAAATGCAAAGTTAACTCTCGATTGCGAACCACCTTTGAGAGATTCCGGTTAGAGACAGCGCTTGCGACCGCTCCGAGCGTTGATTCAGGCAAGGCGGTTTCTGTTGAGGTCACCTCATTTAGCCGAGATTGGTTGGTGAGAAATTTCATGAGTACGTTGGCCAATACAGAGATTACAGAGCCGGCAGAGCTAGCCAAAGCTGTGGGCCAAAAGGCGCAAGCGACCTTGGAACTTTATAAGAACGAGCGCTTCTCGTCCTAGGCACGCCTGCGCATACTGGCGCTAATGGGATATCTTGTACCTATGAATTTAGCGCAACCAAGTCACCTCCTTCTTGTCCTATTGGTATTTATCGTTCTCTTCGGTGCAAAGCGCCTGCCTGATTCAGCGCGCTCCCTTGGTCAATCACTTCGCATCTTTAAGAGCGAGATGAAGAACGATGGGGATGAAAAGAAGAACGACGACGATTCATCAACTAAGTAATTCAGTAAGTAATTAGGCCCGCGTCCTACTCTTATGATGGCTGGAGCAAAAGCGGCTCGCATGCCTTTGTTAGATCATCTACGCGAGTTTAGAAAGAGAATCGTTCGTTCGGTTTCGGCAATCTTGCTCGCCGCGTTAATTGGCTGGTTCTTCTATAACGAGATTATCGCGAAGTTAGCAGAACCAGTTTGCGATTTAGCCCTAGCTCAAAGAACTGGATCTGACACCTGCGGTTCTCTCTACATCAGTGGCGTACTGGGTCCATTGAACCTTCAGATTAAAGTCGCGCTACTTACCGGGCTGATCATCGCTGCGCCATATTGGCTCTATCAACTATGGGCCTTCATAGCACCGGCACTTCACCGAAAAGAAAAGCGTAACTCCGTCTTCTTCTTCGTCGCCGCCACTCCATTCTTCGCTGCCGGAACTTTCCTCGGCTACGCAATTCTTCCTTTAGCGATCAAGGTTCTATTCGGCTTCACCCCAGATGCACTTAACAACTTGGTGAAATTCGATGATTATCTAGATTTTGTAATGCGAACGATATTGGTCTTTGGCTTGGCCTTTGAACTTCCTGTCTTCCTAGTTACCTTTAACTTGATTGGCTTCTTAAGCGGCGTGACAATTCTCAGACCTTGGCGCATTTGGGTCTTCTGTATTGTTCTCTTTGTTGCTGGGTTCTCACCAAGCGCCGATCCGCTATCGATGATTCTTCTAGCTATTCCACTAATTATTCTGTACCTACTTTCGGGAGTATTCGCGCTTTGGAATGACAAGCGGCGAGCTAAAAAAGAAATTCCACTGGATTAAATCGTGTGGGCGATCGTTATCAACCCTGTATCTGGGGGAGGCAAAGGCGCCATTCTCGGTAGGGAAGTTGCTGGTTACTTCGCAAAGCACGGACTTGAATACACGATTATCACCGCTACATCAGCGAACAAATTAAAAGAGAACTTAGCTAACTTTCTTGATCTAGCCGACGGTCAACCATGTCAGGGCGTGATTGCAGTTGGCGGTGATGGCCTGGCGCATCTCGTCATCCAATTGGTTGCCCCAAGAAAGATCCCATTTTCAGTGATTCCGGCAGGAACTGGAAATGATTTGGTTCGAACCATGGGTTGGAGCCTAGACTCGATTACTAAGCAATTAGATTTTGTGACAACAACGCAACCGACTGCAATTGATCTTGGAATGGTTGATTCGGAATGGTTTGGCGCAATACTCTCAACCGGTTTTGATTCGGTGGTAAACGAGCGAGCCAACACCATGAGATGGCCGAAAGGACCAATGAAGTACAACTTGGCTATTGCGATGGAGTTGCCAAGATTTGCACCGATTTCTTACACAATTGAATTGGATACCCAATTACTCCAAGTTGAAGCGATGTTGATCGCCGTTGCAAATGGCAAGAGTTACGGGGGAGGCATGCAAGTTTGCCCTGATGCATCTATGACCGATGGACTCTTTGATGTGATGATTCTGCATCCCGTTAGCAAATTTGAATTTATCAAGGTCTTTCCCAAGGTATTCAAGGGCGCTCATATCGGACACCCTCAAGTGTGCATTTATCGCAGTGCTCGTGTCTCCATCTCATCTGCTGCCGTTGCGTATGCCGATGGAGAGCGAATCGGAGGTTTGCCAGTTCGTGCTGAATGTATGGCAGGTGCTGGACTATCGTGGACCCCGTGAGTACGCCTGCTGAAAAATTCGCCGCTTCAAAGAGTCGAAGTAAGCACGCTGTAACTGAAGATTTTCTAGCCGAATCAAAGTTCCCATTTGATGATTTCCAGATCCAAGCCTGTCACGCGGTAGAAAGCGGACATGGAGTCTTAGTTGCTGCTCCAACTGGTGCAGGAAAGACGGTCGTTGGAGAGTTCGCAGCATTTCTTGCACTACGTAACGGCAAGAAGTGTTTCTACACAACACCGATCAAAGCGCTATCAAATCAGAAGTTCCAAGAGTTTGTAGATCGATTCGGTGAAGATCGGGTTGGTCTCTTAACTGGCGATACCAATATTAATTCCGAAGCAGATATCTTGGTTATGACCACAGAAGTTCTGCGCAACATGCTCTATGCCGGCTCTTCAACGCTCACCAATTTAGGTTCAGTTGTTATGGATGAGGTTCATTACCTTGCCGATAAGTTCCGCGGTGCGGTTTGGGAAGAAGTTTTGATCCATCTGATGGAGTCAGTTCAAGTTATCTCGCTATCAGCAACGGTTTCTAACGCTGAAGAGTTCGGTGAATGGCTCGGGGAAGTGCGTGGTGAAACCCATGTGATCTTGAGCGAGCATCGCCCGATCCCGCTCTACCAACATATCTTGATCAACTCATCGCTCATCGATTTATTCTCAAGCCCTGGCAAAGTAAATCCTGAGATCTTGGCTGCCGAACGCGAGGCGATGCGAAAGGTAAAGATTCCACGCCATCGTCGCGAACAATGGGGAGCATCCGAATCACGTTTATCTCGACCAGAGATAATTGAGAAGCTCCAACGAGAAAACTTGTTGCCTGCAATTACTTTTATCTTCTCTCGCATGGGATGCGATGCTGCAGTAAAGCAGTGCCTAGCGGCCGGAATTAAGTTAACAAATACTGAAGAACGTGCTGAGATTCTCAAAACTGCCGAGCGTTACACCGCTAATTTGCCAGAGGAAGATCTCGAAGTTCTTGGGTATCGCGAATGGATCACCGCTCTTGAAAGAGGCATCGCTGCGCATCACGCTGGTTTACTTCCCTCATTTAAAAACGCGATCGAAGATCTCTTTCAGCGCGGCTTAGTTAAAGCAGTCTTTGCTACCGAAACCCTTGCGCTAGGAATCAACATGCCGGCACGAACAGTCGTCCTAGATAAATTAACTAAATGGAATGGTGAGGCGCACGTTCCAATTACGCCGGGGGAGTACACCCAGTTAACCGGACGTGCGGGTAGACGCGGTATCGATATTGAGGGAAATGCCGTCGTGCAATGGTCACCAACGGTGGATTCAGCGATGGCGGCGAGCTTGGCATCTACAAGAACTTATCCGCTGCGTTCTTCATTTACTCCGACCTACAACATGGCGATAAATCTCATTGCGCGTTTCGGTCGCGAGAGAGCCCACGGGAGTCTGGAATCTTCGTTTGCGCAGTTCCAAGCCGATCGCGCTGTAGTTGGCTTGGTTAAGCAAATTAAGAAGAATGAAACTGCGCGACTTGAGTTAATGGCTAGCGCCGAGTGCCACTTAGGTGACTTCGAAAGTTATGCCAGATTGCGAAGTGAGATTAAAGAGTTAGAGAAGCTGCTCTCCAAACGTGATGGCCGTAAAACTTTTGATAATCGCCAGCGTCAGCATATGGAGAATGAGATCGACGGCCTGCGCCGCAGCACGCGATCTCATCCCTGCCATTCATGTAACGATCGCGAAACGCACGCCCGCTTTGCTGAGCGCGCTGAACGCCTGCACCGTGAATCCGAAGGCTTACGTGGAAGAGTCGAGAACCGTACCCACGTTATCGCAAAAACTTTTGACCGCATTTGTGATGTATTGACCCATCTCGGATATATCGAGGGGGAGAAGCCACTTCCGCAAGGCAAGATCCTCGCCAAGATTTACGCAGAATCAGATCTTCTTTTAACCGAGACTATTCGTAATGGAATTCTCGATGAGTTATCTGCTCCGGAACTTTTATCCGTTGTCTCATGCATGATCTTTCAATCAAGATCTCGCGATGAATACGCACCAAAAATGCCACATCAAAACGTCACTAACGCACTCGTTGAGATCACCAAACTTTGGGCCAAACTTGAAGATATCGAGAACGAGTTTGATGTTAAAACCCAGAAAGAACCCGATTTCGGTTTTGCCTATATCTCTTATCGTTGGGCACAAGGCAATTCGTTAACCAACGTTCTAAAGGGTTCGGATATGTCGGTCGGAGATTTTGTTCGCTCAGCTAAGCAGTTGATGGATCTACTTATGCAGATCGCCGGTGCCAGCGAGAAGTTACGTCCAGTTTGTCGAGAGGCGATCAAGCGTTTAGATCGCGGCGTAGTTTCATATATGGTGGATGACCTATGACTTTAATGCTGCTTGATAGCGCTTCTCTTTGGTATCGCGCTTACTACGGGATGCCAGATACCTTGTTGGCACCTGATGGAACGCCCGTAAATGCGATACGCGGCTACCTCGATATGACAGCACGTCTTATTGGCATGTACTCACCAAATCGTATTGTGGCTTGTATTGAAGGCGATTGGCGCCCTTCATGGCGAGTAGATATTTTTCCGGATTACAAAGCTAACCGCCTGGAAGAAGATGGCGAAGGCGAAGAAGAACCAGATTTATTGACACCACAGATTCCGATCTTGCTAGATCTTCTTGATGAATTTGGAATTCCGATGGTCGGCGTAGATGACTATGAGGCCGATGATGTTATGGCGACCTTTGCGGTTAAAGAACCTGGCCCAACTCGAATTGTTACTGGAGATCGAGATCTCTTTCAGTTGGTCGATGACAAACGTGATGTAAAAGTCGTCTATTTAGCAAAGGGTTTATCTCAGCACGATTTAGTCGATAAAGCGTGGATATCTCGCAAGTATGCGATTCCCGGTGATCGTTACGCCTTATTTGCGATGTTTAGAGGCGATCCTTCAGACGGACTTCCAGGCGTTAAGGGAATTGGTGAGAAAGGCGCAGCGCTGATTGCAAACAACTTTGCAGACGTCGATGAAGCCCAGCAAGGAGCTCGTGACGCGCACCCATCCCTAAAGCCTGCTCTTGCTAAGAAGATAATTGAAGGCGCAGATTATTTAAAGATCGCACCTACTTTGGTCAACTGCGCAAGAGATGTCGCCCTTCCAAAACTTGATATCTCGATGCCGCAGAAACCAGCTGATCTTTCGAAGATTTATGAAATCAAGGAACGCTATGGACTTGGCGCAAGCGTTGATCGGTTAATCTCTGCACTCAAATGGTGATCCCGCTAATTTCTGCGCTTCTTGTAAGTGCAGCGTTTGAGCCGATAGGGCTTTGGTATCTCGCGCTCGTTGGTTACGCGCTTTTCTTTCGAGCGCTATCGAAGAATAGAAGACCTGTACTAGCGTCATTTATCTTTGGCGCAATTCTTAACGGAATAGTGCTCCACTGGAGTAGTAAATACGTTGGAGCGCTGCCTTGGCTCTTATTAACTCTGCTACAAGCCGCTTTCTATCTTCCAGTTGGATGGATCTACCGCAAAACAAGCTCGCTACGTTGGGTTCTCTTTACCTTTTTGATCTGTGAAGAGTTGCGGGCACGTTTTCCATTTGGTGGATTTGCTTGGACAAGAATCGCATTTAGCCAAGTTGAATCTCCACTGCTTCCGCTGGTTTCAATCGGGGGAGTACTGCTACTTAGCTTTGCGACCTTACTCTCTGCGCTGGCACTGAATCGCCTTAAAGCCCGAGCACTCGTACTCGTTGTAGTCGGTTTCCTAATTGTAACCTTCTTACCGAATAATCCAACCTCTTCCGAGAAGATTTCATTAATAGCGATTCAGGGAAATACACCTTCAGTTGGTCTTGAGTTCAACTCGCGAGCCAAGGCGGTCTTTTACCTGCATCGCGACACTACGCGCCAACTTGTGAAGCAGAAGTACGATGCAGTTATTTGGCCAGAAAATGCCATTGATATTGATCCGCGAAACTATCCTGAAGTTCTCGCAGATATTAAAACTTTGGTTGAAGAGATAGCTACCCCGCTGATTGCAGGTGTAGTTCTTACAGAACAAGGATCGCCAGAAAATGCTTCTGTCATGTATGACACCTCTGGACAGGTGCAATCGTCATACATTAAGCGCTACTTAACCCCTTTTGGTGAGTACATGCCACTGCGCAAAATTGCTGAGTTTGTATCACCATATGCCAAGTCGGTTAATGATTTTAAAACTGGTCAGACATTTGTATCGCATGAAATTGGTGGGTATCAAGTCGCCCCAATTATTTGCTACGAGATCATTAATGATGGCTTGGTTCGAGAGAGCGCGAATCAGTCTGGCGCGATTATTGTTCAAACAAATAGCGCGACCTTTGCAAATACCGCCGAAAGCGCCCAGCAATTAGCGATTACTAGAATCCGCGCTGTTGAACATTCTCGCGAGATTCTCAGCGTTTCTACCGTTGGTATATCTGCATTTATCGACAATAATGGCGCTGTGAGATCTCAAACAACTGAAAACATTTCAACTTCGATCTCTGGAGATCTTAAAATTTCGAACTATCAGACGTTATCTGATCGTCTAGGGGGAGTGGCTCCCCTTCTCGTACTAATATCTTCTCTAATCCTCGCACTTGGAATTCGCAGAAAGGTTTCGCGATGACTATCAAGATTGCACTTCTGATTCCAACCTACAACGAGGCTGTTTCTATCGTTGAGCTACTTGATAAGTTAGCCGAATTTCGTGCAAGTAAAAGTAGTAATTTTGATGTCATCGTTATCGATGATAATTCGCCAGATGGCACTGCAAATATTGTCGATAAATTAGATTTATCTTGGGTATCCATACTTCGCAGGCCCGGTAAAGGCGGATTAGGTGCTGCTTATCGCGCCGGTTTTTTACAAGTTCTCGCTGATTCGAGTTACACCCATGTAATAACTATGGATGCCGATGGATCACACCGAGTAGTCGATTTAGAAAAGATGATTGCTGCGATCGAACCAGGAAAATTGATTGTTCTTGGAACGAGATGGATACCTGGCGGATCGGTTGTTAATTGGCCAAAGCGGCGTCAATATCTATCACGAGCTGGCACTGCCTATGCCAAATTGGCCCTTGGAATCCCGCTAAATGACTTAACTGGCGGTTTCCGGGTTTACAGCGTTGATCTACTCAAAGCTTTAAAACTTAGCGATATGCAAGCAACTGGTTATTGCTACCAAATTGAGATGGCACTTGCGGCGCATCTTGCTGGTGCAAAAGAGATAGAAGTTCCAATTACCTTTGTAGAGCGGATAAATGGCGTTTCTAAGATGTCGCAGGCGATAGTTATTGAGGCATTGCTGCAGACGACCCGCTGGGGCATCTCACGCATACTAAGACCTAACGCCGATAAGTTACATTATGTTAAGTAATACTAAATTAGCCCTACCCCGCGGAATTTAGGCGCTAATTAGGCGTACGACTCGATCGGTGCGCATGAGCAGACAAGGTTGCGATCACCGTAAGCACCATCGATACGACCAACGCTCGGCCAGTACTTTCCGACAGTTCCGATCAGTTCACCGCTTATAAGGCCGCCAGCAGGCGCTGGAAAGGCTCCCATTTCGCGTGAATAGCGGCGATCCCACTGGCTATCTACGACTGCGCCAGCTGTATGAGGTGCATGGCGAAGCGCTGAATCTTCCACCGCAATAGCCCCAACAGTTATCTCGGAAATCTCGCGGTGGATCTCAACCATAGCGGTGATAAAGCGGTCCATTTCGCGGACATCTTCAGATTCAGTTGGCTCAATCATTAAAGTGCCAGGAACTGGGAAGCTCATCGTTGGTGCATGGAAACCAAAATCCATTAAACGCTTTGCGATGTCATCAACTGTTACACCGCTGACCTTGGTGATCTCGCGAAGATCCAAGATGCACTCGTGAGCGATTAGTCCGCTTTCAGCGGTATACAAGATCGGATAGTAAGGCGCTAACTTCTTTGCCATGTAATTAGCAGACAAGATTGCGACTTGAGTTGCATGAGTTAGCCCTGCTCCCCCCATCATTCGGATATAACTCCAAGAGATCGGCAAGATACTTGCTGAACCAAATGGTGCAGCAGAAATTGGACCGGGACCTGTTGCTGGTCCTGCAGTTTCATCAAGTGGATGATTTGGCAAGAATGGCGCTAAGTGCGCACGAGCGATAACTGGACCTACTCCTGGTCCCCCACCGCCATGTGGAATACAGAAAGTTTTGTGAAGATTTAAGTGGGAAACATCTGCACCAAATTTTCCAGGTTGCGCAAGACCAACAAGAGCATTCAAATTCGCTCCATCAACGTAAACCTGGCCACCTGCTGTATGTACCAACTCGCAGATTTCACCGATCGCAGATTCAAATACGCCATGCGTAGATGGGTAAGTCACCATTAGAGCTGCGAGGTTTGCACCATGTTCTGCGATCTTTTCTTTGATATCTGCAACTGAAACGTTGCCCAGTTCATCGCAAGAGACAACGACCACCTGCATGCCTGCCATTACTGCACTTGCGGCATTGGTGCCATGAGCGCTCGATGGAATCAAGCAGATAGTGCGATGGTTATCGCCACGCGAATCATGGTAATTGCGGATCGCGAGCAACCCAGCGAATTCCCCTTGGCTACCAGCATTTGGTTGCAGTGAGACTGCGTCGTAACCAGTGATTGCAACCAACCAATCAGATAACTCCTTAATCATTCGGCGAGATCCTGCGCTTTGGTTGGCAGGTGAGAATGGGTGCAGCGCTGAGAATTCAGGCCAAGTAACCGCTTCCATTTCGGTTGCCGCATTTAACTTCATGGTGCAAGAACCAAGCGGAATCATCGTGCGATCAAGCGCAAGGTCGCGATCTGAGAGCATGCGCAAGTAACGCATCATCGAAGTTTCGGAGTGATAGGTATTAAAGACAGGATGTGCCAGGTAAGAACTTTCTCTGACCGCGAACTTAGGAATACCACTCCCCTGCGCCGCCAGATCAATTGAGATTCCGAAGATCGTTGCTAATAGGTTCAAGAGATCAACCGTGGTTGTTTCATCGAAAGAGATACCGACTTGGGTCTGCGAAATCTTACGCAAGTTAATCTGCAAATCTTCCGCGCTCTTTATGAACTTATCGGCGGATTCGACGTTGATCGTTAACGTGTCAAAGTAGCTTTCATTAGCGATCTTGAAACCCTTTGAAGTAAGTGCAGTTGCGAAGATATGTGTCAGGTTATGAACACGGTTTGCGATCTTCTTGAGGCCTACCGGGCCATGCCACATCGCGTAGAAGGCGCTCATATTGGCAAGGAGAACTTGGGCGGTACAAATATTGCTTGTGGCTTTATCACGGCGGATATGTTGTTCGCGAGTTTGCAGCGCTAAACGAAATGCTGGATTTCCATGAACATCAACGCTCTGCCCAATTAAGCGACCGGGAAGAGAACGCTCTAAACCAGCCCGCACTGACATAAAGCCGGCATGTGGTCCACCAAATCCCATCGGGACTCCGAAGCGTTGTGCGCTACCGATGGCAACATCTGCGCCCCACTCCCCCGGAGCCTTCAGTAAGGTCAGAGCTAAGAGATCTGTTGCTGCAATTAAGTAGGCGTCTTTACTATGAATTACTTCTGCTAAATCTGAATAGTCTTTGATTTCACCAAAAGTGTTTGGATATTGAACGAGAACTCCGAAGTACTCGATGCCAGAAATATCAGCAGCTGACTTGATATCTACTTCAACCACTTTGATTCTGAGTGGCTTAGCGCGTGTAATCACAACCGCCTTACTCTGTGGGTGAAGTGATGAATCAATTACAAATACCGCATCGTCTGATCCCTTGAAATTACGGCGGGCTAGAGTCATAGCCTCAGCTGCGGCAGTGCCTTCATCGAGCATCGATGCGTTAGCAATAGTTAAGCCGGTGAGATCGCAGACTACGGTTTGAAAAGCAAAGAGCGCTTCTAAGCGTCCTTGCGAAATCTCTGGTTGGTACGGTGTGTAAGCGGTGTACCAAGCAGGATTTTCTAAAACGTTTCGCTTAATGACCGCTGGTGTAACTGTTCCGTAATAACCGGTTCCAATAAGTGAGGTAAAGACCTGGTTCTCGGAAGCCATCTGGCGAAGTAATTTGATCGCTTCAACTTCAGTGACCGCACTTGGCAGATGCTTTTCCAGCGGTTCTTTCATCGCAATTGCAGAAGGCACGACAGCAGAAATGAATGTATCGAGTGATTTAAAACCAAGTTGCTCAAGCATCGCAACTTCATTTGCGTGCGTTGGACCTATGTGGCGATCAACAAATGCGCCATGTTCTAAAGTCAAAGCAACTCCCCCGATTAAGTTCCTAACTATCTAGCTAGCAAGATATTGGGGAAGAATATGTCTTTTAGGCGCCTTTCGCCTTTCGACGTAATGAGAGCTCGTCGTTACTTTCACCACCTGCTGTAACGATCTCGCCATTGAACTCGCCTTGCAGCGATGCCAATGAACCCTCAACCTCATGCCAAACCTTACCCACTGCGATACCAAAAACGCCTTGACCGCCTTGCAGCAAGTCGATGATTTCATCTGGGCTCGCACATTCATAGATTGATGCGCCATCGCTCATTAAGGTGATGCTTTCTAACTCTGTAACTCCTCGGCTGCGCAAATGATTTACGGCAGTTCGAATGTTTTGTAGAGATACACCTGCATCCAATAAACGCTTAACGATCTTTAGAACGAGAATGTCGCGGAAACCATAGAGTCGCGCTGTTCCGGAACCACTTGCAGTGCGAACACTTGGTTCAAGCAAACCGGTACGTGCCCAATAATCTAATTGGCGATAAGAAATTCCAGCGGCTGAACATGCTGTTGCACCGCGATATCCGATTTCATTCTGGCCATCGTGCGTAACTGGGGAGGTCACGTCGTTCTCGATTCTGCTCGGGGAAGCTTGGATGGGTTTCTCTTCTGGGCTAAGGCTACGAGCGGAGAGAGCTGTAAACAACGACCGACACGAGGCAAACCTCAAGTAGAGGGTGAGACTTCTGGCCCCTACCCTGCAAAGTCCTCCGGGTTGATCTGGTCGAGGAATTCACGGAAACGCTCTAAATCTAGGTCGGTCGCCGCGCCTTCCTTGGCTCCGGTTATATCTTCAACGCCCTCGACTTCGAGGAGGCGTTCTGGGATATCGATGCCGACCAGATCCAGAAGGTCTGAGTCGGCCAAGATATTGCTCTTGGTGCGAAGCGCGATCGCGATCGCATCTGAAGGTCTAGCTGAAACCTTCAGAAGTGCGGACTGGCTATCACGGATCTGAATCTCGGCGTAGAAGATCCCATCCTTTAATTCGGTGATGTGTACCGCGGTCATCGTTAGATCTGCGACCTCCAAGAGGTTGGCGATCAGATCGTGGGTCAGCGGGCGTTGTGCCGCCATTCCTTGTTGAGCAAAAGCGATCGCAGTAGCTTCAACAGCTCCGACCCAGATCGGCAGGAAACGTGAGCCTTCGATCTCTTTTAATAAAACGATCGGTTGATTAGAGGGCATCTCAATGCGAACGCCAACAACCTCCATATTTACCAACATCAGATCGCCTTACCTACCCCGAACAATTACTGGCGAGGGCGATTAAGACCGGCGCGAACTAGCCCGGCATGTAAACGAATTGAGAGCGATGCGATCTGCTTCTGAACTTCTTCAGCGCGCGCCTTTGAGTCTGAAGACTTCTGGCGGTTAATCGGAGTGATCACTTGTTCGATCAAGCCGATCTCGCGATCTGCGGCAGATTTGAATGAACGCAGGTGGCGCGCTTCGATTCCAAATCCAGCCATCTCAGCCACTGCCTTGGCAACAGCTAGCGCATCGGCATCGTAATGACGACCGCGTAGCGCGATGAATCCGTATGACTCGAGTTCTACTAGCTGATCATCAACTAGGCCGCTTGCCTTAAGCAACTCTTCACGAGAAAGACGTAGGTCTGAAGATGCACCGAATGATTCAGGTGATGCTGAGTTATCAACGGTTGTAAGAGTTGGACGAGGGGATGCAACTCCTCCAGCAGGAGCAGGATCAAGTCCACGGTCAAGGGCTTCTAAATTCTCTTTTATAACGCGTAGTGGAAGGTACTGATCGCGCTGCAAGAGAAGCACATAACGAAGACGATCCAGGTCTGCAGCAGTGAATTTGCGGTATCCCGAAGGCGTTCTCTGGGGTTCGATCAAGCCTTCAGATTCAAGGAAGCGGATCTTAGAGATCGTTATATCCGGAAAATCTCCACGGAGCTTTGTTAGAACTTCCCCGATACTCAAATACGCGCGTGCTGGAACGCTCACGTTAATCTCCCCTACTGCTAGTTAAGCGGTTGATAAATTCTCTTTAAAACTTTTCTTTTTTAGCTTTCTTACTACTTACTTTTATTTGGCGCCACGAAGAGCATATGAAATTTACCGATCTGGATCTCATCACCTGTAGTTAAGGGTGAGTTAAGAACCGACTGATTGTTTAGATATGTTCCGTTGAGGCTTCCCTGATCTTTGATGCTGAATTTCTGCTCATCTTTAACAATAACCGCATGCTTTCTTGAGACCGTTACATCGTCTAAGAAGATCGGTGAATCAACTGATCGACCAATTGCAACTTCACCGCTATCGATTAGAAATCTCGCGCCCTTTGACGGACCGCGATGGATGACGACCATCGCTCGGTCTGCTGGACCTTCGATGATTGCTGTAATTGCTAAGCGGTCTGCATCGCTGGCAGATGAGAGAAGGGCGTTAAGAGCGCTCTCCGGGGAACCATCTACGACCGAGCGGAGTCCGAGGTGGAGGGTGCTTGTGAGTTCGCCGTTGCTATCTGGTTTATTCATATCGCTCCCCCTTCACTTTGCTTTCCTTGAGGTTCAACTTCAACCTGAGGCTGACCTTAGGGTGAGAAAAGAAAGAAATCAAGCGGTAAAAAGTACGAAAAATTCCCGATTTCTATGCGGTGATTTGACGATAATCATCGGCAGAGAGTAAGCCGGCTGGAGGAGCCGCTACTTCAATCTCGGCCAACCAACCTGCACCGTAAGGATCTGAGTTGATCGTCTCTGGCGCGTTATTGAGCGCTTCGTTGATCGCAACGATCTTTCCTGAAACTGGGGCGAAGATTTCAGAGACGCTCTTCGTAGATTCAACTTCACCGCAAACTTTATCTGCAACAACGCTCTCGCCAACCTTAGGCAACTGCACATAGACGATGTCACCGAGCGCGCCTTGAGCATAATCAGTAATTCCCATACGGAATGTATTGCCCGTCGCCAAAACCCATTCGTGCTCTTTTGTGTATTGCAAGTTATCTGGAATAGATGACACTAGAACTCCCCCTGATTGATGGGAGAAAACTATCGCGATTTACGAAGAGATGTAACCGCAGAGCCGAGATAAGTAACACCCGTAAAGAGGTAGAGAGCAATGCCCCAGATCGCAAAGCTCCAACCGAAGATATAGGCGAGAGTTCCATACCAATTTGGATTTAGCGCGAGTAAGAGAAATGGAAATGCATAGAGCAGGTTGAAGGTTGCCGCTTTCCCGAGGTAAGTAACCTTAAGCGGAGGTAGAGACTTTGCAGTCAGCGCCAAAGTTGCAACCGCCAGGACCAAGTCACGTACAACTAGAACAACGATCACCCACAACGGAATCGCATCGCGCAGGTAGAGAACGATGAGAGTTGCAACGATATATAAACGATCAATTGCGGGATCTGCTAATTCACCAAAGCGCGATTCTTGGCCCCAAGCACGGGCGATCTTGCCGTCGAAGTAATCGGTGGCTCCCCCAATAGCCAAGGTCAGAATCGCCCAACCATCTGCCTCAAGTGAGATAGCTAGGTAGATAAAGAGTGGAATCCCGAGGGCGCGCAGAAAGGTGAGCGCATTTGGAACGGTGACTAGGGAAAGCTTCTTCATAATCGTCATTAATCGCGCTCTTTTACTCGAATCGCGACCATCACCGGCGTGCCTGGGAAGCCGAACTCTTCACGCAGGCGACGCTCGATAAAGCGGCGATAAGAAGGCTCGATCCATCCGCTGGAGAAGATAACGAACTTCGGTGGCGCGATACCCGCTTGGGTTGCGTAGTAAATCTTTGGTTGCTTTCCACCGCGAACTGGCGGCGGAGTCGCACCGATAAGGGCGCCCAAGAACGAGTTGAGTTTTGCGGTTGGAACGCGACGTTCCCAACTATCGATCGCGGTGCGAAGCGCTGGCGCTAAACGATCACGGTGCCAACCGGTCTTGGCGGCAACATTTACTCGCTGCGCCCATTCGACTTGATCCAGGTGGCGATCGATCTCTTTATCTAACTGATCGCGGCGGTCTTCATCGACGAGATCCCATTTATTCATCACGATCACCATCGCCTTGCCCGCTTCTTCAACCATGGTGATGACGCGTAGATCCTGCTCAGAAATTGGCAGCGAAGCATCTAGAACAACTACCGCACATTCACAACGTTCCAGAGCGCTCTGGGTGCGAAGCGTTGCGTAATAGTCAGTGCCGCTGGCTTGGTTAGCGCGCTTGCGCAAACCTGCAGTATCGATAAAGCGCCAGATCGATCCCCCGAATTCAATTAACTCATCTACTGGATCACGAGTTGTTCCAGCGACTTCATCAACGATCGAACGATTTTCCCCCGCAAGCGCATTTAACAAACTTGATTTACCAACATTTGGTCGACCAATCAGAGCGATTTTGCGATAGCCATCCTGAGTTTGCGCACCGCCAACTTCGGGCATCTCGCGCACGATGTAATCAAGAAGATCTCCGCTACCACGACCATGGAGTGCAGATACGAATCGAGGTTCACCAAGACCAAGGTTCCAGAGCGCGTGTGCATCCGCCTCATCTACATCGCTATCTACTTTATTTGCGATAAGAACCATTGGTTTCTTAATTTTGCGAAGCTCCTGAACCAAAATGTCGTCTTCATCTAGTGCGCCAACGTGTGCATCAACTACAAATGCAAGAACATCCGCCTCTTGCATCGCAAGTTCTGCAGATGCGCTAACTTGCACAGAAATTCCATCCGGCTTTGATTCCCAACCGCCAGTATCCATAATTATGAAACGACGTCCGCCCCATTCGCATTCGTATTGAACACGATCGCGTGTAACACCGGGAGTATCTTCAACAATCGCTTCGCGACGTCCAATAAAACGGTTGATCAAAGTTGATTTACCAACGTTAGGTCGACCTAAAATTGCAACGATTGGAAGACCGAGCAGGGAACGCTCTTTCAATAACTCCCAGACGCGTTCTACCGTTTCTTCTAAATCCAGTTCTGTAGAGTCAATTAAAACTGCGTCAGATGCTTTAGCTAAAGGAGATACTGCGCGATTCGAATCAATTTCATCGCGTTGGTTTAGTGATTCCGAGACGCTGGAAACCGGTGCGGCTATTTCGCTAGACCTTCTTGCGGCGCGAGCGGCGATATCTGCTTGTAGATAAATCTTCAACGGTGCATCTGGTGCAACAACGGTTCCGATATCGCGGCCTTCAACAACGATTCCGCGCTCTGCGCTATTTATCAATCTGCGTTGTAAAGATAGAAGTGTGGCGCGAATTTCTGGCAGTGCGCTAATTGCACTTACGCTCTCAGTGACTTTCTCACTTCTAATATCTGTTGACACATCTACATCACCAACAAAAACCTTTGGGTCTTTTGGATCTGCGATGAAGTGAATTGTGTTATCGCTAAGCGCAGCGAGAATATCTTCTGCAGAGCTAATATTTTCTCTTAGCGCTAACCATGCGACCGCACGGTACAAAGCGCCAGTATCTAAATAATTCCAACCTGCTCGTTGTGCAACAAGTTTTGATGTGCTGGACTTTCCCGCGCCGCTTGGTCCATCGATGGCTACAACGATCATTTCTACTTACATCCCATCATTGCCCTGCGCGGTGTACTGCATTGAAAACTAATAGTGATAGTTACTAACCACTAGTCTATCTTGGAGCGTGAACGTTCCATCCCGACTCTTCGAGATGTTTCTGCAAGATGGAAGCATCACTAGCCGATAGAGCAAGAGTTATTAAGCCCGTGAACTGACCAGGTGAGTGCTCGATTGTTAAATCTTCAACGTTTACCGAAGCTTTTGCGCACTCATCAAATAACGCTGCAAGTTGTCCCGGCTTATCTTCGATAACCACTGGCAACTGTGTGTATTCGCGAGCCTTTCCACCATGTTTGCCTGGGATCTTTGAGCGACCTTCGTTACCGGCTGCGATAAATGAACCAACTTTCACAGGATCATCGAGCGATTGAATGAGGGATCCAAGATCGTTTTGTAGATTTATTAATAGCGGTAAAATTTCTTGCGCGTTGCTGGAGATGATTTCTTGCCATAGCTCTGGATCCGAGGCAGCGATCCGCGTTGTATCGCGAAGACCAGCGCCTGCAAGATCTAAATCTTCGCTCTTAGCCCCCTTGAGTTGGGCGGCCAGAAGAGAGGCAACGATCTGTGGCAGATGCGAAACAAGTGCCACCGCAGAATCATGGCGGGAGGCTGACTTAGATATTGGCGTAGCTCCTAAAGAGTTGATCAACCAGAGACCGGTCTCCAGGACATCTGAGTCAACCTGCGCTCCATCCGCAAAGGTTGGGCAGTAGATCCAGGTGCGACCTTCGAATAAATCGGCGCGAGCACTGGCTGCTCCCCCGACTTCACGACCAGCCATTGGGTGTGTGGCGAGGAAGCGCGATGAACCACCGCTAATTCTTGATACCTCCACTTGAGGTTTAGTTTTAACGCTAGCAATATCTATAAATTTAGATCCTGGGTTGAGTGCAAATTCTCGTTCTAAGGTCTCAGCGAGTGCGCTGGCAGGGATTGCGAAGAGGATTACCTCTGGCGCTCCTGATATCTCTGAGGCGATCAGATCTTGTGCTAATTTCTGGGCCTTTTGATCCAGGTCGAGCATCTCTACTTGAACTCCGCGGGCAGCTAGAGCCAAGCCGATCGAAGTTCCGATCAGACCAGACCCGATAATCCGGATTGAGGAAAAGGCTTTACCTTCGCTAGTTGCCATCAGTGGAGCGCCCTACTGAGCTATATCTCGGCGTAAAACCTTTGCTCCGCCTAGGTAGATATGGTTGATTTCTGACTTTTTTAGCCCACTTTCAACGTGAGCCATGATGCGGATGGTGCGCTCGAGCGAGCCTGGAACCCCAATTTCGACCGCACAGATGAGCGGGACATCGGTAAATCCAAGCTCACGAGCTGAGCTTGCTGGAAAAGCTGCATTTAGGTCAGGGCTAACCGTGAAGATCACCGAGATGAAGTCTTCGGCGGTAAGGGTGTTGGCGCTGAGCATCTCTGCCAAGAGTTCTTTGGTGGCAGCGTCTATCGCCTCGGCGGTATTGGCCTCTGCCTGAACCGCTCCGCGTATCGCTCTAACCGTAGACATTGGCCAATAGTACCCGCAGAAAGTTCAACAGGTCGTTATATATATCGCGTTTTATCGATATATCTAGTAAACGCTTTTACGATATTCGTTCTCGCGCTCTTCGGTTAGATCCTCGCGCTAGCTGCACCACCGGATTTCATTAATATCGATAAATCGTTATTAAGGGATTAAAATACCCCTTAATCCGCATTAAAATATCGATAAATAGTTAAAAAAGAGGACTCGAGCATTTATATAGATAAATAGTTTTATATCTTTGTAGGCAGACTATAGATAAAACCTTAAAGATCTAAAGCCTTTTGTAGGTTTGCTAATTCGCCCGCATTTAGATCTCGCCATCTTCCTTCAGGGGTATCCCCCAAGGAGATAGGTCCGAAGTTGGTTCGGATCAATCGCAGGACGGTGACATCGACTGCCTCCATTAGCCGGCGGATAATGTGGTACCTGCCTTCGTGGATTGTGACTTCTAGCCACTGGGGGCTCAACTGTTTAAATGAGAGAACCCGGCCAATTCCATCCTCAAGCTCGATTCCTTTCAAAAGGGTCTTCTCAGCCCCAACCGGGAGCTTTCCATCAAATTCGATAATGTAGGTCTTTTCCAGCCCAAAAGATGGGTGGGTAGCTCTAAAAGTTAAATCCCCATCATTGGTAAGCAGGATTAACCCTTCGGAGTCCTTATCAAGGCGTCCAACGTGGAAAAGGCGCTCTTTTCTGAGGTCAATAAAGTCGGCTAATGAGGGGCGACCTTCCGGGTCGAACATCGTAGACAGAACACCTTTTGGTTTATGAAGTACAAGATAAGACTTAGTCAAAGATCTCGTAATTGTCTCACCATCAACCATGACTTTTACCATTTGTGGGTCGAACTTGGCTCCGAGCTCACGACAGATGAATCCGTCCACGCTTACTCGACCATCCATGATCAACTCATCGGCTCCGCGACGGCTCGTGATTCCAGCGTCGGCGATTATTTTATTCAGGCGCATTTCGGCCATTTGGCTATCCATTCTCGACAGTCATTAGGGGCGCTCCCCCAGAAAGATGGCCTTCAACTGCTAGACCATCAAGGGGAAGTTGAGACGTCAGTCTACGCCAAAGCAGGTACAGGGGTCAAAGCAAAGGCCAGCCTGAGCGTAAAAGCAGCTTAGTCGGTGAGTGATTCCAAGATCTCATCAAGGCGATCGAGATCCGGCAGATAAGGAGCCAGTGCAGGTAGATCACCGAGTGAGTTAAGTCCAAGTCTTTCCAAGAAGTAGCTTGTGGTCTTATACAAGATCGCCCCAGTCTCAGGCTCTAGCCCTGCCTCCTCTACCAGCCCACGGGTCACCAAGGTCTTCATTACCGCTTCAACATTTACACCGCGAATGGCTGAGACGCGGGCGCGAGATACAGGCTGGCGGTAGGCGATGACAGCTAGGGTCTCCAGCGCTGCCTGAGTAAGGCGGTTCTGCTGGCCATCGAGAACAAACTTCTCCACCACCGCCGAACATTCTGGGTGGCTATAGAAGCGCCAACCCCCGTTGATCGCCTTCAGTGAGAAGCCACGACCTTCATATGAACCGGTTAGGTGTTCGAGCGCTTCAACGACCTCATCGACGGTACGTTCTAGAACTGAGGCCAGGGTTATCTCGGTAACTGGCTCATCTACGACCATCAGGATCGCCTCGATGGAACGCTCGAGTTCGGGATTAGACATTTTCTCCACCTTCTGTCTCATTTACTACGCTTAAATCTGGGGTTTCGTCCTCTGGTTCATCGCTGGCTTCGTCATCGAGCAGAGAGACCGGGATATCGAACTCATCTGAGGCGGCGACCTCGCCCTCATCTGAGCCGGTCCAGCTGATCTGGAGCTCACCGAGGGCAATTACCTGCTCAAAACGGAGCGCGCCTTGGCGATAGAGGTCGAGCAGGGCTAGGAACCTGGCGACGATGACTAGGGTCGAGTCGGCATCTGAGCAGAGGTTTCGGAAACTTAGAGTGCGGGACTTGCGAAGGGCCTCAACAACCAACTTGGACTCCTCAGCCACGCTCACCAGGCTGGTGTGGAGGTGTTCTACGGCAACCACTGGTGGGGTTTTAGGCGTGAGTACACGCTCAGCGATCGCTGCAAAGCGCGGTGCGCCTACCCCGATCAAGACCTCAGGCAGAAGCGCAGAAAGAGCGGGATCTAGGGCGACGACGCGGGCAAATGACTTATCAGCGGCTTCGATGCGAGCGGCGAAGGTCGCTGCGATCTCCTTAAAGGCGCGGTATTGGAGCAGGCGAGCAAAGAGGATGTCGCGGGCTTCGAGCAGGGCTAGGTCTTCTTCATCCTCGATCTCACCGCTAGGCAAGAGGCGAGCCGCCTTTAGATCAAGCAGGGTGGCAGCGATTACCAAGAATTCTGTGGCCTGGTCCAAGCGCCAGCCTTCACCGGAGGCCTCAAGGGCCCGGATAAAGGAGATAAATTCATCGGTAACGATGCTCAGCGAGACCTCGGTGATATCCATCTTGTGGCGCGAGATCAGCTGGAGCAGTAGATCAAACGGGCCATCAAAGTTATCTAGGTGGACGTTGAAAGGGGAACTCTCGATCGATACGTCAGAGCCCCCGCTCATATCCGCTGCTTTTATATCTGCAGGGCTTATCTCGATATCCACCTGCGAACCTTACTTCTTTACTTGCTCAAATCTGCGCATGGAGCGTAGAGTCGCGCCAACAGAAAGAGGTTTCTCGCTTGAACGCTAAATCGACATTTGATGATGATGTGGCAACTACCGCCACTCTTCTCGGGCGCGAACCCCAGAATTTCCGTGTTCCACCAGCACCAGTTGAGGGCCAGCCAGCCAAGATCATCTCGATCTTTAATCAAAAGGGCGGCGTAGGTAAGACAACTACAACTATCAATCTGGGTGCAGCCATTGCAGAACTTGGTCGCCGAGTCCTTCTCGTTGACTTCGACCCACAAGGCGGTTTATCTCTAGGTCTTGGAGTAAATGCACACGCACTTCCACTAGAGAACACTGTTTATTACGCGTTGATGACACCGGATGCGAATATCGATGAGATCGTTCTTAAATCATCTGTTGCAAATCTAGATTTCCTTCCTGCTAACCGCGATTTGGGTACCGCTGAAACAACGCTCGGTGCTGAAATCGGTGGGCAGCAGTATTTAAAGCGCGCACTTGGTCGCCTAAAGGATCGTTACGACGTTATCTTGATCGACTGCCAACCTACGATGGGCCAGTTAACGATCAACGCACTTGTTGCATCAGATGAAGTTATCGTTCCGCTGCAATGTGAATATTTCGCACTTCACGGATTTATTGAACTCAAGGGAAACATTGAGAAGGTTAAGAGCTTCCTTAACCCTGATCTAAATCTCATCGGAATCCTTGCGACGATGTACGAGAAGAAGACGCTTCACAACCGCGAAGTTTTAACTGCAATTTTAGAGAAGTATCCCGAAGATGTCTTCGAAACAATTATCGCGAAAACTATTCGCTTCTCTGAAACAACTGTTGCCGGTGAACCAATTACTAGTTATGCATCATCATCAGGGGGCGCTGCTTCTTATCGCAGATTAGCCCGTGAACTAATTGCCCGAGGAGGCGCACGATGACCCGTAGAGCAAGCTTGCCTGGAGCGGATGAACTCTTCCGCGCGAATACACCAGCACTTAGCGCAGTACGCCAAGTTGTTGAAGAGGCCCAAGAAGTAAGCAAGGCTATTGGCGTTGCTCCAACAAATCCGAAGACAAAAAAGGGCGTTCGTTCAACGCCACGTCGTCGCGTTACAACAGTTGATCGTTCACCATCTGGTCGCGAAAAGCATGATGAGAAAATTACTGTTTATCTTTCTCCAGATGAACTCTTTGATCTCGATCAAGCGCGCCTCACCTTGCGTGGTGACCTTGGTCTGGCAGTAGATCGTGGTCGCATTGTTCGTGAATCAATCGCGGTAATCGTTGCTGATCTTGAAGCTAAAGGCGATCAATCAATTCTTGCTCGTAGACTCCGCGGAATTTAATTAGCGCGCGGGTGCGCGGTTGCATAAGCTTCGCGCACTTTATCTATCGTGATCAGGGTATAAATCTGCGTCGTAGTTACAGATGCATGTCCCAGTAGCTCTTGCACCACGCGAATATCAGCGCCACCATCTAACAAATGTGTGGCGTAGGAATGTCTAAAGACGTGCGGTGAAACTTTGCCGGATAAGCCAGTTGAATCTGCAGCATCCGAAATCATCTGCCAAGCGCTCTGCCTGGATAGGCGGCTCCCCCGTTGATTTAAGAAAAGCGCGGTCTCAGCCCTGGCTGATTTACTTTTACTTAATAGGTTCGGTCTAATTCGGACTAAGTACTCATCAAGAGCAGTCTTTGCAAAACTTCCAAGGGGCACGATCCGCTCTTTTGATCCTTTACCTCTCAACTTCAGAGTTGTTATGGGATTGCCTTCCACATCACTCTGTGCAAAATCGTTGATATCGATTCCGACGATCTCACTTACACGTGCTCCCGTGCCATAGAGGAGTTCAATAATTGCGTGGTCACGAAGCGAAATTGGATCACCTTCACGCTTTGTCGAATCAATTAGTGAAGTTATCTCCTTGATGGTGAGCGCCTTAGGTAGGCGGCGCGGAACTTTTGAACTTAACACTGCGCTAACAGGATTATTTGTTGAAAACTCTTGCGCTAGATATTTGTAGAAACTCTTTAACGCCGAGATATTGCGATTGATGCTAGTAACTGCCCTTCCTAAACCCTTAAGCCAAACTTCGAAACTGATAATTTCATCTTCGCTCAAGCGTTCAAAATCCAACTTTTCTTTATCAAGAAAATCGGAGAATTTAGCGAGATCTCTTCTGTATGCCGAGATTGAGTTACTCGATAAACCACGTTCAATAGTTAAGTGATCGAGAAAGGATTGGAGCGCGTTATCAAACTTCATAACCGTGAGCCAGGGCTACTGCGTTATAGCGAATCTTTCCGGCATGAACATTTAGCCCACGATCGAGCGCTGGATCTTCCTCAATTGCCCGCTCCCAACCCTTATTTGCAATCGCTAGCGCGTAAGGCAGCGTCGCATTTGTTAGCGCATATGTTGAAGCAACTGGAACAGCACCTGGCATATTTGCCACGCAGTAAAAGACTGACCCATGAACGCTAAAAGTTGGTTCAGCATGAGTCGTTGGTTTGGAATCTTCGAAGCATCCACCTTGATCTATGGCGATATCAACTAATACGGAACCAGGTTTCATCTGCGCCACTTGGGCGTTAGTTACCAACTTTGGCGCCTTCGCGCCATGTACTAGCACTGCACCAACAACTAGATCAGCGTTCTTGATCTCACGATCGATGGCATGCAGAGTCGAAGCTAAAGTTTTGATTCGTCCGTTATAGAGCGAATCGATATAGGCCAATCGCGGAAGCGAACGATCGAGAACAGTTACATCAGCTCCCATGCCCATCGCAATAACTGCAGCGTTTAGTCCTGCTACTCCCCCGCCGATAACAACAACTTTTCCGGGGGCTACTCCGGGAACACCGCCTAATAGCACGCCACGTCCACCGTTTGGTTTCTGCAAGGCATACGCCCCAACTTGAACAGATAGACGTCCAGCAACTTCGCTCATCGGAGCAAGCAACGGCAACGTTCCATTAACTTCCACAGTTTCATAAGCGATAGCAGTGGTGCCACTCTTTAACAATGCGTCGGTGCAAGGCTTGCTCGCTGCTAAGTGCAGGTAGGTAAAGAGGATCTGACCTGAGCGAAGTCTCGGATATTCAACCTCTATCGGCTCTTTTACCTTCAAAATCAAATCTGATTCACTCCAGATTTTTTCAATATCTGCCTCGATGCGTGCACCCGCTGCAACGAAATCCGCATCGCTAATTGATGATCCAACTCCGGCGCCTTTTTCAACAACTACTTCGTGGCCACTGCGGGTAAATTCAAAAACGCCTTCGGGAGTTAGAGCGACCCTAGATTCGTGGACCTTAATCTCTTTAGGAACGCCAACTAACATTTTTAGCCTCTCGATTTAATCGCTGCCGCAATTAGACCAATAAATAGCGGATGAGGACGCGTAGGTCTAGAGCGCAACTCAGGGTGGGCTTGAGTTCCCACGTAGTAAGGATGTACCTCAGAAGGAAGTTCTACAAACTCCACGAGGTCGCGTTCCTTATACATTCCTGAGAAAGTAAGGCCAGCACTAGAAATCTGATCTCGATATTGATTATTTACTTCATAACGATGGCGATGGCGTTCGGAAATCTCTTCTGCACCATAAGTCTTTGCGACAATCGAACCTGGTTTTAGAGTTGCCGTGTAGAGACCAAGACGCATCGTGCCACCCATATCTGCTTGACCAGAAACTATCTCCTTCTGATCATCCATAGTTGCAATGACATGTGTGCCAGATTCTGGAGAAAATTCTGCAGAGTTAGCATCTTTAATTCCAGCTAAATTGCGCGCTGCTTCGATGACCATGCACTGCAAACCTAAGCAGAGTCCGAGAGTTGGAATCTTGTTTTCGCGAGCAAATTTAAGCGCGCCTAACTTGCCTTCGATTCCACGTACACCGAAACCTCCAGGAACGCAGATCGCATCTACTTCGCCAAGGGCCTTCTTCGCACCTTCTGGTGTTTCACAGTCATCGCTAGGTATCCAAATTATTGAAACCTTTGCATTATTCGCAAAACCACCAGCGCGCAGCGCTTCGGAAACAGAGAGATAAGCATCAGGTAGATCGATGTATTTTCCAACGAGAGCAACTTTTACTTGATGCTTTGGATGATGAACTTTTTCAAGTAAGTCATCCCATTCGCCCCATTGAACTTCATGTCCACCTAGAGATAAACGACGTACAACGTAAGCATCCAGCCCTTCAGAGAAGAGCACCTTTGGAATGTCATAGATAGATGGTGCATCTACCGCCGCGACGACCGCTTCTACATCAACGTCACACATAAGTGAAATCTTCTTCTTTATGCCGATTGGAATTTCACGATCAGAGCGAAGTACCACTGCATCGGGTGCGATACCGATACTGCGTAGTGCAGCAACTGAGTGTTGAGTTGGTTTCGTCTTTAACTCACCTGATGGACCGATATAAGGCACAAGTGAGATATGTAAGTAGAAGACGTTATCGCGTCCAACTTCTTGACGCATTTGACGTGCTGCTTCTAAGAATGGCTGGGATTCGATATCTCCTACTGTTCCGCCGATTTCAGTGATAACAACATCTACATCAGGAGATGACATGGCGTGCATACGTTCTTTAATCTCATTGGTGATATGGGGAATTACTTGAACCGTCTCACCTAGGTATTCACCACGTCGCTCGCGCGCAATAACGCGGGAGTAAATCTGACCTGTTGTTACATTCGCTGAGCCCTGCAAGTTGCGATCTAGAAAACGTTCGTAGTGGCCAATATCGAGATCTGTTTCAGCGCCATCATCGGTAACGAAAACTTCACCGTGCTGAAATGGGTTCATGGTGCCGGGGTCGACGTTTAGGTATGGATCAAGCTTCTCCATGGTTACGCGAATACCACGGGCAACTAATAGCCTGCCAAGACTTGAGGCGGTGAGCCCTTTACCGAGACTTGAAGCTACTCCACCGGTTACGAAAATATGTTTAGTCACATGCGCTTGGCCCATGGAAGACAAACTTATCACTACTTTCGGGCTTGGCCCCGCATCGCCAGTAGCTCGGCGGCGTGTTCGCGCGCACTTGTCGACTCTTCAAGACCTGCGAGCATTCTTGCTATCTCTTCAACGCGGGATGCGGCATCTAAAGCCTGAACATCTGAGGCGGTTACAGTTCCATCGCTACTCTTCTTAACAACGAAGTGGCTATCGGCCCAAGCTGCAACCTGTGGCAGATGTGTGACAACGATAACTTGTGTGTGTTGTGCAAGAGCAGCGAGTCTGCGACCGACTTCGATCGCCGCTTTACCGCCAACGCCTGCATCGACTTCATCGAAGATATAAGTACCAACCGGATGTGTTGCAGCAAGGACAACTTCTAGGGCCAACATAATGCGTGACATTTCGCCGCCGCTTGCGCCCTTGCCCAGTGCAATTAGCGGACCATCTTTATGGCCTTGGATCTGCATTGAAACTTCATCACAACCAAGTAGCGTGAAATCAGATTCCCTGAGTGCGCCTTTGTAATCTGGTGAGTTAACAGAAACTGAATATTGAGTGTGCGGCATCGAAAGTTGATGAATTTCTTCGGAGACTGCTTGCGAAAGTTTGCTTGCCCCCGCAGCGCGAACTTGGGTCAACTTCTCTGCCGCCGACAAGAGTTTCTTCTTGATATCGCCAAGTTCCTTATCTAACTCCGCGATACGTTCATCGCCACCCGTTAGATCCTCGATCTCAATCTTTGCGTTCTTTGCCTTAGCCGCTAGTTGAACTAAATCTTCGTCGGGATCGGCTGAAGAGCCCCACTTCTTTAGGAAGGCTGCAAGTTCAGCTTTACGAGCCTGCAATGTGTCGAGTTGCCCGGGGTCTGCTTCAAGTGATGCGAGATAAGAAGATAGGTCACGTGCTGCATCATCAATTAGGAAGAAGCCTTCTGCGATACGAGATGCAATCTCATCCAACTTTCCATCTTTACCTTTCGCGACATCTAGGAAACGACGTGCTGCACCCAGTGAAGTTAGCGAACCTTCTTCTTCATTTGCTATGGCTTGGCTTGCGCCATCTGTTGCAACTCTCAGATCCTCAACGCTAGAAAGACGAGAAATTTGATCGTTCGTTGAGGCTACTTCACCACGTACCGCTTTGAGCTTTACCCAGGCTGATGAGAATTCCTGCAACTCTGCTATCTGAGAATCGCGCTTACTAACGCTCTCGCGCATCGCTTTAATGCGCGCCTTTAGATCGTTATATTCGTTGAAAGTTAACTGATAGCGCTGAAGTGCCTTGGAAAGATCGCTACCAATAAATCGATCAAGTAGTTCACGCTGTCTTGCTGGCTTAACAATTTGATGATTCGCCGCTTGTCCATGAATCTCAACTAAATGATCGGCAAGTGAGGAAAGCGTTGCTGCTGGAACGTTTGCACCACCAGCAACTGCCTTGCTTTTTCCATCGGCATTTACAGTACGAGTTAAAATCAGGGTTCCATCTTCAACATCGGCGCCGGACTCGATTGCGATTTCGGCGATTGTCTTATTAACGGAGAACCGCGCTGAGGCCAATAACCGTTCACTACCGTGACGTACTAACGAGCTATCGCTCTTTCCGCCAAGAACTAATTGAAGAGCGGTGAGAATCATTGTCTTTCCAGCGCCAGTTTCGCCAGTTAAAACATTTAAACCGGGGCTTAATTCAAGTGAAGATTGATCGATAACGCCGATCGAGCGAATTGAGATTTCCTCTAGATGAGAACGATCACTCACCGCGCCAACCTTCAATGGGAAGTTTAAATTTAGCCACCAATCGATCAGTAAAGAGCGTTGGTTTGATATGTGAAAGCTTGATCACCGATGAATCACGAGTAATCAAGATGCGATCCGACAATTGGAGAGGAAATTTACGTAGCGAATCCGATGATAGAAGCGCATCGCTGGATTCGATATCTACGATAATTTCAGATTTTGGTGAAACAACCATTGGACGAGAAAAGAGGGCGTGCGCTGAAATTGGTAGAAGTACGAGCGCATCGATTTCGGGCCAAAGAACTGGACCGCCTGCGCTAAATGCATATGCAGTTGAACCAGTTGGCGTTGAGCAGATGAGTCCATCGCAGCCCCAGCGAGAGAGCGGGCGTCCATCGATCTGCACAAAGAGTTCAACCATCGTTGTTCCGTTGCGTTCGACGGTAACTTCGTTAAGCGCCCAACCTGTATCTACAACTTTTCCGGCTCGCTCTACCGAATACTTTAAAACCATGCGGTTTTCAGTTACATAATCTTTGGCGATAACGCTTGCTGCAATCTCAGAGAGCGCAGGTTTTTCAACTTCTGCCATAAATCCAACATGGCCAAGGTTGATGCCAAGAATTGGAATATCTTGGCGGCGCGCGATTTCAGAACCACGAAGGATCGTGCCATCTCCCCCGAGAACTAGAACAACTTCAGCCTTTGGAAGATCTTCAGCTGGATGTTGAGAAATTCCAAGGATCGAAATTTCTGATGGAGTTGAAAGTGTGAAGCCATCTTTAAGAAGGATTTGTGAGATCTCTTTTGTTGCAGCCACTGCTTCTGCGCGCGATGCGTTGACGACAAATATTGCGTGACGTGACATTAGGCAGGTCCCATCGCAATCGCTTGATCGACAGAGGCTTTATCAATTGCTGGTGCTCCGCGACGCAGCCATAAGAAGTATTCAACGTTTCCGGCAGGACCTGGAAGTGGTGAAGCGGCAATTCCCATGGTGCCTAGGCCAACGTCATAAGCAGATTCAGCTACATCTAGCACGGCAGCCTTACGAAGTTCAGGGTCGCGTACCACGCCACCCGCACCTAACTTTTCGCGTCCAACTTCAAATTGTGGCTTAACCATTAAAACAAAATCAGCGTTCGGTTTCGAAACTGCAGCGAGTGCAGGAAGTACTAGCGAGAGTGAGATAAAGGAGAGATCTGCAACGACCAAATCGATTTCTTCACCGACCATATCGCCGGTTAGATGGCGGATATTTGTGCGATCCAGGATCTTCACGCGAGGATCTTGGCGAAGTTCCCAAGCCAACTGCCCGTATCCAACATCTACTGCAACGACCAACTTTGCGCCTTGGCGTAGAAGTACATCGGTGAAACCACCAGTGGACGCACCCGCATCGAGACAATTCTTTCCTTCTACAACAACGTCCTTAAAAACTTCTAAAGCCCCCGCCAATTTATGACCTCCACGAGAAACAAAGTCATCACGGTCGCCTTGAATTGTTATCGAAGTTTCGGCATCTACCTGTGTTGCCGGCTTTGTTGCTGGGATTCCTCCAACTAATACCGAACGAGATTCGATTAGATCGGCTGCGTGCTCGCGTGAGCGAGCTAGTTCGCGACGAACCAGTTCAGCATCTAAGCGAGTCTTCATCTCATTTACTTTCTTTAAGTACTTCGATTAAGCCTTTAGAGGCCATCGATTGAGTTAAGCGCTTCTTGCAACTTGCCATGGAGAGCATCAAAACGTGCAGCGTGTTCTGTTAGATCGGCAGTATCGATCTCGCTGAGTTCGATCTTCACTTCTTCTACTAGTGAAGGAGCGGACTCTTCTGTAGTGTTGAATTCATTCGACATTACTTCTTAACCGCCTTCTTCTTTGGAGCGCTCTTCTTCGCAGCAGATTTTTTTGCTACTGGTTTCTTAGGTGCAGTCTTCTTTGCAGAAGCCTTCTTTGTTGAGGCTTCGCTCTTCATTGCAGCAACCTGTGCCGCTAAACGATCGAACTCATCACGTTTTACAAATCCCATCTTCGCAACGCTCGCTTCGACTTCTTCATGGATCTTTGATTTAAGGGCATCTGCGCTCTCGCGCGCCCAACCATTTAGAGCTGCAGCAACTTCTGCAGGAGATTTCTCTCCTTCAGTTACCTTCGAGATGTAAGTACGAAGCGTTGAGAAGAGATCGTTCGAGGATTTAGCCATGTCTCTAGCCTATCCAATAAGCGGGAAGTAGGCCTTTTACGCCTTAAAGGCGAGAAATCTCGATCGCTTCAACCTGCCAACGAGATGCCAAACCACCCGGGGAGTGCCAAAAGCGGCGATGGATACTGCCAGAAATCTCTACCCACTGGTCTGCCTTAAGCGTTAACGCTGTTTTACGTGACTTAGCGCTCCAGGCTGCGATATCTAAAGTGTCAACGCCCTCGCGTTCTGCGCGAGTAACAATCAAACGAAACTCGACAACTTTGTCACCGCTCGGAAGTTCTTTCGTTGTCGCCTCGGCCGAGACTCTCCCCCGTAAAAGCAAATCATTCAGCGAGTGATCGATAACTTCTTCTTCAACAACTTTCTTAACCATCTCTTACTCCCTATTGTAAAAAGTACGCGATTGCGCAAGGAGGAGATAGTGAACTAAGGCTGTGACAGAAGAGGAGTTGTTTGAGGTTAGGTGTGGATAAGTGAATTACTGAGCGCGCATCAAGGCGTCAGTGAATTCATCATGATCAATATCTGCACACTTCTTAAACCACTCGCGAGCTTCTGCTTTACGACCGGCAACCTCAAGGGCATCGGCATATGCATAGCGAAGGCGAACTGCCCACTCTTCGTCCTCGGTCTTTAGCTCTTTACACGTCAGTGTGATAACGGCAGCATCTAACTCGCCAAGATCACGACGCGCACCTGATGCAACAATGCGCATTTCAATTTCTTCTGGTTTCGCAAGACGCTTAACCTCCTCAGAACCAGCCAAATTCAGGGCTTTTAGCGGCCTTCCTAGACCTCTTTCGCAATCTGCCATTACCGGCCACATAGATACATCACCAGAAATTCGGTGCGCAGCGCGAAGCTCCTTTAGCGCAATCTCGTAATAACCAGCGCGATATGCAGCATAACCAGCGCTCTCGCGAACAACAGCTAGGCGACCAGCATGATGTGCAGCCGCAATTCCATGTTTATGTGCAAGTTCTGGATCCGAATCCATGTGAATATTTATCGAAACTAAATGCCGTGCAACGACTTTTGCATTCTCTGCAGACAAACTTAACAACTCTGCGCGAACGCTCTTCTCTAACTCTTCACCAGTAATTTCTTCTGGAATATCTGGTTCGAAAATTCTGGGGCGAAGTCTTGATTGATCACGTTCTAAAGGTTTGGGACGAAACCCGCGTGGATCACTGGCTTCACGCCCTTGCGATACCTGACGGGTTGCACCACCACGATCGGATGAACCACCACGAGCCGGAAGATCTTCACGGCGACGTTCGCGATTTGGACCAGATGATCTTGAGGATGAAGAAGATGATGGGCGACCTGAGCTTGGACGATCTGAACTTGGTCGGCTCGATGGGCGTCCACTTGAAGAAGGACGATCAGAGGAAGAGGGACGGCTGGATGGACGGCCAGAATTGGCGCGTGGTTTTCTCTCATCCATTTCGTTCTCCTCTATTTAGATTTTAGATAATTCTAGCGATGAAACCGTTAGGGAAATAAACCAGTCGACAAATAAACCAAACGCAAATAAAAAAGGGGCACTCGTGAAAGTGCCCCTTTTTATAAAAGAAGTCCGGCGACGTTCTACTCTCCCACAAGGTCACCCTTGCAGTACCATCGACGCTGAGAGGCTTAACTTCCGGGTTCGGAATGGGACCGGGTGTTTCCCTCTCGCTATGGTCGCCGAAACGCTATTGAGATTTCGACAAAACCTTTGAATTAGATCGAATTCTGAAGCCATCGTTTATAGATGTCAGAACTCTCTCTATTTCGTGGTTCTCGACCGTATCTCGAGAACCACACAGTGGACGCGTAGCAACTTTGTAGTTAAATCCTCGGCCTATTAGTAGTGGTCAGCTCCAAGCCTTACGGCTCTTCCACTTCCACCCTATCAACCCAGTAGTCTAGCTGGGGGCCTTACTTGGTAAACCAATGAGAAACCTAATCTTGAAGCGAGCTTCCCGCTTAGATGCTTTCAGCGGTTATCCCTTCCGAACGTAGCTAATCGGCGGTGCTCCTGGCGGAACAACCGACACACCAGAGGTTCGTCCAACCCGGTCCTCTCGTACTAGGGTTAGCCCTTCTCAAGTTTCTTACGCGCACAGAAGATAGGGACCGAACTGTCTCACGACGTTCTGAACCCAGCTCGCGTGCCTCTTTAATGGGCGAACAGCCCAACCCTTGGGACCTACTCCAGCCCCAGGATGAGACGAGCCGACATCGAGGTGCCAAACCTTGCCGTCGATATGGACTCTTGGGCAAGATCAGCCTGTTATCCCCGGGGTACCTTTTATCCGTTGAGCGACGGCGCTTCCACAAGCCACCGCCGGATCACTAGTTCCTGCTTTCGCACCTGCTCGACATGTCTGTCTCACAGTTAAGCTCCCTTGTGCACTTACACTCGACACCTGATTGCCAACCAGGTTGAGGGAACCTTTGAGCGCCTCCGTTACTTTTTAGGAGGCGACCGCCCCAGTCAAACTACCCACCAGACACTGTCCCTGATCCGGATTACGGACCGAGGTTAGAAGTTCAAAACGATCAGAGTGGTATTTCAACGATGACTCCACAAACACTGGCGTGCCCGCTTCAAAGTCTCCCACCTATGCTACACAAACCGTTCCGAACACCAATATCAAGATATAGTAAAGGTCCCGGGGTCTTTCCGTCTTTCTGCGCGTAACGAGCATCTTTACTCGTAATGCAATTTCGCCGAGTTTACGGATGAGACAGCGCTCAAGTCGTTACGCCATTCGTGCAGGTCGGAACTTACCCGACAAGGAATTTCGCTACCTTAGGATGGTTATAGTTACCACCGCCGTTTACTGGGGCTTAAGTTCTCAGCTTCGCCTTGCGGCTAACCAGTCCCCTTAACCTTCCAGCACCGGGCAGGCGTCAGTCCGTATACATCGTATTGCTACTTCGCACGGACCTGTGTTTTTGGTAAACAGTCGCTTGAGCCTGGTCTCTGCGGCCTTCCAACGCTTCGGAGGAAAACTCCTACACGTCAAAGGGCCCCCCTTCTCCCGAAGTTACGGGGGCATTTTGCCGAGTTCCTTATCCATAATTATCTCGATCGCCTTGGTATTCTCTACCTGACCACCTGTGTCGGTTTCGGGTACGGGCTACTTAAAATCTTGCTAGATGCTTTTCTTGGCAGCATAGGATCATTCACTTCGCCTTACGGCTCGGCATCAGTTCTCAGGCATGTGTTACGCGGATTTGCCTACGTAACGCCCTACGACCTTACCCCGGGACAACCATCGCCCGGGATGAACTACCTTCCTGCGTCACACCATTGCTTAGCTACTAGTACACCGGTTCGACGCAACCTCAGGTCTGACCGAAGCCAGCCTGATTATGGGTCTTAGCATTAGTACATTCGCTATGGGCGATTTTAAGCGGGTACTGGAATATCAACCAGTTGTCCATCGACTACGCCTGACGGCCTCGCCTTAGGTCCCGACTTACCCTGGGCGGATTAGCCTGGCCCAGGAACCCTTGGTCTTTCGGCGGAGGGGTTTCTCACCCCTCTCTCGCTACTCATGTCTACATTCTCACTTGTGTGACTTCCACGGCTAGATTCCTCTGCCGCTTCACCAGTCACACAACGCTCTCCTACCCATCCAAGCTCCTGGATCTTACGACCGGGATAATGCTTGAATGATAGAACTTCGGTGCTGTGCTTGAGCCCCGTTACATTGTCGGCGCGAAATCACTTGACCAGTGAGCTATTACGCACTCTTTTAAGGGTGGCTGCTTCTAAGCCAACCTCCTGGTTGTCTATGCGACTTCACATCCTTTTCCACTTAGCACAGGCTTTGGGACCTTAGTTGCTATTCTGGGTTGTTTCCCTCTCGACCATGAAGCTTATCCCCCACAGTCTCACTGCTGCGCTCTCACTTACCGGCATTCGGAGTTTGGCTGATGTTGGTAATCTTGTAGGACCCCTCGACCATCCAGTAGCTCTACCTCCGGTAAGAAACACGCAACGCTGCACCTAAATGCATTTCGGAGAGAACCAGCTATCACGAAGTTTGATTGGCCTTTCACCCCTACACACAGCTCATCCCCTAATTTTTCAACATTAGTGGGTTCGGTCCTCCACGCGGTCTTACCCGCGCTTCAACCTGGCCATGCGTAGATCACCTCGCTTCGGGTCTAGATCGTGCTACTTAATCGCCCTATTCAGACTCGCTTTCGCTACGGCTTCCCCTCGACGGGTTAACCTTGCAACACGACACTAACTCGTAGACTCATTCTTCAAAAGGCACGCTGTCACAACTTACGTCGCTCCAACGGCTTGTACGCACACGGTTTCAGATTCTATTTCACTCCCCTTACGGGGTTCTTTTCACCTTTCCCTCACGGTACTAGTCCGCTATCGGTCATCAGAGAGTATTTAGGCTTAGCGGGTGGTCCCGCCAGATTCATACCGAATTCCTCGAGTTCGGTATTACTTGGGATACCAATAAAGAGTTAACTAAGTTTCGACTACGGGGTTCTCACCCTCTATGACTGGCTTTCCCACGCCATTCATCTACTTAGCTAGTTTTTGACTCTTTGGTTGAACGGCAGTCCAACCTAACTGGTCCCACAACACCGATACTGCAACGCCTGCCGGCTTGGCACAGTATTGGTTTGGCCTCTTCCGTTTTCGCTCGCCACTACTAACGGAATCACGGTTGTTTTCTCTTCCTGTGGGTACTGAGATGTTTCACTTCCCCACGTTCCCTTTATCTGCCCTATATATTCAGGCAGAAATAACCAGACATTACTCTGGCTGGGTTTCCCCATTCGGAAATCCTCGGATCAAAGCTCGTTTGACAGCTCCCCGAGGCTTATCGCAGCCTACTACGTCCTTCATCGGCTTCTGATGCCAAGGCATCCGCCATGTGCGCTTAATAATTTTTCCACAAAGATGCTCGCGTCCACTGTGTAGTTCTCAAAATACGGGCGGTACTCAATAAGAGTTGAGACTTGGTTAGATAAATCTATCCAGTATCTCTTCTTATTAAGTCCAGAGGTTTGGCGCTAGCCGTCCCCTCAGGACCCAACAACGTGCCTAGTTGATATTCGAAATTCAGGGGCTTTCCACTCCATCATTGTTTTTCAACAAATCAAGTTGTACTGACATGAATTCTTAGATAAACCTAAGTCAATGCTCCACATATGAGCCTGATTTCTCAATATTTTTGAGTTCAGATGCTCCTTAGAAAGGAGGTGATCCAGCCGCACCTTCCGGTACGGCTACCTTGTTACGACTTCATCCCAATCACCGATCCCACCTTTGGCAGCTCCCTCCTTGCGGTTGGGCCACTGACTTTGGGTGTTACCGACTTTCGTGATGTGACGGGCGGTGTGTACAAGCCCCGGGAACGTATTCACCGTAGCGTTGCTGATCTACGATTACTAGCAACTCCGACTTCATGGGGTCGAGTTGCAGACCCCAATCCGAACTGAGACTGGCTTTATCGGATTCGCTCCACCTTGCGGTATCGCAGCCGTTTGTACCAGCCATTGTAGCATGCGTGCAGCCCAAGACATAAGGGGCATGATGATTTGACGTCATCCCCACCTTCCTCCGAGTTAACCCCGGCAGTCTCCTGTGAGTCCCCAACTTAATGCTGGCAACACAGAACGAGGGTTGCGCTCGTTGCGGGACTTAACCCAACATCTCACGACACGAGCTGACGACAACCATGCACCACCTGTATACAGACCTTGCGGCTATGACATCTCTGCCATATTCCTGTATATGTCAAGCCTTGGTAAGGTTCTTCGCGTTGCGTCGAATTAAGCCGCATGCTCCGCTGCTTGTGCGGGGCCCCGTCAATTCCTTTGAGTTTTAATCTTGCGATCGTACTCCCCAGGCGGGGCGCTTAATGCGTTAGCTGCGTCGCACAAACCGTGGAAGGTTCGCACAACTAGCGCCCACCGTTTACGGCGTGGACTACCAGGGTATCTAATCCTGTTCGCTCCCCACGCTTTCGCTCCTCAGTGTCAGTATTGGCCCAGAGACCTGCCTTCGCCATCGGTGTTCCTCCTGATATCTGCGCATTCCACCGCTACACCAGGAATTCCAGTCTCCCCTACCAAACTCTAGCTTGCCCGTATCGGCTGCAAGTCAGGGGTTGAGCCCCTGAATTTCACAACCGACGTAACAAACCACCTACGAGCTCTTTACGCCCAATAATTCCGGACAACGCTTGCACCCTATGTATTACCGCGGCTGCTGGCACATAGTTAGCCGGTGCTTCTTCTGCAGGTACCTTCACTTGCGCTTATTCCCTGCTGAAAGCGGTTTACAACCCGAAGGCCTTCATCCCGCACGCGGCGTCGCTGGGTCAGACTTTCGTCCATTGCCCAATATTCCCCACTGCTGCCTCCCGTAGGAGTCTGGGCCGTGTCTCAGTCCCAGTGTGGCCGGTCGCCCTCTCAGGCCGGCTACCCGTCGTCGCCTTGGTGAGCCATTACCTCACCAACAAGCTGATAGGCCGCGAAGTCATCTTCAACCGAAAAACTTTCCAGCCCCGATCATGCGATCAAGGCTCATATCCGGTATTAGCCCCGGTTTCCCGGAGTTATCCCAGAGTTGAAGGCAGATTCTTCACGTGTTCCTCACCCGTTCGCCGCTAATCCTTCACCGAAGTGATCTCATCGCTCGACTTGCATGTGTTAAGCACGCCGCCAGCGTTCGTCCTGAGCCAGGATCAAACTCTCCATAGAAAGTTTTGTTCATGGCTTACGAGACAAACAAACTGTCGTTTATTTTGTCTTTACCAAAGGAAATCAACGAGTATTGCAAAGCACTGAATTAACAGTGTTTTACAGATACTTCATTGAAGTATTTATTTAGAGAATGGCGAATTAACACCATTCTCTGGCATTGACTTATGGCACGCTGTTGAGTTCTCAAGGTACGGATGCGCACTGCTTTTCGGCTTTTGGCCGATTTTCAGGGCAGACTGCCAAATCTAGTCCATCCACGCAGGCACGGTCAAACCGGCCTAAATGGGGCTAAATAAGGAAGATGCTGTACGGCCTAATCGTCCGTTCACACAGCAAGGAGCGTAACTATAGGCGTGCGCAGCGTGAGGGTCAAATCGGCCTAGCCCGATTACCAGTGGCATTGGTCATAGCCTCTAAATAGCAAAAATTTGCATATTTGTGCGTAAAAACGTGCGAAAACGCTAGCCCGCGTGGCTTTTAGAGCAGCTCTACCGCTGCAAGGTCACGCTTTCCTTTACGTAAAACTGCATATTTACCGCATAAAAAGTCACTTTTTGAGGGGGCAAAGTCTTCGCCAGAGATCTTGGCGTTATTCAAATACGCCCCACCCTCTTTAACGATTCGGCGGGCGGCAGACTTTGAATCGACGACACCAGTTGCTGCAAGGAGATCTACCCATGTTGGAATCGGTTCGCCGCTCTTAACAGTTGTGCGAGGAAGTTCTGCAAGTGCGGCCGTCAAAGTTGCCTCATCTAACTCTGAAAGTTCGCCTTGTCCAAAGAGCGCACGCGCTGCTGCTTCTACGCGATCGCAAATTTGAGCGCTATGAACGAGTGACGTTAGTTCGCGAGCAAGTGCGCGATGCGCCTCACGTGCGCCAGGGTTTTCAGAGTGTGATTTTTCAAGCGCTTCTATCTCTTCGCGAGATTTGAAAGAGAAAACCTTTAAGAAGTTGATGACATCTTTATCGTCAGTGTTCAACCAGTATTGGAAGAACGCATAAGGAGAAGTCATCTCTGGATCTAGCCAGATTGCACCCCCTGCAGTTTTTCCAAACTTAGAACCATCAGCCTTAGCGAGTAGCGGGATTGTTAAAGCATGTGCGCTGCCTGATTCAACGCGCCGGATTAGATCTAGACCTGCAGTTATATTTCCCCATTGATCTGAGCCGCCTAATTGGAGCGTGCAGTTGTGGCGGCGGAAAAGTTCAAGGAAATCAAATGATTGAAGTACTTGATAGGAAAATTCAGTGTATGAAATACCACCTGCTTCAAGACGTGATGAAACTGAATCCTTAGCAAGCATCTGGTTGACGCTGAAGTGCTTTCCTACATCGCGCAGGAATTCGATCGCAGAAAGTGGTGATGTCCAATCAAGGTTATTGGCGACAATTGCCGCGTTATCTTTGGCGTCGAAATCTAAGTACTTTGAGACCTGTACGCGGATACGTTCTACCCAAGCTGCAACTACATCGGTTGTGTTGAGGCTGCGTTCTTCGTTCTTTCCACTTGGATCCCCGATTAAACCGGTGGCTCCCCCGACAAGGGCGATTGGAATATGGCCCGCTAGTTGAAAGCGGCGCAGGGCCAGCAGAACAACGAGGTTTCCGACGTGCAAACTAGGGGCGGTCGGATCGAAACCGATGTAGAGAGTCGTCGGTTTTGATAGCGCCTGGATAAGGGCTGCTTCATCTGTTGATTGCGAGAAGAGACCGCGCCACTTTAGATCGTCGATTAGCGCCTTTGATTGCGTAGCCATTTTCGGGTTCACTCCCCCATCATCGCTGAGAATGCACTCATTTGGTCGGATAATTTCTTTTCAGCAGCTTTTATGTCGGAATTCGCTGATGCTAATTGCGCCGCCAAAGCAGTGCCACCCGTCGCGCCAACGGTTGTGCGAGATGCGATCGCGCCTTCAACGGTAAGTACCGTGCGGATCTCAGGAGTTAGTTGCGGATGGACCCCAACAAAATCCTGATCGCTTAACTCGTGGAGTTCAACTTTCTTTTCCTCACAAAGTGCGACGCACTTGCCCGCTGCTTCATGGGCTGATGCGAATGGAACATTTGCGCGTACTAAGAAATCAGCAATCTCAGTTGCAAGTGAGAAACCTTGTGGCGCAGCAGCCAACATCTTGGCTCGATCAAAAGTTGTTGTGGCAACCATGCCTGTAACTGCAGGTAGAACAAGGATCAAAGTATCGATCGAATCAAATAGCGGTTCTTTATCTTCTTGAAGATCGCGGTTGTAAGCAAATGGAAGTCCCTTAAGCATTGCCAAGACTCCAGTTAAATTTCCAATTAAGCGACCAGCTTTGCCGCGAGCTAGTTCTGCCATATCGGGATTCTTCTTCTGCGGCATGATCGATGATCCAGTTGAGTAAGCATCGGCGACCTTCGCCCATCCAAATTCAGATGTTGCCCAGATACACCACTCTTCTCCGATACGAGATAAATGAACGCCAACCATTGAAATAATAAAGAGCGCTTCGGCAACGAAGTCGCGATCGGATACGCCATCGATGCTATTTGCAGAAGGTGACGCGAAACCTAGATCCTTCGCCGTTACTTCTGGCCTTAAGCCAAGCCCTGATCCAGCGAGAGCTCCCGAACCAAGTGGGCTTACCGATGTGCGCTTTAACCAATCTTGAATTCGATCGAGGTCGCGAGCAAAGGCGTGTATATGTTTTGCTAATTCGTGACCAAAGAGAATCGGTTGCGCATGCTGCATATGAGTAAACCCAGGCGCAGGCGCATCGCCATACTCTGCGGCCTTTGCTGCAAGCGACTTTTGAAGTTCCATGATCATCTGAGAAATTTCCATCATATGATCGATTGCGAAAAGTTTTAGATCTGTCGCAACCTGATCATTGCGTGATCTACCTGCGCGCAGCGCTCCCCCAACATCACCAATCTTCTCGGTTAGGCCACGTTCTAGCGCGCTATGAACATCTTCATCGTCTTCGATGGCTACGAATTTACCGATAGCCACTTCATCGATTAATTCACGAATAGCGCTTTCAATCTGGCTCACAACATCCTCTTTCAGAAGCCCTGAAGATTTAAGCACTCGCAGATGCGCTAGCGATGAACGCAGATCGTAAGGCGCTAGCCGCCAATCGAAGTCAACGCTACGTGAAAGCGCAAAGACCGCATCATCTGGTGCGTCAGAGAAGCGTCCACCCCAGAGAGCCATTATTTCTTCGCCTTTCGTTTTGCAGATCCGCGTTTTGCGCCTGCGCCGAAGCTGAGTAATTCTTTCGCAAGATCGGCTCCACCGGTGGCCTTCTTCGATACAACTAAAACCGTGTCGTCACCGGCGATAGTGCCGATGATGTTTTCAAGGCCTGAGTTATCGAGTGAACTTGCTAAAAATTGGGCTCCACCAGGTGGTGTGCGAACTACGGCAAGGTTGCCAGATGATTCGACCGAGAGAATCAGGTCCGAAGGAAGTGGCATAGATCGCGCGATCGAGCCATCAGCGGTTGTTCCAAGTTGATAGATCAATTCGCCAGACCCGCTACGCGAACGAACGGCGCCAAGCTCTTCTAGATCGCGACTTGCAGTTGCCTGCGTGACATCGAAGCCGGCCTTCTTCAGTAACTTAACCAAATCAGATTGCGAATGAACAACACCTGCCTTGATTAATGCAATCGCCTTCGCGCGGCGCGCAGAAACCGAGCTTGAATTCAACACCTTAGCCATTAGTTACCTCTTTCATCGCCTTTGCGAAAGCCACAATAAATTTATCGATCTGAGCCTTGGTGACAATTAACGCCGGAGCAATTCGTATAGTTTCTAGATTTGGAGAATTTACCAAGAACCCATTTTTTGCTAACTGAGCGGCTAACTCTTTTGCATACTCACCATCAACTGCGATTCCAATAAGTAAACCTCTACCCCGAACTTCGCGCACGCCACGTATCGCTGAGATCTTTATCTTCAAGCGTTTCTCAAAACTCTTGGCCTGCGTCATTAATCGGTTCTTCTCGATTACAGAGATAGCAGCTAAGCCAGCGGCAGCGGCAATTGGGTTTCCGCCGAAAGTTGTTCCATGTTCACCTGGAGCAAATTGTGGAGTCTTGCTGCCGAGAGTGATCATCGCACCGAGCGGAAGACCGCCACCAATACCTTTTGCGAGAGTGATGACATCAGGGCGAACGTTCTCGTGCTCATATCCAAACCAATTACCAGTTCGCCCCATGCCGGTCTGTACACAATCGAAAACTAGAAGCGCACCGTGCTGATCACAAAGTGACCGCAACTGCTTTAAATATCCGTCTGGTGGCGTTACAACCCCTGCCTCACCGAGAATTGGCTCAACAATGACCATCGCCGTTTTCTTAGAGACTGCTTTGTACATCGCTGAGATATCACCGAATGGCACGTGCTTAATATCTTTGAGTAAAGGTCGAAACGGTGCGCGCTTGCTTTCTTGGCCAGTCAGTGAAAGTGCTCCCATGGTGCGACCGTGGAATGCCCCAGTTGTTGCAACAATTCGCGTCTTTCCAGTTTTCCGCGAAAGTTTGAGTGCGGCTTCATTCGCCTCTGCTCCTGAATTACAGAAGAAAACTCTTGCTGTGTTATCTCCGGTCATCTCCTGCAACTTCTTAGCTAGAGCAAGACCTGATGGATGGCTATAGAAATTGCTAACATGGCCAAGTTTTGCAACTTGTGTGGAAACCGCCTTAACTATTGCAGGATGGGCGTGGCCGAGAATATTTGTGGCGATGCCGCCGAGGAAATCTAGATACTTCTTCTTCTCTGAATCAGTTACTACTAGGCCTTTTCCTGAGACTAAATTGATTTCTGGAACGCCGTAATTCAACTGCATTACATCGTTCCAAGTAGTCACTGTCGATTTCTTAACTGGGCTCATTTAGTCACCAACGTTCCGCCAGAGTTACCTAACGCCATTGCGAAGGCCGATGGATCGGTTCCATCGATAATCCTTACTGCACTTGCTCCGCCATCTATCGCATCTAGACATGCTTTAACTTTTGGTGCCATGCCTTCGGCAAATGTTGATTTCATTGCATCTAGTTCAGCATAAGAGATAGCTGAAATCAGAGATGAAGTATCAGGCCATGCGCGATAGATGCCGGCAACATCGGTCATGATGATCAAACTTTCAGCACTGAGCGCGCCTGCGATCGCAGCTGCTGCGAGATCGGCATTGACGTTAAGACCACCTTTAAAGTTTTCATCGGTGGCAATCGGTGAGATCACTGGAACTTGCCCGCCCTTTAGAGCGCTGTTGATCGCCTGTGGATTGACTGCAGTGATTACTCCAACTAAACCTAGATCAACTGGCGAGCCATCAACTAATTTGCGAAGCAGTTCGGCGATCAAGCATTCACTGGTACGGCCAGATAGCGCGACAGCGTTAACTCCAGCGCTGCGAAGCGAATTAACAACTTCTGGGCCAACTTCGTTTACTAAGACTCTTTCAACTACTTCAAAGATTTCAGGGGTGGTGACGCGGAATCCGCCAATAAATTCCGAAGCAATCTCTTCCTCCTTAAGGGCTGCATCGATCTGCGGTCCCCCACCGTGGACAACAACTATCTTCACACCGCTCTCTTGCGCTGCTGCGATTGCTTTAGCGAAACCACCATTTTCATCCTTCATGGCGTGGCCACCGAATTTAACGACGATCATGTTGCGTAGGCCGAGTTCTCGTGAACATAGTCATGGGAGAGATCATTGGTGAAGACAGTTGCGCTGAAGTTACCAACCTTGAGATCAACTTGAATTGTTACCAGGCGATCCGCAAATGAAACTTTATTGCGATCCTCGAACGGTGCGCTAGATCTTGCGACTTGTACCCCGTTAAGAGTGACATCAATATCTAGCGGATTTAAGTGAGCTCGGGCAGTTCCGACAGCGGCCAGGACTCGACCCCAGTTTGGATCTCCACCGAAGATCGCACATTTCAATAAATTATTACGGGCACATGCTCGGGCCACTTCTACAGCATCACTTTCAGAAGTAGCGTTCTTGATCTCGATCGCCACAGTCTTTGTTGATCCCTCAGCATCTGCAATTAGTTGTTGTGACAAAGAACCACAGATCTCCATCAGCGCGCTCTCTAGTTCAGGCTCGCTCGGACCATATCCGCTGGCGCCAGAACCCATCAGCAACACAGTGTCGTTAGTTGATGTGCAACCATCAGAATCGATTCGATTGTAGGTGCGATCGCAGACTCTTTGGAATATCTCTTGCGCGTTATCTGGCAAAAGAGCATCTGTCATCACAACCGAAAGCATGGTCGCCAGAGCGGGCGCCAGCATTCCGGCTCCCTTGGCGACTCCGGATATTTCGAAGTGGTCGTTCTTAAAGTTGGCAATCTTGGAAACGCTATCGGTTGTCATAATTGCACTAGCTACATCTTGCAACGAATCGGTTGAGAGCGCTTTGGAAATCTGATCTATGCCAGAAATAATCTTCTCCATCGGCAGTAGCTCGCCAATCAAGCCAGTCGAGCAGACAACTACTTCGCCAGATGAAATGCCGAGTACTTCGCCAACGTGTTCTGCTGTTCTATGGGTGTCAGCAAAGCCTTGTGGCCCTGTGCAGGCGTTAGCACCACCTGAGTTAAGAATTGCTGCACGAACAATCTTTTCTTTGGTTACTTGCTTGCTCCAAATAACTGGCGCAGCCACAACTTGGTTTGATGTGTAAACCGCTGCCGCATCAAATTTAGGACCTTTATTTACAATCAGCGTTAGATCCAAAGCGCCAGAACTCTTCAGCCCCGCAGCACAGGAAGCGGCGGTAAAGCCTTTAGGCAGTTTCATACCCCAAGACCCATGCCGGTTAGCCCAAGGTTTTCAGGAAGTCCGCAGATGATGTTGGCGTTCTGGATTGCTTGCCCGGCAGCGCCCTTAACCAAGTTATCGATTGCCACGCTAACGACTAAACGATTGGTGTGTTCATCCACTGCCACTTGCATCGAAACATAGTTACTTCCAAGAACTGAAGATGTTTGTGGCATTTGCCCAAGTGGGAGCACATTTACGAATTCTTCACCTTCATATGCTTCGGTAAATATCTTGTGGGCTGCCTCAGTCGTCATTGCAGAGTTAATCTTCATGGTGATGGTTGCCAGAATTCCCCGCGGCATTGGCGCAAGAATTGGTGTGAAGGAGATCTTTACCGCCGTGCCCGTAGCGCGGGTTATCGATTCTTCGATTTCAGGAGTGTGCTGGTGGACTCCCCCGAATTTATAGGAAGTTAGGCTTCCCATAACTTCACTTGCAATCAGATTAATTTTCGCGCTACGACCTGCACCTGTTGTTCCGGATGCTGCAATAACTACGACATCACTCAGATCTGCAATCTTTGCAGCAGGTGCGGTACCTAAAGCAATCGCTGTGGCGTAGCAACCAGGATTAGCCACTCTTGTCGCCTTAGCGATTGCAGTACGAGCTCCAGGGAGTTCAGGTGCACCGTATGTCCATGTCCCGGCGTGAGCACCACCGTAATACTTTTCCCACTTGTAACTGTCTTCTAAGCGATAGTCAGCACCGAGGTCGACAATCTTTGCTATTGGACTAAGGGATGCGATAACTGTGGCGCTCTCGCCATGTGGCAGCGCAAGGAAAATAAGTTCGCAGCTTTCAAAATCACTCGCCTTGAATGATGAAAAACTTTGACCGGCGTAAGTGGTTAACTGCGGATGGACCGAAGTGATTTCTTCGCCAGCGTTGCTATGAGCCGTAACGCAGCAAACTTCAAACTCAGGGTGCCCAGCCAGCAAGCGCAGGAGTTCTCCCCCGGCGTAGCCACTAGCTCCAATAACTCCGATTTTCATGCAATGAGAATAGCATAAATATGCAGGTTAGCGCATATTTATGCAGGATCGAAACCTCGATTATGCTGTACGAAGAACTGCGCCAGTGGCCTTTTCGGCGGCAACTACCGCTGCTTCGCGCATTTCTGAAACCTCGGCCCCTGTAAGGGTGCGATCAGGTGCGCGGAAAGTTAGCGTGAAAGCGAGCGAAATCTTGCCATCACCTATCTTGTCGTAGCGATCAAAGAGTGCGATTGACTCGAGGAGATCTCCTGCACCGCTGCGCAGCGCCTTTTCCACATCAAGTGCCGTGACAGATTGATCGACAATCAAAGCTACGTCTTGAACTGCGGCCGGCATTGTGCCAACGCGCATTGGACGAACAATTTCAGATTCTGGCAAAGCACTTAGTCCAACTGCAAAGGCAACGCTGCGTTCTGGTAAACCGTACTTAGCAATGATGCGTGGGTGAATCTCACCGGCATGTGCAACTGCCTTGCCATCAACGATTAATTCTGCGCAGCGACCAGGATGCCATGGCGCAAAGTCCGAACGTTTAATCGACCATTCGAGGTTGCAGAGTTGCAAGATATCTTGAGCGTAAGCGATAGCGTCTTGCCAGTTGTAAGCACGCGCTTTGCCTTGCCAATCTTCGTTCTCAACCTTTCCTACAAGCAGTCCAGCAACGTGAAAAGCTTGTGGAGGAACGCTGGCATAAATCGCTGCAATGGTCTTGGCATCAGGACGACTTCCGATCACCGGCGAAACAGCTGGAACGAGTTTCTGCGCGCTGCGGAAGATGGAACCCATCTCAAAGATCGCGAAATCTTTTGCACCTCGGCTGATATTTCGCGCCGCTACTTCGACAAGGCCTGGTACTAAGTGAACACGCATTAGCGGGAACTCTTCAGACATTGGATTTGCGATGCGATACGTGGAAGCGCGTTCTCCAACGAATCCCATCTGATCGATGGTCTCTTGATTGGTAAATGGGAAAGTTTGAACTTCTGCCAAACCGCGTGCAGCGAGCATTGCAGAGATAGATCGACGACGTTTCTGCGTTGGCGTAAGGCTGGCGTGATTTGGACGCGGTGGGAGGATAGATGGAATCTTGTCGTATCCGATCATGCGGGCTACCTCTTCAGACAAATCTGCAGGTGTTAACAAGTCTGAACGCCAAGATGGAGGATCAACGGTAAATGACTTTTCATCTACATCGCAGCCAATTACGCGCAGAACGCGCGCGATTTCAGTAGGTGCAACTTCTAGCCCTAGAATCTTTGAAATATAGGTCGGATCGAGTTTCACAACAGGCGCGTACTTTGGTTCGCCAGCAACAACTGTTGCAACATGCTTTGCAGAACTATGCGCAGTTAAGAGCTGAACAAAGCGCGCTGATGCAAACTCAGCAAGCGATGGATCCACGCTGCGCTCAAGTCGACGCGATGCTTCAGAGGAAAGTTTATGGCGACGAGAGTTCTTAGCGATTAATACCGGATCAAAGCGAACTGCTTCAAGTGCAATTTCAGTTGTATTCTCGGATATCTCAGAAGACTGTCCGCCCATCGTGCCTGCAAGTGCCAACGGTTGCTTATCGTCACAGACCATCAAATCTTCAGGATCGAGGTGACGAACTTGACCATCAAGAGTTGTAAATGGTTGTGCCTTACCAGCGCGCTTGATGGTTAGGCCACCTGAGATCTTCGCCTTATCAAATGCGTGAAGTGGTTGACCTAGTTCAAGCATTACATAGTTAGTTACATCAACAACGAGTGAGATTGAGCGCATTCCCATCTTCTCGATGCGACGTCGCATCCAAATCGGAGTGGTTGCAGATGGATCGAAATTTGAAAGCGTGCGGAGGTAGAAGACCGATGCTGTTGCAGGATCTTCAATCTTTGCAGCAACGCCTTTGCCAGTCTCTTCAAACTTCAAAGCACGAAGTGCATCTACCGGGTCTTTGAAAGTCAGACCTAGCGAGCCAGCTACCTCGCGAGCTATACCGCGAATACTTAGCGCGTAACCACGATCCGGATTAACGGCAACATCAAAAATTGTGTCGTTAATTTCGAGAACTGCGATTGCATCTGCGCCGATCTCAACTTCGCCTTCGGCAAAGACCATGATTCCTGAGTGATCATCACCTAAGCCGAGTTCGCGTGAAGAACAGATCATGCCATTGGAAGTTTTTCCGTATGTCTCGCGCGCTCCGATTTTGAAATCTCCCGGCAAGACTGCGCCAGGGAGAGCGGCAACGACTATGTCGCCAACCGCGAAGTTAGTGGCGCCGCAGATTACGTAGCGAGTTTCCTTCTCTCCGCAATCGATTCCCACATAACGAATTGGCTTCTTAAACTCGGTTATCTCTTCAATAGTTAAAACTTTGGCAAAGGTCAGTGGACCCGTTAAATCAGCGCCCGCTTCGATGATCTCTTCAACTTCAAAGCCAACCCGGATCAGGCCGTTAGAGATCTCTTCGGCTGAAATCTTTGCTGGAATATCTACAAACTCACGGATCCAAGATAGAGGTGCGCGCATATTAGAGTCCTACTCCGAACTGGCGCGTAAAGCGAAGATCGCCTTCGACTATGTCGTGCATATCGGTGACGTTGTGACGAACCATAAGTGTGCGTTCAAGCCCCATGCCGAATGCAAAACCGCTGTATACATCTGTATCGATGCCACAAGTCGCGAGAACTTTTGGATTTACCATGCCGCAACCGCCCCATTCGATCCAGCGACCGTTGAAGAAGATATCTACCTCTGCACTTGGCTCAGTAAATGGGAAGAAGGATGGACGTAAACGCGTTGTTACATCGGGTCCAAACATCGCTTGGGCAAAGTTATCGAGAGTTCCCTTAAGGTGCGCCATGGTGATGCCCTTATCAACTACCAAACCTTCGACTTGGTGGAATACCGGACTGTGCGTCGCATCGAGTTCGTCGGCGCGAAATGTGCGACCAGGGCAGATCATGTAGATAGGAGGTTGATGTTCAAGCATGGAACGAATCTGCACTGGTGAGGTTTGGGTGCGAAGAACCATTCCCGATTCAACAGGTTCAATGTAGAAAGTATCTTGCATCGTGCGTGCTGGATGATCTGCCGGGATATTTAAAGCATCAAAGTTGAGCCAGCCAGATTCAAGTTCTGGTCCTTCTTCAACTGCGTAACCTTGTTCGATAAAGAAATCGCTAATCTCGTTCTTGATAATCGTAATTGGATGTAATCCCCCGCGATGTGCGCGATTTACCGGAAGAGTTATGTCTACAACTTCTTCCAGCAAAACTTTGGCGTCACGTTCTGCCTCTAGCTTTTCGGTTGCTTTTTCAAGTGATGCCGCGATCGCTGCCTTTGCCTCACCGATTAACTTGCCGGCACTGGCCTTTTCCCCTGGAGCGAGTGAACCTAAACCGCGACTGGCGAGTGAGATCGGAGCTTTATCGCCGAGATGGGCAAGGCGTGCACTTTTTAAAGAATCGAGGTCGCCCGCAGCGGCGAAAGCCTTGGCGGCATCGCTAACCCATTTTTCGATTTCTGCGGGGCTCATAGCGAAATCTTAACCTGTGACCTTTCAAAGATGCGGGATATTTGAACGAAGATCCGATTAAAGAGTAGCGAGATGGAACATAACAATTGAGGCTGCCGCGGAAAGATTGAGGCTCTCGGCGTTGCCTTTCATTGGAATATTTACTGCAATAACATCGCCGCTAATCAAGGTATCAATGCCGCGCGCTTCATTTCCGAATATCGCTACACAATCTCCAACTTTTTCAAGTTCTAAAAGCGAAGTCTTTCCCTGCGCGGATAGCGCCAACTTGGTAATGGTTGGGAATTTCTCGGAGAGTGTTGAAAGAGTGATTCCCGAATAAAGCGGAATATGCCAGAGCGATCCCGCAGTTGCGCGAACTACCTTTGGCGAATACATATCGACGCTTCCGGGGGATGTGATCACCGCATCAATACCCATAGCGTCGGCACTGCGCAGAATTGTTCCAGCATTTCCTGGATCTTGAATTTCATGTAGATAAATAAATCTTGAACTACCGCTCAACTTTAGATCAGAAAATTCATTACGCCCGATTTCACAGACGCTAAGGATTCCTTGCGGTGTAATCGTTGAGGACATTGCAGCCATTACCGGCTCGCTAACCAAAATTGTTTCGACGCTTGATGTATCCAAACCGGCGGTATCGATGCGCGATTGGCCACTCTCAGTTAAAAAGAGAGTTTTAATCTTTGGACCAGACGCTGCTGCTAACGCTTCGCGGGCGCATTGCAGGCCTTCGGCGATAAATTCTCCATGCTCTCCGCGCTCTTTATTGCCGCGGGATGAAATAAGAGCCTTCACCCGCGCGATATGCGGCGAGTGAAGGCTCTCAATCATATTTATATATTTAATTAAATTAGCAACAAATAGCCTGGAAGAACTAAGCGCTGACTAGGTTCTTGCGAGCTAGATCAACAAGGGTCTTAAATGTTGCTGGATCATTTGTAGCGATGTCGGATAGAACGCGACGATCAACTTCAACGCCAGCAGCCTTTAGGCCTTGGATGAAACGGTTGTAAGTCATTCCGTTTTCGCGGGCTGCAGCGTTAATACGCTGAATCCATAGCTGACGGAAATCACCCTTCTTATCTTTACGGTCGTTAAACGCGTAAACCATTGAGTGAGTGACTTGCTCTTTCGCCTTTGTGAAAAGACGGGAACGCTGACCGCGGTATCCGCTAGCGCGTTCAAGGGTTGTGCGACGCTTCTTAGCAGCGTGAACTCCACGTTTTACTCTCATTTAATTCACACTCCTTACTTAAGGCCAAGCATGCGCTTGGCTGTCATTGCGACGGTTGGCTTTGCTGCTTGTTCGGTACTCAAACGACGAGTTACGCGAGATGACTTACGCTCCAAAAGGTGGCGCTTGCCTGCACGCTCGTGCATGATCTTTCCTGAACCGGTTACGCGAAAAGTCTTCTTCGCGCCACTGTGGGTCTTCATCTTTGGCATTTATCTTCTCCTGTACTTCGTCGTCTTATAAAACTTGAAAAACTTTTGAAACTAGAAAAACTCTTTACTTCTCTTCTGCCGCCTCGAGCGCTGCCTTTTCCTTGGCTGCGCGCGCTGCCTTCTGCTCTGCAACCGCTTCAGTCTTCTTCTTCGTCGGTCCCAGCACCATCGTCATATTTCGACCCTCTTGCTTAGGGGCGAACTCAACAAAAGCAACTTCTGCAACATCTTCTGCAAGACGTTGTAGCAATTTAAAACCAAGCTCGGGGCGAGTTTGTTCGCGTCCGCGGAACTTCATCGTGATCTTTACCTTGTCGCCACCCTTTAGGAATTTCACAATTGCGTTACGTTTAGTTTCGTAATCGTGATTTTCAATCTTTGGTGTCAATCGCACTTCCTTCACCACAATGTGGGTCTGGTTCTGACGAGCTTCACGAGCCTTCTGAGCAATTTCGTACTTGTACTTGCCGAAGTCCATGATTTTGCATACAGGTGGATTTGCCTCTGGTGCGATCTCTACGAGATCTAAACCAATTTCATCTGCCATCTGTAGCGCTACTTCAATATCTACAACTCCAACTTGATCACCGGTGTGGCCGATGAGACGAATTTGAGGTGTGCGGATACGGTCATTGATGCGCGGTTCAGTTGTGATTTGTGCTCCTTAGTTGGTTTGCTACTTCTTGAACGCTGTTCTCTTTTGAACGTTGTTCTGTCGATTTTGACTTTAGTAGCTTGAGGGTTTACCGCAGAAATCGCGCACCGCTAAGGAAAGGAAAACGCGCCCGTAAGGCGGCTTACTTTCGACAAACCAGCCAACTCCTCTAGTTACATTTAGTACTAGTTCTAGGGCCGAGAAGGTGGGAGCGGTGAGCTCCTCTTGCAGTAGCCAAAGCCACTGGTCTGAGGCGTACTTTACCTTTAAGCGCCCATCGCGTGCAAACCGCCGTCTACATGCACGATTTCGCCCGTTGTTTTCGGGAACCAGTCAGAAAGTAGAGCCACGACAGCCTGGGCGGCAGGAACTGGGTCAGTTACATCCCATTCCAGTGGAGAGCGTTCATTCCAGACCTTTTCAAATTCATCAAAGCCCGGGATCGACTTTGCAGCCATGGTGCGAATCGGACCTGCTGCAACCAAGTTAACGCGAATATTTTCAGCGCCTAAATCGCGGGCTAAGTAACGAGATGTCGACTCAAGCGCTGCCTTTGCAACGCCCATCCAGTCGTACTTTGGCCAGGCAACAGTGGCATCGAAATCCAGTCCAACAACAGAGCCGCCACCGTTGAACAGTGGACGTGCCGCCATTGTTAGAGATTTAAGTGAATACGCAGAAACATGTACGGCAGTTGCGACATCTTCCCAAGCGGTATTTAAGAAATTTCCACCAAGCGCTGCTTCAGGTGCGAAACCAATTGAATGTACTACGCCATCAAGATGTGGGAAATGTTCTTTGACACGACCGGCAAGAGCATCGAGATGCTCTTGATTTGTAACGTCGAGCTCAATGACTGGAGCTGGTTGCGGCAAGCGACCTGAAATACGAGTAGTCAAACTCATTACGCGACCGTAAGAAGAGAGCAGTACGTTGGCGCCTTGTTCCTGCGCAATCTTGGCAATATGGAAAGCGATCGAGCCATCTGTTAATACGCCAGTAACCAGAATATTTTTACCTTGAAGAATTCCCATTTAATGTCCCATTCCTAATCCACCATCTACTGGAATCAAAGCGCCTGTGATGTAACCACTTGCAGGTGATGCCACAAAGCTAACAACTTTTGCGATCTCATCTGCGGAGCAGAAACGACCGAGCGGCACAGAAGCGGCGATTTCAGTACGTCGTTTCTCATCAAGGGCTGCAGTCATATCTGTTTCGACAAATCCTGGAGCGATCACATTTGCGGTAATACCGCGGGAACCAAGTTCGCGTGCAAAAGAACGAGCCATGCCAAGCAGACCGGATTTACTTGCCGAATAGTTAACCTGGCCAGCGGCTCCGACTCCCCCGACTACTGAGCCAATAAAGATAAGTCGTCCGCGCTTTAACTTAAGCAGACCCTTGGTCGCTCGTCTTGCTACGCGGAAGGCGCCAGTTAAATTGGCGTTGATAACGCTCTCAAAATCTTCATCTGACATTCGCATAACCAAACCATCTTTAGTTATGCCAGCGTTGGCAACGATAATTTCAGGAAACCCCCATTGCGACTCAATTTCAGCAAAGGCGGCATCAACGCTTTCGGAGGAAGTCACATCCATCTGCACTGCGCTAAATCCTGCTGGTGCGCTGCCACTGCGATAGGTGACTACTACGTGATGGCCATCTTCTTGAAGTGATTGCGCGATCGCTAATCCAATACCGCGATTTCCGCCGGTGACCAGAGCGATTGCTTTTGATTCCTCGGACATATGACAAAACTTACCCTGCTACTTACGCGTAACTTGCCGTTTTCGGCGGGCGCGCCACGGAGATGCGCCTTACTCTTGGGCTATGGCGATCCGACGCAAGTCAGCAAGTAAGGCTCCTGCGGTTTATGACATCACCGCCGCTCCTGCATCACTGACTCGTGATCAAGCAGGACGTCAACGTCGCTACTTCTATTCAATGATGATCCGTACCTTTTGCTTCATTCTGACGGTGATTCTGCCTAGTCCTTATCGCTGGTTTGCACTCCTAGGCGCAGTAACGCTTCCATATTTTGCAGTAGTCATCGCAAATGCTGGTCGTGAGTCTTTTGCGCCGGGCTCTGGCTTGGTTTCAGATAAAGCGAAATCCCTAGAGTAAATAATCTTTCTAGAATTATCGATTGGCTAGACTCAATACATGTCTAGTGAGCGCTCTTCAGAGAAGGAATCTAATACTTTTCTAAAGCATCTTCTCGCGCTATTACTAATCTTGGGATGTCTCTGGGCCAGTCAGTGGCAGTTTCAGCGCGGTATAGATCGCCAAGATCGTAACCAAGGTATTGAGGCGCAGTTAACTCTTACTCCAGTCGAATTGAATGAGATAAAAGATAATTTTGTAAAGTACGAGTGGCGCACGGTTACGGTAGAAGGTTCTTTCGATTCAACCAATCAAATTCTGCTTAAGAATCGATACTTTGAAGGCGTCTATGGCTATGAGGTACTAACTAGATTTACCGCAAGCGATGGCCGGTCTTTCTGGGTTGATCGTGGATGGGTAAAAGCTGGCAAGGATGCAGCTACCGCACCAGTTGTCTCTACTGCCCCGACCGGTGCAGTTTCTCTAACTGCACGACTGCGCTTAGATAGATCACTTCCACAAGGCGCTTTCTTCGCACTTCCTGCAAGTGGCGCAGGAATGATCTCGAAGTTAAATGCCCAATCAGATTCGACATCCGAAGGTTTCTACTTAGATTTACTGAGCGGTTCGCAACCATCACTAACTCCAGCTGTGCCTGCGCAAGTGCCTGAACTAAGCGATGGGCCACATATTGCTTACTCGCTGCAATGGATCTTCTTCGCCGGGCTAATTATCTACGGCAGAATCTTAATTAGGCGTGGTCAAATCTTGACGAGCAAAGAGCTCGGAATAGAGCCCACCAGTTAGCACTAGCTCCTCATGTTTTCCGTGTTCGGCGATGGATCCATTTTCAAGAACGATTATCTGATCTGCGCCCATGACGGTGCTCAAGCGATGCGCAATCACAATACTGGTGCGTCCATATAACGCTTGCGCTAGCGCCTTTTGAACTAACTCTTCATTTTCAGAATCAAGGTGAGCGGTTGCTTCATCCAGAATTACGATGCTTGGAGATTTCAACAGTAACCGCGCAATTGCCAAACGTTGTTTTTCGCCGCCTGATAAACGGTGGCCGCGCTCTCCAACCATAGTTTCTAATCCGTTTGGAAGAGATGAGACTAGATCCCAAATCTGCGCTGCTTCACAAGCGACCTTCATCTCATCGAGTGTGGCATCGCTCTTTGCATATCTTAGATTTTCGGTAATTGTTGCGTGGAAAAGATGTGAATCTTGCATAACAACACCAATAGATCCACGAAGTGAATTAAGGGTGAAGTTACGGATATCTTCACCATCAATCGAAATAGAGCCACCTGTAACATCGTAAAGTCTTGGAAGTAGCGCGCTGATAGTTGTCTTACCTGCACCCGACGGACCAACTAGCGCTGTTACCGTTCCAGGTCTTACTTCAAATGAGATTCCTTTGAGAATCTCTTCAGAGTCCTTTACCTCAGGTAGAGAAGCGGCTTCAAGGGAGGCAAGAGAGATCTCTTGTGCTTTCGGATAGGTAAAGCGCACTTCGCTAAAAGTAATTGCGGGAGTCTTACTTTCCAGCTTCTTCGGTGCTGCAATCTCTTTAACCATTGGCTCGAGATCTAAGACTTCAAAGACTCGCTCGAAAGAGACCAGTGCGCCCATAACATCCACGCGCACTGTGGCCAGAGCAACCAGTGGACCGTAAAGCCGAGCGAGCAAAGTGGTTATTGCAATCAAACTTCCAACGGTTATCGAACCATCAATCGCTAGATGTCCGCCGATGCCATAAGCAATTGCAGTGGCAAGAGCAGCAATACTTATCAACGCAATGAAGAAGAAGGTGTTGAGCATCGCCATTGAGATACCGATATCGGCGACTTTACGTGCTTTGGTCTTAAACTCTTTTGATTCCTGATTCAGATCACCATAAAGCTTTACCAAGAGCGCCCCGGATACGTTGAAACGTTCGGTCATCGTCGATGACATTTGGGCATTTACTTCGAATGAATCTCGGGTGTAGCCCTGTAAGCGCGAACCGATCCACTTTGTTGGAGCTAAGAAAATTGGCAGCAGGAGAAGCGAGGCTACGGTGATCTGCCAACTAAGCGCCAACATAGTTCCAACTACCAAGACCAGGGTCAGAACATTGCTGATGATTCCGGAAAATGTGGATGTAAATGCGCGTTGGGCTCCAATAACATCGGAGTTAATTCGGGAAATTAACGCACCAGTCTGAGTGCGCGTAAAGAATGCGATCGACTGCTCTTGAACATGGCGAAAGACTTGAGAGCGAAGATCATAGATAAGACCTTCGCCGATCTTCGCTGAAATCCAACGTACGACGATATTTACCAGAGCGCTGGCGATAGCAAGGAGCGCAACCGCTATCGCCATAGTTGTTACGACTGAGCGATCTTTGGGAATTACTCCGTTATCGATAAGTTCGCGAAGCAGAAGCGGGGTGGCCACGGTTAGAACCGCGTCGGCAATTAAACAGATTAGAAAGAGCGCAAAGACCGATTTGTATGGGATCGCATAGGCAAATATTCGCTTTAACGTGCCGGGCTTTAACTTGGCGTTTTTTACAGATTGATCAGAACTTAAAGTGCGAAGCGCCATCCAGCCAGCATGCATTGACATAAAAAGCTTCCGATCAAATAACTTGCTAGATCGCTAACGCTAATTTAGGTTAGACGGTAAAACCAAGCGCACGTAGTTGTTCGCGCCCATCATCTGAAATCTTATCTGGACCCCAAGGCGGCATCCATACCCAGTTGATCTTTACATCCGTAGTATGAGGTGCGAGTGCTTGACGAGTTTGATCTTCGATTACATCCTGCAATGGACAAGCCGCAGATGTCAGAGTCATATTTAGTACGGCGATATTGTTATCGTCGACCATTACATCGTAGATAAGGCCAAGATCCACAACATTGATTCCGAGCTCGGGATCGACGACATCCTTCATCGCCTCTGTTACATCATCAACTGTTGCAGCCATTATTTTCTCCATTTTGTAGATTGCTCTGGTTAGATCTTACTAGCCCTTGGATTGGGCTTGAACGCTGGCATCTTTAAATGCCATCCAGCCCAACAGGGCACATTTGATTCGTGCGGGATATTTAGAGACGCCAGCAAAGGCGACTGCATCTTCCAGGAGATCTTCATCTCCAGTCACCGCACCTTTACTCTGCATTAGAGCGACAAACTCATCAAATATTCGGTAAGCATCTGAAATGCTCTTACCGATTAGCAGGTCTGTGAGAACCGAGACGCTGGCTTGAGAGATCGAACAACCAACGCCATCCCAAGTGATTGCTGCCACTGCACCATCTTTAACGGTGATATTTAGATCGATCTCATCGCCACATGAAGGGTTTACGTGGTGAACCTGTGCGTCGTAAGTCGCTGATAGCTTCTTGTTCTGCGGGTTCTTGTAGTGATCAAGGATCACTTCTTGATAAAGGTTATCGAGTTGCATTAGCCAAAGTATTTCTGCGCAGCAAGGATCGATTGACAAAGTTGATCGATATCTTCGGTGGTGTTGTAGAGATAGAAACTTGCACGGGTTGTAGCGGCAACGTTCATCTTGCGAGTTAGCGGCCAGGCGCAGTGATGTCCCGTGCGAACTGCGATTCCCGCATCATCTAAAAATTGTCCTAAGTCATGCGGATGAATTTCACCGAGTGTGAAGGAAACCGCTCCCCCACGCATATCCGTATTTAGAGGGCCGAGAATACGAAGTGAATCAATACCAGACATTGCATCTAGCGCATATTTAGTGAGTTCGATTTCATGTTTATGGATCGCACCCATTCCAATCTTTGTTAAGTACTTGAGTGCGACCCCTAAACCAACAATCTGCGCCATATTTGGAACGCCTGGTTCAAATTTACGAGGTGCTGGTGCCCAAGTTGCTTCAGTCATAGTCACTGACTCGATCATCGATCCGCCAAATAGGAATGGCGGAAGTTCATCTAGCAACTTCGCTCTTCCCCAGAGAACTCCAACTCCAGTTGGTCCAACTGCTTTATGGCCAGAGAAGGCTAAGAAATCGATATCTAGATCTGCCACGTTAACTGGCATATGCGGCACTGATTGACAAGCATCGAGGATGAAAACGGCGCCTACATCGTGGGTGCGCTTTACCAGATCATCCAATGGAACAATAGTTCCGAGAACATTTGATTGGTGAGTTAGCGCAACAATCTTGGTCTTCGTCGTAATCACAGAATCGATATTTGAGAGATCTAAGCGTCCCTCAGGAGTTACCTCAAACCATTTAAGAACCGCACCTGTGCGCGCTGCTAGTTGTTGCCAAGGAATCAAATTGGCGTGATGTTCCATCTCGGAAATCACGATCTCATCACCAGCTTTTAGATGGAACTTATTTCCAACAGGTGCAGCGCCGATCGAATAGGCCAAGAGGTTGAGCGCCTCCGTTGAACTTTTCGTGAAGACGATCTCATCTTCTTTCCCACCAAGGAAGTCAGCAACAATCCGCCGTGCAGACTCAATACCTTCAGTAGCTTCTTCAGCTAACTGGTGAGCACCGCGATGAGCGGCAGCGTTATGTAAGCGGTAGAAATTGCTCTCCGCATCGATAACAACGTTCGGTTTCTGGCTTGTTGCACCGCTATCTAGATAGACCAGACGCTTTCCATCGCGGATCTTGCGATCAAAGATCGGAAAATCCGCGCGGATAGCGACTGCATCAAATGACATGTATATAAGTAATTGCGAAATTACGCAGTTACATACTCCGCGTAGCCATTTGCTTCGAGCTTATCTGCAAGTTCTGGTCCACCTTGTTCAACGATCTTGCCGTTGGCGAATACGTGAACGAAATCAGGCTTGATGTAGCGCAGGATTCGGGTGTAGTGCGTGATCAATAGAACGCCCAGATCATTGGCAGCCTTCGCGCGGTTGACGCCCTCAGAGACGATGCGAAGTGCATCAACGTCTAGGCCTGAATCTGTCTCATCGAGAATCGCCATCTTTGGCTTGAGTAGTTCTAGCTGCATAATTTCGTGGCGCTTCTTCTCTCCGCCAGAGAAACCTTCGTTGACATTGCGTTGTGCAAATGATGGATCCATGCTTAACGCTTCCATCGCGCCTTTAACTTCGCCGACCCAAGTACGTAACTTAGGCGCTTCACCGCGTAGTGCAGTTGCTGCAGTGCGCAGGAAGTTAGAGACAGATACGCCAGGAACTTCTACTGGATATTGCATCGCCAAGAAAAGACCGGCCTTAGCCCGCTCATCGACGGTCATCTCAAGAACATCTGCACCATCTAACGTGACTGTGCCACTGGTGATTGTGTACTTAGGATGCCCCGCAATTGAGTAGGCAAGCGTTGATTTACCTGAACCGTTTGGTCCCATGATCGCGTGGGTTTCACCTGATTTAATAGTAAGGTCTACGCCTTTGAGAATTTCTACTGAACCGCTTTCGGTTTCAACAGAGACTTTAAGTCCGCGGATTTCTAGAGTGCTCATCAACTTTCCTCGCTACGCATCTACCGTGACGGAGTCTCCGTCAACGCTTACTGAATAAGTCTTTAGTGGTGCAACTGCTGGCGGAGTTAACGCTTCACCGGTACGTAGATCGAACTCTGCGCCGTGCAACCAGCATTCGATCTTGAAATCTGTGACATCACCTTCCGACAGAGAGGCATCTGAGTGCGAGCAAGTGTCATCAACGGCGAAGACTTCATCGCCAACACGTGCAACGCAGATTGTGCGCCCGTCTTTCTCGATCTTGACGGGCTTGCCTGTAGTTAGATCACTAAGTTTTAGATCGCTCATTTATGAACCAGCCTTAGCAAGTTCGCCATCGATACGATCCATAAGGCGCTCTTGAGTCTCTTCAACGCCGATTTCAGAGACGATCTCATTGAAGAAACCGCGAACAACTAAGCGACGTGCATCAGCCGCGTTAATCCCTCGTGACATCAAGTAGAAGAGTTGTTCGTCATCAAAGCGACCAGTTGTGCTGGCATGTCCTGCGCCAACGATCTCGCCAGTTTCGATCTCTAAGTTTGGAACCGAGTCTGCGCGCGCTCCATCAGAGAGCAAGAGATTGCGGTTGAGCTCGTAGGTATCAGTGCCCTCTGCCGCAGCGCGGATAAATACATCGCCGATCCAGACGGTATGCGCTCCATCCCCAGCAAGTGCACCCTTGTAGTTAACGCGAGATTTTGCGTTAGGAACTTTGTGATCAACAAACATACGGTGTTCGAAGAACTGACCAGATGTTGCAAAGTAAACGCCTAATAGCTCGCAAGATGCGCCAGGTGCGATGAAGTCAACTGTTGGAAGTAAGCGAACCAGTGAACCGCCAACGGTTACAACGATTGATTTAAAAGTTGCATCACGATCGACAATTGCATGGTGGCGTCCAGCATGAATAGTCTTTCCATCCCACTCTTGAAGTGAAACTAGAGTCAGGTTGGCACCAGGTGCAACTGAGATTTCTAGATCTTCTGCCAGATGAGTGTCGCCTGAGTTCTCGATAATCACTGTTGCCTTGGCGTGGTTTTCGATGCGGATCTGAACTCGTGAAAGTTCAGCAGAATCTGTTGCGCCAGAGCTGCGATTTAAGAAGATAGGAGCCGCAACTTCAGTATTCGCCTTGATGGTTAGAACGGCGACATCTGCTGCGTTTTCGCGGATACGTCCAACGACGGCATCATCGCTTTCCGTTAGGGGTGCAGCCAGTTCGCGCGAGATTCTTTCGAAGCTCACGCCATCTGCTGCAGCACCTTTAAGTGAAAGTGATTTGCGATCTGCAATTACTGCAGTGCCATCATGAAGTCCACCTAAACGCTTTAGCGGGGTAAAGCGCCAGGCTTCTTCACGCCCGGTCGGCGTTAAGTAGTTAGTGGTAAGTGTTGACATTAACCGACAGCACCTTCCATCTGAAGTTCGATTAGTCGGTTTAACTCAAGTGCATACTCCATAGGAAGTTCGCGAGCGATTGGTTCGATAAAGCCACGAACGATCATCGCCATAGCCTCATCTTCAGTAAGTCCACGTGACATTAGGTAGAAGAGTTGATCATCACTGATCTTCGAAACTGTTGCTTCGTGTCCCATTGAAACATCGTCTTCGCGGATATCGACATATGGGTATGTGTCAGAACGTGAAATTGTGTCAACCAAGAGCGCATCGCACTTTACGGTGCTCTTTGAGTGATGTGCGCCTTCTTGAACCTGTACGAGACCACGGTAGGAAGTACGACCGCCGCCACGTGCAACAGATTTAGAGATTACGGATGAAGATGTGTAAGGAGCTGCGTGCACCATCTTTGCACCAGAATCTTGATGTTGTCCGGCTCCCGCAAATGCAAGGGAGAGTGTTTCACCCTTGGCATGAGGACCCATCAACATAACTGCTGGGTACTTCATGGTTACCTTAGAGCCAATATTTCCATCGACCCATTCCATCGTTGCACCTTCAGCGCAGGTAGCGCGCTTGGTTACGAGGTTGTAAACGTTGTTAGACCAGTTTTGAATCGTGGTGTAACGAACGCGTGCACCCTTCTTTACGATGATCTCAACTACAGCTGAGTGTAGAGAATCTGATTTATAGATTGGCGCTGTGCATCCTTCTACATAGTGGATGTATGAATCTTCATCGGCAATGATCAAGGTGCGCTCAAACTGACCCATGTTTTCGGTGTTGATGCGGAAATATGCCTGCAAAGGAATGTCTACGTGAACTCCCTTTGGTACATAGATGAATGAACCACCAGACCATACAGAAGTGTTCAGTGCTGCAAACTTATTATCGCCAACTGGAATTACTGAACCGAAATACTCTTTGAAGAGTTCTGGGTGCTGCTTTAGCCCGCTATCGGTATCAAGGAAGATCACGCCTTGTGCTTCTAGATCTTCACGGATTGAGTGATAAACAACTTCTGATTCGTACTGCGCTGCCACGCCAGAGACTAAGCGTTGCTTTTCTGCTTCTGGGATACCCAAGCGATCGTAAGTGTTCTTGATTTCTTCAGGTAGATCATCCCAAGTTGCCGCCTGCTTCTCGGTTGAGCGGACGAAGTATTTGATGGTGTCGAAGAAGATTCCGGAAAGGTCTGAACCCCATGAAGGCATTGGCTTCTTTTCAAAGAGTGACAAGCCCTTAAGGCGTAGATCTAGCATCCATTGTGGTTCGTCCTTCTTGGAAGAGATATCGCGAACAACATCTTCGTTAATACCACGTTTTGAGTTTGCGCCAGCATCGTTGCCATCTGACCAACCGTATTCGTAGTTTCCAAGACCTTCGAGCTCTGGATGTGCTGTTGTCATTTTTGCGCCTTTCCGGCTGTTGCTTGAGTGCTTCGTTTTAGGTTTTGCTTTATATCTTGCTTTATAACTTGCTTGTTAAGTTGAGGGATGTAAGTAGTGCAAACACCATCGCCATGGGCGATCGTGGCTAAACGTTGTACGTGAGTTCCGAGCAGATTTGAAAGCGCCTCTGTCTCGGCTTCACATAGTTGGGGAAACTCTGCGGCGACGTGCGCAATCGGGCAATGATGCTGACAAAGTTCTTCACCTGTCCCACGAGGGCCAACACTTGCGGCATAACCTTGTTCGGTTAAGAACTCAGCGAGCGCCGTAACTTTATCTTCGCTCTTTGCCATAGTTCCGGCAGCTTTGCGAACCATGTCATCGGCACGTGATTGTGCAAAAGCGCTAACGAGATGCTCACCAGATTGTGCAGACATAAATTTCAAGGCAGCTACCGCTAAATCATCGTAAGAATGTTCGAACTTCTCGCGTCCGTTATCTGTCATCACGAAAACTTTGGATGGTCGACCACGCCCGCGTGATGGTGCAACTCGTGGATCACGCGCTTCGAGAATTCCATCTGCGACAAGGAGATCTAAGTGGCGGCGAATTCCCGCTGGAGTAAGACCTAAGCGCTCGCCCAAGGCAACAGCGGTTGACGGTCCATTTTCAAGGATTGAGCGGGCGACGGCATCGCGGGTACGCGGATCATCTCCCACCACGGCGCTCGGACGTTCCTTGATTTTCACAACACTATTGTGTCTTAATTCATGCCATCTCGCCACTTCTACGGCGTGACTTTGACCGCCTCTTTCCTCGCGCGGTCTTAGGCTAAGGCTATGAAGCTGCGCAGATTCCTCTACGGCGCGCTACTAACTTTACAAGCTGGTTTGGTCTTAACCGGTGGCGCAGTGCGAATTACGGGATCAGGCCTGGGCTGCCCAACTTGGCCAGAATGCACACCTGGTTCATATACGCCGGTTCCTCATCAAGCAGAAGGTCAGTTACATGCTTGGATCGAGTTTGGAAATCGTTTATTAACCTTTGCACTCGTTGCAGTGTCACTAGCAGTTCTGATTCATGTTCTCTATAAACGTCGTCGCGATCTGCGCTCGCTGGCTATCGGCCAACTCCTTGGAATTCTTGGCCAAGGCGTACTAGGTGGAATAACTGTTCTCACCGATTTACATCCGCTACCAGTGGCTGGCCATCTTTTGCTATCGATAATTCTGATCGCTGGCGCGGCATCGCTTTACTCGAGACGAGAGTATTCAGCTCGCCCGCGCACAGATCTAGATAAATTAACAAAGCGAATCTCACTCTTACATATCGGATTAACTTTCGCGGTGATTATTCTCGGTACAATCGTGACCGGATCTGGTCCACATGCAGGAGATGAGAAGGCACAGCGCTTTGGATTCGATATTCGCGTTGTTGCATGGCTGCATGCCGATGCGGTCATTGCGCTGCTGGGTCTAACTGCAGCCTTCTTCATTCTGGTTCGAAGCGATAAAGAGCTAGTTCGGAGAATTGCAGTTTTCACAACGATCGCCCTCGCCCAAGGCGCGATTGGATATATCCAATACTTCACTGGGATACCTGAAATACTTGTGGCTGCTCATCTTCTCGGAGCAACCCTTGTTTGGATCGCAGCGTGGCGAATCCGCATTACCGTTACAAAGACTTTGGTAATTCAATAGTTCAATAAGTAGATGAAAAATATGAATAAAGGATGGCTATGAAGAAATGGACTGAATTAGATGATCGCGCTGTGGTCATTGCCCGTGCACTCGCTATGGATTCAGTTCAAAAGGCGGGCCACGGACATCCCGGTACCGCGATGTCACTTGCTCCAGTTGCCTACAACCTATTTCAAAACCATTTAACCCATGATCCTGCTGACCCAAATTGGTTGGGGCGCGATCGCTTTGTTCTTTCTTGCGGCCATTCTTCACTAACTCTTTACATTCAACTTTACTTCAGCGGCTACGGCGTTGAGTTAGATGATCTGAAATCATTTAGAACTTGGAACTCACTTACACCGGGTCACCCTGAATACGGTCACACCGCTGGCGTTGAAATGACGACTGGACCGTTAGGAGCGGGTGTTGCAACTGCTGTTGGAATGGCTATGGCTGCGCGTTATGAGCGCGGTTTACTAGATCCAGATGCGCCTGTCGGAAAGTCAATCTTCGATCACAACATTTGGGTCATCTGTTCAGATGGAGATTTACAAGAAGGTGTGAGCGGTGAAGCATCTTCACTCGCCGGCACACAAGAGCTCGGCAATTTAAAGATGATCTATGACGATAATCGCATCTCGATTGAAGGCGATACCCATGTTGCCTTTACTGAAGATGTATCAGCGCGTTACCGAGCCTATGGTTGGAAAGTTATTGAAGTTGCTACGAAGTCCGATGGAGATGTTGATCTTTTAGCTTTGGATGCGGCAATGGTCGCCGCTGAGAAAGAAACTCTAAAGCCAACTTTGATTCGCATGAACTCTGTCATTGCTTGGCCCGCACCTAAGGCTAGAAACACCGCCGAATCTCATGGTTCTGCCCTTGGCGCCGAAGAGATTGCCGCAACAAAAGTGCTTCTCGGGTTAAATCCGGAAGAAAGTTTTGCTGCACCAGCAGATGTGATCGCACATGTTCGCAAAATAAAGGAACGTGGTGCTGCGCTACGCGCAGATTGGGATAAGAACTTCGCAACTTGGAAGTCGGCTAACTCCGATCGTGCTGCACTGCTTGAGCGACTGTTATCTAAAGGACTTCCTGCCGGCTGGGATAAAGAGCTTCCAGTCTTTGCACCAGGAAAAGATGTAGCAACACGAAAAGCTTCAGGTGATGTAATTGCCGCTATTGCAAAGGTGCTTCCAGAATTTTGGGGCGGTTCTGCAGATCTGGCAGGAAGCAATAACACCGTTATCAATAGCGCGGGTTCTTTCCTTCCTGCTTCGAGTGCAATGGCGAATGCAAACCCTTACGGACGCATGATTCACTTTGGCATTCGTGAACATGCGATGGGATCGATTCTAAACGGGGTTGCTCTGCACGGCTTATCGCGTTGCTTCGGTGGAACATTTGCCGTCTTTAGCGATTACATGCGTCCAGCAGTTCGCTTAGCGGCAATCATGAATATTGCATCTATCTTTATCTGGAGCCATGACTCAATTGGTTTGGGCGAAGATGGTCCAACGCATCAACCGGTTGAACATTTGGCAGCGCTACGTGCGATTCCTAACTTTGATGTGGTGCGTCCAGGCGATGCCAACGAAGTTCGCGAGGCATGGAAGGTAATTCTGCAACGCCGCAAGCCTGCAGGTTTATTGCTTTCTCGCCAGAATTTGCCGGTAGTTGATCGCGCAACACATGGCGATGTCGCACTTGTTGGTAAAGGCGCCTACATTTTGAAAGAAGCCTCTGGCTCAGCCGATGTTGTTCTAATCGCAACTGGTTCTGAAGTTGGTGTCGCAATTGCAACACAAGAGATTCTTGAAGGCCAAGGGGTCTCCACGCGTGTAGTGAGCGCTCCTTGTCTGGAATGGTTTAAAGAAACCGATTCTGCATACCAAGGCCAAGTAATTCCCAAAACCGCCAAGTTGCGCGTAAGCATCGAGGCTGGAATCGCCCAAGGATGGCGCGATTACATCGGTGATTCAGGCATCGCCATATCGCTAGAACACTTTGGGGCTTCAGCATCTGCTGGAAAGCTCTTTACTGAATTTGGATTCGACCCAGATGTAATTGCCGCAAAAATCCAGAACGCTCTGAAGTAAAGAACGATGATCAAATTAAGCGGACCATCTCTATCCAAGATTGATCGTAACGATCCTAAATACTTGGCGTTGGCCAAAGCACATCCTCGTATCGCTGCCAAAGATGCAAATACCTGGGGCCAGGCAGCAAGTGCAGAGGCTGCGATCCGTCTGAATTGGGTTGACCTAGATCAAAGTTCACGCGAGCTACTCCCCTTGCTCGATGCTCTCGCTGCTAAATTTCGCGATAAAACTAATTTGGTTCTCTGTGGCATGGGTGGCTCGTCACTTGCCCCCGAGGTAATCGCACAGACCTATAAGAAGAAAGTTTTTATCTTGGATTCAACGGATCCGGATTATCTGCATCGTGCGCTGCAAGGCGATTCCAGCAGGATGCTTGTCCTGGTTGCTTCGAAATCAGGATCCACCATTGAAACTTCTTCACAGCGCGCCTTCTTTGAAAAGTATTTAGGTGATGCAGGGTTAAATCCCACTGAACATATGGTCTTTGTAACCGATCCTGGTTCACCGCTAGATCAGGATGTACGTAAAGCTGGATTTACAGTTATCAACGCTGATCCAAATGTAGGCGGACGCTTTAGCGCGCTCACCGCTTTTGGGCTAACTCCTGCAGCGCTGATGGGCGTTGATGCCTCAGTGCTCCTTGATCAAGCAAGTGACTGCCGCGAACTCATGAAAACCAATCCAGAAGTAGTTCTAGATGTCGCTTATTTGCTACTAACTCAAGCCAAACAATTTTTAGGTTTCACAGATAGAGGTTCAAACTTTCCTGGACTTTCTGATTGGATCGAACAACTTATCGCTGAGTCAACAGGTAAGGAAGAGCAAGGGCGTCTGCCAATTGCCACTGAAGATTTTAAAGAGGCGGCGATGGGCGGTGCCTTCGCTGTTGCCTTTGCACCTGGTGCAGATCTAACAGTTGAAGCAGAACTTGGTGAGCATTTCTTATTCTGGGAATGGGTAACTGCTCTGCTTGGTGCAGCGCTTGAAATTGATCCCTTCAATCAACCCAATGTGACTGAGGCGAAGGAAGCAACTTCTGCGGTACTTGCGGAATGGAATAACTCACTTCCCGTGATTACCACCACCAACAGCGAAGATGACGTTGAGATCTTTGGCGATGGAAATACCTTAGTTGCAGCTTTAAAGAATCTCATCGCAAATACCGACGCTGACGGTTACATCGCAATCACTGCTTATTTGGATCGCGCAGGAAATAGCAAACTCACTGAACTTCGCGCGGTTCTATCTCAGAAATCTGGACGTCCAGTTAGCTTTGGGTGGGGTCCACGATTCTTGCACTCCACCGGGCAATTCCATAAGGGTGGACAACAGAACGGATCGTTCTTACAGATAACTGGTGAGACAGTGAATAACTATCCAGTTCCAGGTCGCGCCTTTGATTTCCGTACTTTGCTAATGGCGCAGGCCCTCGGTGATAACCGCGCTTTAGCGACAAGAAAATACCCGCTGCTTCGTCTGCATTGTACAGAACGTAGCGCGGGTATCGACCAGATCTTGAGAGCCGCTAAAGCTCTCTAAAAACTTTTACTACTTTTAATTAATCGTCATCTCCACGGAGTTTACGAAGCGCTTCTTCAAGAATCTTTGCGCCTTCAGTATCTGTGCGACGCTCTTTTACATAAGCTAAGTGGGTCTTGTAAGGAATATTTACAACTGCCTTTGGTGGATTGTTGCGATCGCGACCTGCAGGAAGACCGCACTTAGGGCAATCCCATTCGGCTGGAATTACTACAGTCTCTTCAACTGCAAATGATGGGCGAACTTCATGTCCATTGCCACACCAGTATGAAACTGTGGCGCGTTCAATCTGATCTCCGCGTTCAGCTTCGCCCATTGGGCCAGCGCCGACACGGCTTCCGCGAATTGCACTTGCCATGGAATTAACCCTTCAAAACAAGACTGAGTGCGACAACGCCGCCGAACCAGATACCGCCAACAACGATTGTGATGCGATCGAGGTTACGTTCTACAACAGATGAACCGCCGTAGTTTGATGACATTCCGCCGCCAAATAGATCGGAGAGGCCTGAACCTTTTCCTTTGTGAAGGAGAACGAGCAGGATCATCAAGATGCTTGTAATAACAAGCAAGATAGATAGAGCTAGAGCCACGGTGTAAAACTCCTCAATTTGTGGATGGAGATAGAGCCTAAGGATACTAGATCGAAGTGCGAGATTAGGCGCCTTCCACCGAGTAGAACTTGGCGATCTTGGCCAATTCCTCAGGATCTAGGCTCGCTCCCCCGATTAGGGCGCCATCAACATCGACCTGCTTCATGATTTCGACAACGTTAGATGATTTAACTGATCCGCCGTAGAGAATGCGCATATTTGCAGCGATCTCAGGGGAACCGATGCTTTGGATCTCTTCCCGGATCGCAGCGCATACTTCTTGCGCATCTTCAGGAGTTGCCGTCTTTCCGGTACCGATCGCCCAAACTGGTTCGTAGGCGATAACAATTTTCTTAAGTTCTGGCTTGGTAAATCCTTCAAGCCCTGCGCGAACTTGTCGGATTACATGAGATACATGTGCACCAGATTCGCGGATAGAAAGTTCTTCACCTACGCAGAAGATAGGAGTTAGCTCGTTTGCTAGCGCCGCTTTGATCTTGCGGTTGATAAGCGCATCATCTTCGTGATGGATTGCGCGGCGCTCTGAGTGGCCGATGACGGCAAAGGTGCAGCCGAGCTTTGCCAGCATTGAACCAGAAATATCTCCAGTAAATGCTCCACTGCTTTCTGGTGATACATCTTGCGCACCGTATAGCAAGCGAAGTCGGTCACCATCAACCATTGTTTGAATCGAACGAATATCGGTAAATGGGGGGATGATCGCGATATCAACTGCGTCATAATCCTTATCAGAGAGTGAGTAGACAAGCTTCTGTGCAACCGCGATCGCCTCAAGGTGATTGAGGTTCATCTTCCAGTTACCTGCCATAAGTGGCTTACGCATTTTTTACTCCTTCTAACTTAGATTGTGATGAAAAATTACAGACCAATTACTTATAGACCTAGAGCAGTTAAACCTGGAAGTTCTTTGCCTTCTAGGTATTCAAGCGATGCGCCACCGCCGGTAGAAATATATCCGAAGGCTGAATCTGCGAAACCAAGTGCGCGTACCGCAGCGGCAGAGTCTCCACCACCGACTACGGAGATGCCAGAAACCTCAGTAAGCGCCTGTGCCACAACCTTAGTACCGCTAGCAAATGCTGGAAATTCGAATACGCCCATCGGCCCGTTCCAGAAAAGAGTTTTACAAGAACGAATCGCTGTCGCAAAGGCTGCCGCTGAATCTGGACCAATATCTAGACCCATCTGATCTGCGGGAATTGCATCGGCGCTAACCAAAGTTGCAGGTGCATCAAATGCAAAGGCTGGTGCTACCAAGATATCTGTTGGAAGTACCAACTTCACACCAGAATCTGCAGCCTGCTTGATCAAACCCTTAACAGTTTCGATCAGATCGGTTTCAACTAGAGATGTGCCGATCTCTCTTCCTTGTGCAGCGAGGAAGGTAAAGACCATTCCGCCACCGATCGCCATGACATCTACCTTGCCGAGCAAGTTAGAGATAACACCGATCTTGTCTGAAACCTTTGCTCCCCCAAGTACTACACCGTAAGGGCGTTCTGGGTTTTGGGTTAACTTCTTTAACACTTCAACTTCTGCGGCCACAAGCGTGCCAGCAACGTGTGGCAACAACTTAGGAAGATCGAAAACAGATGCATGTTTGCGGTGGACTGCACCGAAACCATCGCCAACGTATGCATCAGCAAGTGCTGCTAACTCTTTGGCAAGAACTTGGCGCTCAGTCTCATCCTTAGAAGTTTCAGCAGCGGAGAAGCGAATATTTTCCAGCAACAAGATCTCGCCTGCCTTGAGCGCTGCTGCCTTAGAAGTTACATCGCTTCCAGTGACAGCTCCAGCAAATTGCACTGGTGCGCCAAGTAATTCAGATAAACGCTTTGCAACAGGTGCTAGTGAAAGTTCTGGTTTGGCCTCACCTTTCGGGCGACCGAGGTGCGCTGCGATAACGATGCTGGCACCGTTTGCGATGAGAGTTTTGATAGTCGGCAGCGAGGCGCGGATGCGTCCATCATCTGTGATCTCGCCGTTTTTCAACGGAACATTGAGATCGCAGCGAAGGAATACTCGCTTGCCGGCTACATCAAAGTTTTGAAGCGACATTAATTACAGGTAATGGTTAGAGAGATTTGCCGACGAGGCCGACAAGATCAACTAGGCGGTTTGAGTAACCCCATTCGTTGTCATACCAACCGACGACTTTAACTTGGTTTCCGATTACCTTGGTTAGGCCAGAATCGAAGATACAAGATGAAGGATCGGTGACGATATCTGAAGAGACGATCGGATCTTCGGTGTAGGTAAGGAAACCCTTAAGTGCCCCATTTGAAGCAGCCTTCATTGCAGCGTTGATCTCTGCCGCAGTTGCTTCCTTAGCAAGTTCAACTGTTAGATCTGTTGCTGAACCTGTTGGGACTGGAACGCGCATTGCGTAACCATCAAGCTTGCCCTTTAGCTCTGGCATGACCAAAGAGATCGCCTTTGCTGCCCCCGTTGAGGTTGGGATCATATTTGTCGCTGCTGCACGTGAGCGGCGAAGATCTTTATGTGGGAAATCAAGGATTACCTGATCGTTTGTGTAGGCGTGAATTGTTGTCATCAAGCCTTTAACGATGCCCCAGTTATCCTGCAAAACCTTGGCCATTGGAGCAAGGCAGTTAGTTGTACATGAAGCATTTGAAATAACGTTGTGGTTTGCTGGGTCGTACTTGTCGTGGTTTACGCCCATAACGATTGTGATGTCTTCATCTGTCGCTGGTGCAGAGATGATTACCTTCTTGGCGCCTGCAGTGATGTGCTTCTTGGCGTCGGCTGCCTTTGTGAAGTGGCCGGTAGATTCGATGACGATATCTGCCTTAACTGATGCCCATGGAAGATTTGCTGGATCGCGATCTGCGAAAACTTTGATTGTCTTGCCACCAACAGTGATCGTGTCTTCTGTGTGGGTTACTTCAAGTCCTAGGCGACCCAAGATTGAGTCGTACTTGAGGAGGTGGGCCAAAGTAGCGTTATCGGTTAGGTCGTTGATACCTACGATATTGATATTTGGGTTGGTTAGCGCTGCGCGGAAGAAGTTACGACCGATACGTCCAAATCCATTAATTCCAACATTAATCACGTGAAAACCTCGCTCTAGAAAGTGTCAGGACCCGCTGGGTACTCATTAAAAGTTACGCCAATTGGGTGTACGGCAATAAAACTGCCACAACATTGGGGTCGTGGCTAACCTTACCAGCCGCGTGGAGTTACTTCTGCGTAGGACTAGTTGAGCAAGTCAGGCGATAAGCCCGCTTCAGTATCTGGAATTCCGAGTTCAGAGGCGCGTTTATCAGCCATTGCCAGGAGTCGTCGGATACGTCCTGCGATCGCATCCTTGGTCATTGGTGGAGAAGCCAATGAACCGAGTTCTTCAAGACTTGCCTGTCCGTGGCTGATGCGAAGTTCGCCGGCCTCTTTTAGATGATCAGGGATTTGTGGGCCGAGAATTTCCATAGCTCGTTGTACGCGAGCAGCTGCTGCAACTGCAGCGCGTGCTGAGCGACGCAGATTGGCATCATCAAAGTTTGCTAAACGATTTGCAGTGGCGCGAACTTCGCGGCGCATGCGACGTTCTTCCCAGGCAAGAACACTTTCATGTGCGCCAAGGCGAGTAAGAAGAACTCCAATGGCATCGCCATCGCGAATAACAACGCGATCAACGCCGCGAACTTCGCGCGCCTTTGCGGTAATTCCTAAACGACGAGCTGCTCCAACGAGCGCCAACGCTGCTTCTGGACCTGGACAAGTAATTTCAAGTGAAGATGAACGACCCGGTTCGGTTAGTGAACCATGTGCAATAAAAGCACCCCGCCAAGCAGCCTCGGCATCGCAGATATTGGCAGCGACAACTTGTGGTGGCAGACCACGAACTGGGCGACCGTTGCTATCGATTAAACCTGTTTGGCGGGCAAGAGCGTCGCCGGCTTCAATAACGCGCACCACATAACGAGAACCTTTACGCAACCCACTGGATGAGAGAACTGCGAGATCGCTATCGTGGCCGTAGATATCTGCAATATCTTTCTTAAGGCGACGTGCGCTCTGTGAAGTATCGAGTTCGACTTCGATTACAACTTTGCCTGCTGCAATATGAAGGCCACCAGCAAAGCGCAGAAGAGAAGATACTTCGGCTTTGCGGCAGCAAGGTTTGGTTACTGAAAGACGGCTTAGCTCGTCTTTAACTGCTGCGGTCATTGCCATGGGCATATCCAAGCAGGGTTTAGCCTGCTATGTGTACGAAAAGTGAAGTTAATTTCTTTGGATCGTGATGGACCAAGGAACGTTGGTCACGTAGGTCGGCGATCAATAACTCTCCACCTGTACTTGAAAGATGGCGCTGTAGCTGATCGGATCCGGCGACAACGCTTTGATCTGCCACGATTAAATCAAAGCGCAGATCGGGAGCATAGGTGTGCAATATCTCTATATGTTCTGTAGCGGTATATCCGGCGTACTCCCCCGAATTTATGACTGGTCCATTTTCAGTTGCTGAATCCAAATTAAGGATGAGAATCTTCTTTGCCTTTGCTGCAACTAACGCATCGCGTTGTTGGGGAACCATCAGATGTGGCAGAACGCTGGAGAACCAAGATCCTGGGCCCATAACAATCCAATCTGCTGCATCAATTGCAGCAAGAGATTCAGGTCGGGCGGTTGGATTTTCAGGGAGCAGGCGCAGACTTTCTAGGCGACCTTTTGCAGTAGCCACTTGTACTTGCCCCTTAACAATAAAGCGACCTGTTGAGTTAGTGAAAGTTGCTTCAATATCAAGGGGTTCGACAGACATCGGTAATACTCGACCAATAACTTTTAACAACGATCCAACCCGATCTAGCCCTGCAACTGGATCCTCACCCTTATTCCAAAGCGCTGCAAGCAGTAAATTTCCAACGGCGTGGCCATCAAGTACGCCATCACTTTCAAATCTATATTGCATGATCTCAGCCCAACTACGGCCCCATTCATCATCTGCGCAGAGCGCCGCTAGCGCCATTCTTAAATCACCGGGAGGATAAATTGAAAACTCTTCGCGCAGGCGACCACTTGAGCCACCGTTATCAGCCACTGTGACAATCGCAGTTAAATCCGTAGTTATTTGGCGAAGTGCGGAAAGAGTTGCCGCCAGACCATGGCCTCCCCCAAGTGCAACTACTCGCGGTTTACTGCCACTCATTCACGACCTACATCACGATGTGTCGCGTGTGCAGAAATTTCAATCAGTGATTCTTCCGAAGAAAGCTGTTTAGCAATTTCCTCAGAGATCGCCACGCTGCGATGTTTTCCACCGGTACAACCAATTGCGATGGTCACGTACTTCTTACCTTCGCGAAGGTAACCCGGCATCATCTGGCGAATAACTCCAACATAACTCTTTACAAATTCCGATACGCCCTCGCTGGTCAAAACTTTATTTGAAACTTCTTTGGTCAGACCGGTGAGAGGGCGCAGCTCCGGGATCCAATGGGGATTTGGGATAAAGCGGCAATCTAAAACTAAATCTGAGTCGACAGGAATTCCATACTTGTAGCCAAAGGAGAGAACATTGATGCGTATGGCATCTAACATTCCCGCTGAGAAGATTTCACCGATCCGTTTTTCTAGCTGGTGCACATTTAGATTTGAGGTATCGATAACCACATCCGCGCCAGAGCGCAGTTCCTCTAACTTGCTACGTTCACGTGCGATGCCATCGACGATACGGTCTTTAGCTTGCAGCGGGTGCGGCCTACGAGTCGATTCAAAGCGTTGGACCAATGATTGATCAGTGGCATCTAGAAAGAGCAAACGGTATGAAATACCAGAGTCTTTTAGAGTTTGAAGTGAGTTGCTTAGCGCGTCAAAGAACTTACCACCGCGCACATCCACGACAACTGCCAGGGATGCGATATCTGAACTCTTAGTTTGAACCGCTAATTCAGGCAACAAAGAAGGTGGCAAGTTATCAACGACATACCAACCGAGATCTTCTAGCGCGTGGGCAACGGTTGAGCGACCCGCACCTGACATTCCCGTTACAACAAGGAGTTCCTTCGTTGACATGGCTTTATTCTCCCTTGCGGCGCTCTCTTTGGCTACTTCGTAGCGGTTGTAATCTCGCCGGTTTGAGTATTAACAATCTCCGCAACCGAGCCGTGCGCTGATTTCTGGAGATACTCAAAGATGATCTCAGCGATCTTTTCTCCGATACCTGGTGTCATTGCGATTTCTGCCAGCGTTGCTTTACGCAGTGCGGCGACTGATCCAAATTGTTCAAGCAGGGAGGCGCGACGAGCCTGTCCCATCTGCGGAATTTCATCCAAAATAGATTCGAGCATCACCTTTGATCTACGCGAACGGTGGAAGGTAATAGCAAAGCGGTGGGCTTCATCGCGAATTCTTTGCAGCAAATACATACCTTCACTGGTGCGTGGAAGAATAAGCGGATCGCTTTCACCGGGACGCCAGACTTCTTCTAAGCGCTTAGCCAACCCACATAAAGCAACATCAGTTACGCCAAGTTCATCAAGTGCGCGTTGGGCAGCAGCAACTTGTGGCGCTCCACCATCTACAACGATTAACTGCGGTGGGTATGAGAACTTACTCAACTTGCCGCCAATAGCGGCGACATCACTTTCATCTACAGCTCGGTCATTTAGTAAACGCTTCATGCGGCGAGTAATGACCTGGTGCATGGCCCGAGTGTCATCGGTTGCTTCCTTAGTATCGATTATGAAGCGGCGGTATTCGCTCTTCTTAGCCATACCGTCTTCAAAGACGACCATAGATGCCACGACTGATGTGCCAGAGATATTTGAGATGTCATAACACTCGATACGAAGCGGTGTGCGCTTTAGCTCTAACTGCTCTTCGATTTCTAGCAGCGCCTTGCCGCTAACGGCGGCATCGGTTGCACGCTTACTTAAGAATTGGATCAAGGCATAGTGGGCATTTCGCTCAACGGTCTGCAGTAGCTCCACTTTCTCGCCACGTTGTGGAACTTTTATTGAAACTTTTGCTCCGCGAAGATTTGTAAGCCAGTCTTCTAACGCTTCTTGGTCAATCGGCTCACGATTTAGATAAATCTCGCTTGGGATATCCGTTGGTGCGCTCTGGCTGTAAATAGAGAAGAAGAGTGAAGCGACTTGATCATCACCCTCAAGTGCTCGTTCTTGATCGACAATCCACGAGCGCGAGCCTTTAATTGATCCTCGGCGAACCATGAATATCGAACCCGCAGCATGAAGTCCTTCTTCATGTATTGAAATGAAATCTCCATCTAGATCATCTGAGAGATTTCCCTGGGTGGAACGTTGTGCTTTTTCGAAGGATTCGATCTGATCACGAATACGCGCTGCGCGTTCAAACTCTTCGCGTTCAGATGCTAGATCCATCTCACTGCGCAACTTAGGCAAGATATCTTCCATGCCTTTCTCCATAAAGGCATCAAGCTTTACTGCGATCTCGCGATGTTCTTCAGGCGTTACCCAGCCGACGCAAGGTGCGGCGCATTTACCGATATCCCCTAGCAAGCACTGGCGCTTGCTCCGCTTAGCCCGCGCGAAGTTTCCTTCAGAGCAAGATCGAACTGGAAAGACTTTGAGGAGTACTTCATAGGTATTTCGGAGTGCCCAGGCATTCGTGTAGGGGCCGAAGTATTTAAGGCCGGGGCGTTTCTCCTTGCGAGTAATAAAGATTCGGGGGAATTCATCTTGCATGGAAATTGCAAGGTATGGGTAAGACTTATCATCTTTGAACTGCACGTTATAAGTTGGTTGATATTGCTTGATCCATGAAAATTCCAGAGCCAGCGCTTCGAGTTCGGTAGCAACGATCGTCCAGTCAACACGGACCGCTTCGTTAACCATGCGGTGTGTCTTGCGCGCAAGATTTGAACCAAAGTAAGTCGTTAACCGATTCTTTAAATTCTTTGCCTTGCCAACATAGATGACTTTATCTTTTCCGTTATAGAAGCGATAAACCCCGGGATCCTCTGGAATCTCCTTGGGGCGATAACTAGCTGGATCAGCCATTTACTTAACGGCAGTCTTTTTCTTAGCAGGAGCGCGGTTGGTAGCAAGCATTTCGGCTAGGAAGTTACCTGTGTAACTCGCTTTAACTTTCGCAACATCTTCAGGTGTTCCTTCAGCGACAACCATGCCACCCCGGAAACCACCTTCCGGCCCCATATCGATAACCCAGTCAGAACACTTGATCACATCAAGATTATGTTCAATTACAACGACTGTATTTCCGGAATCAACCAAACGACTAAGCACCCCAAGTAACTTACTGACATCTTCGAAGTGCAGACCAGTTGTTGGTTCATCTAAGACATAAATTGTCCGACCGGTAGAGCGTCGTTGCAGCTCGGTAGCCAACTTTACGCGTTGCGCTTCGCCACCTGAAAGAGTTGGCGCCGACTGGCCTAAGCGAACATAACCAAGGCCAACGTCACAGAGCGTCTTCAAATAGCGAGCGATAGTTGGAACTGATTCAAAGAAAGTGTGCGCGATTTCAATTGGCATATCGAGAACTTCAGCGATCGTCTTGCCCTTGTAATGAACTTCCAAAGTTTCGCGGTTATAACGGGCGCCATGACAGACCTCGCATGGCACATAAACATCTGGCAAGAAGTTCATTTCGATGGTGATGGTGCCATCGCCCGAACAGTTCTCGCAGCGCCCGCCTTTTACGTTAAATGAGAAGCGACCCTGTTGGTAACCACGCACCTTGGCTTCAGTCGTTTCTGCAAAGAGGGCGCGCACCTTGTCAAAGACACCGGTATAGGTTGCAGGGTTAGAACGTGGCGTGCGACCGATCGGTGATTGATCGACGTGTACGACTTTATCCAATTGATCCACGCCGGTGACAGTGCGGTGGCGACCTGGAACCAAGCGCGCTCCGTTTAACTTGTTGGCAAGGGTTGTGTAGAGAATGTCATTTACTAGAGTTGATTTACCTGAACCACTTACTCCTGTAACAGAGACAAAGAGACCAAGCGGGATCTCTACTTCAACATCTTTGAGGTTATTCTCCTTGGCGCCCTTGATAACTAATTTACGCTTTGGATCTATTGGTCGACGTTTGCTTGGAATAGCAATCGACTTACGCCCCGATAAGTAAGCGCCGGTGATTGATTCTTTAGATGCAATTAGCTCTTCATAAGAACCGGAGACGACAACTTTTCCGCCATGTTCACCCGCGCCAGGACCAATATCTACGATCCAGTCTGCGGTGCGAATAGTCTCTTCATCATGCTCTACAACGATCAGGGTATTTCCGAGATCGCGCAGACGTGTGAGAGTTTCGATTAGGCGACGGTTATCGCGTTGGTGTAATCCGATACTGGGTTCATCTAAAACATAAAGCACGCCAACTAGGCCAGATCCGATCTGAGTTGCCAGACGAATACGTTGCGCTTCGCCTCCAGAAAGTGTTGCAGCAGGTCGTGCCAGAGATAGGTAATCAAGTCCAACATCGAGTAAGAACCCCAAACGTGCATGGACTTCCTTCATAACACGCTCTGCGATCTGCGCTTCGCGAGCGTTGAGCGAAATACTCTTTAAGAAAGCTGCGCAATCAGCTATTGAGAGTTCGCAGATTTCAGAGATGTTCTTATCCCCCACTGTCACAGATAAAACCTCTGGCTTTAAACGCGCCCCTTTACAAACATTGCACGGGATTTGTCTCATATAAGACTCGTACTTTTCACGAGAATAATCGCTATCGGTTTCATCGTGTTTGCGGTGAATAAAGGGAATTACACCTTCAAAGCCAGATGAGTAATTGCGGACTCGACCATAGCGATTCTTGTACTTGACATGAACTTCATATTCAAAACCATTGAGGATCGCTTCTTTGGCCTTAACGGATAACTTTTTCCAAGGGTTATCAAGCGAGAATTTAACTTCATCTGAAAGCGCTTCCAGCAAACGTAGAAAGTATTCGGATGTGTGACCGCTAGACCAAGGGGCGATAGCGCCGTCATTAATTGAGAGATTGTCATCAGGGATAACTAACTCTTCATCTACTTCAAGCTTTGTGCCGATTCCAGAGCACTCAGCACATGCACCAAACGGTGAGTTAAATGAGAATGAACGCGGTTCGAGCTCTTCAAAGGAGAGGTTGCAATCGTGACAGGCTAGGTGTTCGCTAAAGGTGCGCTCTTTCTCAGCGCCTTTAGCATCTACAAAATCAAGCAACACTATTCCGGAGGCTAGCCGCAACGCAGTTTCGATTGAATCGGTAAGGCGTGATTTTGATTCTGCCTTTGCGGTCAAGCGATCTACGACAACTTCAATGGTGTGCTTCTCTTGTTTCTTTAACTTTGGTGGTTCAGAGAGTGAGATGGTTTCGCCATCGACGCGTGCACGTGAATAACCCTGAGTGACAAGTTCGGCAAAGAGGTCAACAAATTCACCTTTACGTTCACGAATAACCGGCGCCAAAACCTGAAATTTGGTTGTGGCGGGCATGGTGAGAATTTGATCAACAATCTGCTGTGGACTCTGGCGCGAAACTGCTTTGCTGCACTTAGGACAGTGTGGTCGTCCGGCGCGCGCAAAGAGCAGACGCAGATAGTCATAAACCTCAGTGATTGTTCCAACTGTCGAACGAGGATTTCGGTTGGTGGATTTCTGATCAATCGAAACGGCAGGTGATAAACCTTCGATGAAATCAACATCTGGCTTATCCATCTGACCCAAGAACTGTCGCGCATACGCTGATAGAGATTCGACGTAACGACGCTGGCCTTCAGCGAATATCGTGTCGAAGGCCAGGCTTGATTTTCCAGAACCGGAAAGACCGGTGAAGACGATTAAGGATTCACGCGGTAGTTCGATAGAGACATTCTTTAAGTTGTGCTCGCGGGCACCGCGCACAATTAACTTATCGATGCTCACTTAAATTCCCGCCTCATCCATTCCGCGGAGCTCCTTCTTGAGCTCTCTGATCTCATCACGCAGGCGAGCTGCGAGTTCGAACTGTAGATCAGCAGCTGAGCTGCGCATCTGTTCGGTGAGCGAGCCTATCAAGGCAAGTAATTCTTGGCGCGGTAGCGAGATAACGCTGCGGGCGTTAAATCCGATATCAAGAACAGAAGATGAACCTTTTGATTTACCGGATGATTTCCGAGCCGCCATAAGTTCATCGGTGTCATCGCTCTCGCGGGCGATAGTGTCGGTGATATCAGCGATCTTCTTACGTAGCGGCTGTGGATCGACTCCGCGTTCGAGGTTATAGGCCACTTGCTTGGCGCGACGACGATTTGTTTCATCAATTGCCTGCGCCATCGACTTTGTAATGTTATCGGCATACATATGAACTTCACCTGACACGTTACGTGCCGCGCGACCAATGGTCTGAATTAGAGATGTCGCCGAACGCAAGAAGCCTTCTTTATCGGCATCCAAGATTGCAACCAGTGATACTTCAGGTAGATCAAGGCCTTCACGGAGCAAGTTGATTCCGATCAAAACATCGTATTCACCAGAGCGAAGTTCACGTAAAAGTTCTACACGGCGCAAGGTATCTACTTCCGAGTGCAGATAACGAACTCGGACTCCACGTTCCTGCAGATAATCTGTTAAATCCTCAGACATCTTCTTAGTCAGAGTTGTAACAAGTACGCGTTCATTCTTTGCCGCGCGGATATTGATTTCATTGAGGAGATCATCGATCTGACCTTTAATTGGTTTGATAATGATCCCCGGATCAACCAAGCCAGTTGGGCGAATTACCTGCTCTACAACATCTCTCCCGACCTTCTCCATTTCGTACTTTCCGGGAGTTGCAGAGAGATAAAGAGTCTGACCAACGCGTTCTTGAAATTCTGGCCAACGAAGTGGTCGGTTATCGAGAGCGCTGGGAAGTCGGAAGCCGTGTTCTACAAGAGTGCGTTTACGAGATGCATCGCCTTCGTACATTGCGCCAATCTGCGGCACTGTTACGTGGCTTTCATCGATAACAACTAAGAAATCTTCTGGGAAGTAATCAAGTAGACAGTTCGGTGCAGATCCTGGATCGCGACCATCTAGGTGGCGGGAATAGTTTTCGATACCGGAACAGAACCCAAGTTGCTGCATCATCTCGAGATCAAAAGTTGTGCGCATGCGAAGGCGCTGTGCTTCAAGCAGTTTTCCTTGCTTTTCAAAGAGATTAAGTTGAATCTGAAGTTCATCTTCGATCTCACCCATCGCACGTTTCATCGTTTCTGGGCCTGCGGCGTAGTGAGTGGCTGGGAAGATATAGATCTCAGTCTCATCGCGAATGATCTCGCCGGTAAGTGGATGCAAGGTCATGATCTTTTCAATCTCATCGCCGAACATCTCTATGCGGATGGCTAGTTCTTCGTACATCGGAATGATTTCAATGGTGTCGCCGCGGACGCGGAAGGTGCCGCGTTCAAAGGCCATATCGTTACGTGAGTACTGCACATCTACGAATCTGCGTAGCAGTTGATTGCGCTCAATCTCATCGCCAACCTTCAGGCGAATCATGCGGTCGATGTACTCCTGCGGCGTTCCAAGGCCATAGATACAAGAGACAGTTGCGACAACAATGACATCGCGACGAGTTAGGAGCGAGTTCGTGGCCGAATGTCGCAGACGTTCGACCTCATCGTTAACGCTGGAGTCTTTCTCGATAAAGGTATCGGTCTGCGGAACATAGGCTTCAGGTTGGTAATAGTCGTAGTAAGAAACGAAATATTCAACTGCGTTATTGGGTAGTAGCTCTTTGAATTCATTTGCCAACTGCGCGGCGAGAGTCTTATTAGGAGCGAGAACCAGGGTCGGGCGTTGTAGGCGCTCAATTAACCAAGCGGTCGTTGCCGATTTTCCAGTACCTGTTGCACCTAGTAGCACTACATCTTTTTCACCCGCGTTTATTCGGGTGACGATCTCTTCGATTGCCTGAGGTTGATCTCCTGCAGGAACGTAGTCGCTAATTACCTGGAAAGGGTGAACCTTTCTTTGGAGATCAGAGATCGGGCGCATTTTCCTAGCCTACTTTGAAAGGCGCTGGAGTTCCTCCCAGAGGTTTTCCACCTTGCGCAGCAGTTGATCTTCATCGCCGCTATTTTCGATTATGTGGGTAGCGACTGCCTCACGCTCAGATGGTGAAGCCTGTGCAGCTAAGCGAGATTCAATTTCGGAAGAGAACATGCCGCGCTTTAAGAGTCTGGATTTACGAATCTCGAGATCTGCTTCGACGGTAATGATCTGATCAAAATTACTAGCCGCGCCGGTTTCAACTAGCAACGGGATCTCATAAATCAGGATTTCATCTGCCGCGAGATCGCTGACAACTTCAAAGAAAAGTTCGCGAACTCGTGGATGGATAATCGCTTCCAGATCAGCCTTAGCGCTCTTATCTTTAAAGATTATTTCACCTAGCGCTTTGCGGTCTATGTCGCCGTTGCGCAGGATACTTTCGCCAAATCGAGTGATGACTTCATCGAAACCTTCAGACCCACGTTCGATTGCTATACGAGATAGTTGATCTGCATCTACAACGCGTGCGCCAAGTTCTGAGAAGTGCTGCGCAACGAGAGATTTACCTGCGCCTATTCCACCAGTAAGTGCGACAACCAACATGGTTCAGACTCTACCTTCCGCAACTACTTTTATAGAAGTTTTATAAAAGAGATAAGGGCCCACCCGAAGGTGAGCCCTTCCTCATTACCTGCTAATTATTCAGCAGCTGCTTCTTCAGCAACAGGAGCTGCAGCATCTGCTGCCTTTGCTTCTGCCTTCTGCTTCTTGTGAGCAAGGAAGCGAGTTTGTGCTTCCTGATATTGACGTTCCCACTCTTCGCGTTGTGAGTCATGTCCAGGCTTCCACTCCTGAGTATCAGGGTCGAAACCTTCTGGGTAGATGAAGTTACCTGCTGCGTCATAGCGAGCTGCCATGCCGTATTGGGTTGGATCGAATGCTTCGATCTCAACTTCATGACCTTCATTAGCCTGCTTAAGAGATAGTGAGATACGACGACGCTCAAGATCGATATCGATGATCTTTACAAATAGTTCGTCATCTACAGCGACAACCTGCTCTGGGATCTCAACGTGGCGTTCTGCCAACTCTGAGATGTGAACAAGTCCTTCAATGCCTTCATGAACACGAATGAATGCACCGAATGGAACAAGCTTTGTCACGACGCCCGGAACAACCTGATTGATTGTGTGGGTACGCGCAAATGCTTGCCATGGATCTTCTTGTGTTGCCTTAAGAGAAAGTGAAACACGCTCGCGCTCGAAATCAACTTCGAGAACTTCTACGGTTACTTCATCGCCAACTTCAACAACTTCACCTGGGTGATCGATGTGCTTCCATGAAAGCTCTGAAACGTGAACTAGACCGTCTACGCCACCAAGGTCAACGAATGCACCGAAGTTAACGATCGATGAGATAACGCCGGTACGAACTTGACCCTTTTGTAGCTGGTTCAAGAATGTAGTGCGTGACTCTGATTGGGTCTGCTCTAGGAATGCGCGACGTGAAAGAACAACGTTATTGCGGTTCTTGTCGAGTTCGATGATGCGAGCCTCAACTTCCTTACCGATGTAAGGAGTTAGATCGCGTACACGACGCATTTCAACGAGTGAGGCTGGCAAGAAGCCGCGAAGACCGATATCAACGATCAAGCCACCCTTAACAACTTCAATAACTGTTCCGACGACAACTTCGTCGCGCTCTTTCTTGCCTTCGATTTCGCCCCAGGCGCGCTCGTACTGTGCGCGCTTCTTAGAGAGAATTGTGCGGCCTTCTTTATCTTCCTTTTGGAGAACGAGCGCTTCAATGCGGTCGCCGACCTTAACAATGTCATTTGGATCTGCATCGTGGCGGATTGAGAGTTCGCGTGAAGGAATTACGCCTTCTGTTTTGTAACCAATATCAAGAAGAACTTCTTCGCGATCTACTTGGACTACTGTTCCGACGACCAAATCGCCGTCATTGAAATTTCTGATTGTGCCTTCGATTGCTGCAAGAAAATCTGCTGCCGATCCGATGTCGTTAACTGCTACGACTGGTGATGATGTGCTCAAGTTGCTCCGTAGGGATAGAAAGTAATAGGACTCCAGAACTCTTCTGGTGAACGGGCGTAAGCGTACGGTTTTAGCAGTAATTAGAGCAAATCCGCCTAATAGTCAGGCGTAAACTAGCAACCAATGAAACGCTACAGAGAACTCTTTGCCATTCCCAATGTATGGGTCTTAGTTCTCTCAGCATTCCCGGCCCGTGTCGCCTACGGCATGGTTGCACTCGCCATTTTCTTTAAGACTGAAGATGCAACCGGCTCGATTGCTGCTGCGGGATTTGCTATTGGAATTAACTCTGTCGCGGGCGCCGCAACTGCTGGATTACGTGGCATGTTGATGGATAAATATGGACAGAAATGGCCACTGCGTATTTTTGTTCCAGGTTACGCCGGAATGATGTTGATTTTAAATACTATGGAAAATCGAAATGGTATTTTGTTGGCCGCCTTCATTATGGGAATTACCGCGCCTCCAATTAATCTCTCAGTACGTCCGTTGTGGCGCGATGTCGTTCCAAAAGATTTCTTGCGCACCGCTTATGCCGTAGATACATCGGTAATGAGTTCTGCAGGTGTTCTAGGTCCGGTTATTGCCACTTCATTGGCTCTCTCATCACGTCCAGGAAGCCCGCTTGTGGTGGCTTCCATCTTTATGTTGATAGGAGGCGGCGGTTTAGCGATTACCAAAGTTTCTCGTAATTGGATCCCAGAGAAGAAAGAAGAGAATCACATCTCCCTCTGGCGCCACAAGGCAATTCAATTGCTGATGATCGAGGGGTGTTTTATTGGTTTCGGTTGGGGCGTTTTCGATGTAGCCGTTCCAGCTTTCGCAACTTTAGAAGAAGTGCCCCACAGAACTGCTTGGATTTTAGCGGCGATGGGAATCGCAAATATCTTTGGTGGACTTCTTGGCGGTCTTGTCTCAAAGAAAGTATCTGCACTTAAGGCGATGCGAATTACCTACTTGATTTGGATCTTCATCTCAATACCGATCGTCTTTACTTATCCAGGCTGGTCGATGGTTATTGCCGCTTCATTCCTAGGTTTGGTAGGCGGAACGATCCAAGTCTTTTACTGGGAAGTTATGGAGGCGGTGCGCCCTAAGGGTTCGGCAGTTGGAATGATGGGTTGGATCTGGACTGTTGAAGGAACTCTGATGTCAATTGGTGCTGCTGCTGGTGGTTGGATCGCAGAGACTTATTCACCGCGATTTGCTCTCTCCATAACCTGCTTCACTATCGTTACCGGATTTATCATTCTTAATTTAGGAAAGAAACGTTTATCTGCGGCAGATCGCATACCAACAGATGAAGAAGATCTCGCAGCTATGTCTGATAATTCACCAACTACTACTTAGCCCCTTAGTGTGCAGCTTCGTTCCAGCTCTTACCGATACCGACGCTTACATCAAGCGGTGCGCGAAGCGGGAAGGCAGAACCCATCTCACGTCGCACCAAATTAGTTAGAACTTCTTCTTCACCCGCTACAACTTCAAGGATCAACTCATCGTGAACCTGCAGCAAGAGACGTGATTTAAGGTTCTCGCTAATCAACGCGCGCTCGACATTTAGCATCGCCTGTTTGATGATGTCGGCGGCTGAGCCTTGAATCGGAGCATTTAGCGCCATGCGTTCTGCAATCTCGCGGCGCTGGCGGTTATCGTGCATTAGATCTGGCAGGTAGCGTCTGCGCCCCATAACGGTTTCGGTGTATCCAACTTTACGTGCTTGTTCTACGACGCTGCTCAAGTAATCGCGGATTCCACCAAAACGTTGGAAGTAGCGATCCATTAAATCCTGCGCCGCAGGTGGTGAGAGATCTAACTGCGCGGCAAGACCATAAGAACTCAAGCCGTAGGCAAGTCCGTAAGACATCGCTTTGATCTGACGGCGCATCTCTGAATCAACTTCATTGGCTTTCACACCAAAGACAAGACCAGCAACGGTGGCGTGTAGATCTTCACCGGTTTCAAATGCTGCAAGTAGCCCGGCATCATTTGAGAGATGAGCCATGATCCGCATTTCGATCTGGCTGTAATCTGCAGTTAAGAGTCCACTAAAGCCTTTACCTGCGATAAATGCGTTACGGATACTGCGTCCTTCTTCGGTGCGTACCGGAATGTTCTGCAGGTTTGGTCCGACAGATGAAAGACGACCCGTTGCTGCAACTGTTTGCGCAAAGTGGGTGCGGATTCTTCCATCACTTCCTATTTCTGCAATAAGACCTTCGACAGTTGTGCCTAACTTCTTGGTTTCTCGAATGCGAAGAAGTGATTCAAGGAGTGGATGCTTAGTCTTTTCAAATAACCAGTTAAGCGCCTCGGCATCGGTTGTAAATCCAGTCTTGATCTTCTTCGTCTTTGGCAGGTTTAGCTCATCGAAGAGAACAACTTGTAGCTGTTTTGGAGATGCCACGTTAAATTCATGGCCAGCGGCTAGGTGAGCTGCCTTTGTCTCGCGCGCGACTTCTCCTTCAAAGAATGTCGCTAACTTTTCAAGCTCTTTGCGATCAACGGCGATGCCACGGTTCTCCATAACTGCGAGGAGGCGCGCAATAGGAAGTTCTAAATCTGTAAAGAGGGCAAGTACACCGCGATCTTTCATCTCGGTTAGAAGTGAGCCACGTAATTTAAAGAGGGCGGCGGCGCTTGTAAGAAGTGATTGTTCTGGAGAAGAGGTATCAATTTGAGCACCATCTCCCCAGCGCTCTAATAGATCGGATAACTCCTGTGCTCGCACACCTGGATTTACAAGATATGCAGCGAGTGCAGTATCGAAAACAACTCCATCGAGTAGGTTTTCACGAGCCAGCGACTTGGCATCATGTGCAATCTTCGAAACTTTTGGATCCTGGGCCCACTCCCCCATCTGTGCCGAATGAATTAAATAGACATCGCTCGGATTAAAGGCAACTGCATAACGATGCAACTTCTCATCAAGTAGCTCAAAAGATAGAGCGATATCTCCTGAGTGCTGAGATATCTTCTCACTTAACTCTTCAGGTGACAGAGTTCCGCCTTCGATCACTGGGGCAAAGAGCGTGAACTCATCGTTGTTGCTCTGACCCTTTACCTCTTTGACTACTGAGTCGGGATTAAGAATTGGCTTTAATCGATCTTTGAGGGTTCGAAACTCAAGTTGTTCAAATAACTTGGTGAGATCACTTTCGACCACGCCGGCCCATGCGAGTGCTTCTACTTGGTATTCGATCGGTGCATCATGCACGAGTTGAGTTAGTTCGCGATTTCGAATGACATCGTTGATGTTGTCGCGAAGTGATTGACCTACCTTGCCGCCGACTTTATCTACGTTTGCAATTAAATCTTGAAGTGAGCCATATTCGACTATCCACTTTGCAGCGGTCTTTTCACCAACGCCTGGAATCGATGGCAAGTTATCGCTGGGGTCTCCGCGTAACGCGGCAAAATCAGGATATTGGTCAGGGCTCATGCCGTATTTTTCTTGCACGGCATCTGGCGTCATGCGCACCATTTCGGAGACTCCGCGCTTTGGATAGAGAACAGTGGTCTTATCTGTCACCAACTGAAAGCTGTCCCGATCACCCGTACAGATGAGTACTTCAGCACCTTCTCGTTCGGCTTGTTTGGTAATCGTCGCGATGATGTCATCAGCTTCGTAACCTTCAAGTGCAAACTGGGTTATTCCGAATCCTGTAACCAAATCATTTAGATAAGACATCTGCGAACGGAATTCGTCCGGAGTCTTAGCGCGATTGGCTTTGTAATCAGGGAAGATATCGGTGCGGAATGTCTTACGTGAAACATCAAAGGCAACGGCAACGTGGGTTGGCTTCTCATCCTTTAAAAGTGAAATCAACATCGTCGCAAAGCCATAAATAGCATTTGTATGTTGACCTTGCGCGGTTGTGAAATTCTCGGCGGGAAGTGCGAAGAAGGCGCGATATGCCATCGAATGGCCATCGATAAGTAATAAACGCTTCTGGGCCATGGCGTCATCCTAGAGAAGTACCCGTTAACAAGTTACTATTTCGAACTATGACGCAGCCAGAAAATACGCCAAATTATTTAGAGCTAATCCGGGAACGTGGAAGCGGCGCCCTCGATAAGAAGATGGGAATTGAGATTCTGGAGGCTTCTCCTGAACGACTAGTTGGCCGTATGCCAGTTGAGGGAAATACTCAACCAATCGGTTTACTTCACGGTGGCGCAAATGTCGTTTTGGCTGAATCGCTAGGTTCAATTGGTACCCAATTAAACGCTGGACCGAACCGCAGAATTGTTGGCGTTGATATCAATGCCACACATCACAAATCGGCTATGTCAGGATATGTGACCGGCGTTGCCACAGCGGTATCAATAGGAAAAACCTTGTGTGTATACGAAGTTGTGATTACCAACGAGCAGGGTCAACGTACTTGTTCTGCACGTATTACCTGCATGATCCTGGCTGAAAGAGCGTAGCGCCTTCAGCGATTAAAAATGCTGAGCGCTAATAAAAAATTAGTGAGCGCCAGTACCGAGGTATGCCTCGCGTACTGCAGGATCGTTAAGTAGATCGGATGCCTTAGCTTCCTTAACAATATTTCCGGTCTCAAGAATGTAGGCGCGGTGTGCGCGTTGTAGCGCTTGCTGTGCATTCTGTTCAACGAGAAGAATTGTTACGCCGGTCTTATTGATCTCGGTGATGATGCGGAAGATATTTGCAATCATCTGAGGAGCAAGACCCATTGAAGGCTCATCGAGGAGAAGAACTTTTGGACGAGCCATTAGGGCGCGGCCGATTGCAAGCATCTGCTGTTCTCCACCAGATAAAGTTCCGCCGGCTTGTGAGACGCGTTCTTTCAAACGAGGAAAGAGCGTGTAGACCTTATCTAGATCTTCGGCCATCTCGCTCTTACGGTTATGGCGATGGAACTTACCCATTTCTAGGTTTTCCAAAACTGTCATACCTGGGAAAATTCCGCGGCCTTCTGGTGCTTGCGATAGACCGAGATCTACGCGCTTGTGCGCAGGAACGTTAGAGATATCTTGACCATCAAAAATGATCTGACCAGTTGTGACTGGGCGAAGACCTGAAATTGTCTTAAGCATTGTTGTCTTGCCGGCACCGTTAGCGCCGATGAGAGTAACAATCTCGCCTTCATTAACAACGATTGATACGCCCTTGATCGCTTCAATCTTGCCGTAGTGAACGTGTAGATCTTTAATTTCAAGACGCATCTGCAGGTACTCCTAGGTAAGCCTCAATAACGCGAGGGTCGTTTTGTACATCAGCTGGTGAGCCATCGGCGATCTTTGTACCGAAATCAAGGACAACGACGCGATCAGAGATTCCCATGATCAGCGACATATCGTGTTCGATCAAGAGAACTGTGTAACCGGCATCGCGAACTTTCTTAATCGTCGCGGCAAGTTCAACCTTTTCTTGTGGGTTAAAACCTGCTGCTGGCTCATCAAGGAGAAGCAACTTAGGTGAGGTTCCCATAGCGCGAGCGATCTCAAGGCGACGCTGCACACCATAAGGCAAGTTACGAGCTAAGCGATCTGAGTACTCATCGATTCCGATGAATTCGAGAATTTCGTGCGCCTTAGCGCGGTGCTCGCGTTCTTCGCGACGGGCGCGAGGTGTTCCAAAGAGAGAAGAAACTAGACCGCTCTTCTTATGAACATCGGTTGCGGTAATGACATTTTCAAGCGTTGTCATATCTCCGAATAAGCGAATGTTCTGGAAGGTACGTGCGATACCGAGACCAGTGATCTGATAGCGCTTCTTGCCACCAATCTTCTGGCCATCGAAATTAACTGAACCAGAAGTTGCTTGATAGACGCCGGTGATCACGTTAAAGACTGTTGTCTTTCCCGCACCGTTAGGGCCGATCAGGGCGAGAATTTCGCCTTCGCGAACCTCAAGATTTACTTCATTAAGCGCTGTGACTCCACCGAACTTCATGGTGAGGTTTTCCAGACTCAAGAGAACTTTAGCCATCTTTAATTCGCCCCTTTCTTAACAATTGCTTTTTCGCGTTTCTTTCGCGGTAGTAGGCCATCTGGGCGGAAGTTCATAACAACAACAAGAACTAAGCCGAAGACTAAGAGGCGAGCATCTGAGATAAAGCGGATGCGATCTGGCAGGTAACCAAGAATTGTTGCACCGATAATTACGCCCCAGATATTTCCGATTCCACCAAATACCACGCAGGCAAGGATGAGAATTGAAACGTTTAAGGTAAACATTTCAGGTGCGATAAAGAGGTTCTTTGAAGCGTAGAGAACGCCGGCAGCGCCACCAATTGCAGCACCGAGAGTAAATGACCAGATCTTGTACTTAAGAGTTGCTACACCCATTAACTCTGCAGCATCTTCATCTTGGCGGATCGCTTCCCAAGCGCGGCCTGGACGACGAACTGATAGGCGGCGGATCATCCAGATCGTAAGCAGAATCATAATTAGAACAACCCAGAAGAAGACTTTCTGATCATCTAATTTGAATTTAAGCGGTCCGATATCAGGTGGCATCGGAACGTTTGCAATTCCATTTGGACCCTTACTCCAAGAAGAGTTGAGCAGAACAAGGCGAACGATCTCACCAAAGCCCAAGGTAACGATGGCGAGGTAATCACCACGTAAGCGAAGTGTTGGTAGACCAAGGATGACGCCAGCAAGCATCGCAAAGGCGATACCGAAAGGCATGATCTCCCAAGTATTTAAACTTGTAGTCGTTCCCATAATCGCCATCGTGTAAGCACCGATTGCGAAGAAGGCAACGTAACCAAGATCGAGCATTCCGGACTTACCAACAACAATATTTAGCCCCAGCGCCATAAGAACGAAGACTGCAACTGGATAGACAAGAACTGCGTCATAAGCTGCGATTGGTGTTGCTAGAAATGATGCACCAGCAAATGGCAGTAGTCCGACAAGGAAAATTGTTGTAATTGCGATTAGTACTCGAGCGGGACGGCCAGAGCGCTCCCAGATGCCTGCGCCCCAATCGCGGAGGTTCCAATAGTTTCTAATTTTCATGAGTTATGCCCTCGTTGTCTGAACGGCTTCACCGAATAAACCATTCGGCTTAAAGAGAAGGACTAGAACTAGAACGATAAAGACGGTAACCGCTTTCCACTGTGTTCCAAGAACAGCAGAGGCATAAACTTCAAGAAGTCCAAGCGCGAGGCCGCCGTAGAAAGCGCCGCGGATATTTCCGATTCCACCGATAACTGCTGCGGTAAAGGCGGCGAGGCCCATAGTGAAACCAATGTTGAACTTGGTGTATTCAAAGACTGTTATGTAGAAGAAGCTGGCGGCACCTGTTGCAAGTCCACCGACCAAGAAAGTGGCGGTGATAACGCGGTTTAGGTTTACGCCCATCAACTTTGCAGCGTCTTCATTCATAGATACTGCGCGGATCGCTTTACCCATACGAGAGAGCTTTACGAAGCGCTCAAGGATGAAGTAGATAATTGCTGCAGCAAAAATTGTAATAACGGTATCGAGGCGAATATTTGCGCCCCAAACTTCAGTGAGAATTGTCTTCTCTAGTACTCGAGGAGATCCAACCGGACGAGAGTCGGTAAGTAGGCGCATGATCTCTGATAAGACGATTGAAATTCCGATCGCTGAAATCAGAGTCGCTAAACGGTTGGTGCCTCTCATGCGCAAGCGACGGTAGGCGACGAACTCAACAAATACTGCAGTGAGTCCCGCTACGAGCATTGACATGAGCAAACTTGATAATAAGACAAGGGCGAGTTTGAACCCTGTTGCAGGTTCAGAGACCTGTGTGTACTTAAAGATATCGCGCGAGGTGATGACTGTACCGAAAGTTCCCCACATAAAAATTTCTGAGTTAGCGAAGTTGATCATGCGCAATACACCGTAAACCATGGTGTATCCGAGCGAGATCAAAACGTAGATAAATCCTAACGCTAGCCCTGCAATCGTTAGGGCCCAGAACTGATCAATCAGTACCGCAAACATGAATCTCCTTCAGTAACTTCAATTCGGTCATTCTATGCTCTCAAATTATGCAATTGGTGGGTGCCTCGCCTCTCTCTTTCGAGAGATTAAAAGCACCCACCAACCTTTAATGCATCAGGTCTATCTAATTACTTGATAATACCTGTGTTAACTAGAACGCCACCCTTTGATGTGAATCCAGCAAAGAGACCGTATGAAACGTCACCGTTCTTATCGAACTTGATGGTGTTTCCTGAGACGCTCTTACCGTTGTAGGCCTTGACGAACTTGAGCATTGCTTCACGAGTTGTCTTGCCTGCCTTGATTCCTTCAAGAAGGATATTTGCAGCATCGAATGATTCAACTGAGTAAACACCAGATGAAACGCCCATTTGCTTCTTGAAATCAGCTTCGATCTTTGCGCTGATTCCTGCAAGTCCACCTACACCTGTAACACGTGAACCTTCAGCAGATGCTCCCGCAAGCTTTGGGAACTCCTGGTTGAAGACTCCGTCGCCACCAGCGAAGATCGCTGTTGAACCTGAGTCACGAAGCTGCTTTACGAAAATAGCAGCCTGGCTGTAGTAGCCGGTGTAGATAACAACAGTTGCTGCAGATGTCTTGATCTTTGCAATTGTTGGGCTGAAATCTGTAGTTGTGTTTGGAACTGAGTCAGTTCCTACAACAGATGCTCCAGCAACCTTCTTCAGACCTGAAGTTACATAGCCTGCCAATGGCACGCCGTATGCAGACTGGTCATCAAAGATAAATACCTTTGCATTTGCTACACCCTTTGTTGCGTACTTAGCCAACGCTGGACCCTGCAAGTCATCCTTACCAACTACGCGGTGGAAAACTGGTCCGCCGAAGTCAGGTGATGCTGGATCTGTAATTGATACGCGTGTTGCTGAAGGAGAGATCATTACTAGTGATCCAGCCTTGTAGTAAGGAAGTGAAGCAATTGTTGCACCTGAGTAAGCAGGTCCTACAACGCCAAGAACGCTCTTGTTATTGCCAACGCCTGGAGCAACTGTTGATGCAACAGCTGGATCTCCTTGGTCATCAACTGAAAGAACCTTGATCTTGATGTTCTTGTTCTTTGCCATGAATAGCTTTGCAGCATACTTAACGGCGTTCTGCTCATCGATACCAGTTGATGCTTCTCCACCTGAAAGTGGACCCTGGTATGCGATTGTGTAAGTCTTTGTTGCTGCTGATGCTGATGTTGATGCAAATACGCCTAGTGAAAGCGCAGCTGCGGCAACGATAGCGACAGAAGCTTTGATCTTCTTGTTCATGTATTGCCTTCCTGTTTTTTCTTGCATGTGTCCCGGGACAGGGAGGCTGAAAGTGTAAAGGGGGTGAGGAAGATCTATCAACCCAGGGTTAAGCCTGCCAATGTAAAGGTTTGGTTACTTTTGAGCCTTTCCTGAGAGTTCAGTGGCCAGGTACAGCATCTGGGGAGATAACGGCCGCGGCGACCTCTTTCATGGTCAGCCGGCGATCCATCGCAGCGCGCTGGATCCACGAAAAAGCCTCTGGTTCAGAGAGGTTTAGCGCCTGCATCAAAATTCCCTTTGCGCGATCAATCAATTTACGAGTTTCGAGTCGCTCGTGAAGATCTGCAACTTCATCGGCAAGTGATCGCATCTGCATATGTCTACTAATTGCAATTTCAATTGCAGGCACAAGGTCACCTATCGAAAATGGTTTTACAACGTAGGCCATAACGCCGGCGTCTCGTGCACGTTCTACGAGTTCGCGTTGTGAAAATGCGGTCAACATAAGAACTGGTGCAATATCAATTATCTTTTCTGCTGCTGATATTCCATCCAGCACCGGCATCTTCACATCAAGAATTGCTAAATCTGGTTTATGTAACTGTGCGAGTTCAATCGCCTGGGCACCATCTGCAGCTTCTGCAACAACTTCATAACCTGCTTCGCGCAACATTTCGACTAAGTCCATACGGATAAGCGCTTCATCCTCGGCAACGACAATTCTGATTGGCGATTTAGGTCTGACTGGAGATTTATCTGCGCTACTGGTCGTATTCATGTGCCTCGAGTCGGATTCGAACCGACACTATGCAGTGTTTGAGACTGCCCTCTCTACCGTTGGAGTACCGAGGCTCTTTGCAATTCCCTTACAGGAAAGTTACAAGCCAAATCTTAACGGTATGCAGGAGCAGCGCCACTCACGGCATCGCCCACGCGGTGAACGCGCATAGCGTTCGTTGATCCTGGAATTCCAGGAGGCGAACCAGCGACGATCACGACTAGTTCACCTTCAACGCAGCGCTTAGATTTGATCAAGAGGGTATCGGCCTGCATAACCATTTCATCGGTGTGCTTAACCATCGGCGTTAACTCTGGTTCTACTCCCCAGTCCAGCGCCATTCGGTTATATGTGCCAACTTCAGGGGTAAATGCCAAGATCGGAATTGGAGAACGAAGTCGCGCAGTGCGGCGCGCAGAATCTCCGGATTGCGTGAAGGTAACCAAATATTTAGCGCCAACAATTGCGCCGACTTCAGTTGCAGCCTTGGTGATCGCACCGCCCTTTGTCTTAGGCGCTGATTTCATCGGGCGGATCATATCCATGCCGCCTTCTTCAGTATGGCTGATGATGCGAGCCATAGTTTGAACAGCTTCGATGGCAAATTCGCCAACCGATGTTTCGCCAGAGAGCATCAAGGCATCTGCGCCATCTAGAACTGCATTTGCACAGTCTGTCGCTTCGGCGCGAGTTGGACGAGAATTTGTAATCATCGAATCAAGCATCTGAGTTGCAACGATTACCGGCTTTGCTGCTTCACGAGCTAATTCGATGCAATGCTTTTGTACAAGTGGAACTTCTTCAATTGGGAGTTCAACACCGAGGTCACCGCGAGCCACCATGATGCCGTCAAAGGCGTTTACGATCTCCTGCAAGTTTGCAACTGCCTGAGGCTTTTCAATCTTTGCGATAACTGGAATGCGGATACCAACTTCATCCATAATTTTATGAACATCAACAATATCTTCAGCGCTGCGCACAAATGAAAGCGCAATGAAGTCAGCGCCGGCATTTAGCCCCCAGCGAAGATCTTCTTTATCTTTTTCAGAGAGCGCTGGAACTGAAACGGCGACGCCTGGCAAGTTAATACCTTTATTGTTGCTAACCGCGCCCGGCTCGATAACTTTGGTTACGACATCGTTGCCTTTTACCTCAGTAACTTCAACGGTAACTTTTCCATCGTCGATAAGAATGCGATCTCCTGGCTTGCAATCTCCAGGTAGGCCTTTGTAAGTAGTACCGACGCGCTCTTTAGTGCCTTCTACTTCATCAGTAGTAATTGTGAAGATATCTCCGCGAGATAGATCATGTGGGCCGGCCTTGAAGCGAGCTAAGCGAATCTTTGGTCCTTGTAGATCTACGAGAATCGCAACAGGTTTTCCTGCCTCTTTCGCCGCTGCGCGGACTTCATTAAGTCGGCTCTGGTGTTCTTCATAGCCGCCATGAGAGAGATTGAGGCGAGCCATATTCATACCGGCTGCAATCAACTCACGAACTTTTTCGGGTGATTCAACGGCTGGACCCATTGTGCAGACAATCTTCGCGCGACGCATGTGGCTACCTTATCTAATCGTTTTACTACTGGACAGTTTGGAGAACGAGATTTAAGCCACCGCGGCTTTAGACCGCTGAGACTTTAAACCACCTCGCCTTAAACCATTAGGGAGCGATCTGTTGGTTCGATTGGTGAAGGTAATTGGCTCTCACCTTCTAGATACTTATCAACGCCCGCTGCTGCGCTTCGCCCTTCAGCGATTGCCCAAACAATTAGAGATTGACCACGACCGGCATCTCCAGCAACGAAAATTCCTTCTTCGCTAGTCTGGAAGTTGGCATCGCGTTTAATGTTTCCGCGCTCATCTAATTCAACGTTGAGCTGAGTTAGTAGCGCTGACTTTTCTGGACCAGTAAAGCCCATTGCAAGAAATACAAAGTCAGCAGGAATTTCTTTCTCTGTTCCTGGAACTGGCTCAAACTTTCCATTTTCAAACTTTGTTTCTACAAGTTTGATCGCTTTTACATTGCCGTTTCCATCACCGATAAATTCTTCAGTGCTGACTGCAAAGAGTCGGTTATCCAACTCTTCATGCGCAGAAGAAACGCGGTAAATCATTGGGTAAGTTGGCCAAGGTTGTGATGATGGGCGTTCTTCAGTTGGGCGAGGCATGATCTCAAGTTGAGTAACGCTTGCTGCGCCTTGGCGGATTGAAGTACCCAAGCAATCTGCGCCCGTATCTCCCCCACCAAGAATTACTACATGCTTTCCTGCAACGTTAATATCAGGGTTAACGACTTCACCAAGTGCTTGCTTATTGCCCCAAGGTAAGAACTCCATCGCCTGATAGATGCCCTTATTTTCACGACCTTTAATTGGAAGATCGCGCCATTGCGTTGCACCAACGGCAAGAACTATTGCATCATATTTCTTGCGCAGGTCACTTCCAGTTAGTTCAACTCCAACGTTAACTCCAGGACGGAAACGAGTTCCTTCCTTCTCCATCTGAGTTAATCGGCGATCCAGAATGTTCTTCTCCATCTTAAATTCAGGAATTCCGTAGCGAAGAAGTCCACCGATCTTATCGGCGCGTTCATAAACGGCAACGGTATGTCCGGCACGAGTTAGTTGTTGAGCAGCAGCTAGGCCTGCAGGGCCAGAACCTATTACTGCAACTGTCTTTCCGGTCAATCTTTCTGGGGCAAGCGGTTTTACATTTCCGGCACCAAAAGCTTCTTCAATTGTGCGCAGTTCTACCTGCTTGATTGTTACCGCATCAGCGTTAATTCCAACGACGCAGGCAGTCTCGCAAGGTGCTGGGCAGAGGCGACCTGTGAATTCTGGGAAGTTATTTGTTGCGTGAAGGCGATCGATAGCTTCTTCTTTATCTCCGCGCCAGATCAAGTCATTCCATTCGGGAATTAAATTTCCGAGTGGACAACCTTGATGACAAAAAGGAATACCGCAATCCATGCAACGACCTGCCTGCTTCTGCAAGTGCTCCATGCTCTGTGGTTCGTAAACCTCATGCCAATCTTTGATACGTACATCAACTGGACGGCGCTTTGGAGTCTCGCGCGGCGTAGTTAGAAATCCCTTTGGATCAGCCATTTGCTGCAACCTCCATTACATATTGATCAACAGGTAAGCCATCTTTTGTAGCGCGTTCAATGGCCGCTAAGACGCGCGCGTAGTCGCGTGGCATTACCAACGAGATGCGATTTAGCGCTGCGTTCCAATCTGCCAGTAACGCAGATGCAACCTCAGAGCCGGTCTCTGTGAAGAAGTCAGAGACCAGAGCCTTTAGCGACTCCTTTTGATCTTCTGGAACTGCCAAGATGTCGACGAGTTCGCCGTTAACTTGTGCAGGATTTAGATCCAAAACAAAAGCACGGCCACCAGACATACCTGCTGCAAAGTTACGACCGGTGCGGCCCAGTACAACAACAGTGCCACCCGTCATGTATTCGCAACCATGATCTCCGATTCCTTCGACTACTGCAGTTGCGCCTGAGTTGCGGACACAGAATCTTTCGCCGACCAAACCACGAATATAGATCTGGCCAGATGTAGATCCATAGCCGATAACATTTCCAGCAATTACATTTTCATGTGATGCAAAGGTGGCTCTTTCATCTGGGCGAACGATTACGCGACCGCCAGAAATTCCTTTACCTACGTAATCATTGCTATCGCCATACATGCGAATAACAACTCCTTGAGGCAAGAAAGCTCCAAGTGACTGTCCAGCAGAGCCATGCAGAGTTACATCGATCGTGCCGATTGGAAGTCCATCAGCGCCGTAACGTCTTGTGACTTCTGCACCCAACATCGTGCCAACTGTTCGGTTCACATTTCGTACAGGCAGGTCGATGCGAACGCTTTCACCCTTATCGAGTGCTGGGGCGGAGAGTTCAATCAACTTATTGTCGAGCGCTGCAGCTAATCCATGATCTTGCACTGTTGTGCGGTGCAGAGGTGAATCCACATCTGGGCGTACTAGTAGCGGTGCTAGATCCAGGCCGCTGGCTTTCCAGTGATTTACCGCATCGCGAGTGTCGAGATATTCAACGTGACCGATCGCTTCTTGCATTGTGCGGAAACCAAGGCTGGCCAAAATTTCACGTACTTCTTCCGCGATGTACTCGAAGAAAGTTTCGACAAACTCTGGCTTACCCGTAAATTTCTTGCGTAGCTCCGGATTTTGCGTTGCCACACCAACTGGACAGGTATCCAAGTGACAGACGCGCATCATTACGCAACCAGAAACGACTAGCGGCGCGGTAGCAAAACCGTATTCTTCGGCGCCAAGTAACGCTGCGATAACAACATCGCGACCCGTCTTTAGCTGACCATCTGCTTGTACAACGATGCGATCGCGCAGACCATTTAACAGAAGCGTCTGCTGCGTTTCGGCAAGACCTAACTCCCAAGGAGCACCAGCATGTTTAAGTGAAGTAAGTGGAGATGCGCCAGTTCCGCCGTCGTGACCAGAGATCAGAACAACATCAGCATGCGCCTTGCTAACTCCTGCAGCAACGGTGCCGACACCGACTTCAGCAACCAGTTTGACGTGAATACGCGCATTCTTATTGGCATTCTTCAAATCGTGGATCAGTTGTGCCAGATCTTCGATTGAGTAAATATCGTGATGAGGTGGTGGTGAAATCAAGCCAACACCTGGAGTTGAGTAGCGCACCTTTGCAATCCATGGATAAACCTTGTTGCCAGGCAACTGTCCGCCTTCACCAGGCTTTGCACCTTGTGCAATTTTGATTTGAATATCATCGGCGTTAACAAGGTAGTTACTTGTTACTCCAAAACGACCGCTCGCAACCTGCTTAATCGCGCTGCGCTTGGAATCGCCATTCTCCATCGGGGTAAAGCGCGATGGATCCTCTCCGCCTTCGCCAGTATTTGATTTGGCGCCGAGTCGGTTCATGGCGATCGCTAAAGTTTCATGAACTTCTTGTGAGACCGAGCCCCATGACATCGCACCTGTTGAGAAGCGCTTGACGATCTCAGAAATTGGTTCAACTTCATCGATGGAAATTGCTGGACGAACACCCTCATTAAATGCAAAGAGTCCGCGTAGAGTCATTAGCTCTTTACTCTGGCCATCGACCTTGCTGGTGTAACGCTTGAAGATGTCGTAGCGCTTTGAACGAGTTGAGTGTTGGAGCGCAAAGACAGTCTCTGGATTAAATAGATGCGGTTCGCCATCGCGACGCCATTGGTACTCGCCGCCAATTGGCAGACGCTTTGAACCAGGGATCGCTCCACCTGGTGGATATGCGATGTGGTGGCGCGCCAAAGTTTCTTCAGCAATTGTGTCGAGGCTGATTCCACCAAGACGTGAAGTGGTGCCAACAAAGTATTCGTCGACAACTTCTTGAGAAAGTCCGATCGCTTCGAATACCTGTGCTCCGGTGTAAGAGGCGATCGTTGAAATACCCATCTTCGACATAACCTTGAGAACGCCTTTGCCTAAACTCTTAATAATGTTACGTACGGCCTTTTCGGGAGTAATGCCAGTGATCACGCCTTGTAGGACTAAATCTTCGGCAGATTCCATCGCAAGATATGGGTTTACCGCCGCGGCGCCGTAACCGATAAGGAGTGCTACGTGGTGAACTTCGCGAACATCGCCGGCTTCAACAACTAATCCGACCTTGGTGCGAGTCTTTTCGCGAATCAAATGGTGGTGAACTGCCGCAGTTAAGAGAAGTGAAGGAATAGGTGCATCCTCGGCATCGCCATCGCGATCGGATAGAACAATGATGCGCGCACCTGCAGAAATTGCATCAGATACTTCGCGCTTAATCTCTTCTAAACGAGTGTGCAAAGTATTTCCATCGCCAGATACTGGGAAGAGTCCGCGAACAACGTAGGCAGATAAACCTGGATGGTCGCCATCAGCATTTACGTGGATGATCTTGGCAAGTTCATCGTTATCGATAACAGGAAATGCGAGCGAGATTTGACGACAAGAAGAAGGTCCTGGATCAAGCAAGTTATGCTCTGGTCCTATTGAACCGCCCAAACTTGTGACAAGTTCTTCACGGATTGCATCAAGTGGTGGATTTGTAACTTGTGCAAAGAGTTGAGAGAAGTAATCAAATAGCAGACGAGGTTTTTCAGAGAGCGCAGCGATTGGAGTATCGGTTCCCATTGAGCCGAGCGCTTCCATGCCGTTCTTAGCCATTGGAGTAACCAAGATACGAAGTTCTTCCTCGGTGTAACCGAAGGCACGTTGGCGACGAACCACAGATGAGTGGGGATAAACAATATGTTCACGCGAAGGAAGTTCAGATAACTTCATGATTCCGGCATGAAGCCATTCGCCATAAGGCGCAGCATCAGCCAAAGAATCTTTAATCTCATCATCTTCAATGATGCGCCCGGCCTCAATATCAACTAAGAACATCTTTCCTGGTTGTAAACGACCCTTGCGAACAATCTTTTCAGCAGGAAAATCAAGAACACCGACTTCAGATGCCAGCACAACTAAGCCATCGTCGGTAACCCAGAAACGTGATGGACGTAGCCCGTTGCGATCTAGAACCGCACCAACTTGATGTCCATCTGTAAAAGTTACACATGCTGGTCCATCCCATGGCTCCATAAGAGATGCATGGAAGGCGTAAAAGTCTCGACGTTTCTGCGACATTGTTGTGTGATTCTCCCAAGCTTCCGGAATCATCATCAGAACAGAATGTGGCAGGGATCGTCCACCTAGATAGAGAAGTTCTAGGACTTCATCAAAGGAAGCAGAGTCACTTCCGGACATTTCCACGATAGGAAAGAGGCGGCTGAGGTCTCCAGGAATTAACTCGCTAGCAAGCAGTGACTCGCGGGCGCGCATCCAGTTGCGGTTTCCCTTAACGGTATTGATTTCTCCGTTGTGTGCAATAAATCGGTATGGGTGGGCAAGTGGCCAAGATGGAAATGTATTTGTAGAAAATCGTGAGTGGACAAGTGCAAGCGGAGATACCACGCGCACATCGCTTAGATCCGGGAAGAACTCTTCGAGCTGTCCTGTTGTAAGCATTCCTTTGTAAACAATTGTCTGTGAAGAAAGTGATGGGAAGTAAAGATCGAGTGAATGTTCAGCGCGTTTTCTAAGGCAGAAGGCGAGACGATCTAACGCAATACCTGATTCGTCTTTTTTGCCGGCAAGAAAGACTTGTTCAAACTTTGGCATAACTGAAACTGCAGTTTTGCCAAGTGATTTCGCATTGATCGGAAGATCGCGCCAACCGAGAACAGTTAGGCCTTCCTCCGCTGCGATCTTCGCAATTTCTGATCGAACTTCGGAACCTTGTGCAACAAATGCAATACCTGTTGCGTAGTGGCCTTCAGCGGGAAGTTTAAAGTCGGTAACTGCGCGATAGAAAGCATCTGGAACGCGAATCAAAATTCCTGCGCCATCACCGCTATCTGGTTCAGCACCTGATGCGCCGCGGTGTTCTAAGTTACGTAGAGCGGTAAGCGCCTTTTCAACAATCTCATGTGTAGCAACTTTATTTAGAGTAGCAACCATTGCAACGCCGCATGCATCATGCTCGTTTGCGGGATCATAGAGACCCTGTTGTGCTGGGTAATTAGATGGAAGAGCCATCAGTTACACGCTCCTGTTGCTCACACTTAATTGTTGAAAGAGTGGGACAACTTTGGCCCGAAAGAGCCACCGCGAGCGGTGGTAGATGCAAAAGGGTAGCAACTGTTGGCGGTATTCGGCACTCCCGAATTAGCCTGCGCGAGAGTGAGTTTAGATACCACTCAAATGGAGCGCCTGGCCGATTCCAGCGGTAATTGCCATGCCGATACACCCGCCCACGATCACGCGAAGAGTCGGAGCGAGGATCTTTGAGCCTGCCGTCTTTGCGCTCAGGATTCCGGTCAGAGTTAAACCAATAATGGTGAAAGCGACAATTGTCGCTGCCGCTTTTCCTGGAGTTGGAGCAAAGGCGCCAACGAATGGGATTAATCCTCCAGCGGTGAATGCTGCAGCAGATGCCATCGCTGCTTGGACTGGTCGCGCTTTAGTGTGAGGAAACTGTCCGAGCTCATCGCGTAGATGAGCTTCTAAAGGATCGCGATCGTGCATTGCCTTTGCAACTTGCATCGCAAGTTCTGGCGTTAGCCCACGTTCGATATAGATATGTTGCAGTTCGATAAGTTCTGAATCAGGATCAATTGCTAGATGTTGCATCTCCAAGACTCGATCAGATTCTTCAATATCATTTTGTGAACGAACTGAAACGTATTCGCCAACAGCCATCGACATCGCACCCGCAGCGATTCCGGCGGCGCCAGCAGTAATCAAGAACGCTTGTGCGTCTACTCCGCCAGCTTTTGCCGCGGATACACCAATCATTAGCGATGCGGTAGAAACTAAACCATCATTTGCTCCGAGAACTGCAGCGCGTAACCAACCTGCGCGATGAGTGCGGTGATGTAGATTTCTACGGTAAACATCTTCAAGTGCCATATTTACAGCCTATCGGATCAATGCGGAAAAACTGCGAAGGTTTAGGCCTTATCGCGGGCGCGTAGTCGGAGGAAAACTAGCGCAGAAACCATCACTAGCCCCATGCTCACCCATTGATTTATCCGTAGTCCCGCAAAGTTATGTGCTGGATCAATACGGATAGATTCGATAAAGAAGCGGCCCAGCGAATAGCTAAATACATATGCCGCGAAGGTAGAACCAGCAGACCAGTGTTTCGATGCGCCCATCAATACGAAGGCGATCAAAGTGCACCAGATCGCTTCGTAAAGAAATGTTGGGTGAAATGTTTCAACGAGGCCATATCCACTTGGTCGATATTTATATGGAATTGATAATCCCCACCAAGTATCTAGCGGGCGACCAAAGAGTTCGGCGTTAAACCAATTTCCAAATCGACCAATCGCTTGCGCAAGGAGAATTCCTGGAGCAATTGCATCAAGAAAGATTCCAAAACTCGGCAAATTCATTGTGCGCGCTAGTCTTCTATAAGAGTAGAACGCTCCCAGCGCACCGAGTGATATCGCGCCCCAAATTCCAAGCCCACCCTGCCAAATCTTTAATATCGCAAGGAGTTCGCCATCTGCACCGAAGAAATCTTCTGGTGTTGTTATTACGTGATAGAGCCTTCCACCAATAATTCCGGAGGGCACTGCGATCACTGCGACTTCAGAGACAACGCCTCTTAACGATTCATCACGAGAAGCAAGGCGCTTATTGCCTAGCCAAATTGCAATAGCAATTCCAGCAATTATGCAGAGCGCATAGAAATGAACGGTGAAAGGCCCGATTGATACTTCCGAAATAGAGGGAGTAGGTATCGAGCGATTCATGCGGAATCTAGTTAGGCTTTTTCAACCGCAAGCATAAAGTCAGCAAGGCTTCCATATGCAGTGTTGCGATCTATTTCCTTACCGTTGATCAAAACCGTTGGAGTCGAATTGATATTTCGCTTCGATCCTTCTTCTGCAACGTTCTTAACCCAACCCATGTAATCCTGGCCTGTTACGCACTTGTCGTAATCGCTGCTAGAAATTCCTAGACCGATTCCAAGAGTTGCAAAATACTGAGATGTCCAAGCACCTGTATTTTCGGCAGGCTGGTTAGCGTAGAGAGTTTTATGGAATTCTAGGAATTTTCCTTGATCTGCAGAACATGCTGCTGCATTTGCTGCAATCTGTGATTCACCACCTAGGAAGGAGAGCATGTGGAATGCCACCTTGGCCTTCTTGGTAGCAATTAACTCTTCGATGTAAGGACCGCTGATCGCTTCAAAGCGTGCGCAAGCCGGACACTGGAAGTCTTCGTAAATTTCGATAAATGGAACGTCAGTTAATTCGCTGTTAAAGACCAACCCATAACCATCATTTACTGAGGCGGTAGCAGGAATTGCAGCAGTGGAATCGCCTTGCTTAGAGAGAACTGTTGGCACCAGCATGATTAGAGCTACTCCAACCACAACTGCAACTACGAGATTACGTGTGAAGTTATCTTTTCCGCCGTTTGATTTTTTCGCTTGTGCCATCTTTATTCCGTATCTCCTGCGTTAGATTGTTTAGGTGTTTTATCAATAGAAAACTTGGTTATCGGATATCGCACTAAGAATAGGGCAAGCGCTACTAGCCCAGCATCTCTGAGAATCTCCTGAAGGTAGCGTGTCTGACCAGGATCTACTGTGCCTCCGCCACCGAAGCAGCCGCAATCAATGTTTAAGCCGCGCGCCCACGCTTGAGCAATAGCGATGATAAAAATAAACATTGTAAAGCCACCGAGCGCTGCGACCGCTCTAGTTGCTGCTCCAAGAATAAGTAGTAGGCCAACGACAACTTCAAAGAAAGGCAGGGTCTGGCCAAGAAAATTAGCGATAGGAATTGGAAGTAATTCATATGACCGAACTGCCATTTGAGATACCTCTAGTTTGTCGACCTTAAGATAACCGGCAACAAAAAGAACGCCACCAAGGGTCAGACGCGAAAGAAGTCCTATCCAGGGCTGTAGCTTTTCGAATTTACTCATCGTCCCTCACGTACACCTTTCGCTAACTCTGTTGCCAACTCTTTAACTGCAGCCAATCCGGCTTCCTCATTTGGAGCATCTTGCAAAGCCTTAATAAAGGCGGAACCGACGATAACTCCGTCAGCGTATGCAGCAACGCCTTTAGCTTGCTCGCGAGTTGATACACCCAAGCCAACGGCGACTGGTAGTCCAGTAGTTGTGCGAATGCGCGCGACTAAATCTGCAGCACCTGATGAAACCGAATTACGTGCTCCAGTTACGCCCATCAAACTTGCGGCATAAACAAATCCACCACAAGCTGCAGTTACCTTTGGCATGCGCGCATCAGATGTGCTTGGCGCAATTACATAGATTGGATTAATCGAATTTTGCTTAGTAGCGCCTAACCAGGCGACGGACTCTTCAATTGTTAAATCTGGAGTAATTACGCCAGATCCACCATTTGCTGCAATCGCTTCGGCAAATTCTTCAACGCCATAGCGCTCAATCGGGTTCCAGTAAGTCATAACTACTGCAGCAACTCCGCCGTCTGTTGCAACCTTTAGCGCTGACATAACTTCAGCAGCGCCTGTTCCATTTTCTAAAGAGGTAACTGCCGCCGCCTGAATAGTTGGACCATCCATTACCGGATCGCTATATGGAAAACCAATCTCGATCGCGTCAACTCCGGCATCGATAAAGGTTTGAATAACTTTTGCACAACCTGCTTGAGAAGGAAAACCTGCAGGGATATAGGCAATTAGAGCAGCGCGATTTTCAGCGCGAACCTTTACAAATAGTTGATCGAGTGCAGTCATTAATCCAGTGGAATTCCAAAGTATTGCGCCGCAGTCTGCACATCTTTATCACCGCGACCAGAAAGGTTGATAACGATAATCGCATCTTTACCTAGTTCATTTCCAACCTGGAGCGCACCTGCTAGAGCATGTGCAGTTTCGATCGCCGGAATAATTCCTTCTGTCTTCGAAAGAAGTGCGAAGGCATGCATCGCTTGTTCATCTGTGATGGCGCGATACTCAGTGCGCCCAATGTCATGCAAGTACGCATGCTCAGGACCTACACCAGGATAATCAAGACCAGCAGAAATTGAATGTGACTCAACAGTTTGACCATTAGCATCTTGCAAAACATAAGATCGAGTTCCGTGCAGAACTCCTGGAGTTCCACCAGTAATTGTTGCTGCATGGCGTCCGGTTTCCACGCCATCTCCACCTGCTTCTAGCCCAATCAAACGTACTGATGGATCGGAGATAAAGCGGTGGAAAATTCCGATGGCATTCGAACCGCCACCGACGCAGGCAAGTACTGCATCAGGTAGTCGACCGGTGAGCGCTAAAACTTGTTCGCGCGTTTCTTCGCCGATGATCTTATGAAAATCTCTAACCATAGTTGGAAAGGGGTGCGGACCTGCAACGGTGCCCAGCATGTAGTGAGTGGTTTCAACGTTAGTTACCCAATCGCGCATCGCTTCATTGATGGCATCTTTTAGGGTACGTGATCCTGTTGTAACAGGAATAACTTCTGCGCCAAGTAACTTCATACGGGCAACATTTAGCGCTTGGCGTTTTGTATCTTCTTCGCCCATGTAGACGACGCACTCCAACCCAAAAAGGGCTGCAGCGGTTGCAGATGCAACGCCATGCTGACCTGCACCGGTTTCGGCGATGATACGTTTCTTACCCATGCGCTTTGTAAGTAACGCTTGTCCTAAAACGTTATTGATCTTATGGCTGCCAGTGTGGTTTAAATCTTCACGCTTCAAAATTATGCGCGCGCCACCTGCATGTTCGGCAAAACGTTTTGCTTCAGTGAGGATGCTAGGACGACCTGTGTACGTGCGATGAAGTTCTGCGAGCTCTGCAACAAATGAAGGATCTTCCTGCGCAGTGCGATGCGCTGCTTCTAGCTCTTCGAGAGCGCCGATCAGCGCTTCAGGTACAAAGCGACCACCGTATGGACCGAAGTGGCCCAAGATTGATCCAAGATCTTCCTGCGGCGTAGTCGACATGGGATTAAGCCTACCCTCGACCCAATAAGGTCCGCATCGCCAAATCCGGATCCCCCGATGTAACCAGTGCTTCACCTACCAGAATCGCCTTTGCGCCTGAGTTCTGCGCAAATTCAACATCGCTGCGAGTTGAAATTCCAGATTCTGCAACGCGGATTAACTCGGCAGGAATTCTCGGAATCAAATCAGAGAATGCTGTGGGATCTACTTCCAAGGTCTTTAGATTTCGGGAATTTACTCCGACTATTCGAGGAGAGATTTCTAGCGCTCTCTCTAACTCATCTGCTGTGTGAACTTCAATGAGAGATGCCATCTTTAATTCAGTTGCGATATCAAAAAAGTCTTTAAGTTGGCTCTTGGATAGCGCGGCAACTATAAGTAGAACCAAATCTGCGCCATGAGCGCGCGCTTCGAAGAATTGATACTCATCAACCATGAAATCTTTTCTTAAAACTGGAATATCAACGCGAGCACGTACTGCATCTAAATCAGCGAGCGATCCTTTAAAGTGGCGCTCTTCTGTTAAAACGCTAATCACACTTGCACCTGCGCTTTGATAACGCTCAGCCAACGCTGCGGGATCAGCGATTGCAGATAGCGCCCCTTTGCTAGGCGAAGATCGCTTTACCTCCGCAATCACTTTCATCTCATCCCCTGTTAAGGCAATGTGAGCATCGCGAACCGGAGCAGCCTGTGTCATCTCTTCATGAATTTGGTTGAGCGATTTGCGACGCTTTGCTAAATCTTCGCGCACGCCCTCAATAATTGAATCTAGAACAGTCATGGTTTCTCAGTCTCGCCTTTAACTTCGCTGGGATCTATTCCGTGATCGAGCGCGCTCCAGGAATTCATGGGTGGCGTACTCCGCGATTGGCGTTCGTAACGTTTGGAAATTCTAAAACGTTTAGAGATATAGATCGTGAGCGCTGCAACAATTAAAATTGAGATGGCAATTTGAACAAACTCAGACACTGGATGACCTCATTTTATTTGCAGCGCTAATGGCACCTAGAACCGCCGCTGCTTTATTTGCACATTCTTGATCTTCAGATGCAGGATCCGAATCCGCTACGATTCCGGCGCCTGCCTGAACGTATGCCATCTTGTTATAAATCAGTGCGGTACGAATTGCGATACAAGTATCGATATTGCCTGTGAAATCAATATATCCAATTGCGCCACCATAGAGCCCGCGTCGAGTAGGTTCGAGTTCTTCAATAATCTCCATCGCCCTTGGCTTTGGAGCGCCAGATAAAGTGCCAGCAGGAAATACGGCAAAGAGCGCATCAACTGGCGTAGAGGTTTCTGCAAGTTCCCCGATAACTGTTGAAACGATATGCATCACATGTGAATAGCGTTCGATATGCATGAAGTCGATAACTTCAACGGTGCCTGGCTTTGAGATACGCCCTAAATCATTTCTACCTAGATCAACTAACATCAAATGTTCGGCGCGCTCTTTAGGATCTGCCAATAACTCTTCGCCTAAACGATGATCTTCCTCAGCAGAAGATGAACGTTTTCTAGTTCCAGCGATTGGATGAACCATTACCTCTTTACCGGTCACCTTAACCAAAGCTTCTGGGCTTGATCCAACTACTTCAATCCCATCTGTAAAGCGGAAGAGATACATATAAGGGCTCGGGTTATGAAGACGCAGCGCACGATAAACATCTAAAGCATCAGCGCTACATTCCATAGCAAAGCGCTGTGATAGGACTATTTGAAAAGCCTCACCCGCAACAATCTCTTCCTTGGCCTGTAGCACCTTAGTTTTGAATTCATCACTGGAAATGTTCTGGGTGAATTTTGGAGTTTGGCGTTCTGGAATCTGATCGATGTAACCAGGCAGCGAACTTTGCAGATCAGATTGCATACGATCTAAACGAAGTTGAGCGTCGTGAAATGCTTCATCAATTCGCTCATTGCTGCCATCCCAGTTGATGGCATTTGCGATCAAGGTAATCGTTCCCTCAGCGTGATCCATCACAGCGAGATCGCTAGTTAACATAAAGGCGATTTCTGGAAGTGGAATATCTTTCGCGCTTTGGTTCGGCAATTTCTCTAAGCGGCGAACTGCGTCATAACCCATGTAGCCAACTAGCCCACCAGTAAGCGGTGGGAGTCCGGCAATTTTTGGAGATTTCAGATGCGCAGCTGATAGACGAAGCGCTTCAAGTGGATCTATTCCGACAGGTGCGCCGGCAGGTGTTGTTCCAACCCAAATTGAACTGCCATCTTTCTCACTTAAAGTTGCTTGCGAATGGGCGCCGATAAATGAATAACGCGACCAGGCTCCCCCGTGTTCGGCAGATTCCAAGAGAAAAGTTGATGCTTCGTTCTTTGCAATCTTGCGATAAACACCTAGCGGTGTTTCACCGTCGGCAAGGAGTTTGCGATAGACCGGAATAACGTTGTAACTCTTCGCGTATTCGCGAAATTCAGATAGTTGCATTACTTTCCCGCACTTATCTGTAGAGGGTTGTGGAAACAAGTCTTATCTCCAGTGTGGCAAGCGGCGCCAACTTGGTTAACTTTCAGTAGCAACGCATCGCCATCGCAATCAAGTGAAATTGAAACTACCTCTTGGGTGTGTCCTGATGTCGCACCCTTTACCCAGAGTTCGCTGCGGCTGCGGCTCCAGTAAGTTGCCTTACCTGTTGCCAGAGTTAGTGCAAGAGATTCGCGGTTCATATACGCCAGCATTAAGACTTCACCGGTTTGCGCATCTTGGGCGATCGCTGGAATTAAATCGATACCCTCTTTTAGGCGCGTTGCTATATCTAGTGGGATCGCAGCGCTCATGTGCTTATTCTGCCTTACGCAGTTGCGTTGTTGCGAATGGAATAACCCTGCGCGCTTAGATAGCGCTTCACATCACCTATGCGGTGAATTCCAAAGTGAAAGACGCTTGCTGCAAGTAGCGCATCTGCGCCAGCATCAAGGGCAGCGGCAAAATCTTCTAGCGCGCCTGCACCACCGCTGGCGATTAGTGGAACTTTAGAGATGGCGCGAACCGCGGTAATCATTCCGATGTCATAGCCCGCGCGAGTTCCATCGGCATCCATTGAGTTGAGCAGGATCTCTCCTGCTCCAAGTGCACAAGCTTTTTCAACCCATGAAAGAGCATCAAGCCCGGCGCTCTGTCGACCACCATGCGTTGTAACTTCAAATCCTGATTCGGTTCTTGCGCGGCGCGCATCAATAGAGATGGTTAAAACTTGAGAGCCGAAGCGATCGGCGATTTCTGCGATTAATTCAGGGCGCGCAATGGCAGATGTATTGATTGAAACTTTATCTGCACCGGCGCGCAGTAAACGGTCCACATCATCAACCGAGCGAATGCCGCCGCCAACTGTTAACGGGATAAAGACTTGTTCAGCCGTTTTGCGCACTACATCCAAAGTTGTTTCGCGGTTACTGCTGCTGGCAGAGATATCTAGAAAAGTTAGCTCGTCGGCGCCTTCTAGATTGTAAAGAGATGCCATCTCAACTGGATCACCCGCATCAACCAGATCGGTGAAGTTAACTCCCTTTACTACGCGTCCTTCGGTTACATCAAGGCAGGGAATGATCCGAATAGATAACGCCATTTACTTCGCGCCCTTAGTGATCGCCAAAGCTTCTTCAAGGGTGAACGCACCTGCATAAAGAGCCTTACCAACTATTGCGCCTTCAACTCCAATTGCATGAAGTGATGAAAGTGCAGTGATATCGGCAAGAGATGAGATTCCACCGCTGGCAACAACCGGCTTCTTAGTTGCCGCACATACCTCTTTAAGTAGTTCTAGGTTTGGACCTTGGAGCGTTCCATCTTTTGTAACATCGGTGACAACGTAACGAGAGCAGCCATCGCGCTCCAGACGCTCAATTGTTTCGAAGAGATCGCCGCCTTCTTTAGTCCAACCGCGTGCCGCTAAAACATGACCACGGACATCTAAACCGACTGCGATGCGATCTCCGTGTTCGGCAATCACGCGCGCTGTCCATTCGGGGTTTTCTAAAGCGGCAGTGCCAAGGTTTACGCGAGTACATCCTGTGGCCAATGCACGCTTTAAAGATTCATCGTCACGAATGCCACCAGAGAGTTCAACTTTTATATCCAGGCGACCCACGACCTCGGCTAACAAAGATGTATTTTCGCCGCGACCAAATGCTGCATCTAGATCAACTAGGTGAAGCCATTCAGCTCCCGCTGCTTGAAACTCGAGTGCGACTTCAAGAGGTGCGCCATAGATACTTTCTTGAGCAAGTTCACCTTGGACTAAGCGAACTGCTTTGCCATCTTTAACATCCACTGCTGGCAAGAGCTCCAGATAATTTACTTGGTGATTGTTTGTCGTCATAGCATCCCAACCCAATTCTTAATTAACGCAAGACCGGCATCGCCAGATTTCTCAGGATGAAATTGCGTCGCTGCAATAGCACCGTCTTCTACCGCCGCCAAAAACTTTTCATTGTGCGTGCTCCACGCCTGTGCAATACCAACTGGCTTCTTTGCCGCATAAGAGTGAACAAAGTAGAAGGACTGATCTTCTATTCCTTTAAACAAGTTCGAGTTTGACGAGACTTCTACGGTATTCCAACCCATATGCGGCAATATCGGCGCATCTAACTTGGTGATGCTCTCTTGCCAGATGCCAACGCCTTGGTGCAGTGGCCCGTTGGTATGTTCATCGCCATCTCTGAAGAGAATTTGCATTCCAACACAGATTCCTAAAGTTGGACGTTGCTTAGCAAGGCGTTCGCGAACAATCGCATCTCCCCCAACTGCAACTAAACCGCGCATACATGCCGCAAATGCACCGACGCCCGGAACCACTAACCCTTGCGCATTGAGTGCGATCTCGCGATCAGATGTAACGACAACTTCTTTACCGCTGCGCTCGAAAGCGCGTTGTGCCGACCTTAAATTTCCAGAACCGTAATCAAGGATTGCGATCACTATTAAAGCGAACCTTTTGTTGAAGGAACTCCTGCGATTCCGCCATCAAGGGAAACTGCATCGCGAAGTGCGCGAGCAACCGCTTTAAATTGTGCTTCAAATACGTGGTGGGCATTGCGTCCTTCTAAAACGCGAATATGCAGTGCGATGTGAGCTTCGGCAACGATTGATTCCCAGATGTGCTTACCAAGAGTGGTATCGAAAGTTCCGATTAACTCAACGATTTCTGGTTGGCGGTGAACTAGATATGGACGACCAGAAAGATCAACTGCTGCCTGAACTAGAACTTCATCAAGTGGAACCATGGCATCACCAAAGCGACGGATACCAATTTTGTCCCCGAGTGCTTCGCGTAGCGCTTGTCCAAATGCCAGTGAAGTATCTTCAACCGTGTGATGAGAATCGACATCTATATCACCTGTTGTCTTTACAGTGAGGTTGAAACCGGAGTGCTTTCCAAGCTGTGAAAGCATGTGATCAAAGAATGGCACGCCAGTATCAACTGATATCTCACCGACACCATCGAGGTTTAACTCAACAATTACGTGGGACTCTTTAGTTTTACGTTCTACTCGGGCTGTTCTCATCTATTTATCTCCATTAGCTTGGTATTAAATTACTTCTGCAAAATCTCTTTTAAGGCGCCAACAAATTTCTGATTCTCGGCCTCATTGCCAATGGTCATACGCAAGTGCCCTAATAATCCCACATCTCTAATCAGAACACCGCGATCGAGAAGTTGGCGCCAGATCTGCGCTGGCTCTGAGTTAAATCCTGAGAAGATGATGAAGTTTGCGCTGCTTGGAGCAACGGTTAGGCCCATGGATTCCAGCTCAGCAATAACTTTCCCACGTGAATCAATCAGCGTCGCAACAGTTCCTAAAAGTTCGCCTTGATACTCAAGTGCAACTTCAGCAGCTGCCTGAGTAATTGCGCTTAAGTGGTAAGGCAATCTCACCAGAAACATCGCATCCACGACATCGGGGTTGGCCACTAAATAACCCACGCGCGCACCGGCGAAAGCGAATGCTTTACTCATGGTTCGAATAACCACCACATTTGGATACTTTTCAATTAGCGTGACGGCAGATATTTCGCTAGAAAATTCTGCATAAGCCTCATCAACGACTAGCAAACCGTTAACTTGTGCTGTCGCCTTTGCTAACTCTTCAATCTCGCCGATTTTTAGAAGAGTGCCGGTTGGATTATTTGGAGTTGTCACGAAAGTTAGGGCTGGTTTCTTTCCCGAAATCTCCGTGATCGCCTTGGCGGTATCTAAAGTGAAATCTGCGCGACGTCCTCCATCTTGCCAAGTAACGCCAACTACCTTGGCGATTAGCGGGTGCATTGAATATGAAGGTGTAAATCCAAGTGCGCCTCGATCACCGAATGCCATGAAAAGAGATTGGATAATCTCGTTACTGCCATTGGCTGCCCAGATTGAATCTGCTGTGAAATTTGTTCCAGATAGAGTATTTATAAATTTACCAAGAGCCGCGCGCAGAACTGTGGCATCACGATCTGGATAGCGATTTAAAGTTGTAGCAACCCTATGCACGCGGTCGGCGATCGCTTGTGCGAGTTCAGGAGATGGAGCATAAGGATTCTCGTTGGTATTTAACGTCGCCTCAGCTGGAACCTGTGGCGCTCCATATGGGGAAAGAGAAGTTAAATCATCGCGAAGTGGCAGCCAAAGTGGCCATTTCTTCTCACTCATAAATCTTCCAAACGCGCGGTCATCGCTTCACCATGTGCTGGCAAATCTTCTGAATTTGCAAGAGTAATCACGGTCTGTGAAATATCAATAAATGCTTCCTTCGAATATTCGATGTAGTGCAACCCGCGTAAGAAGGTTTGTACAGATAGCCCACTACTGTGGCAGGCACATCCACCTGTTGGGAGTACGTGGTTTGAACCTGCTGAATAATCGCCAAGTGAGACTGGTGAGAAGCGTCCGATGAAGACTGCGCCAGCGTTACGAATTTTCAACGCATCTTTCGCAGCGTTCTGGGTTTGGATCTCTAAGTGTTCTGCTGCATAGGCATTTACGACATCTAATCCTTGTTCAATTGAATCAACCAGAACGATTGCAGATTGAATACCAGAAAGTGCCTCACGGATTCTGGCTGAGTGTTTCGTCTTGGCGACTCTGACTTCCAACTCTTTAACAACATCGCCTGCTAATTTTTCAGAAGTTGTTACTAGAACTGCAGCGGCAATAACATCGTGCTCGGCCTGGCTAATTAGATCTGCGGCAACATCTCCTGCGCGCGCACTTTCATCAGCCAAAATTGCAATCTCAGTTGGGCCTGCCTCGGAATCAATACCGATAACACCGCGGAGAGCGCGCTTAGCAGCAGCGACATAGATATTGCCTGGACCAGTGACCAAATCACATTTCTCGCAGAGGCCATCCATGCCATAGGCAAAGAGCGCGATTGCTTGTGCTCCACCGACTGCGTAAACCTCAGTGATACCAAGGAGTGCACAAGCAGCAAGAATCGTTGGGTGCGGAAGTCCGCCAAACTCTTTCTGTGGTGGTGATGCAACAGCGATGCTAGAAACTTTGGCGATCTGTGCTGGGATGACATTCATTAAGACGCTACTTGGGTAAACGGCGCGACCACCAGGAACATATAAACCGACTCGGTCAACCGGGATCCAGCGCTCGGTTACAACTCCCCCATCAACAACTTTCGTAGAAGTTACGCCACGGGTTTGATCGTTGTGAACTTTACGGATTCGCTCAGCCGATAGTTCAAGTGCGGCGCGAATCTTTGGATCTAGATCGGCAAGTGCTTTATCTAAAGCAGATTGTGGAACGGGGATTGAAGGTGGTCGAACGCCATCAAATTCCTCGGCAAGTTGCATTAAGTCTGCCTCGTTACCTGATTTAACTTTTTGCAGAATTGGCTCAATCGCAACTAGGGCGGCTGCGATATCTAACTTCGCTCGCGGAATAGCTTTCTGGTAGCCCGCTTTAGTAAGAGCTTTACCGCGTAGATCAAGCGAGCGAATCATGGGGCAAGTCTAACGGCTGCCACCTCTTCGGGGCGTTGCCAATAAAATTAGGCGATAAAGCGCAAAATCACATTCGAACTAAGCAGTCTGGCCCCAAGATAGATTTCAGATCTGCGCTCAAACTCGGCGATGCTGTTACGAGTGCATCGATCTTCATCGTTGTTAGTACGCCTTGGTCATCGATCTGCATATGTACTTCGCGTTTGCCGGGATGTGAACGCAGAATTTCCTTCATGCGATCTACTACTGGTGGTGTGCACTGCGCGATTGGCAAAGAGATTAATAATGGTCCAATGGGGCCAGTCGAAACATCGAGCGACTTCATTTCAAGAGCCGTAAAGCGCAGTACATCATCGCGCCGTTCAAAGCGACCGCGAACAGTGACAACGCGATCTTCAATCAAGGTAAGTGCATATTGGTTGTAAGTATTTGAGAAGAAGAGAACTTCTATAGCGCCTTCCAGATCTTCCAGACTAACAATCGCCCACGATGAACCTGTGCGAGAAACTTTGCGTTGAACGCCTGTAATCAAGCCGCCCAAAGTGACCATGCCATCTGGCGTACTTTCATCACTTTGTAGCGCGCTAATAGACATATCGGTATTGGAACGCAAAATATGTTCAACACCAAGCAGTGGATGATCTGAAACATAGAGGCCCAGCATTTCGCGTTCAAAACTAAGCAGCGTTGACTTATCCCATTCGAAGTTTGGAATCTCAATTTCCAGACCTGAAACTTGCGTCATAGACTCGCCTCCAAAGAGATCAAATTGACCGATCGCCTCTGCTCGCTTGGTTTCGATTACCGAATCAATAGCTTCTAGGTGAACAGACATTAGAGCCTTACGTGGATGGTTTAGCGAATCAAACGCTCCACCCTTAATCAAAGATTCAATTGTTTTCTTATTGCAAACTTGCGCATCTACCTTGGCGAGGAAATCACCAAATGAGGTGAAGGCACCCTTGGTTGTACGGGCAGACTTTATGGAAGCGACTACGCCTTCACCAACGTTACGGATTGCAGCAAGCCCAAAGCGAATATCTTTGCCGCGAGGCGTGTACTCAGCATTTGATTCATTGACATCGGGCGGCAGAACATTGATACCCATGCGACGACATTCGGATAAATAAAGCGCTGACTTATCTTTATCATCACGCACACTGGTAAGCAGGGCTGCCATATATTCGGTTGGATAATTCGCCTTTAAATAACCGGTCCAGAATGAAACAACACCGTAACCTGCGCTATGTGCTCGGTTAAATGCGTAGTCAGAGAAGGGAATAAGAACATCCCATAAACGTTTGATAGCGGCGGTTGAGAATCCATTCTTTTTCATACCAGCTTCGAAAGGTATGTACTCCTTATCCAGAATTTCCTTGTTCTTCTTACCCATCGCCTTACGTAGAAGATCTGCACGACCAAGTGAGAACCCGGCAACTTTCTGGGCGATCGCCATTACTTGTTCTTGATAAACAATAAGACCGTAGGTATCCCCCAAAATTTCTTGGAGAACTTCAGAGAGCTCTGGATGAATTGGTTCAACTGGTTTGCGTCCGTTCTTGCGATCGGCATAGTTATTGTGTGCATTTTCGCCCATTGGACCAGGGCGGTAGAGCGCGATAACCGCAGATATGTCGGCAAATGAATCTGGCGCCATGCTGCGAAGGAGTGCGCGCATTGGTCCACCATCGAGTTGAAATACACCAAGTGTGTCACCGCGTGATAAGAGTTCGAATGTCTTTTGATCTGACAGTGGTAGATCTTCAAGGACTACATCTATTCCTTGATTCTCTTTGATATTTAGTAGTGCGTCATCTAGTACGGATAAGTTGCGAAGACCCAGGAAGTCCATCTTTAACAAGCCTGTTGATTCGCAAGCGCCCATATCGAACTGGGTGATGATTGCCCCATCGGCTTCGCGTCGATGGATTGGGATTACATCAAGAAGTGGTTCACGCGAAAGGATGACGCCAGCGGCATGCACGCCCCATTGGCGCTTGAGTCCCTCGAGTCCGCGCGCTAAATCAACAACCTTCTTTGAACCAGGGTCGGTGTTATAGAGCTCGCGAAATTCGCCAGCCTCGCCATGGCGCGAGTCTTGTGAATCGAATACTCCAGCGAGTGAAATATCTTTTCCCATCACTGAAGGTGGAAGCGCTTTCGTTAACTTCTCACCAATTACATAGGGATAGCCTAAAACGCGTGTTGCATCTTTAATTGATTGCTTAGATTTAATTGTGCCGTAGGTGATGATCTGGGCTACGCGATCTTCGCCGTATTTCTCAGTTGCATAACGGATCATCTCGCTGCGCCGACGTTCATCAAAGTCCAGATCGATATCAGGCATAGAGATACGTTCTGGATTTAAGAATCGCTCGAAGAGTAAGCCGTGTTCGATTGGATCAAGGCCGGTAATTCCGAGTGAATACGCAACTAATGAGCCCGCAGCAGAGCCGCGACCAGGACCAACACGGATTCCAACTTTCTTGGCATGCGCAACTAAGTCAGCAACAACTAAGAAGTAACCTGGAAATCCCATATTGGCCATTACATCTAATTCGTAACTCAACCGAACGCGATGAGCATCTGTTGCCTTATCTCCAAAACGTGTAACCAGCCCGCGCTCTGCCTCTTTACGTAACCAAGAATCTTCTGTTTCACCTGGCGGCACCGCAAAGGCGGGCATGAGATTTTCGCCTTCGCGAAGTTTTACATTGCAGCGCTCGGCGATGAGCAGGGTGTTATCGCAGGCTTCAGGCAGATCCTTAAAGAGCTCGCGCATTTGCGCAGGTGACTTTAGATAGAACTCATCGTTATCGAATTTAAAGCGCTTTGGATCTGCCAGAGTGGAACCAGATTGCACGCAGAGCAGGGCTTCATGTGCAGGCGCATCTTCGTGTCGGGTGTAGTGCAGATCATTTGTCGCAAGCAGCGGAAGTTTAAGTTCGCGGCCAAGTTTGATGAGATCTTCTTTAACGCGGGTTTCAACATCAATACCGTGATCCATTAACTCAAGGAAGAAATTATGTGCCCCAAAAATATCTCTGTAATCACTTGCCGCGCGCATCGCTTCTTTGTAATTTCCCATACGCAGGCGAGTCTGGATTTCTCCGCCTGGGCAACCAGTAGTTGCTATTAAGCCATCTGCATATTTAGAGAGTAGTTCACGATCCATACGCGGCTTGTAGTAATAACCTTCAAGGGAAGCAAGAGAAGAGAGTCTAAATAAATTAGCCAGACCATGATTGTTCTCGGCCAAGATGGTCATATGCGTATATGCACCGCCGCCTGAAACATCGTCATCTCCACCATCGGCCCATTGAACCTTCTTCTTATCAAAGCGCGATTCTGGAGCCACATAAGCTTCGATACCAATGATTGGTTTAACGCCCGCCTTGACCGCTTGCTTATAAAAATCAAAAGCGCCGAACACATTTCCGTGATCAGTCATTGCGATCGCCGGCATCTCTTGGCGCGCTACTTCTTCTACGAGATCGCCAATACGTGCGGCACCATCGAGCATTGAGTATTCAGTGTGCACATGAAGGTGCACAAAAGAATCTTTACTCGCTTTTGGCTGGGTTGGGTTTTCGGTTGTCACAGTTGCACAAGATTAGTCGTTACGGCAGAACAGCCTCGGATAGCAACGCCAAGCAAGCCTGAAGGTCAGGTGCATAGGGAGCGTTGAGAATGAGCTCTTCTGATGAGACGGGATGTTTAAAGCGAAGTTCAAGGGCGTGCAACCACGGACGTGACATGGCTAACGATTTACCAAGGACTGGATCTGCGCCATAAGTTGTATCCCCCACGAGTGGATGATTTAACGCAGAAAAATGCACGCGAATTTGATGTGTGCGACCAGTTTCGAGTTCAACTTTTACGAGTGAGACGGAGCGATAGAACTCGATAACTTCGTAGTGAGTGATGCTCTCTTTTCCTTCGGCAATTACTGCGAAGCGATGATCTTCTTTGGGATGACGATCGATTGGTGCATCGATGGTTCCAGAAACAGGATCCATATGTCCCTGCACGAGTGCGTGATAAGTCTTTTCCACTTCGTGGTTACGGAATGCTTCCTTCAATCGTGTGTAGGCAACATCAGTTTTGGCAACGATCATTAAACCGCTCGTGCCAACATCTAAGCGATGAACGATTCCCGCGCGTTCGGCAGGACCTGAAGTAGATATTGTGTAACCAGCAGCCATAAGTGCGCCGACAACTGTTGGCCCCATCCATCCTGGGCTTGGGTGCGCTGCACAACCAACCGGCTTATCAACTACAACGATGTGTTCGTCATCGTAAACAACTCGTAACCCATCAAGTGGAGTTAGCGGAATTGGATCTTGATTCAGCGGTTCTGGCATTAAGACATCGATAACTTGTCCGCTGGTTACGCGCTCTGATTTAGCCATCGCACGACCAGAAGTTGTGATGTCGCCATCTTCTAAAAGTTTTACGATTGCGGTTCGAGAGAGCCCGAGAACACGAGTTAGCGCGCTATCGATACGCTCGCCTGCAACTCCTTCAGGAACGCTTAATGTGCGCGCTTCGCGTGACATTTACGCCTCCTCGGAACGATCTTTTTTCTCGATATTTGCTGGCTCTATCGGAGAAATATTTTTTATTGACAGGACCACTGCGATCGCTGTTGCAACCACAATAGCGGTATCTGCGATGTTAAATACCGGCCAATTTGGCAACTCAATCCAGTCGATCACATGGCCGGTAAATAAGCCCGGTGCACGGAAGATTCGATCAGTTAAATTGCCCACGATTCCACCAAGGGCTAGACCAATCACGATCGCCCATCCCTCTGAGGTGATCTTTGGTGCGTAGTAAGCAATTGCGGCTACGACGCAACAAGCAAATATTGAGAGAATAAGAGTTGCACCTGTCGCAAAGCTAAATGCTGCTCCTGAGTTTTTAACTAGCGTTAACTGTAGAAATGAGCCAATCAATTTAATGGGATCTCGGGAATCTAAATTAGCGATCGCCCAAGTCTTGGTAGCGAAATCAATTAGCCAAATAGCCCAGGCGATTGAGTAGAGACGTTTGCTAAGTGGAGAAAGGCGCACGTTAGCGCCGCTCTTCCTTCTGCTTACAGATCATGCAGAGCGTCGCACGCGGAAATACTTGAAGGCGGGCTTTACCGATTGGGCTGCCGCACTCTTCGCAATTTCCATAAGTTTTATTGTCGATTCGTTCAAGAGCGCGCTCTGTTTGCAAAACCATATCGCGCGCGTTAATTACCAGAGACATCTCATGCTCACGTTCAAAGGTTTTCGTACCTGAATCTGCCTGATCATCTCCAGCGCCTTCACCAGAATCAGAAATCAACTCATCCATCTCTGCTTCTACTAGTGCAAGTTCACGGCGCAGGCGTTCAAGATCAGCAGAGATTTCAGTTCTAACTGCCTTTAACTCTGCAGCCGACCATGGCGCTTCACCATCGCTGGCAGTTACCGGAGTAGGCGCTGCTTTGATTGGTTTAAGTGGCGCAACTTTCTTTCCACTCTTTACTGGGCGCGGAGGTGGGGGCATTACTAGACGGCGCTCTTCAATTACTGGAGCAGCAACTGGCGCAACAACTGTTGCAACGCTAACTGTTTGAGATTTTTCATCAACGGTAAGAGTTGTCTTTCCAGCCTTAGATGGGAAAGGTCGAACTGGCGCTTTCTTCAAGGCAGATTTCTTGGCTGGCGCTTTTTTAACAGCGGCTTTTTTAGCTGGCGCTTTCTTAGCAACTTTCTTAGCAGGAGCTTTCTTAGCAACTTTCTTGGCAGAAGCTTTCTTGGCCGCGGCTTTCTTAGCAGGCGCCTTCTTTGCCTTGGCTACCTTCTTAACCGGCTTCTTCACGGTCTTCTTTTTTGCTGGCACGCCGCGCACCTTATGCCCTTTTCCACGCGCCACCAACTCTGCCACTCATAGCCCGCACAAATTCTTGAACAGTTCTGCGCAAGGCGGGCGTTAGACTCGCCTCCTTATGAATTCTCCAAAGATGCGCCCAATTCCCGCTGCGATCGACCTCCCAGGTATGGAGCGTTCGATCCTAGATTTCTGGCGCACGAATTCGATTTTTGAGGCAAGCACACAGGCAAGAGAAGGCGCACAACCTTGGACTTTCTATGAAGGCCCTCCAACAGCCAATGGAATGCCCGGAACGCATCACATCGAAGCGCGTGTATTTAAAGATGTCTTCCCGCGTTATCAAACGATGAAGGGTAAGTATGTAACTCGCAAAGCAGGTTGGGATTGCCATGGCCTACCTGTAGAAATCGCGGTCGAAAAAGAGTTAGGTTTTTCTGGAAAAGGCGATATTGAGAAATATGGAATTGCAGCGTTTAACGATAAGTGTCGCGAATCTGTAACTCGCCACGTTGATGCATTTACAACGATGACCAACCGGATGGGTTTCTGGGTTGATTTTGATCAGGCTTATTGGACGATGGCTCCCGAATATGTCGAAAGCGTTTGGTGGAGCTTAAAGGAAATCTGGAAGAAAGGTCTCCTCGTTCAAGATCACCGCGTTGCACCATATTGCCCGCGTTGTGGAACCGGCCTGTCCGATCATGAATTAGCACAGGGATACGAAACAGTTACCGATCCTTCGGTCTATGTTCGCTTCCCAGTTACATCTGGTGAGTTAGCAGATCTTGGTGCCGCGCTTCTTGTCTGGACAACTACGCCTTGGACCTTAGTTTCAAATACCGCTGTTGCAGTTCATCCAGATGTTGATTACGCGGTCGCTGAAGTTGTGGTTGAAGAAAACCGGGAAGTCCTAGTTGTTGCAGAAGCGCTTCTTAGCTCCCTGACCGGTGAAGTAAAAGTTCTTAAGGTGATTAAGGGTAAGGACCTCGAGCGAGTTACTTATAAGCGTCCACTTGATTTGATTGAAATTCCTGATTCACACTTCATCGTTCTTGCAACATATGTAACAACTGAAGATGGAACTGGCTTAGTTCACCAATCCCCTGCCTTTGGCGCAGACGATTTAGCGGTTTGCCGTGGCTATGGACTTCCTGTTGTAAATCCAATCGCACCTGATGGAAAGTTTTTGCCAGAAGTTCCACTAGTTGGCGGGCTCTTCTTTAAGGAAGCCGATAAGACTTTGGTTAAGGAACTTAAATCACGCGGTGTTTTATATAAGCACCAGCCATTTGAGCACCCTTACCCACACTGCTGGCGCTGTCACACTGCTCTTATTTATTACGCACAACCATCTTGGTATATCCGCACTACCTCAATTAAAGATGAGTTGATCCGCGAGAATAACAAGACCAATTGGCATCCCGAGACAATTAAGAGTGGTCGTTACGGTGATTGGCTCAATAACAACATTGACTGGGCGCTATCGCGAAATCGTTTCTGGGGAACGCCACTACCGATCTGGCGTTGTGAAGATAAGCATGAAATCTGCGTTGATTCACTCGCTGAACTCGGCGCGCTTGCCGGGCAAGAACTTTCTAACCTAGATCCGCATCGCCCATTTGTTGATGACATTACCTTCCCATGTGCGCAATGTTCCAAAGTTATGAATCGCGTACCTGAAGTTATCGACTGTTGGTATGACTCAGGCGCCATGCCATTTGCTCAGTGGGGCTATCCACATAAGCCAGGTTCAGTTGAAAAATTTAAAGCTGCTTATCCTGCTGACTTTATCTGCGAAGCGATCGATCAAACGCGCGGCTGGTTCTACACGCTGATGACTATTGGAACTTTGGTCTTTGATCAAAGTTCATATAAGAGCGTGCTCTGCCTCGGCCACATCCTTGATAAAGATGGTCGCAAGATGAGTAAGCACCTGGGCAATGTGCTCGAACCGATTTCGCTAATGGATCAACATGGCGCGGATGCGGTGCGTTGGTACATGTTGGCCGCCGGTTCTCCTTGGTCTGCGCGCCGCGTTGGCCACGATGCGATCAGCGATGTTGTACGCAAGACCTTACTTACTTACTGGAACACGATCTCATTCCATACTCTCTATGCCGAAGCATCGGGATTTGAGCTAAGCCAATCACCAGCGCTCAAGGATCGCTCGATGATGGATAAGTGGATCATCAGCGAGTTAAACGCACTCGTTCAAGAAGTTGATAAGTCATATTCAGAATTTGATTCACAGAACGCAGGTAAGGCGCTAGCCAGATTTATCGATGACCTTTCTAATTGGTATGTGCGACGCTCGCGTCGTCGTTTCTGGGATGGCGACGCCGCTGCCTTGGCAACACTTCATGAATGTCTAGTCTCGCTGACTCAGCTACTTTCACCGATGGTTCCATTTATTACCGAGCATGTTTGGCAAGAGTTGGTAAAGGTTGCAGATCCATCCGTTGCCGCCTCTGTGCACCTAACAGATTTCCCTATCGCCGATCCTTCCCGAATTAACCTAGAACTAAATGCGCAAGTTGCGATGACTCGACGCGTTGTTGAATTGGGCCGTTCTGCTCGCGCTGAATCGGCGATCAAGATTCGCCAACCGTTGCAACGCGCTCTGATTTCTGCAAATGGCTGGTCGACTCTGCCAACAGATATGAAGGAACAGATCGCAGATGAGTTAAATGTGATCGATCTAGCCGATATCGCCGATGCCGATGGAGATTTAGTTGATATCTCTGTAAAGGCTAACTTCAAATCACTCGGCGCTAAGTTTGGCAAAGAGGTTCAAGATATTGCTAAGGCGATTGCTGCTACCGATCCAACAGAACTTGTTAAGGGTCTTCGCAAATCTGGTAGCGCCAAAGTGGGCACATGGGAGATTGATTTAGCTGATCTCGTTGTGACTGAAGTGCCGAAATCTGGCTGGATGGTTGCTAGCCACGATGGCGAATCGGTAGCTCTTGATCTAGCGCTAACACCTGAGTTAATTGAGGCCGGAAACGTTCGTGAAGTAATCCGCTTTATCCAGGAACGTCGCAAGAGCGATGGCTTTGAGATCTCGGACCGGATCAAAGTTCGCTGGAACGCGGAACAATCAGTTCTATCTGCAATTTCAAGTGCAAAGGCGCATATCAGCGATGAAGTACTTGCTCTCGAGTTCGAGCGCGATGAAACGATTGCAACTAGCGATAATGAACTTGGGATCGAAGTAGTACTTAAAAAAGCTTAGAAAGTTATATTTAAAGTACGACGATGATGATGCTCTTGGCCAGGCTAATGCCGATCAAGAGAACGATAAATGAAAGATCAATTGCTACTCCACCCAAACGCAGTGGTGGCACGAAGCGACCAACAAATTTCATTGGTGGATCGGTTATTGAATAAATCAATTCGAAGAAAGCGATCAAGAAAGATTTAGGGCGCCAATTAGGTGCAAAAATTCTGGCGTAGTCAACAATTAAGCGAATGAAAAGTGCATACTTGAAGAGATCAAGTAGCGTGAGCAGGAGTGAAGTAATCATTAACTGAGAGGGAAGGTTCTTAAATCAACTCTGGTTAAAGAAACTTGCCTGTGCTGCAGCGGTCTTATCTTCGCTGCTTACATTTACATTTGCAGGTGAGAGAAGGAAGACTTTATGGCTAACTCGTTCGATACGTCCGTGTAAACCAAATACAAGTCCACTTGCGAAGTCGACTAGACGTTTACGTTCGCTCTCTTCCATATCATCGAGATTGATGATGACTGGATTACCTTCGCGGTAGTGCTCGCCCATTTTGCGGGCTTCAGAGTATGAACGTGGTTGCAAAGTGATGATGTGGTAATTCGACTCTTGAACTGGAGCAGCTGCGACAGTTGAACCAACGACGGTTACGCCGGCGCGATCACGAGATGGACGTGCTATCTCGCGTGCTGGACGTTCAGTGTTGCGAACTGGAGTTGCTTCTTGTTGTTGAGCTTCTTCATCGGTATCTACCAAACCGAGGTAGCCCATCATTTTATTGAGTGCAGACATAGGTAAAGGTTAGGGGTGATAGGTCCGCGAACCGAGGATTTGGCTACCTATCCGGATATGTGTCGCGCCATGGGCAATGGCAATTTCAAAGTCAGAACTCATACCAGCAGATAGTGATTTTGCGCTTGGGAATCGGCTGATAAAACGTTGGTGAATTTGCGCGATTTCGGTAAAGGCGAGTTGATGCTCATACTCAACTGGGGGAACGCACATCAACCCTTTGAGTTCTAGCGCCGAGCTTGTAGCAACGACTTCGGCAAGCCCCGCTAGTTCTTGCTCAACTACTCCCCCTCTATCGGGTGCGCCATCTAGAGAGAGTTGGATAAAGACGCTAATTTTCTTATCTAGCTCTTCGCAGATGCGGTTTAACTTTTCGATATGACTTATTTGATCTAAGGAATGAATGACATTGGCCCAAGAAGCGATCTCACGTAATTTTCGACTCTGCACTTGTCCTTGATAATGCCAAATCCCAGGCACCTCTAAGGATTTCACCGCGCCTTCTTCGGTTCGATTCTCGCCAAAATTTCCTTCGCCAAGATCGCGAAGAATTTGAACATCGGATACTGGATAAGTTTTTGTAACAGCGATCAAAGTTATCTCGGCAATATCCCGCCCAGCCAATTGAGCGGCGCTAGCAATTCGTGACTTCACATCTTGCAGTGAGTTGCTGATAAATTCACGGCGCTCAGTCATAGCCAGACCAACCCTGCTTGGCGCCCGGTGGCTCCATCTCGCCTATAAGAGTAGAGATCATCGTGTTCTAAGGTGCAACGACTTTGGTTATCAATATCTGTAATCCCCAATTTTTGAAGATCTGAGATGAGGGCAGAGATTAGATCCAGAGAAGGAGTTCCGGATGCAGTTTGGCTAGCGCTCTCTGGATGGCTAGCAGTTACCTCGCTAAAAATTTCTTTTGAGACTTCATAGCATTTGCCACAAATAGCGGGCCCGATAATCGCTGTAACCTGGGCATCGGAAATCTCGCGCATTACTTCTATAGCTTTTTCCGCTACTCGGTTGAGCAAACCTTTACGACCAACGTGAACTGCCGCAACGGCGTCCTTGGATTTGAGTAAGAGTGGAATGCAATCGGCAACCATGACCGCAAGAGTTACTCCCGGAATTCCCGTAACTAGCGCATCCGCAGTTGGAAATTCATCTGTAACTTCTTCGATGATCGCAACGCGATTGCCATGGACTTGGTTCATATATTGAGTGGGTCCAAATTTTGCGGCAATCAAAGCGCGATTGCTGGTAACTACCTCCGGAGTATCCCCAACATGGTCCCCCAAATTAAGGGATGCATACTCACCAGAACTGTTGCCACCTAAGCGATCGGTAAAGAAGGTTCCCATAGTTAGCTCACTCGCCTTTGGAGTGGAGCTAATTACTTCATAAAGTCGGGAACGTCGATCTCATCTTCGGCAACGAGATCTTCAAAGGTAACGCGCTTACGAGGTGCGCTGCCATCGAGATCAAGGGCGACAGAAATTGGATCGTTACTTGGAATTGGATTAGCGATACCTGAAAGGCTCGCTTTATCAATTACCGGAACTGAAACCTTCTTCGGCTCTCCGCCATCAAAGCCAGCAGCAATAACAGTGATGCGAACTTCATCGCCTAGAGCGTCATCAATAGTTGTACCGAAGATTATGCGGGCATTGGGATGTGCAGCTGCTTGAACTAGTTCGCAAGCCTCGTTGATCTCAAAGAGCCCAAGGTCTGATCCACCAGCTACTGAGAGAAGAACTCCCATTGCACCGTCAATTGATGCTTCTAGAAGCGGACTTGAGATCGCCAGTTCTGCGGCACGTGTTGCGCGATTTTCTCCGCGCGCAGATCCGATTCCCATAAGAGCAGAACCAGCATCGGTCATAACTGTTTTAACATCTGCAAAGTCAAGGTTGATAAGACCTGGTTGTGTAATGATTTCGGTAATTCCTTGAACGCCTGAGAGAAGAACTTGATCAGCGCTCTTAAATGCATCGACTGCAGTTATGTTGCGATCTGAAATTGCAAGTAAGCGATCATTTGGGATAACAATCAAGGTATCTACTTCTGCACGGAGTAGTTCGATTCCTTCATCTGCTTGCGCAGAGCGAATCTTTCCTTCAAATGAGAACGGACGAGTTACAACACCGATTGTTAGCGCTCCAAGATCGCGCGCGATCTTTGCAACGATTGGTGCACCACCCGTACCGGTACCGCCACCTTCACCTGCTGTAACGAAGACCATATCTGCGCCACGTAAAATCTCTTCAATATCTTCTGTGTGATCGATCGCCGCTTGACGACCTTTTTCAGGAGCAGCGCCTGCACCAAGACCTTTAGTTGATGCGCGACCAATATCTAGTTTCACATCAGCATCACTCATCAATAGATGTTGTGCATCGGTATTAATTGCAATGAACTCAACGCCTTTCAATCCAACATCAATCATGCGATTGATTGCATTGACTCCACCGCCACCAATTCCAACTACTTTGATGACAGCTAAATAATTCTGTGGTGCAGCCACAATATCCCCCTTTAGAACTGTAAACCTCTACTTGAGAATTACATTTCTACTCTCTGTAATAAGGGCAACGTAAGGCGTTAGGCAAGCGAAAGCAAAGACCGACTCAAAGAATTTTCAATAAATTTTTCAACGATTTTAGAGAAAAGAAATCGAGTAAATATTTAAAAAAATTAATCTTCACATCACTTCACGATAGGAGCATGTGGAGCACTTACATCAATCATCCGTAAATTCTTATTCTCTTCTCGCTTTAACAGCGCCTCGATTACCTCAACCTTCAGATCTGTATCTTCGCCATCTCCCCAAATAATTCGTAGATCCTGTCCTTCAAATCTGCCGTAAATTAAGAAGTTATCGCTGCGGGCAGCGCTCATGCGATCGATATTTTTGCTGAAGCTTTCAGGTAGCGATGTAAAGACTTTAATCGCCGCCAGCCCCCCATCAACTGATTTGGCGCTTACCTTCGGAAGTCCTTCTTCAATATCTGCCGGAGTGGCAAAGGTATTTCCTGAAGAGTCAAGTACTACTTGAGGTTTACCTGGTTGGCTATATAGAGCGATTGGAGTTCGTGTTGTAATCGAAATCGAAACTCTTCCATTAATCCAATTTCTTGAGACCTGCGAACTTTCAATCCAATCAAATGAACGTAAACGATTCGAGAGTGATCTGGGGTCAACTCTGGCTAACTTTTCGCCTTCTGCGATATTTAAAGAGCGCGAGATTGCAAGTTGACTCTCTTTAGTCGGCGCCCCAATTATTTCAACACTTCTGACTGAAAGTAGTGGAGACCAACCTAGAAGGTAAGAGCCTGCGCCAAAGATGAGAATGACGACGATTGCGATGCGCGCGGTTTTGGGGCTTATCTTCATTTTTTTCAGATCTTTAGACCGGTGAGTTAAATCGGCGCGCTAGCCCATCGCAGATAATTGGCGCCAGTGAGTTCACGTCTCCTGCACCAAGGGTCAGGATTACATCTCCTGGTTTTGCATTTTCGATAACCCAGTCAGATGCCTCGATAAAGTTTGGAATAAATTGGCCGCGTTCCATTGCGGATGCGATCTGCGCAGCGCTTACACCGGGAAAAGGTTTCTCGGATGCAGCATAGATTTCAAGGAGAATTACTTCATCGGCTATATCTAACGCCGTTGAGAACTCCTTCATAAATGCTTGCGTTCGCGAATAACGGTGCGGTTGAAATATCGCAAGAACTCTTCCATCACCGGCATAGCGCTTTGCCGCTTCTAAGGTCACGGTAATTTCAGTGGGGTGGTGTCCGTAATCATCGATTACGCGAATTCCATGAACCGTTCCCTTTAACTCAAAGCGACGCCCGGCGCCATGGAAACTTGCTAATCCGGCAAGTAGTTCGGCAGCTGGTGCGCCAAGGGCTAGGCCCATCGCTAAAGCTGCGCCTGCATTTAAAACATTGTGTAAACCAGGAACTTGCAGTGAGAGAGTCCCGACTAAGCGGCCGTTCCAAAGCGCTCTCGCCGTTGATCCCATCGCCAATAGATTGATTGAATCGATATATAGGTCGCTACCTTGGGTAGTTCCATAGGAAACAACTTTTAGATCAGGGCGCAATTTGGGGTCTCTGCCCAAAGCGGCAGAACCCGCATCATCGGCGCAATAAACCAGAACTCCATCTTGACTAATGGTTGCAGCAAAAGAGTTAAATGCGTTGGTTACATCCTCAGGCTTTGCGAAAAAGTCAACGTGATCGTGCTCAATATTTGTAACGATCGCTGCATTGGGATGGTATTCAATAAATGATCCATCAGATTCATCGGCTTCGGCGACAAAGAGATCGCCCGTTCCTTTATGAGCATTGGATCCTGATGAAGTCAACGTGCCACCGATCGCAAATGAAGGATCCAATCCACATGATTGCAGCGCAACAGTCAACATCGATGAAGTAGTCGTCTTGCCATGAGTTCCGGCGACAGCGATGCTGCGATCTTGCGACATTAAAGTTGCTAGCGCCTGCGCACGCGTCAGTACAGGAATCTGTAACTCTTGGGCGCGAATCAACTCAACATTACTTGTACCGATAGCTGTTGAAAAAATAATGTAGTCAGCGCCATCTACCTGGCTCGCTTTATGCTCTGGCGAAACCTGCGCTCCAAGTGCCTGCAGCGCGCTTAATACCGTTGAATCTTTGGCGTCAGAGCCTGTAACTGTAATCCCGTGCGAGAGAGCAATGCGCGCTAAACCACTCATGCCTGCCCCACCAATACCGATGAAGTGCAGGCGCTTGCCCGACCAGTTCGAAATATCGTTTGCCATTACTTCGCCTTCACTTTCAAGGCTTCTTCCATAAGAGCCACGATTTTTTCGCTGGCGTGCAAATCAGAAGCGTTGCCTGACGGGCTAGCCATCTCGCAATTCTTAAGTAAGCGATCTAGGTGCTTTTCAATCCATTGCGAAGTGAATTCGCTTTGATCGATGATTTCTCCACGAGATTGTTCGGTCACCAAACGGGCATTTACTTTCTGTTCGCCATTTCCAATCGGCAGTGGAATAAAGAGCGCATATTTTCCGAGCGCATTTACTTCTGAGCAAGTTACGGCGCCGCTACGCGCGATAATCAAATCTGCAGCTAGATAAGTGCTGGCCATATCTTCGAGATATGAGACAGGTTTGTAATTAGGTGCAGCTTTGGGAAGTTGATTTGATTTGCCAACTGCGTGGAGCAGTTGTGCACCATTCTTTTCAAAGATAGGGAGAGAATCGGCGATTACCTTATTGAGCGCTACCGAGCCTTGGGAGCCAAAGAAGATTGCAATGACTGGTGCCTTTTCACTCATTCCTAGAGCAGCCTTTGCTTTACTCCGCGCTGCTGCCCAATCGCTGCCGCTAGCTTGAAGAGCTTTCGACACATCAGAACGCAGTGGCAGCCCAGTAATTAGCGCCCTGCTCAATTTTCCGGATTTAACTGGTTGAGCGACGGCTAGATGGTTTGTGAAAAGTGCGCCTAAGCGATTTGCTAAACCTGGCTTCGCGTTTGCTTCATGTATGACTATCGGAATCTTTAAGGAGCGAGCGGCTAAATACGCCGGTGCAGAAACATATCCCCCGAAACCGATTAAAAGATCGGCGCCTTTAAGCACTGCGCGGGCTTCAAGAAAAGCCTGAGTTAATGTCGTAGGTGCGACAAAGAGTGAGAGTGAGATTTTGCGGGGAATAACTACCTTCGAGATATGTGAGAGGTTAAATCCTGCTGCAGGGACTAGTTGATTTTCGAGCCCTGATTTAGTTCCGAGGAATTCAATCTGATCGCCTGAGTGATTTGCGCGCCAGGTGCGGGCGACGGCAAGGGCTGGTTCGACATGGCCAGCAGTTCCACCGCCTGCAAGAACGATCTTCATGATGTGCGTAATCTACGCCGTTCTATCGCTTTCTGGAGTTCATTGGAAACTTCAGGATCGCGCAGCGCGCTGCCAAATATGTAACCGAGTCCGATATAGAGAGAAATTAGCGCTGAGCCTCCATAGGAAACAAAGGGAAGAGTTACACCGACAACAGGTAGCACACTAGTTGCTGAACCAATGTTAAGAACTGTCTGTACTGCGATCCAACAGCCGATTCCAGAGCCAACATAACGAGACATTGGATCTTTGCAACGAAGCGCGATTTTAAAGATTGAAAAGATCAGCGCTGCAAGTAAGGCTAGAACCGCAAGAGTGCCGAGTAGCCCGAGTTCTTCACCGATTACTGCAAAGATAAAGTCGGTATGTGCTTCGGCAAGGTTGCCCCACTTTTGACGACTGCCCCCTAAGCCAACTCCAAAAATTCCACCAGATGCTAGCCCGAGCAAACTATGTGCTGGTTGCCAACCTGCGTTTTTATACTGCTCTGCTGCGAATGGATCAAGTACAACAAGAAATCTTGCGGCACGATAGCCAGCGGTTGCAATAAGCGCTGCCAGAACAACTGCTCCGGCTGCAACCAATGTACCTAGCAAACGAAGTTCAACGCCTGAAACAAAAAGTAATCCGCCGAGTATTGCTGCAACAACGCATGCCGTACCAAGATCGCGACCCAACAAGATTAAGAAGATAACAACCATAAATCCCGGAGTAATAAGAGCAAAGACATTAATCCGAGTCTTTCCGTTCTTCTCCTGATTTGCCAACAAGTAGCTCGCCCAGAGAATCAAGAGGAATTTTGAGATTTCACTTGGCTGCACATCTACAAATGGAAGAGCGATCCAGTTGGTATTTCCATTAACTGTCTTTCCAACGCCAGGGATTTGCAGGAAAGCGAGAATTGCAACTGAAATGAGTAAGCCAAATCTTGCCAACCAACGCCACTGGGTTAGCGATCTTTGCGATAGATAGATTGCTAACGGGATAGATAGTGCGAAGAAGAAGCCTTGGCGTAGAACAATTGCAACAGCGTTGCCTCTTGTATCTAAGGAATGAATCGATGATGCCGAAAAGACCATCACCAAACCAATAACCGAGAGTGCGAGAGAGCTGACTGCCAAGATGTAGAAATTGTTAACTGGTTTTGCGAAGAACTTGGCTGGGGCGCTCATTGGACTACTTTCTTTACCGCTGCTGCAAACCTATCTCCACGATCGGAGTAGGAGATGAATTGATCCATTGATGCGCAAGCTGGGGCGAGTAATACTCGATCCCCGGTCTTAGCGCGTTCAGCGGCAGCTTTAACGACCGCCTCCATCAGTGAATTATCTGTTCCGCCTCGCTGATATGTGCCGGGAGCATCGACGTAAACGATTTCAATTTCTGGTGCTTGCGAACGCAATTCATCGGCGATTAGCTCGCGGTCGGTACCGATAAGAATTGCAACTTTAATTCTTGATTTGCACTTAGCGATTAGCTCTTGCATCTCAGCGCCCTTAGCCAAACCACCTGCGATCCAGATAGACGATAGCGCTGAGTTTAAAGATGCCACTGTCGCATGGGGATTTGTCGCCTTTGAATCATTTACCCAAGAGATTCCATTTATATTTGCTACTTCTTCGATGCGGTGTCTGCCCAATGAGAAATTTTGTAGAGCGCTGCGAACTGCCTCCGGAGATACGCCAAGGGCTCGAACCAGCCCTGCGGCGGCCAAGGCATTTGCCACGTTGTGTGGAACGGTAGGTTTTACATCAACTATCTCTGCAAGCATCGCCGCTTCCTGGGGATCACTTACAAATGCACGATCTACCAATAACTCTTCAACTACGCCGATTTCACCAGGTGCAGGCGTGTCGAGTGAGAAAAAGACTTTACGTCCCTGCCAATGCGCTGCTTGATTTACGACTTCCAAATCTGCCGAGTTAAAGATTCCAGTAGATGTGCGATCTAGAATCGAACCCTTAACGCGGGCATATTCGGTGAAAGTGCCATGCCAATCAAGATGATCTTCAGCAATATTTAAAATCGCTGCCGCCACAAAACTTGCTTCTCTCAACCAGTGCAGTTGAAAAGATGAGAGTTCAAGCACGAGGACTTCATACTTCTCGGGGCTTTCTACGCTTTCAATTACCGTCGTACCAACATTTCCGCAAGCAATGGCTGAAACCCCACCTGCGCGCAGCATTGCAGCCGCCATTTCAACAGTTGTTGTCTTTCCATTGGTTCCAGTTAAAGCGATCCACTTTTGACCGGGAACAAGTTCTGCGCGAAAAGACCAAGCCAGATCAATCTCATTTACCAAACGTATGCCGGCGGCTTGCGCCTTAACGATAAGTGGATGGCTCTCTTTCCAGCCTGGTGAGATAACGATAAATGAAAGCCCATCAACCTGTATTTGATCTGACTTTGAAACTTTAAATCCTTCTACAGTTTCAACCTGGTCATCGGCGAAGAGAATTGATGCGCCTTTAGCGCTGAGTGATCTGGCGACTGCTATTCCAGTTACTCCAGCGCCAAGGATCAAAACGCTCTCACCCGATAAGTTAATAGCCATTTCTTCTCGGCCTTATGCCGTAACCCATTGCGCGTAGAAGAGTCCGAGGCCAGCTGCGACGCAAAGGCCAGCGATGATCCAGAAGCGAAGCACAATTGTTACTTCACCCCAGCCCATTAATTCGAAGTGATGTTGCAGTGGCGCCATCTTGAAGATTCGCTTTCCACCTGAGATTTTAAAGTAGGCAACTTGCAGAATCACTGAAGCGCTAATTATTACAAATAAGCCACCTAGTGGAATTAGTAATAACTCAATACGCAGCGTTGTTGCGATTCCAGCAAGGGCACCGCCCAGTGCTAGCGAACCGGTATCGCCCATAAATATCTTTGCTGGCGAAGCGTTCCACCAGAGAAAACCGGCACAGGCCCCAGCTAGCGCTGCAGATAGAACAGCAATATCTAACGGGTCTCGAACTAGATAGCAGTTAGCGCCAGGTGATACCGCGCAACTCTGACCAAATTCCCAAACGCCAATCAAAATAAATGCGATAAATGTCATTACAGCTGCGCCAGTGGCTAAGCCATCTAAACCATCGGTGAGGTTCACACCATTGCTGGTAGCGGTCACCATTATGACAACCCAGATGATTACCAAGGTGGTTCCTAAAGTAATTGAGGTATCGCGAACGGTAGATAAATTCTGGGATATTGGCGTAAGCCCATCGCGATCTGGAAAGTTGATTCCTAAGTAAGCAAAGGTTGCAGCAACCACAATCTGCCCAAAGATTTTCTGCTTGGCATTTAAACCAAGTGATTTCTGGCGAGAAACCTTTAGCCAATCATCTAAGAATCCAAGAAATCCCAGACCTGCCATCAAACCAAGAACTAAGAGCGCTGAGGTGCTAACTGTGTTTCGCGAAATTGCGTGGGCGATGAAATATCCCACTGCCGTTGCGAAAATGATAATGATGCCGCCCATAGTTGGCGTCCCGCGCTTAGTGTGATGCGAAGAAGGTCCATCATCTCGAATAATTTGTCCATAACCGCGGCGGGCAAGTATGCGAATTAAACCTGGCGTTCCGAAGAGAGATAAGAACAAGGCGATCGCACCAGCGATCAGAATTTCTCTCATTTAATTCTCTCCCCCAACTTCACGGCTATTCCACTTTTCAGTGATTGACTCTGCAACTTCCTCAAACTTCTCTGCGCGAGATGCTTTCACTAGAACTACATCTCCCTGGCTCATCTGACTAACTAACTCATCTGCCAACTCTTTAGAGTCAAGGAGGTGAACTGTCATTGCGCTGGAACCAGTAATCTGCGCGGCATACTCTGGAGAACCCACGCAGACGAGATGGTCAATTCCTAACTCTGAAGCAAGGGTGCCAAGTCGTGAATGGTGTTGAAGCGATGACGCGCCGAGTTCATGCATCTTTCCTAGGAAAGCCCAGGATTGACCGCCCCGTTCTTGGGCAAAGAGCACCAAGGTGCGTAGCGCTGCTTCAGCCGACTCAGGACTTGAATTGTAAGAATCATTGATTAGCACAAGCCCATCTATCTCTGCGATCTCCATCCGCCACTTGCTGTGAAGCTCGGCGGTAGAAAGTGCGCCAGCAATTAGATCAATTGAGATCTTTAAATTGGTTGCGATCGCTGCCGCGGCAAGTGCGTTAGATACTTGATGAATTCCAACAATTCTTAAGCCAACCGATGCACGACCTGCCGGAGTTACTAGATCAAAATGCGGACGGCCCTCGCGAATTTCAATATCTGTGGCTCGAACATCTGCACTTGTTGTCTCACCAAATGTCACCGTTGCGCCGCTGTGCAAGGAAGCCATTGCTGGCGTGTATTGATCGTATTGACCGAGAACCGCTATCGCAGAGCCGCTTAGTGATGAAATCATCTCTGACTTAGCTTTGGCGACTAACTCTTCGGATCCAAATTCACCAACGTGTGCAGTTCCGACTCTGAGAACAACTCCAATATCTGGAGTGGCCATCTGGCATAACTTTGCGATATCGCCAACATGACGAGCTCCCATTTCTAGGATGCAGAATCTGGTTTTCTCGTCGCATTGCAACAAAGTGATCGGTGCACCTAGTTCATTATTGAAGTTTCCAGCCGGGGCCACGGTAGGTGCGACGGTTTCCAAGATGTGGCGGAGCAGATCTTTACTTGTTGTCTTTCCTTGAGAACCAGTTAGCGCAATTACCTTTAATTCAGGTAGCGCCTGGCGAACATAAGATGCAAGTGAGTTAAGCGCTGCAAGAACATCTTTGACGACTATGCAGCGTTCTGGGACTTCCCTAGTTACAAAGGCGAGAACGCAGCCGTGCGCAAAAGCATCTGAAACGAAGTTATGGCCATCAGTTTTTTCACCTACGAGAGCGAGAAAGATTGATCCTTTAGTCGCTTGATTTGAATTAAAGATCGGTGCTGCTGTGACGGTGATATCACTGCCTATTAAATCTCCGCCGACGATCTTGGCGATCTCTGATGCCTTTAATTCAATCATTTCACACCTGCAATCGCCTGTGCCAAAACTTTGCGATCATCAAAATCTAATTTCTGTCCAGCAATCTCTTGCCCGAGTTCGTGGCCCTTACCCAAGATCGCAATTGTGTCTCCTTGCGATGCCAAAGATACGGCGTACTCAATCGCGCTCTTGCGATCTTCAATTACTATCGCTGGCGCAGAAACTTTTAAGTTACCAACCATCTCTTTGAGAATCTGGCTTGGATCTTCAGATCGCGGATTATCACTGGTAAACACTGCAATATCGCAACCCTTTAGAAGCGCTTGCCCCATCAAGGGACGCTTTGAGGAATCGCGATCCCCGCCGCAACCTAGCACGGCGATAACTTTTCCAGATGTAAATTCGCGAATTGATTCGAGCACGTTAGAGACTGCATCAGGAGTGTGCGCATAGTCAACAAAGGCCGAATAACTCTGACCAACGCTTACCTCTTCTAGCCGACCTGCTGCACCTGATAGCGCCGGAACAGCGGCTGCAATATCGATTGGATCCACACCAGATTCAACTGCGATAGCGATAGCCATTAAAAGGTTATCCAAGTTATAGCCACCGCGAAGTTTTGTTGAGGATTCAATAAGCATTCCGCCAGAGCCACGGATTTTAAAGTGAACTTGCTTTCCAGAGGTATCAATATCTGTAAAGTGCCAAGTAGCTTGCGGATTCAGCCGAGATAGAGAGATCACTGGAAGTTCAGTTTTATCAGCCAACCTTGCGCCATATTCAGTATCTATATTGATAACGGCTTGATCTGCAAATTCGTAGGTAAACAACTTGGCTTTGGCTGCAAAATAACTCTCGATATCTCCGTGAAAATCTAGGTGATCCTGAGTCAAGTTTGTGAAACCAACAAAGGCAAAATGTGCGCCTTGCATGCGATGTAAGACCATGGCATGGCTAGAGACTTCCATAACTAGATGGCGCATATGTCGCTCGCGCATTACCGCCGAGAGCGCTTGCAAATCTGTGGCTTCCGGTGTGGTTCGCGAACTATCAATGGCATCTTTTCCGATACGTGTTTCGATCGTTCCGATTAGCCCGCTATCGCGCCCAGCTGCTTCGAATATTTGATAAATCAAAGTAGAAACAGTCGTCTTGCCATTTGTACCGGTAATTCCGATACTCGATAGATCGCGCATTGGTTCGTTGTAGAACAGAGCAGCGATATTGCCCGCAACGCGGCGAGGATCCGCCACAACTAGAACTGGGATGCCCTGAACGTAAGCGGCTCCTGCACTATCGGTCAAAATCGCTACCGCGCCTTTACTTACTGCGCTCATCGCAAACTCTGCACCATGGCGATTAGCACCCGGTATCGCAATAAAGAGATCTCCGGGTTCTACTTGAGAATCGTTATGAGTGAGGCCGGAAATTTCTATCTTAGAAAGTTCCGCTTCGCTTAATTCACAGGTTGCAGAGACAGCGCCGGCGACTTTCGTTAACTTTAAAGTGCTCTGGCTAAATGGGCGCATTATCTGCTCTTTAAACTCGCCTGTGCGGTTGCCGCAGTTTCGCGACGCTCTTTCTGGCGAAGCTCTGCTTGGGTTAGCGCTACTGGAAGAACTTTTGTTCCAGTTGGTGCAACATGCTCTGCCTGCAATACAAATGTCATAACCTTTTTAAATACTGGACCACCGAGTGAGCCACCGTAGTACGAGCCCTTTGGATCTTGGATAGTCACGCTAACAACATACTTTGGAGCATCTGCAGGGGCAAAGCCAATAAATGATGCGGTGTATCCGCTGTAGCAACCACAATCAACGTTGTAACGTTCGGCAGTTCCAGTTTTACCAGCCACTCGATATCCAGGTATCGCCGCACTTGGCGCGGTTCCGTGTCCTGAAACAACTGATTCCATCATCAAGCGAACCTGTTGTGCAGTCTTTGCGCTAACTACTCTCTGGCTGGTGCGATCTGCGGCCACAGTAAACTTTCCAGTGCTGTCGCTAGTGCCTGCAATAACAGTTGGAGAAACGCGAACACCATCATTTGCGATAGTTGCAAAGATGCTAGTTGCCTGCATTGCGGTAACTGAGTATCCCTGACCAAAAGCAACAGTTGGCGCTGTAGTTCCAGACCAATCGCTGACAGGGCGGAATAACCCTTTAGATTCACCAGGTAGACCAGATCCCGTTGATACGCCAATTCCAAATTTAGTTAAATAGTTGTGCAACTTGTCGTTTGAAAGCATTTCGCCAATTTTTATAGTTCCAGTATTTGAGGAAACTGCCAAGATTCCAGAAGTTGTTAGATGCTGAACTGGATGGCGCTCATGGTCGTGGAAGGTATCTCCCCCGCGCTTGATTGAGTAAGGAACAGATAGAACCGTCTCTGGAGTTATCTTCCCTTCTTCAAGCGCAGCAGCCAGAGTCATAATCTTTCCAGTTGAACCAGGCTCATAAACATCTTGTACTGATGGATTTCGCATCAGTGATTGAGAAACCGACTTAGTGTTATTTGGATCAAATGTTGGAGCAGTCGCATGCGCCAAAATATGGCCAGTTTTTGGATCCATGACAATTACTGTTCCGCTAGTTGCACGAGATTTGGAAACCGCGTCTTGAATAGCTTGCGCTGCAACCCACTGCACATCACGGTCGATAGTTAAACGAACCGTTGTGCCCTTCTTTGCCGCAACTATTTCATTCTGTGAACCAGGAATTTCTGCACCTAAGCCACGCGCATATGAATAACGTCCATCGGTTCCGGAAATCAGTGAGTTCATACTTGATTCGAGGCCTGTAGCACCGATTCCATCTTGGCGAACGAAGCCAACAAGAGAGGAGACAAGAGAGCCAGATGGATACTCGCGGATGTAATTGCGCTCGGCGAAGAAACCCAGAATTCGCTTATCAAAATTCTCTTTTGATAGCGCTGCATTATGAGCATCGATGGAATCGCTTAAGGTGCGCCAAATCGCAGGCTTCGCATTTCGAGCAACCATCGAATAGCGCTTTGTTCCAGATATCGCGCTCTGTACCTGCGCAACTGTCATTCCAAGGATTGGCGCAGCAAAGTTCGCGCTGGCAGGTGCATCGGTAATCAAAGTTTGGTCAACGACGATATTTATCGCTGAGACGCTGCGCGCAAAAGCAACGCCATTTATATCGGTTATCTCACCGCGCGCGGCTGGGATAGCACGCGTTGACTCCATCTCATTGGCAGCTTTAGCGCGATAGTCGCTGGCTTGGATCGCCTGGATTTGAATCAAGCGCGCCGCAAATAGTAGGAAGAAGATCAAGATAAAGACGATGAGTATGCGGATGCGAGATGCGGCCAGATTTAAATTACCCACGGGCTACATCTCCATTAGTTATTTCAGAAGTTGCAGCGTCTGCAATTGGTGCCAGGTTTAGAAATACGGGAGATTCAGATGGACGCATTCCGAGTTCGGCTGCTTTCTTAGCTAGCGCCTCTGGTGATGATGCGAGATCAATCTGGCGGTTAATCGCTTCACGTTGATCTGCAACGATCTTGGCTTCAGCCTTTAACTCTGAGAGCGTGAAGGCATCTTGTGCCAGCAAGATATTTACAACTAGCAACATCAACAAACCGATACCGGCAACAACCGATAAGAAGGTTGCAAAGAAGCGATGAGTAGCTTGGGCACCATCAGAAACATTTGGTACTAACTTTAAGAATACTTCTGCAGATTTTTCAGAGAGCTTCTGGCGTGGAGCACGTGGGGCGCGAGTTGCAATCGTTTGGGTAAGTGCCATTTAAGCAGCCAACCTTTCGATCGCACGTAATCGAACCGATGCCGAGCGCGGATTGTTAGCTAACTCTTGATCAGAAGGTGTTTCACCTGATTTGGAAACAAGTGCAAACTTCGCAGCAAATTCTGGAAGATCAACTGGAAGATCACGTGGCGTCTTTGATGTCGAACGCTCAACAAAGATCTCTTTAACGATGCGGTCTTCTAGCGATTGGAAGGAGAGAACAACAACTCGGCCGCCCACCATCAAGAGATCGAGTGCAACAGGTAGTGCGCGAGTAACCGCACCGAGTTCGTCATTGGCTTCAATGCGTAGGGCCTGGAAGGTGCGCTTTGCCGGATTACCACCGGTGCGACGGGTTGCAGCAGGAATGCTCTCTTTAACTAATGTAGCAAGTTCTTGGGTTGAGTTAAGAGGTGCTTTCGCACGGGCCTTAACAATATTTTCAACGATACGTGTTGCAAACTTTTCTTCACCGTAAGTGCGCAGAATCTTTACCAGTGCGCCTGGAGCATAGGTATTTACAATCTCTGAAGCGGTAATCCCGCGAGTGCGGTCCATGCGCATATCAAGAGGCGCATCTTGTGAATATGAAAATCCGCGATCTACTTCATCTAATTGAATGGATGAAACGCCAAGATCAAAGAGGATTCCATTCACGCTTTTATACCCATGGCTAGCAACAACTTCACCAATGCGATCGAAGATAGCGTGGTTTGGTTTGAAGCGATCTCCGAAGCGAGCAAGGCGTGCAGATGCGCGTTCTAAGGCAATTGGATCGCGATCGATTCCGATTACGGTAAGGGTTGGAAACTTTTCAAGGAGGGCTTCGGTGTGACCGCCTAAACCAAGTGTGCAATCAACGATAACTGGTGATTGGGTTAGCTGAGTTGTTGGAGAGAGTAGTTCAATGCAACGATCAAGCATTACTGAAATATGTTGCGTACTTGCATCGTTCATACACTCCCCCTTTTCTTAACTAGTTATCTCGCATTTACTTATTTAACTTCATCTCTCATCTCTGGTCACCGCCGGCCGACGGATCTAACGAAAGCGACACCGGGGAAGGGGTGTCGCTGCCGGCTTTAGGTCGGCGGTGGCCACAGATGAGAGCGCTATTTAATTTTTTACTTGCTATTTAGTTGTTTTATTAAGTTGTATTAATTTTTCTCAGAAGAGACCCGGAAAAATCTCCTCTGAAACCTCGGCAAAGCCCTTTTCGCGATCTGATAAATAAGAGTTCCAAGCTGCGTTATCCCAAATTTCAACGCGAGTATTTGCACCAATGACAACGCACTCTTTTTCAAGTCCTGCATATGTGCGAAGTCCTGCAGGAATAGTTACGCGACCTTGGCGATCAGGAATTTCATCGTGTGCGCCGGCAAACATCACGCGCATGTAATCGCGGGCATTCTTTGATGTAACTGGTGCCTGGCGCAGTGTTTCGGTGATCGTTGCAAATTCAGCAGATGGAAAAACGTAGAGACAACGTTCTTGTCCTTTTGTGATTACTAAACCTGCAGAGAGTTCTTCGCGGAATTTTGCGGGAAGGATTAAGCGGCCCTTTTCATCAAGGCGTGGCTCGTGGGTACCGAGAAACATCTTCGCGAACCCCCTTCCCCGAGGACTCTGATAAGCGGCAATTCCCGCTTAATCCCCCACTTTACTCCACTTTCCTCCTTTTTCAACCACCCTCCGCCACCTTTCCCCCACAGCCTCCCCACGCCTCCCCACCGGTTTTGCCCGCAAATAGGCAAGAAAAAAGCCCCCGCGTGAGCGAGGGCTTGGTAGGTCTGATTTAGCGGCGGTTAGCCGTTATTGCGCTGATCCCAACGATCTTCAAAACCTTGGGTGAAGCCCTTTCCAAAGCCTTTACCGCGTGGGCGCTTGGCAAAGGAACCCTGGCGAGCGCCGTTAGCCGCAGCCGAGATCGCATTGGCCAAGACGATTACGCCTACGAGGGCGAAGATAAAGCCGACGACGCCGACGACGGTGACCTGTGCGATTAGGCCGGCAAAGAGAGTGGCGATTCCTACGATTAGGGCGACAACACCAATTGCAGCGCCTGGGCCGCGACGGCGTGTACCTGAGAGCGTGGAGACGAGAGCTGGGTCATCAGCTGATAGCGCCTGCTCCATCTCGGCTAGCAAGCGTAATTCGCGATCGGAAAGTGCCATATGCCCACAATAGAACAAGATTTCTCTAGGTGCTAGTTGGTTCACCAACTAGTCCAGAGGACCTAGCGGTGCTAGTCGGTCTCTTCCTCATCAGATTCAGCCTTAATCAGGCGCCCCGGCCGCACACTGCCCCTCCCAAAGCGCGCCTTTGCACGATCAATTGCCCCTTCAGCATCGCGCCAACCCTTTTCACGCGCACCCAAGACCAACTGTTCTGGTGAATCATCCTGCAAGTTTTCCAATGAGACTCCAACTAAGCGAAGCCGTGCGCGATCGATCTTTAACGCCAAGTAAAGCGCCTTAACAACTTCGTAAACCTCGTGGGTGCTATCGATTGCAAGTGGCAGAGTCTTTGAGCGGTTGATCGTTGAGAAATCTGCAAAGCGCACCTTGATCGAAATTGTCTTTGCAAATAAACCTTTCTCGCGAAGTCGCGCCGTTGCTTTCTCGGTCATACGTAGAAACTCTTGCAAGATCTCAATTGGATTATCAAGATCGGTGGAAAATGTTTCAGCAGCCGAAATTGATTTATCTGGTTCTTCAGGTGTGACATCGCGATAGTCGCGCCCCCACGCAAGTTCATAAAGTGAAGCACCTGCTGCATCACCAAGTGCGCGAATCAAAGTGCTGCGCGGCGTGTTTGCGATATCTGCAACTGTATGAAGCCCAAGTCTTTCCAGCTGTTCAGCAGTCTTTGGCCCGACTCCCCAGATTGCGCCAACTGGCAGTGGATGTAGGAAAGTCAAGATGCGATCAGTTGTTATTTCGAGCATGCCATTTGGTTTGCAATGTTGTGATGCGAGCTTTGCAATAAATTTTGAAGGAGCGATACCGACTGAACAGGTTATGCCTTCTTCTTGCTCAACCCTGGCGCGGATAGCCGTTGCAATTTCGCGACCTGTGCCCAGTAATTTGCGCGCACCTGTTACATCTAAGAAAGCTTCATCTAGTGAGATCGGTTCTACCAGCGGAGTGAATGATTCGAAGATCTTCATTACGCGTTCGGAGATTTCAGAGTATCGATGGTGATCTGGTGCGATAAAGATTGCGTTCGGTGCCATACGTTGCGCCCGGCCTACTGGCATTGCTGCACGGATTCCGAATTTACGTGCGGCGTAGTTTGCAGATAGAACAACGCCGCGGGCACCTGCGCCAACAACAACTGCCTTACCGCGAAGTTCTGGGTGATCGAGTTCGGCAACAGATGCATAGAAGGCATCCATATCCACATGCAAGATCGTGGACTCTTGCGCTTTCTCTTGGGTCATATCGCTCTCTCGATTAATTTGCGCGACCACTTTTCATAAGCCTGGCGTAGGTCCCAGGCACCGCTAGCGTTGATCGAGATACCGCGTTCGCCGGTGCGTCTAGTTTTGCCACGGACTAACAATAAGGATGTTGAGTAGAGAGTGGAAGCAAAACCCTCTTGCGCATCAGAGAAGAATGTTGAATCAGTGCAACCATAACCATCATCGAGAGTTAAGAAGATAACGCGCCGCCCAGAGCGCACTGGTGGGGTCTGCATCGCCACCTTTACTCCTGCAACCAAGATATCGCTCTGTGATCGAAGTGTTAGTAGATCCGATGATTTAACTGCGCCGATGGCATTTAGAAATGGCGCGTAGAACTCGAGCATATGGTGGGTGATATCCATTCCTAAGCGCTCGACTTCGTTACGCACTTTTTCAGAAGCGCCCATCGCAGGTAGACCACTGGTGGCAAGTGCGGGTGGGGCAAAGCCAAAGACCATCTGCGAACCAGAAATATTTGAAGCCGGTGAACGAGTTAGATCAGATAAATGCAGAAGTAGATCGCGATGATTTAGGGCGCCATCGCTAAGCGAGTGCACTCGATCGAAAGCGCCAGTCATGATTAAAGTTTCGATGATTGGATGTGAGGCACCTGATCTGCGATAGAAATCTGCTAAATCAATATAGGGACGCCCTGCGATTATTGAATCGATCTCCCCCGCGCTAATGCCGCCAACTGTAGAAAGTGCGATACGTACGCTGTAAGCGCCTTCGTTACTTTTCTCAACTGTGTAGTTTTCATTTGAAAAATTGATATCAAGCGGTGCCAGCCCAACGCCTAACTGACGTGCTTCATCAACCATCAAACGCTTTGGGTACATGCCAGGGTCGTGGGTAAGAACACCGGCGATAAATGCTGCTGGGTAATGGCTCTTTAAATATGCAGATTGATAAGTAGGAAGTGCGAAAGCTGCAGCGTGTGCCTTACAGAAACCAAAGGATGCAAAGGCGCGCAAGACATCCCAGATCTCGGTAATAGTTGTTAACTCGTAAACGCGCGCGGTTGCGGCAGGAAAGAACCAATCGCAGACTTCTTGTTGGCCTTCTTTACTGCCTAAAGCGCGCCGTTTTTCGTCGGCGGCAGCTAGAGATATGCCGGTCATGGTGGCGATAATTGAGATCACTTGTTCGTGAAATACAACCACGCCTTCAGTTTCAGCCAAGATCTCGTAGAGATCAGGATGAATTATCTGCGCCGAAGTAAAGCCATGGCGCGCACTTAAGAAGGGGCGGATCATGTCGCTCTTTACTGGGCCAGGGCGAAAGAGCGAGATATCGATTACGAGATCGTTAAAAGTTTTCGGAGTTAACTTTCCGACAAGCTCACGTTGCCCCGGGCTTTCGACTTGAAAGATACCTAAGGTGCGGGTTGATTGGATTAACTCGTAAGTTGCTTTGTCATCTAGTGGCACGGCATCAATATCAATTTCGGCTTGATCAACTCGTTTTATTTCTGCAACAGCATGAGCAATTGTTGATTGCATCCGCACACCCAGGATGTCGAGTTTTAGTAAACCGATTTCTTCAACATCATCTTTATCGAATTCAACCATTGGGTAACCGCCGGCGTTAAATTGAACTGGCGCGCGATCTAGCAAGCCTGCATCAGAGAGAACAACGGCGCATGGGTGCATCGCTAAATGGCGCGGTAAGCCATCAAGGCGCTGGGCAAGTGAGATCGCCATCGCGGTAAGGGGCGCCGATAAATTAAGTGAGCGAAGTTCAGGAAGTGATTTAAGAGTTGCTTCGATATTGCGGGCGCGCACATGCGGCATAGATTTAGCGATTAGATCGATCTCCATCGGCGACATACCAAGTGCGGCGCCGGTATCGCGGATAGCGTTTCGGGCGCGGTAGGTGTCAACCATCGCCACAGTTGCACATCGCGAGAGCGCACCTGGTGCGCGCCAATCGGTATCTCCATAGCGTTTAAAGACCATGTCGTAAATTTCTAAACGCCGTGCGGATTCAACATCGATATCTATATCGGGAAGAGCGCGACGTAGCGGTGAACAGAAACGTTCCATTAAAAGGCCATGGCGCATTGGGTCTACGCCAGAGATGCCAAGTAAGTGACAGATCAAAGAGCCCGCGCCACTGCCGCGAGCTGCAACGCGGATATTGTTTTCGCGCGCCATATCGGTGATATCAGCAACGGTTAAGAAATATGACTCGTAACCAAGGGTTGCAACTGTTGCGAGTTCATCATCTAAACGAGTGCGCGCTTTAGCGATGAGAGTTGAATCGTTGTAGCGCCAATTGATTCCGGATTCGCAACGGCTGCGCAGCAAAGTGCGCATTTGATTGGCCGAATCTGCCCCAACCACATGGGGTTCGGGTAGATGGATCGCCCCTAAACCAAGATCGCGTTGTGGCGATAACAGCGCGCGTTCGGCCCATTGTCGCGTGGTGTTTAAAAGTGCACGTGGCGTTCGTTCTCCTGCAGCGCGCGCAATTTCGGCGGCGAGTGAAACCATTTGTTCGTTAGATTTTAAATAACCTTCGGCGTTACGTCTTTCGAGGTGGCGTTGATGCAACGGAACTAATTGGCGCGCACAATCGAGGATGTCGGCAACTGGTCCATCGGCGGCATCGCGCATCCGCACCGCATTGGTGATAACTGCATCGATATCGTGATCGCGGGCAAAGATTAAAGAGCGCGCGGCATGTGTTGTTGAAAACGGGCCTTTGCCAGCAACAAGATGTGAAACACAGTCAATTGCTTGATCACCAAAGAAGGGGCGAGTCTTATTAAATAACTCGTAGGCGATATCGCTGCGGTGCAAGACTAGCGCTTGGCTTAAAGGTGATTCAGGGCCGTGCAGCAAATGTAACTGTGTTGAGTATTCGCTAAAGCGTTGCAGTAGTTCGAGGGTAATAACTGGCTTGCGATCAACGGCGTTCATGGATAGTCCGGTCATGAAACGAACAAGTGCGCGCCATCCCCCGTCTCCATGTGCCAGAACTGTTACACGTGGCAGATCTTTCGCTAAGGGGTTTTTATTGTTCGGATCGTTTAACAAATCGATAGCTAAATTAACTCCGATAATCGGTGCGATCCCGTACTGCAGGCAGGCGCGGGCAAAGCGAATGGATCCTGATAAACCATCGCGATCGGTGAGAGCGAGCGCCGGTGATTCAAATTCGGCAGCGCGTTGCACCAGATCTTGCGGCTGCGTTGTTCCGTATTTAAGCGAGAAGGCGCTCGATGTACGTAGATGTATAAAACTCATACTTGTCTCATACTTGTTTAACGATCCACGAACCTGTTATCTCGTCGCGTTCTAATTGAAAGGTGTTAAGTGCACCGATAGGAGCAGCTTCAACTGTCCATAAAGCGCGAGCGCCATCATCGGGGCGATAGATGCCATCGCTAACCCGGTTCCACCAACCACCTGCTTCACACCAACGCGATAGAACTGCATGGATGCGAAAACGTTTGCCGCGAAAGGTGAATTCGATGGGCGTTGCTGCTCCATCGGAAACTACTTCGTAGGCTGGTGATATCTCTGGGACTGACATTTTTACGCGCCTCTGGCCTTCCTGTGGATAATTCGAACATGTGTTCGAAAACTAGCCCAAGGCCCTGACATTGGCAAGAAAGGTGTGTCGCCACGCTCAAAATAGTTGAAAGTTCAACTATCTCCCCTACAATTGCCAGAGTCAGAACCGCTATTAATCAGTTTCTAAATAAGGAGAATCATGGACGTAGTACTCGTAATTGGCCGAATTCTTTTCGCCTTCATCTTTATCACCTCAGGAATCGCTCACTTTGCCAAGCTTGAAATGATGACTGGCTATGCCAAGTACAAGAAGTTGCCTGCTGCAAAGCTCGGCGTAATCGCAAGTGGCCTTTTCTTCCTTCTCGGTGGAATCTACATCGCACTCGGCTTCTGGGTAGACCTTGGCGCTCTAATGCTTGCAATCACTTTGGTGCTTGCCGCAGTCATCTTCCACAACTACTGGAAAGAGACTGATGCAACTGCAAAGCAGAACGAAATGATCGCTTTCAACAAGGATCTCGCTTTAGCTGGCGCATCACTAATCATCTTCGCACTTATCTACAGCGGTGCAATTTCAGCAGATGCTTTCGGTCCACACATCGGAAACATCTCTTTCTTCAACAAGTAAATTCAATAAGTTACAAAGCTTTATCCAAAACGGCTCCCAGAGATGGGGGCCGTTTTGCTTTTGGGTGAGATTATTAAGAAATGGATATCTTGCTGGCGCTGATTTCTGGTGGAGCTATAGGCGCAGTTTTAGGCGTTGTAGGCGCCGGTGGAGCAATGCTCTCGGTTCCGATTCTTTTATATGTATTTGGGTTTACCGCAATTCCTGCAACCACAGGTGCGCTAGCGATAGTTCTTGCTGCCGCTATAGCAGGCTCTATTCCAAAAATTCGCGCCAAGCAGATTCTCTACCGTGAAGCAGTAGTCATTTGGGCACTTGGGTTAGTTACCAACCTCGCGGCCTCGATCTTGGCTCACAAGTTAAGCGATCAAGTAATCACAACTGGATTTAGCATTACATTGTTTATTGCAGCGCTTTCAATGCTTAAAAAATCTGAAGAACAAGAAGAACGCAGGATGTCGATTGGCTTCCTGGTGTTGCTCTCTTTGGGCATTGGCGCGATAACCGGACTTTTCGGAATCGGTGGTGGCTTCATAGTCATTCCCGTGTTGATGCATGCCTTTGGAACGCCGGCACGGGTTGCAACTGGAACTTCACTAGCTGTTATTGCTCTTAACTCGATAACTGCATTTATTGGCCATCAATCACACTGGGATGAAGTTGATTGGAAGATTCCACTCGTGATGGCAGCTAGTGCGATGGTTATCGCCTTATTGTCTTCTCATCACCAAACTCATAGCAATGTATTAGCAAAGAAGTTCTTTGCCGGCGTACTCGTTGTATTGGCAATCTTTACTTTATTGCAAACTTGGATTTAAGCCTTACCTGTCTTAATCGACTTCGATAAGAAGCCCGCCAGAATCAACATCAAAACCGGATAAGCCATACCAATTGAAAGATTTGTATATTCGGCGATCAAACCTGTAACCGTTGGACCGAAGAAGAAGCCGGCGATACCAATTACACCAACGCGCGATATTGCAACTGCTGGCGCAATCCCTGGAGTCTTACTTGCCGCCAAGATAAATGCAGGAAACATTGGACCAATGCCAAGGCCTGCTGCGATGAAGCCGATATTCACAATTATCAGCGCAGGAATTGGATAAGAATCCGACATTGGAATCGCAATTAGCATCGCAATCCCCCAAATACTTCCGCCGAAATATCCACCAAGTTTTACTAAACGCGCTGGACCGAAATAATCGAGTGCGCGATCGCCTAAGAAGCGGCTGACAATCATGGCGAGAGCAAAGGATGCGAATGCTGATGCATAAACACCTTTGCCATAGCCCATTTCATCGCGCAATAAAATTGCGCCCCAGTCACTTGCCGCGCCTTCACCGACCAAGCTGGCGAGAAGTCCGACGCCCAAGAACCAGAGCGGCATAACAGATTTACCGAAAAGCGGAATCTTTGCTTGATGTTCTTCATCGCCCTTATGCCCGTCAATCGATGAAGGAAGCAAATAGTAAGCAGCGATGAGATAGGCGATCAAAGAGACGATCGCAATGGCAACCAAATTTGTGCGCGGTGAAACATGGCGAGTAATTGCGCCACCAAGAACAGTTGTCACAAACGCGCCCATGCTCCACATTGCGTGAAATGAGGACATGTAACGGCGGCCCAAAATATTTTCAACCACGGTTGCTTGAAAGTTGTAACACATATCAATCAGGGCATAGCCAAGGCCCATGGTGTACAAAGTCAAGAACAAGGTGACTGCATTAGTTGCTAGGCCCATACCCGCTAACCCAGCAGGCATTATGAATACTCCAACGAAAATTACCTTCTGCGATCCGAAGGTATGCATCAACCTTCCGGCAAGCTGTGCTCCAGTAATTGATCCGAAGGTGCTTCCCAAAAGAACAAAGCCAAAAGCTCCATTTGAAAGCCCGATTAGATCTTTAATCTCGGGAATGCGCGGAACCCAACCCATAGAAACTATTCCGAGCAAGAGGAAACAGACGCGAAGAGAATTTCTAGCTAATTTCGCACGGTGGTTTTGATCAAGTGCTCCGATAGACATTCGCCAAGGGTATCCTGCAACTATGGAAGGCATCCTCGAAAAGGCAGCGGTAAAACGCTTTATTCAAGCAGCCACCAACCTTGGCGTTAAAGGACAAGTAACTGTTCTTGCTGAGACCGCCCGAACTGCAGTCGATGCCGCCAATGGTTTAGGAATTGAAGTTGGGCAGATCGCCTCTTCTCTTATCTTCAAACTTCCTTCAGGCAATCCCCTATTGATCATCACCAGTGGTCGCCACCGCGTTAATACTGATTTAGTTGCGAAGAATTTAGGTATCGCCGAACTTGGTCGCGCAGATGCCAATTATGTAAAAGAAATTTCTGGTTATTCAGTAGGTGGAGTTGCACCACTTGGTTGGATTAGCCAACCCGAGAAGATTCTGATTGATCAAGCGTTAAATGATTATGAAGTTGTCTGGGCAGCATCTGGACACCCGCATGCGGTCTACCCAACTAGTTACGCCGAATTAATTACTTGCACGGGCGCCACCCCAATGGTTGTAGGAGACTAGTTAAATGAGGAACAAAACTTTTGTAACTGCAGTTTTTGCTTCTTTTGCCTGGAACCTATATCTCGTTGGCGGTGTGATGCTGGGTGCTTCTTACGCACTTGATCGCGCAGCTGGTGGCCAATTTGAGGTTTTTCCATCCTACTTAAGATTTATTTACATTTTAAATTTTGCTCTAATTACCTATCAGGTAGTGATTTTTACTCGCTTCGCCTACGGCCTAGCAATTAAGCCAAAATGGATAGTTAAAGCTTTTCTAATTCTCGGAGCCTTGGGAATTCTGGCTAATGCAGCATCTCGAAGCGCTAATGAGCGTTGGAACGTTATCCCTGCATTAATAATTACATTTGCTTTTTATCGAATTTTAAAATCCGACACAAAAGAACAGAAATAACGGCGAAGGTACTTTTAGTGCGAGCCCAAGATCAAACATCAAAGAGCGCTTCCGCAATGGTTGTTGGGGATTAAAAATGCTTACTTTAGGAATGGTCGCAATTGTCGTAGACGATTATGACGTAGCGATTGCACACTATGTAAATGATTTGGGCTTCACTCTGATCGAAGATACCGTGCTAACTCCTGAAAAACGTTGGGTTGTAGTCGCACCTGGTGACACGGGTGGAAAGATTTTGCTGGCAAAAGCAGCAAATGAGGCGCAGATAGCTGCAATAGGAAACTCAACAGGTGGTCGAGTTGGATTCTTTATGTACACAACTAATTTTAATGAAACATACGAACTATATAAATCTCGCGGGATCGAATTTGCCGAAACTCCGCGACAGGAAAGTTTTGGTCAAGTAGTTGTTTTCAAGGATAAGTATGGAAATAAGTGGGATTTAATCGAGAAGCTCGGCCAATAACTTTTCTACTCGAGCTTTGATCTCATCTCGAATTACACGCACTGGCTCAATCCCCTGTCCCGCAGGATCTTCAAGTACCCAATCCTCATAACGCTTACCGGGATAGAACGGACAGACATCGCCGCAGCCCATGGTGATAACCGCATCTGACTCTTGTACAGCCTCAGTTGTTAATACTTTTGGAGTGTTATTTGCGATATCTATTCCGACCTCAGCCATCGCTGCAACGGCAACTGGGTTAATGGAATCTTTTGGAGCAGAACCGGCAGAGAGTACTTCTACACGTCCCTGCCCGAGTTCGCGCATAAAGCCCGCCGCCATCTGTGAGCGACCGGCATTGTGTACGCATACAAAGAGAACTGTTGGTTTGCTCATTTACTTCTCGTTTCCTGTTTCATTTGGGGAATTTATAAATTTGGTTAGAGCTAGACCTAGGACAGCGCCCAAAATCTGCGCCGCGATGAAAGGAGCAACAGAACTTGGTGCGATACCAGCGAATGTATCTGAGAGAGTTCTGGCCACAGTCACCACTGGATTGGCAAAGCTCGTTGATGAAGTGAAGAAATAAGCTGCTGATATGTAAGCGCCGACAAGAACTGGAATCTTCGCCTCGCTCTTTTGCGCGATTGCGGTAAATATAATGAAGACTAGGCCAGCGGTTGCCAGAATTTCGCTCACGAAGAGTTCAGCGCCAGTTCGGTCTTTCTGGGAAATTTCGATTATTGGTAAGTTAAAGATGAAGTTAGCAAGTGCAACGCCAATTACCGCACCAAACAACTGAGCCGCCAGGTAGGCGGCAGCAAGAGCTGCTGTGATGTTCTTCTTGAACAACTGGATTGCAGTCACAACTGGGTTGAAATGGGCGCCGCTAATCGGGCCAAGCAAGGTGATCAAGATGTAGAGAATTAATCCGGTTGCCGCTGAGTTAATTGTTAACTGCACACCAACATCTTTTGAAAGATTGGTAGCCATTACGCCAGAGCCGATAACGACCAACAAAAGAGTCGCAGTACCAACTGCCTCGGCGATGGTTTTTCTCAAATTCACATGGCTATCATCGGCCATAGATGAACAGGTAATAACCAGCGCCACGGAGTAATATCTGAATTTAAGATGAACCTTTCTATGCAACTCCTCCCATCTGAGGCCGAATCAGCGCCTCATATTGTGCTGGTTCATGGGATGGGCTCGGCAGCAACAGCCTGGAAGCCCCTTACCCCGTTACTGCAGCGAAGTTACAACGTCATCACTATTGATCTCCCTGGCCATGGAAAAACTCCTATGGATAAAACCATGTCGATGGATCCGCATGCATTGGCCAATTTAGTTGTTAAGGAAGTCGGGCGAGAATTTCAAGTTAACGAGTTTGATCTTGTTGGAAATTCTTGGGGTGGCTGGATTGCACTTGAAATGGCCGCCGCACATCCGCAAACGGTTAAGAGCGTTGTTGCCCTTGCCCCTGCTGGATTCTGGTTGGCAACATTTGTGCAGCGATATCCGGGCACTTCAACGCTTCGTTATTTGGCGAAGAATTCTGCGCCGCTTGCGCCTACATTTTTAAAGTATGAGTGGTCGCGGAAGTTAGGTTTTGAATCGGTTAGTCCGCGTTGGCGCGAATTTTCTACAGAGCTTTGCTTAGATGCAACTTTGGCGATGGCTAATTCCCCGGGTTATTTTCCAGCTTGGGATGGAATGCTAAATAAGCGTTTTGATTCGAAGGTAGATTCCTCGATTCCAGTGACGATTATCTTTGGAGATTCAGATAAAACTCTGCCAGCGACAACCTGCCAAGAACGCCTAATGGCACCTGCGCACGCGCAATGGAAAATATTTGCAGAATGTGGCCATGCTCCAATGTGGGATCACCCGCAGGAGGTTGCCGCAGAGATATTTGCTGTAGCAGGTATTAATAGATGAACAATGAACTTGTCACAGTTATTTATTTCTGGAAGATAACGCAGCGCAAATTAGGTTTCGCACTTCTGCGGATGGCGCTAGATCGTGGCGGCCTTCGCAGAATGAAGGGCGTGCGTTTTGCCAAGATGCTTGGTGCGGGAAAAGGTGAAACATTTACCCCGCGCGATGCTGATATAACTCGCTGGGGTGCGCTAGTTGTTATTGAACAATCTCAATTGGCTGCGCTAGATAGCTCAAAGTTAATTAAGCGCTGGCGGAAAAATAGCAGCGAAGAAGTTCGATATCTCGTTGATCCGATTTCATCTCATGGTTTATGGGCCAAGGTAAATCCCTTTGACTACGTAAAGAGCGCTGGTGATGGTGAAGTTGTTGCGATTACACGCGCTCGAATCAAGTGGGCCCAAAATGTGCGTTTCTGGAAAGCCGTTCCACCAGTAACTTCGAGTCTGCATTCATCTCCTGGTTTATTGCAGACCATCGGAATTGGTGAAGCTCCGATAGGTCTGCAAGGAACTTTTTCACATTGGCGCTCTGGCGCAGATTTAAGAAACTTTGCTTACAAGGGCGCCGCCCACCAAGAAGCGATTGCAGCCACTGAACGCCATGCTTGGTATGCCGAAGAACTCTTTGCACGCTTTTCTGTGCGCGATATCCGCGGTTCGCTTAATAAATAGAGGTATTTCTGGGAGCGATTACTAGGGCAGAATTAGCCCATGTCGATTCGTCATTACAACCCCCGCAGGCGCCACCGCCGCGGTATCTCGGATCGCTCCCGCCTCTTTCTCTATCTGGTGCTTGGCGTTGCTCTGCTCTTACAAGTTTCCTATCCACTTCTTGAAGGTGAAACGCTTCGCGTTGTAACTATTGCAACTGTTTATTGGGGCGCCGGCGCCATGGTGCTACATGCGCTGTTGTCATACGGTGCACGTTATGCGTTTACATATTTAGCTATTGCGCTAACTTTTGGTTTCTTTATTGAATTAATTGGCGTCTCTACTGGCTGGCCATTTGGAGTCTATTCATATGACCCATCACTTGGTCCGCAATTAATTAGCGTTCCACTTGTTGTGCCATTTGCATGGGCGATGATCGCGCATCCAGTCTTATGTGTTGCGCGCCGAGTGACTAAGAACTGGGTGTTTCTCTACGGTGGCTTTGGAATGATGGCCTATGACTTATTCCTTGATCCGCAGATGGTTAGTGGTGGTCGTTGGACTTGGGAGGTAACTGGCTCACATGTTCCCTTCACCCCTGAAATTCCACTCTCAAATGCATTTGGATGGTTGTTATCTGGCATGGCTTTAATTGCAGTTCTGCACTTAGTTCTACCGCGCGATCGCCGCAAGCAGAGCGCGAGTTACACGGCAGTTGATTTCTTCTTAATCTGGACTTGGTTTGGCGGCATCGTTTCAAATCTATTCTTCTTTGATCGCCCAGGTATCGCATTCTTATTCGGAACGGTTTATGGCGCCTTCCTTGCACCGTATCTCTTCTCACGCTGGCTCGGGCGCCCTTAACAGTTTAACTTGTATCGAATAAATCGTGCTAACTAACTTAATTTTCTTTGCATCCGTTGCTCTACTCTGGCTAGCCGTCGCAAACTTCTTTACGATCCGCCGCCCCGCACCTGCTGCAGAACGCAGTGAATCTGTAACTATTTTGATTCCGGTGCGGAATGAAGCGGAAAACATCGCAGATCTAGTACTTAGCCTGCAGGCACAACAGTTCTTGAATAAGTCAGAGATCATCTTCATCAACGACTCATCCACCGATGACACAGCAGACAAGTTGCAGGAAGCCAAAGATGGTGGCGCTCAAATTAAAGTTATCAACGCCCCTGAACTTCTAGATGGTTGGCTAGGTAAACCATGGGCGTTGCAGCAGGGATATTTGCAGGCTAAGGGTGAAATCGTTGTAACTCTTGATGCAGATGTTCGTTTAACGTCAACCGCTATTGCACAAGCCATTGCAATGCTGGGCGATCGCTCATTTATCTCGCCGTATCCACGTCAGATCGCTAAGACTTTTTCAGAACGATTGATTCAACCGCTACTGCAATGGTCATGGATGAGCACAGTGCCTTTGCGCGTTGCCGAGAAATCTACGCGCACTTCTTTAGCAGTTGCCAACGGACAATTCTTTCTGGTGCGCAAAAGCGCGTTGGACCAAATCGGCGGATTTACTGCGATCGCTGCAGAAGTTCTCGACGACATGGAACTTGCTCGCGCGCTGATTAAATCAGGCGCATTTGGTGGAGTCGCAGATGGTTCATCGCTGGCGCAGACCCGCATGTATAAAAACTTCTCTGAAATCAAAGCTGGGTATGGAAAATCTCTCTGGAAAGCATTCGGCAGTCAGAGCGGCAGCGCAGCTGCGATTGCATTTCTATTTATTACTGGCATCGCTCCAGTAATTGCCTGGTTTGGTGGCCATCCCCTGGGCTTCTTCGCCTACCAATTTGTAGTTATAACCCGCGCACTTAGCGCAGCGCGTTCGCGCGGGCGAATCCTAGATTCAATTCTGCATCCGATTTCTTGTGCGATCTTGATCTATTTAATTATCTACAGTTGGCGCGCTCGTGGGGTTGTTGCATGGAAAGGTCGCACCCTGTGAGCAGAGTAAGTGGAATTAAACCTGCTGTTGCTGTAATCGGTGCCGGCATGGGCGGAATGACAACTGCAGCGCGTTTAGCAAAGGCTGGCCACCAAGTAACTGTCTATGAAGCATCTGATCGCCACGGTGGTAAGTGCCGCACAGAATGGATCGGAAATTACGCATTCGATACCGGCCCATCACTTTTAACTCTTCCTGCGGTCTATCGCGATTTCTTTCAGCGCACCGGTGAAGTCATGGGTCGAGTTCTAGAGCTAGTTCCCGTTAATCCATCATTTGATTACCGTTTTGCCGATGGCAAGTCAGTTAAGTTTGCCAACTTATCTCGCAAAGAGACTCTGGCGGCAATCACTGAATCGCTCGGCGCAGAAGCAGGGCAGGAGTGGGATCGCGTAATGCGCACTGCTGAGGCGATGTGGGATGTCTCGCGCGAACCATTTATCGAATCTGAACTGCGTTCTATTGCATCTCTTTTAAAGCGTCCAACGCTGCTTCGTGATTTACGAATCATTGCTCCCTGGAAAACTCTGCGCGGGCTAAAGATTAAAGATATTCATCTACGAAATATCTTGGATCGCTATGCAACATATAGCGGATCTGATCCGCGCGTTGCACCTGCGGTTCTGGCATCTATTGCCTTCGTTGAAGAAGCATTCGGGGCTTGGCACATTAAAGGCGGGGTTGGAAAGCTAGCCGATGCCGTTTATCAACGTTGCCTTGATCGCGGAGTTAAATTTGAATTCAACTCCCCCGTTGCTGCGATTAACCAGAATGGTAAATCTGTAACTGGCCTTTCACTTGGAGATGGCCGATCAATTGACTATGAAGTTGTCGTAGCAAACGCTGATGCTTCGCTGGTCTATAACAAGTTGATTTCAGGCAAAGTCTCTAAGTTAAAGCGCACCCGTAAGAACTTGGCCAAGGCTGAACCATCACTCGCTGGATTCTCACTTCTACTTGGACTTCGTCCCACTGATCAGCCAACAGGTTTATCGCATCACAATGTGTTCTTTCCCAAAGATTATGATGAAGAGTTTGAAGATATCTTCAGCCGTAAGGTGCCAGTTGAAGATCCAACGATTTATATCTGCGCGCCAAATGACGATGCGATGGTTAAACACCCCGGGCACGAAGCTTGGTTTGTGCTGGTTAATGCACCGCGCCATGGCGATAGCGATGGCTTTAACTGGAACGATAAAGATGCCAACCACCGCTATGCGATGAAGATTATCGATGCCATTGAAGCGCGCGGAATATCAGTTAGAGACCGCTTAGAAGTTTTGGAAATTCGCACACCTGCAGATCTCGAGCGCACAGTGATGGCGCCAGGTGGATCGATCTATGGCACTTCCAGCAACGGAGCGCGTTCGGCATTTTTGCGCGCCAAGAATCGTTCTCCATTAAAGGGTTTGTACTGCGTTGGTGGATCGGCTCATCCAGGTGGAGGCTTACCTTTAGTTGGGCTAAGCGCTGAAATTGTTGCGCAAGCAGTTGTAGGCCCAACGACCCACTAGGTAGAAGCTAAATATTTGAAGTGCGGCGAGAACTGCCATAACTACAACGACTAAATTAAGACCAATTGCATAGGCAACTAGCGCGATAAAGATAAAACTGGCGCGAACTGGTCGTTCTGCAGGTGTAACTACTCCAACATCTTTGATTCCTAAACCACCTAAACGGGCACGCGCATATTCTTGAGTAGATGCAATTACATAGGTAATCAGTACCAACCAGGCAGGTGCGCCGATGCGATAGGCGACATAGAACCAGAGCGCCTCGCTGATGCGATCGGCAACTGAATCCAGAATCGCACCGAATTGGCTCTCGCGGTTCTGATAAATAGCAACGCTGCCATCAATGCCGTCGGCGTAAAGCGAAAGTACAAGCAGCGGAATCGCCCAGAGCGATAGTGGATTAACTGCCATCGCAACCGCAAAAACAATTCCTAGCAGCGTGAGTAAGTTCGGAGTTAAGCGCAGTGCTGAAACGAATTTAGCTGATGCAAATGAGATCTTGAGCCAAGCCTTAACAATTCCCTTTATCTCAGCGTTACCGTGGAGCGCGCTCCACTTGGCGAAAAAATCGGTCTGGTTCATCCGCGTTTCTTATCTTTGATCTGCTCAAATATTTCGCGTGTTGCCGAAGAAGTATTCATTGTGTAGAAGTGAAGACCCGGCACGCCTGCATCCAGTAAATCTTCACAGAGGCCTGTGGCGATTTCTACGCCTAACTTACGGACATCATCTGGTGAATCTTTCAGCGCTTCAAAACGCGCAGCGATAGCCGGTGGAATCGGTGTGCCGCTTAACTCGGCCATACGATTTAACTGCGCAACATTTGTGACCGGCAATATGCCTGCGATGATCGGCAGTTTTGAGCCACGTGCTGATAAGCGATCGACGAGCGCTCTCCATTTATCTACTTCGAAGAAGAACTGTGTTGTTGCAAATGATGCACCGGCTTTTTCTTTACGGAGCAGAACTTCAATATCTTCATCGAAATTTAACCCTGATGCGGGATGTCCATCGGGGAATGCGGCAACGCCAATTGTGAATCCGCCGACTTCAGCAGCGAGCGTTACTAATTCGTCGGCGTGATTTAAACCGCCAGGTGTTGGCGTCCAAGGCGCACGCGGTCCCCCGGTTGGATCTCCACGAAGGGCGAGAATGTTATGGATTCCAGATTGCTTATAGCGAGCTAAAATTTCGATTAACTCATCGCGCGTGGAACCAACGCAAGTTAAGTGCGCAACTGTTGGAATATGGGTGCGCTGCGTTATCTCGGAAGTTATCCGAATCGTGCGATCGCGGGTTGTGCCACCTGCACCATAAGTAACTGAGATGAAATCAGGAGCAATTGGCTCAAGGGCGCGCATAGCGCTCCATAGGCGTTCTTCACCTTCTGGGTCTTTCGGAGGAAAGAACTCGAAGGAGTAAGTAACGCCTTCGCCGATCTCCTTCATGCGCATCTCCACGCGGTCAGGGTACCGTTGCGCCGTGGTTAACGATGCACGTGGCACGCTTTTAGCGGTACGCGAGACGGTTCAAAGCGAACTAACTTCTTATCTGACCTTGCAGCGCGAATATTTAAGTGGCATCGGCTCTGAGTTAATCCCAGTATGCGATGCCCTCGAATCTTTCTTGCTTGAAGGTGGGAAGCGCCTTCGCCCACTCTTTGCATATGCCGGCTTTGCGGCAACTGGCAAGGTTGCAACCGCTGCCGATATTCGCGCATTCACCAGCCTCGAACTATTGCAAGCATGTGCGCTTATCCATGATGACTTAATGGATCGTTCAGATACTCGCCGCGGAAAACCTGCGATACATCGCCACTTTGAGAACTTGCATCAACAAGAAGCGATGAGCGGTTTGGCAGATCAATTTGGTGAAGCAGCAGCAGTACTTCTCGGCGACTTAGCTTTAGTTTGGTCAGATCATTTACTTCATACCTCTGGTGTTGAAAATAGCGCGCTCTTATCGGCGCTAAAGGTGCATGATGAGATGCGCATCGAACTTATGGCGGGACAGTATTTAGATGTTCGTGAAGCCGGTGAACGTTCTCCTAGCGTTGATCGCTCACTTCGCATTGCCCGTTACAAATCTGGAAAGTACACAATTGAACGCCCACTGCATTTAGGTGCATCACTTGCGATTACCGATGAGGCAGAACGAAAAGATTTAACAAATATCTTGAGCGCATATGGTCTGCCACTTGGTGAGGCATTCCAATTGCGTGATGACATGCTCGGAATCTTTGGCGATCCATCTGTTACCGGTAAGCCAGCCGGCGATGATATTCGTGAAGGCAAGCGCACTGTTTTGATGGCGATGACGCTAGAGCGCGCAGACCAAGCAAGTGGCGCCAAGATCACCGCCGCTTTAGGCCGCGAAGATCTAACCGCCGATCAAATCGAAGAAATTCGTGCCCTTATTACCGCAACGGGCGCAGTTAAAGTTGTCGAAGATCTCATCGAGGGGCTTCTTTCCAACGCGCTAACTGCGGCAAACTCTGATGAAATTGACCCTTCAGCCCGCGAGTTACTCGTTGAACTCGCAACTAGCGCAACTCGTAGGAGCCATTAAATGCCGGCAAAGGTAAAGGGACCAACTGATCACGTAGTCGTAGTTGGTGCAGGACTTGCTGGGTTAAGCGCTGCACTTCGCTTAGCGGGCGCAGGTCGCAAAGTAACGGTCGTAGAACGCGAATCTGTTCCGGGCGGTCGCAACGGTTTGCTAGAAAAAGATGGCTACTCATTTGATACCGGTCCATCTGTTTTAACTATGCCTTCGCTAATTCAAGATGCCTTTAGCTGCGTCGGTGAAGATATGAAGGATTGGCTAGAGCTTTCACCGCTTAAGCCGCTGTATCGCGCTTTTTATCACGATGGTTCGCAGATCGATGTCCATGCCAATACCGCTGAGATGGAAGAAGAGATCCGTCGCACAGTTAGCGCCGAAGAAGCCCTGGGCTACCGCCGTTACGTAGATTTCGTAACCAAGCTATACAAGTACGAGATGAACGATTTCATCGATCGCAATATCGATTCTCCATTTAATTTGTTGACCCCCAACTTGGCACGCTTGATCGCACTCGGTGGATTTAGAAAACTTTCTCCAAAAGTAAATCAATTCCTTAAAGATCCACGCCTGCAGAAGGTTTACTCATTCCAGGCTATGTATGCAGGCGTCAGCCCACAACAGGCGCTAGCAATCTATGCAGTTATTGCTTATATGGATTCAGTAAATGGGGTCTTCTTTCCTAAGGGTGGAATGCATGCTGTACCTCGCGCACTTGCTGCTGCTGCGCAAAAGCATGGCGTAACTTTCAAATACAGCACCACTGTCACTCGTCTAGAAGTTGAGAACGGGCGCGCTAAAGCGGTTATCACCGATAAGGGCGAACGCATCGAATGCGATGTGGTTGTCATGAACCCAGATCTACCCGTTGTTTGGCGCGATCTACTTGGCAAAACTCCGTTAAACATTAAGCGCCTTAAGTACTCACCGTCTTGTGCGACTTTGCTAGTTGGTTCTTCTCAGAAGTATGACCACGTCGCTCACCACAATATTCACTTCGGAAAATCTTGGGATGGCGTCTTTGATGAGCTAATCAAGAAAAAGACCTTGATGTCTGATCCTTCAGTACTGGTGACTATTCCGACTAAGGATGATGCAGCTCTTGCCCCAGCCGGCAAAGAGAGTTACTACATTCTCTATCCGACTCCAAACTTGGATGCCGATATTGACTGGAAGACCCAAGCGCGGCCATATCGAGATCACATGATTAAGACTCTAGAAGATCGCGGTTACACCGGCTTTGGCGATTCAATAGAAACCGAAGTAATGACCACGCCACTTGATTGGCAAGCACAAGGCATGGAACGCGGCGCACCGTTTGCCAGCGCACATACCTTCTTCCAGACCGGACCATTCCGTCCCCGCAATATCGCAGCTGGTTTTGAAAATGTCGTCTTTGCCGGTTCAGGTACACAACCAGGCGTTGGCGTTCCGATGGTTTTGATTTCTGGACGCTTAGCGGCAGAGCGAATCGTAGGTCCGGTTAAGTAAGTGAGTGAGTTAAACGCTGCAGGGATTACCGATCCTGAACTTCGCGCATCCTATGCAGAGTGCAAACGGCTTAACTCGCTACATGGCAAGACTTACTATCTCGCAACTCTTTTATTACCAGCGAGCAAGCGCCCATTTGTTCACGCACTTTATGGCTTTGCACGTTATGCCGATGAGATTGTCGATGATTTAGCCTCAACGCTAACGGCACAAGAAAAAGCCAAAGTTCTGCGCGCATGGAGTTCCGATGTACTGCGCGGTTTAGAAACAGGTAAGAGTTCGGATCTCGTTGGTCGTGCGCTTATAGATACGGTGCAGCGCTTTGATATCCCCCACCAACATTTCGTAGATTTCTTGCACTCCATGGAGATGGATCTAACCGTTACTGAATATCAAACCTTTGATGATCTATACGAGTACGTATATGGATCTGCCGCAGTGATTGGTCTGCAGATGGTGCCGATCTTGGGCGGAGATACTGTTAATTCTTTAGAAGCAGCAAAGAATCTGGGCGTTGCCTTCCAGCTCGCTAACTTTATTCGCGATGTTGGCGAAGATTTAGACCGCGGCCGCGTTTACCTGCCGCTACAAGAACTTGCCGAACATGGCGTAACTCGCCAAATGTTGGAAGCGCGCAAGTTAACTCCTGAAATTATTAGCGCACTTAAGTTTCAGATCGCTCGCGTTCGCCAACTACAGAAGGCTGCCGAACCAGGTATTGCGCTACTAGATAAGACCAGCCAGCCATGTATCCGCGCAGCAAGTGAGTTGTACTGTGGAATCGTTGATGAGGTAGAAAAAATTGGTTATGACATCTTCAATAAGCGCGCCAAGACTTCGACAGCTCGCAGAGCGCGAGTGGCTTTCGCGGCTTATATAAGCGCCGTTGCAGCGCGTTTGCGCTAAAGTAAATCTCGCGGGAGCCGCTGAAACGGCTGAGAGGATCTGAAATTCAGATCGACCGCTTGACCCGTCCGGTAATGCGGATGCGGAAAGGGTAAAACTATGTCATCTACATTTTTAACTATTTGGGGATACGAACTGTCTTATCTCGAACTAATCGCGGTAATGGCCTCTTTCATCGGAGTTGCACTTGGCATAACCGGTAAACGAATTACTTGGCCCTGGTGGGCGCTAAGTTCAGTTCTCTACGGAATTCTCTTCTTCCAATGGGAGCTCTACGCCAGCGCGGCGCTGCAAATCGTATTTATCATCGCTGCAATTGCAGGTTGGTTTGGATGGGAACCAAGTGGCGCAAAGCCTGGAAGATTGAAGAGCAGCCATCGCGCATATGTTTTAGTAGCAATCATCTTGGCAACGTTGGCGCTGGCACCGCTACTTAAATACTGGGGTGCGGCATCAACTTACGCTGATGCGATTCTCTTCTTCGGTTCACTTTCTGCACAAATCTTGATGGTCTATCAAAAGTTTGAAAGTTGGATTATCTGGTTGGTCGTAGATGCTGGATATGTAGCACTTTATGCATCACAGGATTTACTCTTTACTTCAGTGCTTTATATTACTTTCACAGTGCTAGCGGCTATGGGATGGAGCAAATGGTATGGAGCTCATCGCAGCGCTAGCCGATCTCTGTAAGGAGAAGTCGCGGCCGGTCATTGCAATTGATGGGCCAGCTGGGGCAGGGAAAACAACCTTGGCCCATGAAATTTTCTTAGCCCTAAGTAACAAGATGTCTGTACAAGTTATTCATATGGATGACTTGTACGACGGCTGGGATAACGCTCTATCGAAAGACCTTTCCACGATTCTGCAATACCTAGTAAGCCAACATGAAGCGAAAGCTCCCGCCAAAATTCAAAGGTATAACTGGGAGAGTTCTTCCTTCGGCGAAAGTGAAGAACTGCCGGTTAGCGATCTCCTAATTCTCGAGGGAGTTGGTTGCGGAGATAAAGAGTTGCAGGATCGATTTGCAGCTCTAATCTGGATGGAGATTGACCCCGCAGATGGCTTAAAACGTGTATTAGATCGCGATGGCGCGCAGATGCATGAGCAGATGCAAAAGTGGCTTGGAACACAAGCCGAATATTTCTTACAACACTCAACGCGCGAAAAGGCAGATTTCATTCTCACTACCTAAAATTGCAGATATGTCCGATCTAACTGGCGAGCTAATTGATGGGCGCTATCAGCTCCTTCGCCAGATGGCGGCAGGTGGCATGGCAACAATTTATGAGGCAGTTGATACCCGCTTAGATCGCAAAGTTGCCGTAAAAATCATGCATCCCCATCTTGCACAGGATGAACAATTTGTAGAACGCTTTATTCGCGAAGCCAAAGCATCAGCTGCGCTTTCTCATCCCAACATTGTTTCGGTACAAGATCAAGGGTGGAATCAGAACGGAACGCCTGCGGTTTTTCTGGTGATGGAGATGGTCGAGGGCCACACCCTTCGTGAATATTTAAATGAGCAGGGCTCGCTCTCGGTTGCTAACGGAATTCAATTTCTCTTACCTGTCTTAAGCGCACTAGCCGCAGCGCATAAAGTTGGAATCGTTCATCGCGATATCAAACCAGAAAATATCCTGATCTCTAAAGAAGGACGTATCAAGATCGCTGACTTTGGTTTAGCGAAGGGGCCGCTACTTGGCACAACGATGACCGCTGAATCCAGCGTCATACTCGGCAGCGTTTCATACCTATCCCCCGAGCAAGTTCAACGCGGAATTGCAGATGCACGTAGCGATGTTTACTCCGCTGGAATTACCGCATTTGAAATATTTACTGGTGAGAAACCATTTGCAGGAGATGAACCAATACAGATCGCATATATGCACGTTAATGAACGCGTGCCTCTGATGAGCACAAAGAAGAACGGTATCCCTGCCGAACTAGATCAATTGATTCAGCGTGCTACAAATTCAGATCCAGATGGGCGCCCCAAAGATGCTGGCGAATTCCATGCCGCACTAAGCGCTATCGCACAATCACTTGACCCAAATCAGAGACAGATGAGTTTGGAGCTAGATATCCCTATTGCTCCGATGCGCCCGGCATCGAAGAAACCAAGTCGCCGTGAACGTGCGCGCGCCGAAAAGGAAAAGACTGTGTCGCTAAAGAAGAATCGTGAAGACTCAAATGAATTACCTGAAAAGGGAGAGCCGACAAAGCGCGAAACAACGGCGCAGATTAAAAAGCGTAAGAAGATAAGCAAGCGAGTTCGTCGTAATCGCTTTATCGCAGCCGGTCTGGCAATTTCACTAGGAATCTTCGGTTGGTATGCGCTCGTCGGTCCAGGTTCACGTGTTGTTGTGCCATCAATTGTCGGTGCGACAGAGAACCAAGCGTTAAGCGCGCTATCTCCTCTCGGATTAACGCTGGTGATCTCTGAAAAACGCTTTGATGAAGAAGTTGGCGATGGCCAGATTATCGAATCTGATCCTGCAGGTGGCGGCAAAGTTGATGCTGGCGGACAAGTAAAGGCGATTATCTCCAAAGGCCCAGAACGTTTTGTAATTCCGATGTTGGTTGGGCTCACGCCAGAGGCAGCGGTAAATCTTCTTGCAAAGTCTCCAATAAAAGTTGGCGAGTTAAAGGAAGTCTTTAACGATAGAACGCCTAGGGGATTTGTTATCTCATCAAGCCCTGCGCAAGGTGAGAAAGTTAAGCGCGATGCAATAGTTGATATCTTGGTAAGTAAGGGCGTAGAAACACTTGATGTCGTTTCCTATGTTGGAAAGTCCGCCGACCAAGCACTCAATGAATTGACTGAAGCTGGATTTGATGTAGAAACAATTGATCAATTTAGCGAAAGTGTTTTAGCGGGTGCCGTTATTAGCCAGGTTCCATCAGGCGGAGCACCGCTACCAAAGGGCGAGAAAATCGCCTTGACGATTTCTAAGGGATCGCAATTTGTATTTATCCCTAACGTCTTCTCACTTACTGAAGCAAAGGCTCGCGCTGCGCTTGCAGATCTAGAACTTAAAGTTGTTGTAAAGAAGATCGGTGCCAAGAAGGTCAAGTCGGTCACAAATATCGCTCCGAAGGTCGGCACGAAGGTTAAACGTGGCAGCACAGTTACGATCACAGTAGGGTAGGCAAATGCCAAAAACCTCACCGCGTATCGGTGCACATACTCCGACTACCGGTGGAATGGCTAAGCGCTCTATCGCATATGCCGAAACTATCGGCGCCGAAGCGATCCAGGTATTTACCTCTAATCCACGCGGCTGGGCAATGCCAGAGACCAACCATGAAGCAGATGCGTTATTTCGTGAAAAGGTAGCAGCGTTAGATCTTGAGGTTTATGTACACGCACCATTTCTAATCAATCTGGGTTCTCCAACTGAAGGAACTTATAAAAACTCACTGGCCTCTACCGAATTTTCACTAAAGCGCGGTAAAGAGATTGGTGCACATGGCGTTGTAGTTCATACCGGCTCAGCCGTTAATGAAGATTTTATTGATAAAGCGTGGAAGCAGATCCATAAAGGGATGATGCCGATCCTTAACGCGCTAACTGATGATGCTCCAATGTTGCTACTAGAACCAACTGCCGGCCAAGGACAATCACTTGTTAAGCGGTTAGAAGATCTGGAATATTACTTAAAGGCGCTGGAGTACCACCCTAAAGTCGGCATCTGTCTTGATACCTGCCATGTCTTTGCCGCAGGCCATGACATCGCTAAAAAAGGTGGCATGAAAGAGACTTTGGATTTACTTGTTGAAGTCGCTGGCGCCGAACGAATCCAATTAATCCACGCCAATGATTCGATGGATGTCTGCGGTGCGCTTAAAGATCGCCACCAAAATATCGGCGATGGTTTTATCGGCGTAGATCCCTTTAAAGAGTTACTAAAGCACCCGGCAGTTAAGAACGCTCCCCTAATTTTGGAGACACCCGGCATGGAACCAGAGCACGGTAAAGAGGTTGAACTTCTAAAAGGTTTACGTGGATGAGCGCGCGCCATCAACTCCAGTTAAAGCTTGCGCCTTGGGCGCTATTAGCGGTCTCAGCATCTTGGGGCGCAGCCTTCGTTTTGATGAAACCAGCGATCGAGCGCCAAGCAGTAAATAGTTTTCTAGCAACACGTTTTGTGGTGGCGGTTCTTGCGATGGTAATTCTGCGCCCAAGTGTCTTGCAGAAGTTAAATCGTGAATTAATTTTGAAAGGCTCACTAGCCGGTCTCTTCTTAGGCTCTGGTTATATATTCCAAACTCTCGGACTTGCTCGCACTGGGGCTGCAATTACAGGTTTTGTTACTGGACTCTACGTTGTTCTAACACCGCTCATTGCAGCGTTATTTTTAAAGGAGCGAATCAGAGCTTTTACCTGGTTCTGCGTTGTGCTGGCAACGATTGGCCTTGCGCTGCTTTCGCTACAAGGCTGGTCAGTCGGAGTTGGTGAAGCGCTCGTCTTCATTAGCGCTATCGCTTTTGCCGCGCATATCGTAACTTTGAGTAAATGGAGTTTAGGTTTAGATGCCTATGCACTTACCGTTGTTCAGCTCACAATTTGCGCGATCTTAACTGGCGTAATTTCTCTTGGACAAGGTTATGAAACACCGCCAGATGCTGGAGTTTGGGGCGTAGTAATTTTCACCGCGGTTGTTTGCACCGCAGTTGCCTTCATCGTACAAACTTGGTCGCAAGCCCATATGACTTCTACCAAGGTGGCAGTTATCTTGACGATGGAAGTTGTCTTCGCTGCGCTCTTCGCAGTTGTATTTGGTGGAGAATCTCTCTCACTTCAAGTCTCAATTGGCGGAATCTTGGTTGTGATCGCGATGTATTTGATCGTAATGAAAGAGGCGTGAGAGGCTTAGGCCATGGCCAACCCAATTGATCTTCGCTCAGATACCGTAACTCGCCCATCACAGGCGATGCGCCAAGCGATGGCAAGTGCTGAAGTTGGCGATGATGTCTATAGCGATGATCCAATGGTTAACTCACTCGAAGAACGAGTCGCTGCGCTCTTTGGAAAAGAAGCCGGAGTCTTTACTCCCACTGGATCTCTAGCCAATCAATTGGCCATTCGCATGCTCGTTGCCCCTGGCGAAGAGTTAATCGCTGAAACTAATTCACATATCGTTCGCGCGCCTTGGGCGCTATTAGCGGTCTCAGCATCTTGGGGCGCAGCCTTCGTTTTGATGAAACCAGCGATCGAGCGCCAAGCAGTAAATAGTTTTCTAGCAACACGTTTTGTGGTGGCGGTTCTTGCGATGGTAATTCTGCGCCCAAGTGTCTTGCAGAAGTTAAATCGTGAATTAATTTTGAAAGGCTCACTAGCCGGTCTCTTCTTAGGCTCTGGTTATATATTCCAAACTCTCGGACTTGCTCGCACTGGGGCTGCAATTACAGGTTTTGTTACTGGACTCTACGTTGTTCTAACACCGCTCATTGCAGCGTTATTTTTAAAGGAGCGAATCAGAGCTTTTACCTGGTTCTGCGTTGTGCTGGCAACGATTGGCCTTGCGCTGCTTTCGCTACAAGGCTGGTCAGTCGGAGTTGGTGAAGCGCTCGTCTTCATTAGCGCTATCGCTTTTGCCGCGCATATCGTAACTTTGAGTAAATGGAGTTTAGGTTTAGATGCCTATGCACTTACCGTTGTTCAGCTCACAATTTGCGCGATCTTAACTGGCGTAATTTCTCTTGGACAAGGTTATGAAACACCGCCAGATGCTGGAGTTTGGGGCGTAGTAATTTTCACCGCGGTTGTTTGCACCGCAGTTGCCTTCATCGTACAAACTTGGTCGCAAGCCCATATGACTTCTACCAAGGTGGCAGTTATCTTGACGATGGAAGTTGTCTTCGCTGCGCTCTTCGCAGTTGTATTTGGTGGAGAATCTCTCTCACTTCAAGTCTCAATTGGCGGAATCTTGGTTGTGATCGCGATGTATTTGATCGTAATGAAAGAGGCGTGAGAGGCTTAGGCCATGGCCAACCCAATTGATCTTCGCTCAGATACCGTAACTCGCCCATCACAGGCGATGCGCCAAGCGATGGCAAGTGCTGAAGTTGGCGATGATGTCTATAGCGATGATCCAATGGTTAACTCACTCGAAGAACGAGTCGCTGCGCTCTTTGGAAAAGAAGCCGGAGTCTTTACTCCCACTGGATCTCTAGCCAATCAATTGGCCATTCGCATGCTCGTTGCCCCTGGCGAAGAGTTAATCGCTGAAACTAATTCACATATCGTTCGCGCCGAACTAGGCGCCGCCGCAGTATTTAGTGGAATTACAACGCGCACTTGGCCCGCTAAAAATGGGCTGTTGGTCGCTAAGGATGCGCTGGAAATTGCTCGTCCAAACTCTGGCCCATATCTTGTTTCAACAACTGCAATCGCAGTCGAAAATACCCATAACTTTGGTGGCGGAACAGTTCAACCACTTGAAGAAATTAAAGCGCTTCGTAAAGGCGCCGATGAAATTGGCGTTGCACTTCACTTAGATGGTGCACGTATCTGGAACGCTCACGTTGCAAGTGGCGTTGCTTTCACTGAATACGGAAAATACTTCGACACGATCAGCGTCTGTTTATCTAAAGGTTTAGGTGCGCCAATTGGTTCAGTGATGCTCAGCACCAAAGAGCGTGTGACAAAGGCGCGTATCTGGCGCAAGCGTTATGGCGCCGGAATGCGCCAGGTTGGCTTGCTCGCAGGTGCTGCGCATTACGCACTCGATAACAATATTGCTCGCTTATCGGAAGATCATCGCCGCGCTAAAGAGTTGGCTGTTGCCATCGCTGCTATAGATAAATCCTTTGTTGATCCGGCTTTAGTTGAGACAAATATCGTTGGACTTGATTTAGCAAACGCTCCATACACCGCAGCAGAACTAGCAACGCGTTGCCGTGAAGCAGGCTTATGGATTAGCGCGCTAGGTCCGAAGTACGCGCGCTTAGTTACTCATTTAGATTTTGATGACGAGCAATGCGCTGCTGCAATTGAAATATTAAAGCGCGTTCTCGTGGCGTAACAACCACTCTTTCTTACTTAGCCCATAGGCGTAATTTCCGAGGGCTCCCCCAGTTTTTACTATGCGATGACATGGCACAACGAGTGCAATTGCATTCTTGGCACATGCCGAACCCGCAGCGCGCACCGCAGCTGGCGATCCAGCGTTATCTGCTAAATCTGCATAAGAAAGTACTTTGCCGCCCTTAACTTTGCGCATCGCTTTCCAGGCTGCCTGTGAAAATGGCGCACCAGGTTGGCGGACAGAAATTCCATTGATGGCAGCGATATCTCCGGCAAAGTAATCATTTAACAAATCAGTGATGACTGGGATCTTAGAAACTTCCTTAAATCCCTTTTGAAAATCATCTGGGGAGAGGCCATCTTTAAGCGCCTTCATATTAGAAAGGTTTAGCCCCAGCAGAATTTGTTCATCGGCAATTAGATTTAAAACCCCGATAGGAGATTTGTAGTGCGAGATCTGCAGTGCCACGTCCGCTAAATTAGCGATCGCGCAACATTTCAGCAACTAGGAAGGCAAGCTCTAGCGACTGAGAATGGTTAAGTCTTGGGTCGCAGGCGCTTTCATAGCGGGTGGCTAAATCAGTTTCCGAGATCTGCTCTCCGCCGCCTAGGCACTCGGTGACATCATCACCGGTTAGCTCGATATGGATTCCGCCTGGATGTGTGCCAAGGCTCTTATGTACTTCAAAGAAGCCCTTAACTTCATCCATAACATCATCAAAGCGACGGGTCTTGTAACCAGTTGCTGCCTCAAAGGTATTGCCGTGCATTGGATCGCAGACCCAAAGCACTTGTGCACCTGATTTAGTAACGCCATCGACAAGAGCCGGGAGCGCTTCGCGGATCTTTCCTGCACCCATACGAGTAATGAATGTGAGTCGACCTGGCTCGCGATTGGGATCAAGGCGATCGATCAAAGCCAGCGCATCATCAACAGTTGACTTAGGTCCGAGCTTTACGCCGATTGGGTTGCGTACCTTGGCAGCAAAATCAATATGTGCGCCATCTAACTGACGTGTGCGTTCACCGATCCACAGGAAGTGTGCAGAAACATCGTAAGGAAGTTGGGTACGTGAATCGATGCGCGTCAACGCCTTCTCGTACTCCATGATCAACGCTTCGTGGCTAGAGAAGAAATCAACAGATTTAAATGAATCTGGGTCAACGCCTGCTGATTTCATAAAGTCGAGTGCGCGGCCGATCTCGCGTGCCATTTGTTCGTAGCGATCGCCAACAGACGAATCTCGGATAAAGCCCTTGTTCCATTCGTGAACTTGGCGCAGATCTGCAAAACCACCTTGGGTAAAGGCACGAACTAGGTTAAGAGTTGCAGCCGATGTGTTGTAAACACGAACCATGCGATCTGGATCTGGCGTACGAGATGCTTCATTAAACTCGAGATCGTTGACTGCATCTCCGCGGTAGGCAGGAAGCGTTACATCACCGCGGGTTTCAAAATCATTTGAACGCGGCTTTGCAAACTGCCCCGCCATGCGGCCAACTTTTACAACTGGCAGACTTGAGTAGTACTGCAAAACAGCGGCCATCTGCAATATCGTCTTAATGCGATTGCGAATTGAATCTGCAGTTGCAGCTGCAAATGTTTCGGCACAATCTCCGCCTTGTAACCAGAATGCGCGCCCTGCAGCTGCTTCAGCAATCTTCGCCTTTAGATCATCGCACTCACCAGCAAAGACAAGTGGTGGAAAAGATTTCAGTTGAGCAACTGCGGTTTTCACAGGAGCACCTTCAACACCACCCGGCCATTGCGGTTGTTGCGCCGCAACGAGTCCAGGGGTGAAGAGAGTCTCTAATGAATTCATCATGGGATAAAGAGTAGTTTGTTCAGATAGTTTCTCGGGTGAGAATTATCCGAAGAAGATCTCTGACTCCTTGTAACGCTCGATTGGAACAGTTTTGAGCTTCTCAGTCGCTGTTGCAAGCGGAACGCGGACGATATCTGTTCCGTGAAGTGCAACCATCTTGCCCCAGTCGCCTTCAGATGCAGCGGTGATCGCCTGCAAACCAAAACGTGTAGCAAGAACGCGGTCAAAGGCAGTTGGCGTTCCACCACGTTGGATGTGGCCGAGAACAGATGTACGTGCCTCTTTGCCGGTCTTGGTTTCGATCTGCTTAGCAAGCCATTCGCCAATTCCAGAAAGCTTTACGTGACCGAAAGCATCGAGCTCTGAATCCTTGGTGATCATGTCACCATCTTGAGGAATTGCACCTTCAGCGATAACGATGATTGGTGCATAGCTGCTCTTAAAGCGTGACTCGACCCATTCGCAGACCTTATCTACCGAGAATTTAACTTCTGGGATCAAGATACAAGCGGCTCCACCTGCGATACCTGAGTGAAGTGCGATCCAACCAGCATGGCGGCCCATAACTTCAACGATAAGTGCGCGGTGATGTGATTCAGCAGTCGTGTGAAGGCGATCGATCGCTTCAACTGCAATGTTTACAGATGTGTCGAACCCAAATGTGTAATCGGTGTTGTTAAGGTCGTTATCGATCGTCTTTGGAACGCCGATTACCTTTACGCCAAGTGCATCTAACTTTGTGGCAACGCCGAGAGTATCTTCGCCACCAATTGCGATAAGTGCATCGATGCCTTGATCAGCGAGGTTCTGCTTGATGCGTTCTACGCCATTTTCAATTTTAAATGGGTTGGTACGAGATGAACCGAGAATAGTTCCGCCGCGAGGCAAGATGCCGCGGGTTGTCTCAAGGTTGAGCTCCATTGTGTAGTTCTCGAGTGGGCCTTTCCAGCCATCACGGAAGCCAACAAACTCGTGGCCGTATTCCTTTACACCTTTACGAACTACTGCGCGGATAACCGCATTAAGACCAGGGCAATCTCCGCCACCTGTAAGGACGCCAATACGCATGAAAACTCCAGTTCAAAAAATTATAAATCTAAGCCAAAATGAATTTTAGACTTGAGAATAAGTGGTCAACGTTGACAGGCACAGTCTAACCTCTACCCATGGCTAACCAAAAACTCATCGCGGGCGTGGATTCATCTACTCAATCTTGCAAGGTCGTCATCCGCGATGGCGTTACCGGCGAGTTAGTCCGCGAAGGCCGCGCTACTCATCCTGATGGCACCGAAGTTAATCCTGCATACTGGGTCAGCGCCCTAGATACCGCTATTTCTGCAGCTGGCGGTCTTGATGGCGTTGAAGCGATCTCAATCGGTGGACAGCAACATGGAATGGTCGCACTCGATGCGCAAGGCAAAGTAATTCGCGATGCACTTCTATGGAATGACACGCGTTCTGCCGATGCCGCAACAGCACTAAATAAAGAGCTTGGTGGCAATGCAGAAACTGCCAAACAAATTGGTTCGGTATTGGTTGCATCATTTACCGCCACAAAATTACGTTGGCTGGCAGATTCTGAGAAAGATAGCGCGGCAAAGGTTGCAGGCGTTGCTCTCCCCCACGACTGGTTATCTTGGCAACTGCAACACAGTAAAGGTGAAGCTCTAGATTTCGGAAAACTTTTCTCTGATCGCAGCGAAGCATCGGGCACTGGTTACTTCGATCCAACAACTTCGCAATATCGCCGCGATATTTTGGCAAAGGTTCTGCGCACCGATCGCGAAATATATCTGCCAAAAATTATTTCGCCAGCTCAATTTGGCGGAATAACGCCATCTGGAATTCCAATTGCACCGGGAGCCGGAGATAACGCAGCCGCCGCACTTGGTATTCAGGCACAAGCCGGCGATGTTGTTGTCTCACTCGGAACTAGTGGAACCGCATTTGCAGTCTCTGAGACACCAACCCATGATGCATCTGGCCAGGTTGCCGGTTTTGCTGATGCAACTGGTCGCTACTTGCCACTTGTCTGCACGCTAAATGCAGCGCGCATATTGGATGCCGCAACTCGTATCCTTGGAAAAACTCATGATGAAGTTGGCGCACTTGCCTTATCGGCTAAGCCAGGTGCCAACGGGCTTTCGCTACTTCCTTACTTCGAAGGTGAGCGCACCCCTAACCGACCACATGCAACCGGTGTCTTCGGCGGAATGAATCTAAATAACTCAAATGCTGCAGATATCGCACGCGCGATGGTCGAAGGAATGCTCTGCGGTTTAGTAGATGCTGTGGATGCGCTCGAGAAGTTAGGCGTAAATGTAAAACGGATTATTCTGATTGGTGGCGCAGCCAAGAACCCTGCGGTTTCGCAAATTGCTGCAGCGCTCTTTGGTCGGGAAGTACTTGTTCCGCCAGCAGGAGAATATGTAGCAAATGGCGCAGCCCGCCAAGCAGCTTGGGCCTTACTTGGTGGAGATAGCGCACCGATTTGGGATCTTGGAAAGATTGAAAAAGTTTCTGCAATTGCAACACCCGATGTCGTTGAGCGATATCGCACGCTGCGCGATCGCACAGAGAATTGGAGTTAATTACATGACCTTAGCCCCTGAAATAATTCAGCAACTTGCAGATCAGAAAGCGGCAGGACTTCCGCAAGTTTGGGAAGCACCCGTTGCTGTTATTCGTGAGCTGACGCAAGGTCGCGTTGCATTTGCAGGCGTTCCAGAACCAATTCTCTCTGTAACAAATCGCTTTATTCCAGGCCCCTCTGCAGATCTGCCGATTCGGATCTATCGCCCAAATCAAGATCAGAACGCACCCGCCATGGTCTTTTTCCATGGTGGTGGTTGGGTATTAAATTTTCTAGATATTTATGATGCCGCGCTTCACCGCTTAGCTAATCAAAGTGGATCGGTAATAATCAGCGTTAATTATCAGAAAGCGCCAGAGCATCCATTCCCAGCGCCATTTGATGATTGTTACGCCGGACTTCTCTGGGTTAAAGCACACGCCCAAGAAATTGGTATCGATCCCAATCGCGTTGGTGTTGGCGGAGATAGCGCTGGCGGAAATCTCGCGGCAGCAGTTGCCCTAAAAGCACGCGATGAAAAGGTTTCCTTAACTTATCAATTACTTGTTTATCCCTGCCTGGATCGTGACTTCACAACTAAGTCGTATGTCGATGCGGCAACAGATTACGGGTTAACAACGCAAGCGATGCAATGGTTCTGGGATCAATACCTGCAAGGTAGCCAGCACGATAACAATTCATATGCTGCGCCCATGCGCGCAAAGTCTCTTGCAGGAGTTGCCCCATCAATCGTGATCACTGCTCAATACGATCCGTTGGTAAGTGACTCTGAGAATTACTGCGCCAAGCTAGAAAAAGATGGCGCCGAATTTATATATAAAGAATTTCCAGGAATGATCCATGGCTTCTTTGCCAACGTTGCTGCAACGCCCTCGTCACATCTGGCACTTGATTTTGCAGCAAAAGAAATTGTTGTAAAAACTAAGCAGTAACGCGAACTCCCTTACCGACTACGACAATTCCGCCATCAGAGATAGTAAATCGAGCACGATCACGCTCTAAATCAACGCCGATCTGCGCACCTGGTTCAACAACAACATTCTTATCCAAGATTGCACTGCGAATAACTGCCTTGTCGCCAATCTTTACCGATGGCATAAGCACAGAACCATCTACAAATGCGCCGGCTCCGACATGAACATCATGAGAAATAACAGTGCGGTTTACATGGCCACCGGCGATGATGGAACCTGCGCCAACGATTGAATCCTGAGCAATACCGCCTTCACTAAATTTTGCAGGAGGAAGTGATGGTGGATTTGTAAGTAATGGCCATTCACGGTTGTAGAGATTAAAGATTGGGTGGATCGAAACTAGATCCATATGAGCATCGTAATAAGCGTCGATTGATCCCACATCACGCCAGTAGCCTTTATCGCGTTCGGTTTCACCCGGCACTACGTTGTCTGCAAAGTCATAAACCTTTGCGCTGCCATTTGCGGTGAGCATCGGAATGATATTTCCGCCGAGATCATGGCGACTCTCTAAATCTTCAGAATCTAGAATTAGAGCTTCTTCCATAACATCGCGGCGGAAGATGTAATTTCCCATTGAAACTAAACACAGATCAGGGTGGCCTGGCATGGCAGGTGGGTCCGATGGCTTTTCGTGGAATGCCTTAATTGTGATTCCATCATCAGCTAACTCAATTACGCCAAAGTCATGGGCTTCAGCGCGTGGCATACGGATTGCGGCAATAGTTACGCCAGCGCCAGATTCGATATGCGCCTCAAACATCTGATCAGGATCCATGCGATAGACGTGGTCTGCACCAAAGACAAGAACGTGGTTTGGGTTTTCATCATGAATTAAATTGAAGTTCTGCAAAATTGCATCAGCGCTACCGGTGTACCAACGAGGTCCAAGGCGTTGTTGCGCCGGAACTGGCGTTATGTAATTTCCAGTTAAAGTGCTCATGCGCCAAGTAGTTGTTATGTGGCGGTCGAGAGAATGCGATTTATATTGCGTTAGTACAGCGATCTTGCGCATCTCAGCATTTACTAAATTAGAGAGAACGAAATCGACCAAACGATAGGTGCCACCGAACGGCACCGCCGGTTTTGCGCGATCTGCGGTCAACGGCATTAAGCGCTTACCTTCGCCACCAGCAAGGACTATTCCTAGTGGACGCTCTCTTCGCTGCATGTCCTAAATCTACTCGCGATAGCGCCGATGCAACAGATGAAATGAGCGCTAATTGGTTTAGGCTCTGATCTATGAGTAAAGATCTGAAGGTAGGAATTGTCACCAAAGAGTGGCCACCTCAGGTCTATGGCGGAGCCGGAGTACATGTCTTCCAATTAACTCAGGCGCTTCGATCCATCAGTGGAGTTCAGGTAGATGTGCATTGCTTTGGCGGAGAACGTAGCGATGGCGCTTTTGGATATGACACCCCCAGCGAATTCGCATCTGCAAATCCTGCGCTTCAAGCGATCGCAACAGACCTGGCAATCGCTGCAAATCTTGAGAGCGTGCAGCTTGTACATTCACATACTTGGTATGCCAATATGGCCGGACATACTGCATCGTTGCTTTACGGTATCCCCCACATTGTTAGCGCGCATTCACTTGAACCGCTGCGCCCATGGAAAGCTGAACAACTCGGTGGTGGTTACCAGATTTCTTCTTGGGCGGAAAAAACCGCTTACGAAAGCGCTGCTGCAATAATTTCAGTTAGCGATGGAATGCGCGCCGATGTCTTAAGCGCCTATCCAAGCGTTGATCCAAGTAAGGTTTACACCATTCGAAATGGAGTAGACGTTGCAAAGTTTGCACCAAATCCTGATCCATCTGTTTTGGCAAAGTATGGAATCACTGGGCCTTATGCCACATTTGTTGGTCGTATTACTCGTCAAAAAGGTTTAGCTCATTTGCTGCGCGCCTGGAAATCAGTACCTGCCGAATATGGTTTGGTGCTCTGCGCCGGAAGCCCCGATGAACCAGGTATTGGCGCAGAAGTTGCCGATCTAATTGCTGAACTACAGAAAACTCGCAACAACATCTGGTGGATCAAAGATATGTTGCCGCACGATGAGTTAACAGCTGTATTAACTCAAGCCGAACTCTTCTTATGTCCATCAATTTATGAACCACTCGGAATTGTTAATTTAGAGGCGATGGGATGCCAAACCGCGGTTCTGGCATCGCGCGTAGGCGGTATTCCAGAAGTTGTCGATCACTTAAAAACTGGTGAATTAGTTGAATACACCGAAGATCACGCCAAATTTGAGGGTGATTTATCGCAAGCGATTACTCGTTTATTGGCGGATCCAGAACTACTTAAGCGCTATGGAAAAGCAGGTCGCGAACGCGCCACAACGCACTTTGGCTGGGATGCTGTTGCACAGGCTACTATTGCGCTCTATCGCAGCGTGCTGCGTTAATTCAAAACACTTTCTAGCACTGGAGCACCCCGACTCATGTCGCGCCGAAATTTGATCCTCTTTCTACTTTCCGGCTTTTTATGGGGCATCCCTTATCTATTTATTCGCGTTGCCGTTGATCCACAGGATGGATTTCATCCAGCGATTGTGGTCTTGGGAAGAGTTGTCATCGGTGCGCTAATTCTTATTCCAATTGCGATTTACGATAAAACTTTCTTTACGGCGCTAAAAAATTGGCGCTACATAGCGGTATATGCCCTCTTCGAAATGGTTGGTCCTTGGATTCTGATCGGGACTGCTGAGCAGAAGATCTCATCTGGGCTAGCTGGTTTGCTCGTTTCCTCAGTACCTATCTTTTCGACTCTAATCGCATCGCGCTACGGTGATAAATCTGTCTGGCAACCAAAGCGGTTGTTTGGAATCGCCATCGGTTTCCTTGGCGTCTTCTTACTTGTAGGAATCGAAAGCTTGACCGGTTCATCTGATCCGCTATCAATCTTGATGGTAATTGCTGCATCTATCGGTTACGCCTTCGCCGTTATCTACATTACGCGCAAGATGCCGGAAGGCTCAGGTGTTGCGATCAACGGTATTGCAATGGCGATGACTGCAGTCTTTTACTCACCAGCGCTCTTTATCTTCTGGCCAGATCGCGCCGTAAGCCACGAGGCAATTTATTCGCTGATCGCACTAGGTGTATTTTCGACCGGCATCGCATTTGCCATCTTCTTTGCAGTTATGGCTGAGATCGGGCCAACCCGCGCATCGCTAGTTACTTATATGAATACCGCTTTTGCCGTTGTCCTTGGCGTGATTATTTTAAATGAACCACTGACCCTTGGAATTATCGTTGGACTGCCACTGGTTTTGATCGGCTCATATTTAGCAAGCCGCAGAACAAGCGCTTAGTTTTCGCCAAATCCCAAACGCTGCAGCAACTTAGGATCGCGCTGCCATTCTTTAGATACCTTTACATGTAGCCCTAAGAAGATTCGCGCGTTAAGTTCGCGTTCGATATCTGCACGTGCACGCATTCCAATATCTTTCAATCTCTCGCCTTTATGGCCCAAGATGATTCCGGTCTGTGAATCGCGTTCCACGTGGATAGTTGCGTGAATATCAAAGAATGGTCGTGAGCCTTTTTCATCGCGCTCTGACATCTCATCGATTGTCACCATAATCGAGTGTGGAAGTTCTTCACGGGCATCGCGCATGGCAGCTTCGCGAATTAACTCGCAGATCAACTGCTGCTGATCTTGATCGCTCTTCATTCCTTCGGGATAGAAGGCTGGGCCAACCGGCAAGCTTTTACCAATTAACTCAGCTAATAAATCGATCTGTGAATGTATCGCTGCAGAGATCGGAACGATCTCATCCCATGTAAATCCCTTAGCGAGATCGTTGATTCCGGCTAGACGCAGGGCCAATTTCTCCTTAGAGATTAAATCTGTCTTAGTAACTAGTGCGAATTTCTTAGCGCGCGGGTGTTTAGCAATCTCTTGGGCAAGAAATACATCTCCTCCCCCAGAAGTTTCATCTGCTGGCAGGCACATCAAAACGATATCTACTGAATCCATGCTCTCGCCGACAACTGCATTTAGGCGATGGCCGAGCAGAGTCTTTGGCTTATGGATACCTGGGGTATCAACCAGCACTGCTTGAAAAGTTGGTTGGTTTACGATGCCACGGATCGCATGGCGCGTGGTGTTGGGATGCGGTGAAGTTATCGCGATCTTGCTACCGACAAGTGCGTTGATGAGAGTTGATTTTCCGGTGTTAGGGCGGCCGACAATTGCGACAAAGCCCGAACGGAATTCACTCATGCGCTTATTCTCTCATTAAGCGCGTGCATTGCCTAAACCAAATTTTTAAAGGGTAGAAATCAACTCGATCGCATCTCCAACAGATGTAACCAACTCAGCGGCGCGTTCGCCGATTAAGCGATGACAGCCTTCAGATGTTGGAGCACTTATCGGCCCAGGTATAGCCATTACCGGACGCATTAGCTCTGCGGCATCGCGTGCGGTTCGAAGTGAGCCAGAACGAAAGGCGGCTTCAACTACCAAGGTTGCTTGTGAAAGCGCGGCAATTATTCGATTGCGCGTTAGAAAACGTGACGGAATTGCATGGGCGCCAGGAATAACTTCTGAGACCAGTGCACCGTTCTCGCAGATTTCAGCAAATAGCCGAGCATTTCCTGCCGGGTATGCAACATCTATTCCAGCAGCAAGCACCGCAACTGTTGATCCTTCGGCAATAAGCGCACCTTTATGTGCTGCTGAATCAATCCCATATGCACCACCGCTGATAATCGTCCATTCGCGATCTACAAAGCCAGCAGCGAAATCTCCAGCATTACGGATTCCATAAGGCGTGGGATTGCGCGTTCCGACAATTGCGAGACCTCGTTCTTGCAATACATCAATATCACCTTTCACAATTAAACCGATTGGTGGCGCAGCGAGTTCATTTAATTGCTCGGGCCATTGCGCCATTTCTGGCGTTAAGAAGATCGCACCTGCGCTTTCAATGCTTTTGGCAATTTCGTCTACCTTAAGAGCGCGCAATCGGTCTATCGTCTTTCCGAATTTAACTCCGTCATAACCTCCTTCTATTAACTTCTTATAGACATGATCAGAACCATAAGTTGCGATCTCTTGGCTCCAGAAAACATGTCCACCTTCAATGGCGGCAAAGAGTGCCAGCCGGGCCTGGGTATCTCTCATAACTCTGATCCCTCTCGTAGTTGGTGAGCGCGTTGCACATCAGCAAGGTTCGGAATTGTGTGGCCGGCAAGATCTGCCAGAGTCCACGAAAGGCGGATGATCTTGTGTAATCCGCGCGCAGTGAGCAACTCTTTCTCTAATTGGTCGTGGAGAAAATTCATGGCAGCGCGTTCAGGTTTATATGTCGTGCGCAGTGCCCGAGATGGGATCTGCGAATTCAACTTCCAACTCTCGTTCGCAAATCGCTCTTCTGCAGTAGCTCTTGCGGCAACTACCCGATCGCGAATTACTGCGCTACTTTCACCGAGTTCGGTCTGCGCCATTTCAGTTCGGCTAACTGGTTCAACTTGCACGCGCATATCAATTCGGTCCATCAAAGGTCCAGATAGCTTTCCGAGATAGCGCCGCACCGCAAGTGAGGAACAGATACATGCCCGACCTTTACCGGAGAACTTTCCGCATGGACAAGGATTGGCAGCCAGCACCAAGAGAAATTGTGCGGGAAAGGTAATGCTGCCAACGCTACGTGCAATCGTGATCGTGCCGGATTCCAACGGCTGGCGGAGTGAATCTAAAACTCCAACTGCGCATTCGGGGGCTTCATCGATAAAGAGAACTCCGTGGTGTGCCAGCGAACAAGCACCTGGCTTTATCGCATGCGATCCACCGCCAACCATGGCAACGCGTGATGCGCTGTGATGAGGCGAAACTATTGGCGCAACTAAAGACATTGGCGAACGAGTTCCAAGAGAACCCGCAATTGAATGAACTGCTGTTACTTCAAGTGCTTGATCAATACCAAGTGCGGGCAAGATAGTTGGCAGCCGCGCTGCGATCATTGTCTTACCCGCACCTGGTGGACCGATCAAGAGCAAATGGTGTCCCCCACTTGCTGCTACCTCTGCTGCAAATCGAGCACGTGTTTGACCTGCAACATCGGAGAAATCAGGTTGAACTTCTTCTACTGAAAGTTCTAGATCAAGTTGCGGCGCAGATGTAATTTCTCCGGTTCGCAAGAAACGTAGAACTTGTGCCAGGTTTGGGAAAGTTAAGATCTCCATCTGTGTCATGAGCGATGCTTCCCCATAATTTTCTGGCGAAACAAGAGCCCTTTTGATCCCTGATTTATATGCCGCAATTAGCGCTGGCAGTACTCCGCGCACCGAACGGATACGACCATCAAGTGCCAGCTCGCCCAAGATAACAACGTCTTCGAGTGGTTCTTGCGGCAGCGCACCATGAGCGATCAAAATCGCTAGCGCAATAGATAGATCAAAACCCGAACCGCTCTTTGGTAACCAAGCAGGCGATAGCGAGACAGTTACTTTCTTGTTGGGCCAGACTTCATTTGAATTAATTAGCGCTGCACGTACTCGATCGCGAGATTCGTTAAGCGCCGCATCCGGTAATCCAAGTAGCGAATACATCGGCAGGCCATCAGCGATATCTACTTCAACAGTGACAATCGCACCGTCGAGGCCATGCAGAGCAACACAAGTCGTTTGACCAAGGCTCATAGGATCGCCCCTCGATATTCCAAGGTATGTGTTCCATCGACTGCAATAAGAACAGCCACAACATCGATCGCGTATTCGCAACCTAAGCATCCATGGGTAGCCAGCCAAGCAAGTGCTAAACGTTGCATGCGATGGGCTTTATCGCGATTGATTGCCTCAAAGGGGTGGCCAAAGGCAAGTGATGAACGAGTCTTTACTTCGATAAAGTGAAAAACGCCATCGCTACTTAGCGAAACCAGATCTATCTCGCCTTCGCGCACTCGCCAATTGCGGTCCAGAATCTCGTCTCCACGTGCAATCAAGTAATCAGCGGTTACTTGTTCGCCAAATGCACCAGTCTTTTGATTGTTCTTCTTCTCGCCTACTTTGCCCATGGCGCGCAGGTTAGAGAAAGGTCCAGACAGTTAATCCAAAGCTGAAAGCGCTTGTGGGTAATAATTAAAGGAGCACTGCAATATTTGCGAAAGAGCGGCGGTGTTCTATACACGGGCCGTGTTCTTGCAACGCTTCGGTGTGGACTTTGGTGATATAGCCCTTATGTTTGGCAAAGCCATAATTTGGGAATTCAGTATCTAATTCGCGCATTATGCGGTCACGAGTAACTTTAGCGATAATTGAAGCAGCGCTAATGCATGTAACGACTTGGTCGCCTTTCCAAACTGCCACATTGGGAATCGCTAAACCTTCAATGGCATAACCATCTGTAAGCACGTAGTTAGGTGTGACCGATAAGCCCTGCACCGCACGGCGCATGCCATCGAGGTTTGCCGCGTGCACACCGCGAGAATCAACTTCGGCCGCTGGCACAGTTATCACGCTAATAGAAAGCGCTGTAGATGTTACGAGATCAAATAACTTTTCTCGCTCTGATTCAGATACATCTTTTGAATCACGAACTTTTGCTAACTCTGGTGCAAAGGGATCGGCGAGCACTACTGATGCAATTACTAGGGGTCCGGCGCATGCACCGCGTCCTGCTTCATCTACTCCGGCAAGTGGCGTGATACCTGCTTCAATTAGCAGCGATTCAATTACCTTCACCATTTAAAGCAACTAGCTACTTAAGCGAAGAGTAAGAGCCAACTAATCCAAAATTCTTAATTGGCCAGATAATTCCGATAACGCGCCCGGTTACCTTAGAAGTTGGCACCATTCCTTGATTTATATCGTCTTGATGGAAACGTGAATCAGCGCTGGCGCCACGGTGATCTCCCATTACCCAGATCTTGCCTTCAGGTACGGTGACATTAAATTTAGTATCGCTAGGTGTATTTCCCGCGAAGATATATGGCTCATCAATTTCAACGCCGTTGATCATTAATTTCTTATTCTTGGCACAGCATTCGACTTTATCGCCGGCAACGCCAATTACTCGCTTAACCAGATATTGCTTTGCTGGATTTGGTAGAACGCCAACGGCAACAAAGCCTTCTTTAATCTTGGCTATATATTTATTTCCATCTGCACTGTATGGCTCAGGTAGCCAGTTATCTGGATCGCGAAAGACAACTACATCTCCGCGATTAATTGACTTGCTAATTAATGGGACTTTATTTACCGCAACGCGATCATTTATCTGAAGGGTGTTCTCCATCGACCCAGAAGGTATATAGAAGAACTGAACTAGAAATGATTTGATGACGAGCGAAACTGCGAGCGCGACAACAACCAGAATAGGTAACTCGCGTAATAGCGAGCCCTTGCGTGGCATTAGAGAAGAGTTACTTAGTTAGCAGGCTTGTCTTCAGCTGCTGGCGCTTCTTCAACAACCGCAACTTCTTCAACTGCTGCTTCAGCTTCAACCACAACATCTGTAGTCGCTTCTTGAGCTGGAACCTCTGCCACCACTTCGGTCGCAGCTGGCTCGGACACTGCCACAACTTCTTCGACTACTGCCGCAGGAGCTTCAACGATTACTTCCTTCTCAGGAGTTGAAAGGATTCCATCGCCGTAGCCTTCGATGCCATCGCGCTTTTCGCGAATCTTGGCAGCCTTACCGCGAAGATCGCGGAGGTAGTAAAGCTTGGCGCGACGTACATCGCCCTTCTTTACGAGTTCGATCTTTTCAATAACTGGTGTGTGTACTGGGAAGGTACGTTCTACTCCAACGCCGTAAGAGACCTTACGGATTGTGAAAGTTTCGCGAACGCCATCGCCTTGGCGACGGATAACGATTCCTTGGAAGACCTGGATACGGCTCTTGCTACCTTCGATAACGCGGACGTGGATCTTTAATTCGTCTCCAGCGCGAAATTGTGGGACGTCATGGCGAAGTGACTTCGCATCAACGGCATCAAGAATATTCATCGTAAGGTCCTCATCTATTTTTAAGCGTTTACAAGCGCAACTAAAAGTGTTGTGCAGACTGCGTATCTTGCCACAGAAGGGGCGCCGAGCGTAAATCGGCCCTTCCCTCCCGTTCAGCCAGAGGCTCACCCTGCCCGACTTTCTCACCCGCTGCGGGTATTCTCGCCCACATGAGTGAGCTACGCCTAACCGGCAAGACCCCAGATGGGGTGCACCTAGCGCTCACCGATAACGACGGAAATGAACACACTTTGCGAATCAGCGACACTTTGCGCGCCACGGTAAACCAACCACGTTTAACTTCAGTCCCGGTTGGCGATGAGAACGAAGTGATGAGCGTTAAAGAGATTCAACGTCGTCTGCGCGCAGGCGAAACTATGGAAGTCATTGCACGCGATGGAAATATTTCAGTAGATAAAGTCGAACGTTTTTCTGGTCCAATTCTGCAAGAGCGTTTATTTATTATCGATCAAGTACATGGTCTGACTCCACGTCGCGATGGTAAAGAGACCGCTAAAGATGCGCCAACATTTCTCGACATCGTTATTTCAAAACTTGCACCACGCGGCGTAGATATCGATGCGATCGATTGGAACACCTGGCGTTTAGAAGATGGCAGTTGGACAATCGAACTCCACTATCCAAACCGCGATGGCGTTGGATCTGCACAGTTCTCATTTGATACCCATCGCCGTTCAATTACTCCGCTCGATGACAACGCGGCGTGGATGACCGGTGAAGCAGCGCCTGTGCGCCGCATCGAACCAGGTTTGGTTTATGCCGAACCATCACACCCTTCACGTATAGAAGAACGCACTGAACCACGCGAACCCATTCGTATCGATAGCGCACCGGTGCGCAGCATCTCTTCAATTCTCGATGATCTTCCTGATAACGATCCAACAGATGAAGAATTTGAAGCCGAAGTTAGCCGTGAGACTCCTCGTTTAGTTTCAATTCGCGAGACACCAGCTCCAGGCGATAGCCAAGATGGAATTACTGCACGCGCCAAAGTTCCTTCATGGGATGAAATTATGTTTGGTCGCAAAACTACCGAGGAACCAACCCCCGAAAACTAACTCGTAACATGAGTTAGCAGCGGTACAAAGCTTTCAATATCTGTTGCTCCACCATGGTGACCGACCATTGCGCCTTCTTGTTTTTCGCGTTCAGCCTCGATCAAGATCATTTCGCCATGTGCGATTGCGATTACATCACCCATGCGATCTGATGCATCAAGTGAGACATCGCTACCAAAGAGCCCTGCTGCGATCGCTTGATCGCGTAGATAAATAGTGGCCTTCTCCCCCAAATATTCTTCCCAGCGCGATGCCACTTCTTTATGTGCACTAAGCGGAGCACCATCTGCCAAATAAAGGTGGCGCGCACGAGGCTCGCCGGCGATGGTTGCGATATCAGTGGCTAAGTCATTGTCTTGGCCAATAACTATCTTTTCTCCGACATTGATCATGCCGTGATCGGCAGTTAACCAAAGCCTAGTTTTACGTGGAAGTTTTTTCAGTAAGTTCGCAACTAGCTGATCGATGGCGACAAGAGCGGCCAACCATTTCTCTGAACCTACGCCATCGCTGTGCCCTGCAACATCTAGTTCATTTACATAGAGGTAAACAAATGATGGCGTCTTCTTTAACGCCTCCACCGTTTCGGTGACTAAATCTTCGTGGATATTGGCACCGCGGTAATTTGCACCGCGGAAAACAGCGCGCGTGAAACCAGTATCTTCATAACGCTTTGCCGCAACATGGGTAACGCTGATATCTGCAGCCGTTGCGCGCTCGAATAAAGTCGGGACAGGTTGCCAGATCGCTGGGTCAACGCGTTCATCCCACTTGAGTGAGTTAAGAATTCGGCCACCACTGCGCGGAACTTGCACGGTGTAACCCAGCATTCCGTGAGTTCCTGGATTAACACCTGTAGTTAGCGTTGCCAGGCTTGTCGCAGTTGTAGATGGAAAAGAAGTGCGCACTGCGCCATGGCGAATCAGCGAGGAAAGAGTAGGGATATAGCTTGAAAACTTTTCAACTGCATCTGCGCCTAAGCCATCTACTAGAAATAGAAGTTCGCGGCCGTTGGGGCTAGCACCACAATTTATTTGATCACTGGCATCGGCTAAACCTAGGCTGGCAAAGAGCGATGGAGTGATTTGCGAGAGATGCACGGAGGTATCTTCTCACGGGTAAGGTTGGTCTTATGAGCCACCGTATGCCTTTTACTCCATCGCCAGAAGTTGCTGCAGCGCTGGCTGAAGGAAAACCAATAGTTGCACTCGAATCAACGATCATCAGTCATGGTCTGCCGCGCCCACAAAATTTAGAGGTAGCGCGTGAAGTCGAAGATATCGTCCGTGATCATGGCGCAGTTCCAGCAACTATTGCGGTAATCGATGGAGTTGTTCATATTGGTTTAACCGATGACCAATTAAAGGCAATTGCTAATCGCGATGACATCGCTAAGGCATCTAGTCGCGACCTAGCAATTATCTCGGCGAGCAAGAAGAGCGCAGCGACAACAGTTGCCGCAACTGCGCACTTAGCCGCACTTGCCGGAATCCGTGTATTTGCAACTGGTGGTTTGGGCGGAGTTCACCGCGATGCCAATGAAACTTTTGATGAGTCTGCCGACCTTACGGCGCTTTCCCAATTAGATATCACTGTTGTATGTGCTGGTGTTAAATCGATTCTCGATGTGGCAGCAACTTTAGAGCGTTTAGAAACACTAGCCATTGGCGTAGTTGGATATAAGACAACTGCCTTTCCAGGTTTCTACCTAACTGATTCTGGTTTTACGATCGAGCACCGCGTTGACAGCGCTGCCGAGATCGCACAAATTATTCATTCACGTGAGGCGCTAAAGACCAATAAGAGCGCGCTAGTTGTTGCAAATCCGGTCAAGCACGAGATGGATCGCAAGCGCCATGATGCAATTTTGAAGAGCGGGTTAGCCGGTGCGCGTAAAGCAGGCATCATCGGCAAAGCGGTAACTCCATTCCTTCTTGAACATTTCCACACCGCCAGCGAAGGCGAATCGCTTTCAGTGAATATCGAAATCATTAAATCTAACTCAGCACTTGCCGCTGATATCGCCGTTGCTAAGCAGCACCACTAACTATTAGGTATTTAAATGACAATTAACGTTCTATGTATCGGCGATGTAATGCTCGATGTCATCGCCCGCATAAACGTTTCCCCACAAAAGATTAACTACGGCAGCGATACCGCAAGCCGCATCAGCACCAGCAGTGGTGGAGCCGCAGGAAATGTCGCCGCTTGGCTTACTCGCACCGATGCACGGAGCACAATCGTTAGCCACGTTGGAGATGATCCAGCAGGTGCTGCGATCGTTGCAGAATTCGATGCCTTAGGCGTAAACCATGGAGATCTAATAATTCCAGGTGAAACTTCCGGCGTTGTTGTAGTTCTTGTTGACTCATCAGGTGAGCGCACTATGTTTCCGGATAAAGGTGCAAATTCACGACTAACCGTGACAGACCTACCTGATCTGGGTTCATTTCAAGCTGTTTACATCTCTGGTTACGCGCTTCTCAATCCCTTAGCCCGTGATGGTGTTTTAGCGATGATTGAGAAGATCAAGGCAGATGGGCTACCGATTTATTTTGATCCCGCATCTGTTGGTGCGATGAAAGATGTTGCAGATAAAGAGTTACATAACTGGTTTTCAATGATGGATGTTTTATTCCTAAATGAAGAAGAATCGATTTACTTAACTGGCTCAGTTGATATTGAACGCGCTCTTGATTACCTGCTTGATTTCTCGCAGGTTGTCGTAATTAAACGCGGCTCTGCTGGCGCTATCGCCAAAGCACGCGGTTTTGATTCCATTAGCCTTCCTGCAGTTGCAGCTACCGTTGTTGATACAACAGGGGCTGGAGATAGTTTTGCCGCCGGATTTATCGCCTCATATTCGAAGGACCACGATTTAACCGCTGCTTTACAGGCAGGTGGAGAGTTAGCGGCAGGTTGTGTTGCAATCGTCGGCGGCAGACCGCGTGTAGGTACCGCGATTTAGCTAGTTATCTTGGCAGAATGCGCGCATGGCAACAGAGAAGAAGGCCGCAGCATCGACCAAGGCGAAGAAGGTCGTTGGTCCAAAGCCCGGTGAATATCCCGGCAAGATTGTAGATATCGATGTTTCATCTGAAATGTCAGAATCATTTCTTGAATATGCATACTCAGTTATTTACTCACGAGCACTTCCTGATGCGCGCGATGGTTTAAAGCCAGTTCACCGCCGCATCTTGCACCAGATGGCCGATATGGGTCTTCGTCCAGAGCGCGGCCATGTAAAGAGCGCACGTGTTGTTGGCGAAGTAATGGGTAAGTTGCACCCGCACGGTGACTCAGCGATTTACGATGCACTTGTTCGTATGGCGCAATCTTTTTCAATGCAGGTTCCACTAATCGATGGCCACGGAAACTTTGGTTCACTCGACTCTGGCCCGGCAGCGATGCGTTACACCGAAGCTCGTCTAGCCAACGCTGCAATGGCGATGGTTGCTGAAGCCGATGAAGACACCGTTGATTTTGGTCCAAACTATGACGGCCAATTGCTTGAGCCACTTGTTCTTCCTGCCGCGTATCCAAACCTTTTGGTAAATGGCGGTTCAGGTATCGCAGTTGGTATGGCGACAAATATGGCGCCACATAACCTAGGTGAAGTTATCGTTGCAACTAAGTTCTTAATTGATAACCCTAAGGCGACGCTTAATCAGTTGATGAAGCACATCCCTGGGCCAGACTTTCCAACTGGCGGAGAACTCGTTGGCGCCGAAGGCGTACGCGAGGCATATGCCACCGGTAAGGGTTCATTTAAGGTTCGCGCATCTGTTGAAATCAGCAAAGTTACCTCTCGCAAGATGGGTATCACCATTAAGGAACTTCCATTTAACATCGGCCCTGAAAAAGTTGTTGAACGTATTGCAGATCTTGCTAAGGCGAAGAAGATTCAAGGTATTTCAGACATCATCGATCTAACTGATGGCCAGACCGGAACCAACGTAGTTATCGAGCTAAAGAACGGCTTTGAACCAGAGGCAGTTCTAGAACAGCTCTATAAGTTAACTCCGATGGAAGATGCCTTCGCCATTAACGCTGTTGCCTTGGTTAAGGGTCGCCCACAAACTCTTGGACTTAAGGAATTACTACAAGTCTTTATCGATCACCGCATCGAAGTTGTACGTCGTCGCTCTGAATATCGCAAAGCCAAAGCAGAAGGCCGCCTATCAATGGTCGATGGTCTGCTTAAGGCGATCATTGATATCGATAAGGTAATCAAGATTATTCGCGGTAGCGATGATGCAGCCGCTGCAAAGGAAAAGTTGATCAAGGACTTTAAGTTAAATGATGAACAAGCAACTTATATCCTCGATATGCCACTTCGTCGTTTGACCAAGATGAGCAAACTCGAACTTGAGACTGAACAGAAAGAACTCAAAACAACTATCGCCGCGCTTAGCGATCTTCTAAAATCTGAAGAAAATATCAAGGCGCAGGTTGCAACCGAGCTAACTGCAGTCGGAAAATCATTCGCTACCCCGCGTCGCACACGAATTGGCGCTGCTTAATTTCGTTTAACTTCTCCCTTGTGGGAGACTTCGTCAAATGATCTCTACAAGTGCTCTTGAACTACGCGCAGGTGCGCGACTTCTGGTCTCAGGAGTAAATGTTCGCATCAACCACGGAGATCGCATCGGATTCGTTGGTCGCAATGGCGCAGGAAAATCTACGCTCGCCAAGGTACTTGCTGGTGAAACACTCCCCGCAGGTGGCGCAGTACAACGCACCGGCAAGATCGGTTATCTGCCACAAGATCCCCGCACTGGTGAAGATCAAGGCACTGTTATTGAAAGAATTTTATCGGCGCGCGGATTAGATCAGATCGCAGCGCGTATGACCCAAGTTGAAGAAGAGATGGCAACAACTGAAGGTGAAGCCCTCGAAAAAGCAATGGAGCGTTACTCACGCGTCGATGCTGAGTTCCAAGCCGCCGGTGGTTATGCCGCAACATCTGAAGCAGAAGCAATCGCAACTTCACTTGGCGTATCTGAAGCAGTCTTTGGCAATCAGCTAGACACACTTTCTGGTGGTCAGCGCCGCCGTATCGAACTTGCCCGTATCTTGTTCTCTGGCGCAGAAACTCTGCTTCTGGATGAGCCAACGAACCACTTAGATGCTGACTCAATCATTTGGCTTCGCAACTACCTCAGCACTTATTCAGGCGGACTTGTCATCATCTCTCACGATGTTAACTTGATCGAACAAGTTGTAAATAAGGTCTTCTATATCGATGGCAACCGTAACGTGATCGATGTTTATAACTTGGGCTGGAAGCAATACCTCCTGCAGCGCGAACAAGATGAGCATCGCCGTAAGAAAGAGCGCGCCAACGCTGAAAAGAAAGCTGAGATCTTGCAGAAGCAGGGCGAGAAGATGCGCGCTAAGGCTTCTAAGGCAACTGCCGCTCAAGGCATGTTACGTCGCGCTGAGAAACTTCGTTCCTCACTAGATGACGTTCGCGTTAAAGATAAGGTCGCCAAACTTCGCTTTCCAACCCCAGCGCCTTGCGGAAAGACTCCCCTATCTGGCGAAGAACTTTCCAAGAACTACGGCTCTCTCGAAATCTTCACCGACGTTTCCTGCGTTATCGATAAGGGCTCACGCGTTGTTATCTTGGGACTTAACGGTGCTGGAAAAACTACTCTTCTTAAGATCCTGGCCAATCAACTTGAATCCGATACTGGAAAAGTTGAACATGGACATGGCTTAAAACTTGGTTACTACGCCCAGGAACATGAAATGCTCGACTTTGATCGCACAATTCTGGAAAACATGATGTCTTCCAAGGATGACTTGCGCGAACCAGAAGCGCGTAACGTTCTTGGTTCATTCTTGTTCGTTGGCGATGATGTTCATAAACCAGTGAAGGTCTTATCTGGTGGAGAAAGAACTCGTTTAGCACTCGCCACTTTGGTTGTATCTGCCGCAAACGTTCTTTTGTTAGATGAGCCAACAAACAACTTAGATCCCGCATCTCGTGAAGAGATCTTGGGCGCACTTGGTGAATATCAAGGCGCAGTAATCATGGTCTCTCACGATGAAGGCGCTGTTCAGGCCCTTAAGCCAGAGCGCGTGATCTTGCTGCCTGATGGCGATGAAGATATTTGGAAAGACGAATACTTCGATCTAGTTTCTATCGATTAAATCTTCTTTTTGTAACCTACTGGGCACTTAGGCGAAACCGCTCTAACTTTCTTTATCAATTTCCCTTTTACGCAGGTAATGGCTTTGATTACCTTCACTCCCGTGGGCGCCAATGTAGCTTCAGAAGTTGCAGTTGCACTAGGACTTGCTGCAGGTTTTGATCCCTCTATTAATTTGAAAGATATTTTTGGCGAAGAAAAGTGAAAGCCACTTGCCGTAAGTACATATTCATTTCCGACCAATTTCCCACTCCAAGTCTCAACTTGGACCTTCTCGCCACTTTCATAATTCAGAGAGATATTGGCTTCCACAGCTTTTGTCAGATCAACTCCCCAGAGACATTTGCCCATTTCAGTGGTGACTTTCGCTTGAAAATAACCGGAATTGAGTGAACCGTCAGATTTAAAATGTGGTGCAGTTGTTCCTACTTCTATACTTTTAGTTACTGGGTTCCACTTGGGAGTATTCAAGTAAAAGACATTCCCCGTAACGTTTATTAGTTCCAGGTTTTTGCACTCTCCTAAAGAAGTGACATTTGAATCTCGAGAGCCCGTAAACCAAATGGCTCCATTATCCGATTCCTCGGAAGCCCTTTCGACTAATTTGCCGTTTAAAGCTTCATTCAACGCAAATGAAGAATAAGCCATGGGCTCGATTCTCATCCGATAGTTTTTAAAGCCTGAAATTGGCGCCATATCGTTACCGCTAGCTTTGGAAATGTCTAGCGTCCGCATCCCCCGACCCAAACTTGCAGTCATTAAGAAGTTATCAGGGACTCTAAAGAATATTTCATAGGTATAGCCGAGATCTTTTAGATTGGAAACTCCATCAAACGTTATCGGTGCTATAGCAAACTCAACGTATTCACCCCCTGATACACAAGGATTATAAAAACAGTCTAGGTTTCCAACTGGAAAATAGAATGGCCTAATTAGAAATTTTCCACCTTTGCCGGCTACAAGTTTGATGCCTGGCACTTCATAGGTTTGCCAGGACGCATTCAAAACGCTTGATGGTGCGTAAGTGCGAATCTCAGGAATTCTGGTCTCTGTAAGCCTTGCCGAAATCTTCTCGCCATCAACTGTAATGACATTGATTTTTTCAATACAGGCAAATCCAGGGTTGGTGCTGCAAGACAGAATTGGGGTAAGCGGTTCAACGGCATTAGCGGTGGGCACAGATGCCAACTGGGTAACTACTAGTGCAACTGCAATTGCAATCCTGGCCAACATGGTTAAAGGATAAGGCTAAGCGTCGATCCGATCGCGATCGATTTCAGCCGTTGAGATAAATTCTTTACGTGGGGCGACATCGTTACCCATCAGAAGCTCAAACATCGCCTCGGCTGCTGCGGCATCTTTAATTGTTATGCGGCGTAGGGTGCGCGCCGCTGGGTCCATAGTGGTTTCACGGAGCTGATCAGCATCCATTTCACCCAAACCTTTATAGCGCTGGATTGGTTCTTTCCACTTCTTGCCAGCCTTTTTAAATTCGGCAGTTAACTTCTTCATCTCATCATCTGAGTATGTGTAGATGTATTCGCCCTTTTTGCCGCCGCTACCCATTAACTCGATGCGGTGAAGCGGTGGAATCGCTGCAAAGACGCGACCGTCATCGATCATCGGCTTCATGTAGCGATAGAGAAGAGTTAAGAGCAAGCAGCGGATATGTGCACCGTCAACGTCAGCATCTGACATCAAGATGATTCGGCCGTAGCGAGCATCGGCTAGTTCGAATGATTTACCGGAACCAGCGCCGATTACCTGAATGATTGACGCGCATTCAGAGTTATCGAGCATCTGAGAAAGTGATGCCTTTTGTACATTAAGGATCTTGCCGCGAATTGGCAGGATCGCTTGGAATTCAGAGTTACGCGCTGCCTTGGTGGTACCAAGTGCCGAGTCACCTTCTACGATCAAAAGTTCGGTACGAGTTACATCTTCAGAGCGGCAATCAGAGAGCTTGGTTGGTAGCGCTGATGATTCGAGGGCGTTCTTACGGCGTTGCAGGTCTTTGTGGGTACGTGCAGAAATACGTGTGCGCGATGCCGCAGCAACTTTCTCGAGAATCAAACGGCCATTGGCCTTATCGATACGACGAGTTGTGTTGAAGAATTCCTTCATCTTGTCGGCAACTACTGCCGAGACGATACGTGTTGCAGCCGCTGTGCCGAGAACTTCCTTAGTCTGTCCTTCAAATTGTGGTTCAGACATACGCACTGTGATGACAGCGGTGAGGCCTTCCATGATGTCATCTTTGATTACATCGGCTTCGTTCTTCTTCAGAGTGCCGGTGCTGCGAAGTGATTCGTTAAATGCTTTGGTGATCGCGCGCTCGAAACCTTGAACGTGGGTTCCGCCCTTTGGGGTTGAGATGATATTTACGAATGAGTGAACGGTCGCATCAAAGCCATCGCCCCACTTCATCGCAATATCTACTTCCATATCGCGTTCTACTTCAGTTGAAACCATGTGGCCTTTATCGTCAAGGACTGGAACAGTCTCTTGGTAATGGCCAGTGCCGTAGATGCGGATTACTTCGCCGACTGGTTGATCAGGTTGTAAGAATTCGCAGAACTCGGAGATACCGCCCTTGTGGTAGAAAGTTTGAGTTGTTACGGCTTTGGTGCGATTGTCATTGACGATCAGCGTTAAGCCTGGAACTAAGAATGAGGTCTGACGTGCGCGAGCGTAAATTTCTTCGATATCAAGGGATGCTTCCTTTAAGAAGATCTGACGATCTGCCCACCACTTAATACGGGTACCTGTAACTTTTGCAGAAACTTTTCCAATTGTGCGAAGTCCAGATTGTGGTGTGAACTCTGCCTTTGGACCTTCGCCATCGAAGATGCCGGCAACGCCGCGCTTAAATGACATCCAGTAAATTTTGCCGTTGCGATCTACTTCTGCATCAAGACGTTCGGCGAGTGCGTTTACAACTGAAGCACCAACACCGTGCAGACCACCTGATGCAGCATAAGAACCGCCACCGAACTTTCCGCCTGCGTGCAACTTTGTAAGTACAACTTCAACTCCAGTTAATCCAGTCTTTGGTTCTTTATCAACTGGAATACCGCGTCCATCATCGTGTACTTCGATAGATCCATCGGCCTCTAAATTAATTTCAATCTTCTTGCAATGACCGGCAAGTGATTCATCTACTGAGTTATCGATAATTTCCCAGAGACAGTGCATGAGCCCGCGTGAATCGGTTGAACCGATATACATACCCGGACGCTTACGAACCGCATCAAGGCCTTCAAGGACTGCCAGGTCTTTGGCGGTATAGGAATCTTCGGCGTCGCCTAGAGCAGTGAGATCGAGTTGATCTCCAGCATCTTTAGAATTCTTGGCGGCCACGGAGGCAAAGGTTATCGGCGTAGTTGCAAGGATCTTGCGTTAACGCGCCGTAATAGTCTCAAATATTGGTAATTTCCTTCTTTCGGGCGAAAAATCGGAAAAGTCTGTGAATTGCAACGCAAAAGTAACAATATTCCTCCATTTATTTCCTGCGGGGAATAAAGAGACATGGTTTGATGTTCCATAAGAAGTACCACTTCCCACCTAAATGAACGGAGAGCGCGATGACCGAGCAAGTAATCCTCGAATCCACACCTCTTAATGCACTTGATCGTTGCGATCGTTGCGGCGCTCAGGCATATGTGCGAGCGACCCTCGCAACAGGTGGCGAACTAATGTTCTGTGCACACCACGGCAAGGAATACGCTGAAAAGCTAAAGGCTGTGGCAGTTGCAATCCAAGACGAATCAGAACGCTTGGTTGAATCTAAGAACTAATTAATCTTTTTTAAGAAGACCCTTGTGCGAACCGTCGCAGAAGGGTTTTTCTTTTGATTGGCCACATCCGCAGAACTTTGGATTTTCTAAAGTCTCCAGAACGTTGCCATCAGCATCAACCATTTCAACTTCACCGGTTATGCGGATAGAACCACTTTTGGGGTTTATGAAAACCTTTGGCTTAACCACGTTAGAACTCGATTTCTTTTTAATCTAGTTTTAATCTAGATAATCGCGAAGTGATTGCGAACGTGATGGGTGGCGCAACTTCGACATAGTCTTAGATTCGATCTGACGGATACGTTCGCGAGTTACCCCGTGAACCTTGCCGATCTCATCAAGTGTCTTTGGCTGACCATCTGTAAGTCCGTAACGAGCCTTGATTACATCTGCTTCACGGTTGGTGAGGCCGCCAAGGACCTGCATCAACTGTTCTTGCAAGATTGTGAAAGTTACAGATTCTTCAGGCTTAACCGCTTCAGAGTCTTCAATGAGATCTCCGAACTCAGAATCTCCTTCTTCACCAAGTGGTGTGTGAAGTGAGATTGGTTCGCGACCATACTTCTGAACTTCAACAACCTTTTCAGGTGTCATATCAAGTTCTTTAGCGAGCTCTTCTGGAGTCGGTTCGCGACCGAGGTCTTGCAACATCTGGCGCTGAACGCGAGCCAACTTGTTGATGACTTCAACCATGTGAACTGGAATACGAATTGTGCGAGCCTGGTCTGCCATCGCGCGAGTGATCGCCTGACGGATCCACCATGTTGCATAGGTAGAGAACTTGTAACCCTTTGTGTAGTCGAACTTTTCAACCGCACGGATAAGACCGAGGTTTCCTTCTTGAATTAGATCAAGGAACAACATGCCGCGACCGGTGTAACGCTTTGCAAGAGAGACAACGAGACGAAGGTTTGCTTCTAGCAAGTGGTTCTTAGCGCGCTTGCCATCTTCAACGATCCATTCAAGTTCGCGCTTGAACTTCTTCTCCATCTTCTTATCTTCTTTAATTTTCTCTTCAGCAAAGAGCCCGGCTTCAATACGTGTTGCTAGCTCTACTTCGAGCTCAGCATTAAGGAGTGCTACGCGGCCGATCTGCTTTAGGTAATCCTTTACTGGGTCAGCTGTTGCACCAGCAGTCATAACTGTCTGCGCAGGTGCATCATCTTCTTCAGAGGCCTTAAGGGTGAAGGCATTTTCTTCGTTTCCAGATGCTTCTTCAGCCAGGTTTACAACGCGTGGCTGATTAGATTTATCTTCTGCTTCTGTTTCGATGATTTCAGCGACTTCAGCGATAAGAGTTTCGACATCTTCAAGTTCAATTTCTTCAACGACGATTTCGTTACCTTCATCATCTAGAACTACCGCAGCCTTGCCGGCTTTACCTTCGCTCTTTGGAGCAACAGGTGCTGGAGGTGGCGCAATTAGTGCGAGTTGGGCTTTAGAGAGAATTCGCGCAGATGTTCCGAGTCCTGCTTTGCGTGCTTTCTCAGAATCAGTTGCAATTACTTCATCAAGGTGGCGCGCTTCTTGGGCGAGCGCCAAAAATTCTTTCTTAACCGCTTTGCGATAATTATCGATACCGCTGGCAGCAAGTGTTTCGACGATCTCTTTGTGGCGAGCGACGTCGTTCTTCAAATTTACAAGTTGTTGAACTTCTTTTGCAGATAAGTCCTTCTTCAGCGCAACCTTTACCGGCTTAACTGGCTTAACGACGGCCTTCTTAACAGGCTTCGCTGCTACCTTTTTTGCAGGTGCTTTCTTAACAGGTGCCTTCTTGGCGGCTACCTTTTTTGCAGGTGCTTTCTTAGCAACAGCTTTCTTGGCAGGAGCTTTTTTCGCCGCCTTTGCTGACTTTGCCTTGTTTTTGAGCGCACTAAATACAGCCACAATTATCCTTTGGTTTTTCGAACTATCTTCGAAACTTTTGTTTCGAACTGCTCGAAGCGATGTCTATATTATACTCAGCGCTTTGGCGATTGCAGCGCCAACTGACTCAGATTCGACCAAAAAGCCATCGTGTCCGAAGTCCGATGAGATAGTAATTAGCGGTTGCGCCTTAGGAACCAGCTCGGCAATCTCAACCTGAAGTCGAGGTGGGAAGAGACGATCGGTATCAATTGAGACCACAACGACCGGAATCTTGATCGATTCCAGCGCCGCCACGACTCCCCCGCGATCTCGGCCGACATCATGGGATGCCATCGCTGAAGTCAGCGAGATATAGGTATTGGCATCGAAGCGTTTAGCCAATTTAACCGCCTGGTGATCTAAATAAGACTCAACGGCATAGCGCCCGGTGTCATCGCCCTGCATCTGGCCTCCAAAGCGCACATCCATCTCAGATTCGGTGCGGTAAGTCAGATGCGCGATACGTCGGGCGATACCCAAGCCTTCGATTGGGCCGTTTGCTTGCTCGTAATAATCGCCACCATTGAAATTTGGATCGCTCTTAATCGCGCGGATTTGAACTGAGAATCCACCGATCTGATCACCAGTTGCTACGGCAGAGGAACCGATCGTGCAGATCGCACCTACACGGTCGGGATATTCAATCGCCCATTCCAGCGAGCGCATTCCGCCAAGGGATGGACCAACCGCTAAGCGATATTTCTTAATGCCAATGGCATCGCTAAATAAAAGTTCGGCAGCGGCCATATCGCGCACAGTGACAACTGGAAAACGTGAACCGTATCGTTTGCCATCGGGAGCAATACTCGATGGACCAGTACTTCCCTGACATCCGCCAATTACATTGGGACAGACAATGAAGTATTTATCGGTATCAAAAGGAAGACCTGGGCCGACCATATTTGGCCACCAGCTAGTTACATCAGACCAACCAGTCATCGCGTGGTTAATTAAAATCGCATTATCTTTTGCAGCGCTTAGTGTGCCCCAAGTTTGATAAGCGATCGTGATATCGGGCAGCGTCTCGCCGCTTTCGAGTAATAGAAAACCGATCTTTACAAATTTGCGATCGCCGGGATCGTGGCTTTCTAGCCATGCCCCTGTAACTGCTGTAGTAATCGAGTTCGACATTTAATTCCTTCACGCACTTGCTCACATCGTGTGATGCAAACCTGGTCGTCACCCGGAGCACCCCACCGCGGTGGAGGGTTGCCGTCTAATCAGCCGGGGCTATCGATTAGAGCTCGTGACCTGGAGGCAAGTCTAACCCAAAAATTCCAGCGCAGACTTTGGGATGTAGTTCTCTGCGCATCGCCGCAAAGGATGCGGGTGGCCACCCTGCTGTAAAGACGCGGCGCAATAAGAGCGCCAGGGAATAACCATTGGCATCTTCGAGGGCGCGATCTAGCGCGCGATGGGCAAGTGCGCCATCACCGCTTTCATACGCCAAGGCTGCACACAACGATGCGATCGGTGCCACGTAACCCTTTGGTGCGATCCGCATTAGGTGGCGCCACATCTGAAAGTAGGTATCAACGTTCTCTTCATCATGGCTGCCCAGTGCAAAGTCGCGCACCTGAATATCCCTTAACCGACCGATAACTCTTGCGGTCAGTTCGAGATCTTGGCCAATGCGTCCACTGGCAAATTCACCTGCTAAATCAATTACCGCAGCTGCGCCATCGCGTTGTAACTTCGGCAAGTTATCTAGAACTTTAGGGATCGCAAAGCTGTCCACCATTTCGCACCATTTAGCCTCCGTTGCTACCGGCAGCGATGAAATTGAATCAGTGAGCGCTTGCAGATTGGCAAAGGGCATCGCACGACCTGCAACAACATGTTCAACGGCAATACGCGAACCATCGATCTCGGGAATTAAGTTTCCTTCAGCAGGGCAACAACCTTGATCCTGACATAGAACAGAGCGATAACGCCCGCCTTGGATGAGCAGAGATTCATCAGTAGCAATACCAATTCGGGTTAACGCCGCACTTGCATCGGCAAGAACAACTTCCCCATCGCTGCGATCGCTTGGAACATAAGCAACCAACAGCGCCCCAGTTGCCAAATCTCGCTGTAGATGTGAAGCCAATAAGTCGTAAGCACCTTCGGGAATATCAACTGGATAATCAATCCGCATCGCCATTCCGACAGCGTTATCTTTAATCGAGACAACAACTAACGAATCTTCCGGGTGATAACCGATAAGAAAAGGGATTGCGGCAAGTAGGTCATGTGGTGATGTAAGTGTGGTCATCTCTCTCAATTCATAAAGCGGGTTGGAGCTGCCACCACGGTGATAGTCAGCGCTGAAACTTTTTTGATTTGGCCGGTAATGGCGCGTTCTACGGCGTTGTGAGAAAAAGTGCCGTTCCAAGTTGTTGTTAGCAGCACTGGATAAATGCCGGGCTGTGAATAAATGTGTGTGATCTTGCCTTCGGGAAATGGCCCACCTGGATCGGTTGTCGCAAGAAATGAACCATCACCGAAGGACCACAAATATGAAGGGCGCAGAACCACATCGATGGTTTCGCCAATTAAATTAACTTGGGTGCGAAAGACCGATGGCAAGTCATTCCAGAAATAGACCGGAGTGTGAATTAACGGTTTGAAATTTGGCTGATATGAAATGCCGCCAGTTGGAAGTGATTTGCTTAAGCGATCGCTAAGTGAAGTTGCTGCAACAACTTTCGGTGCCGCCTTTTTAACTGGCTTCTTTGCAGGTTTTGCGGGGGCTTTCTTGATCGGTGCAACGGTTTTAGGCTTTACAACCGGCTTAGGTTTGGCTACAACTTTAGGTTTAGCAACAACCTTTGGCTTAACAACTTTGGGTTTGGTCACCTTGCTTGAACTTGGGCCACTTCCCTTTCGCGCTTCAATAACCAATTGCCCATCTTGGGTATAGACATCAACACAGGCTTTGACGCAATCTGCTGCGTGCGAAGTGAGAGTTTGTAGAGAAATTACCAACGCTGTAATCAGAATTAATGGGAGCTTCATCTGCGGGAAGATAGATCTTGCAACTGATAAAAAACGCCCCGCACCTACTCCATGTGGATAGTTAACGGCTCATATGGAAAGGTAGGAACATGGCTGCGCGCGATGGAGATGGTTGGGTCGAGTGCAGTTGCGGCTCTAAACATTGGGGCTTGCATGGCGCAGCAGGTTTACTTATCTATCGCGATGGCGCAATCTTGTTACAGCACCGCGCACCCTGGGTTCATAACGGAGATACTTGGGGAATCCCAGGCGGTGCGCGTGATTCACACGAGAGCGTTATTGATGGCGCAATTCGCGAAGCGGTAGAAGAGACCGGTATTGATCCACAGCAGTTAACCCCGCGCCAAACCCATAACGATAACCACGGTAACTGGTCTTATGACACCGTTATCGCTGAGGCAACGAGCGAACTTGTGGCGCATGAGTTAAATGATGAATCACATGAAGTGCGTTGGGTCTTATTTGATGATGTAACCCGTTTGCCGCTACACCCCAGCTTTGCAAAATCTTGGCGCGACTTAAGAGCCAAGTTGGATTATCTGATCACACCAAGATAATTTTTCAACTTCGCTATGTGCAACCAGAACGATGGTCTTTCCTGCGCTGCGCAGTTGCTTAAAGATCTCAATTAACTTCTCTTTGCTCGCTAGATCCTGCGCTGCAAATGGTTCGTCAAAAAGGTAGATCGGGCAGTCGCGCAATAAGGTGCGCGCGATTTCAATGCGCTGCACCTGTCCTACCGAAAGCGTGGTCACTAAGTTGCCCAACAATTCGGTAAGCCCTAAGTCGTCCGCTATATTCTCAATCTGATTCTTAGCCTCATCGCTCTGCCCCAAGGCAAGTACTTCGCGGACTGTCATCGGTAGCCAGAAGGTGCGCTCTTGTAGCGCCATACTGCGCAGGTGCGATTGTTCGAGATCGCTTAGATCTTGCAGATTCTTTTCAGCGATAAAGATAGAACCGCTACTTGGCTTTAAGTCACCGGTTATAGCCAAGAGCAACGAACTCTTGCCGCAACCATTTGGACCGATGATTGCGCTAATTGAACCTTTAGTAATGGTGGCGTTTAGCCCCTCGAAGAGTTCGCGGTTATTGCGCTGCAGCGTTAAGCCTTGGATCTCAATTATTTCCATGTCAGCGCCGCCTTTCGCACTAGCAGGATAAGAATTGGTGCACCCAATAGAGATGTAATCAAACCGATAGGTAGCTCGTATGGCGGAAGAACGCTGCGCGCGATCGTGTCACCGACTAGCAAGATCAGGGCACCGATGAGCGAAGATGCGATCGTCAATATTCGATTCTTTCCACCAATGAGAATGCGCGCAATATGTGGAGCCGCAAGCGCCAAGAAGGAGATCGAGCCCACGGTGCTTACGCTGACTGCAACCAATAAACCAATTATCAAGAAGGCTTTCAGACGTATCGCTTTTGCAGAAAACCCTAAATGACGAACTGAGATATCACCGAGTGAGAGTAGATCTAACTGTGGAGCGATTTTAAAGGAGAAGAAGAAACAGATCAGAAATACTGGCGTGATAATCAAAAGGCTCTCTGAAGTAGCTAACGCTAATGAACCAAGCGACCAGAAAGAGATTGAACGTATCTCTGGATTATTTGTGGCGGTAATTAGTAGCCCGACAACTGCGGAAAAGAGCGCTGAGGTACCGATTCCGATAATGATTAAAGCTCCAACAGAGCGCGCCCAAGTGAAAGTGAGCGCCGTTGCAATCAGCGCACCAATAGTTGCAAAGAGAACGGCCAACACTGAACCAACTTCAGCAAGGTTTAGGAGAACGCCAATTACAACGCCCAGGCTTGCACCAGCTGATGTTCCTAAGATTGCAGGATCTGCCAGCGGATTATTCGCCGCAGATTGTGCGATCGCACCGGCCAGCCCAAGTGCTGCGCCAATTAAAAGTGCAACCAGAATGCGTGGAATTCGTATCTGCCAGAGAATCAAATGGTTGGTACTTGCGCTGTCAAAGCCTGGGTTAAATAGATAACGCCAGATATTTTCCACCTGCGTTGCACCAAGCAATAGAGATGCAACCACCGCAATATTAAGCGCGATAACAATTAGCGAGAAACGTAACTTCATTTCATCAACTCATCTACAGAAGCCGCCATCTGAAGAATCAGATCAGGTGTGCGGGGGCCGAAGGAGAGTAGAAGAGAATCATCAACGGCAAGGATGCGCCCCTTCTTTCCAGCACTCGTCTGGGCAACTCCAGGAAGCGCCTTTAAACCAGCAACTCCCCCAACTGAGGCCAAGCCTTTACTCATAACTAAAATTACATCTGGATTTAACTCGGCAAGAACTTCGGCGCTAACTGGCGTAAAGGGATCTTTCGAAAACTCTGCGCCGGCATCAACGGAATTTATCGCCGTGATTAGCGAATCCGCCCCGGAACCTTTCCCACCAAGTAGATAGATGGAGTTTCCGCCACGGAGATAGAGAAAGGCGATACGTGCTTTTCGATCTGCTTTCTTAACTTCAGAGAGTGATTGGTTGATCTTCTCGCTCAAGGCAACGCCCGACGGAATTGCTCCAACAGCCCCTGCAATATCGGCAATCTTTAGGTTTATATCCGAGAGCGTCCAGGCCTGGCGCACCTGAACAATCTTGATTCCATTTTCGCGCAGGGTCTTAATTGCAGCTAACGGTCCAGTTGCATCATCTATCAGAACTAAATCTGGGTTTAACTTCAAAATATTTTCAGCAACAACTTGATGGCCAGAGGTAACAATTGGAATATCTAGAAGAACTTCTTCAGTGCTGGCGATATCTCGTCCAATAAGAATTGGCTTTAAGCCTAAAGAAACCAAAATTTCTGCAGATCCGTTTGCCAGTGCGATTACGCGCGTTGCTGAAGAAGTGCCGCCATCTTCAATACTTATTGCGGCAGCAGCTTTAATCTCTTGCACAGCAACTTCACTGGAACTGCAAGCGGTTAAAGAAAGCGCTGTGGCGAGAGCCACTGTCAGATGCCGGTATCGACCATTCTTTAGCACCCTTAAATCATCTCAGCCTTTTACCTGACAGATACGGGTGGGTTGTCGGATAAGGCCGTGCTGAGATAAAAGTAAGGTTTTCTCATGCGCGCAAAGGCTTTTCTTCCAACAGCCCTATCTGCGCTGCTTCTGATCTCACTTAGTGTTTCACCGAGCAACGCTGCGCAGAAACCACAATTAATAAAGGGCCAGTTTGGCGAATCAATTAGCGCACAAGCGCGAGATATAGCAGTTGATAAAAATGGTCAGGCCCAAATTGTCATCACCGGAAAAGGTTTTGATGAAACCGTCGGTATCTATCTTGCGTACTGCGTGATGCCAAAATCAGGTGCTGCTCCGACTCCTTGTGGTGGTGGCGTTAACAAATCCGGCATCGGCGATGCTTCTTACTGGATCTCATCAAATGCACCACCCTATGCCGCAAATCTGGCAGAACCTTTCCGCGCCGGTGGCAGATTTACGAAGAGCGTCGGAGTCTCGGAAAAAATCGGCAAGATCGATTGCCGCAAAAGTAAATGCGCTTTAACAGTTAGATCAGATCATCTACGTGAAGGGGATAGATCGCGTGATCTTTTTATTCCAGTCACATTTAAGAAAAGGAAATAGATATGAAGAAAGTAATTACGTTAATCTCAGTATTAGCACTGGCTATACCTGTCTTCACAGCGCCTAGCGCCAGCGCGGAGACATTTGTCTTCCAGAGCGGCCCGCTAACAAATCTTGATCCAGCAGGTGCCATCGTCAATGGCGGCTTTACAAAGTTTACGACCAAGGGCGGACTGTATATGCAGCAATGCATCGCCCCAGTCGCTGGTGCTCGTCCTGCAACCTGCAGCGATGAATTACAGCTCTGGATCAGTACTAAAGGTGAAGTCGGTTCAGTAAGTGCAACCGGGCCAATCGCATTTAAGGTCGCAGCACAGATCACTGGTCGCGGCGTAGCGGTTGACTGCACCAAAACATCTTGTGGAATCTTCTTCCGCCTGGATCGTTCTGCAACTGCAGATACCAGCGAAGATTTATTCCTTCCGATTACCTTCCGCGAAGGTGCTGCCGCGCCTTTGCTACCGGCTGATGTAGTAACAGTTACATTGAATACCAAGCCGCTAACCCGAAATGTTCCGATGGCACTTGCTTATCGCCAGAGCGCAAAGATTGTTGCAACTGCGCAATCTGGTCTGCCAGTGACACTAACTTCGTTGACTCCGGAATGCTCATACGCAAATGGAACGCTAACTGCGCTCAAGGGAGCTGGCCAGTGCGCACTTGCTCACCGAACTGCCGGCAACGATAAGTTCGCAGCAAGTTCTGCAAACTACCCATTTATTCTCGAACCTGGAGTTCAGAAGGTTGAGCGCGCTACCAAGGAACTCAAAAAGGGTAAGCCAAAGGCGATGCCTGCTGAAACCAACTTCGGCGAGACAATTTCTTACAGAAGTTTGAGTAAGAACTGTCGCGTTGAGTTAAATCTAATAGAGGCTCAGAAGCGCGGGATCTGCACCATCGTCGCAACAGCGCCGGCTAAAGAAGGAATGTGGCTAGCGCTTAAGCAAGAGCTAAGAATTAGAGTTAGCTAACGTCTTAATTCCGGCGATATAGAAATCGGTTGTAACTGCGATCTCATCTTGTGGCGTTGCGGCGCCTGATTCGATGCGGCGGGTTGCTACATCTGTGATCGCCTGCAACTGCGCGAAAGCGCGTGCGGTATCTGTGATGCCAAGAGAAGCAAAAGTTTTGCTAAGTGGCGCCAACATCTGACGGTGGGCCGCACCTATTTCAGCGTTTCGCTCGCGCGGCAAAGTTGTGGCGTGAAGTGACTTGGCAAGTAGGTGTCGTCCATCGCCCACATAGTTAAGGGATGTTTCGATCCAGATAGTTAGCGCAGAAATCGGATCGCTTTCATCTTCGATGGCGCCGCGTAAGAGTTCGCCAAAGTTCTTTAACTCTTCGATTAACAGATCGGCAACGAGATCTTGGCTGCTCGAAAAGTATTCATAGACTGAAGTTCGCGACAGCCCGGCGCGCGCTGCCACTGCTGCGATTGAGATGCTGGCAGAGCTTTCCTCAAGTGCGATCTGGGTGGCCGCTGAAATCAATTGATTACGGCGCCAATCGCGATGCGAGGCTAGATCTTGCGTGGAAATCTTGGGCATAAAAAAATTATTTCATGGTTTGCGAAAGCCTGCGCAGTGAATCGATCACCACAGCCCGATCGCTGGTGCGCCAGAGCGGCGGCATCGAGTTAAGTAGGACACTTCCGTAGCGTTTGGTCACAATTCGCGAATCTAAAATGGCCACTACCCCGCGATCATCAACGCTGCGAATTAAGCGGCCAGTGCCTTGCGCCAGCAGTAGCGCTGCGCGCGGTAGTGATACTTGCATAAAGCCACTGCCACCTGCGGCATCTGCCAACGATGCACGAGCTGACATAACCGGTTCATCAGGACGCGGAAATGGAATTCGATCAATTGCAACCAAGATGCAAGATGAACCTGGAACATCAACGCCCTGCCAGAGCGACATCGTGCCGAGCAGAATTGATGTTTCATCTTTCGCAAAACGTTCAACGAGCGGACCAACTGCATCTCCACGTTTCTGAGTAATTATGGTGATCGGTAACTCTTTTAAAACGCTGCGCAGATGGGCATCGGCTGCTTCAACACCGCGCCATGAACTAAATAGCGCCAAGGTGCGTCCACCCGCTGCATCAATTAACTCGCCGAGTTCAGTTAAGACTTCAGGACTTGGTCCATCGCGACCTGGTTCAGGTAGATGCTTTGGCATATATAGAACGCCTTGATTGGCGAAATCAAATGGTGAGCCAACATCGAGCATCTGCACATTTGCCGGATCAATATCGCCATCTTCACTTTCAGTGTCTGCATCTGAACCAACGACGAAACCAATACTGCGCGCCATCGCATCAAAGCCATTGCCAACGGTGAGCGTTGCAGATGTCGCAATCACTGGAGTCTTGGTTAATAGGTTTGAACGGAGAACTTCAGAGACAGAAAGCGGTGCTAAATGCAGTGTTGAAAAGGTTGGTTCATACCAGAGCACGTGGGTATTGCCCATCTTTAACAATTTGCCACAAGTTGTATTGATCTCAGAGACCGCACCTTTTACACGGGCGCGCTCTGCAATCGCATCAGAATCGATAATGTCGTCATCGGCGTTGATGATCTGCACGATCGCAGCTGCCGCATCTTTAACTTTACGAATCGGTGCCTCAAGTGAAGAAGGAATTTCTTCAAGCCGACCTTGTGCGGCAAAGTCACCGCGGATCTGATCGCCATAATCTGCCATCGCATCGTGGAAATTATCGGCAGCTTTAGTGAGCGCATCAGCTAACTTGCCCGGCATATGTTTGCGCGCCATCGCGGCTGCGCGAATCACGCGCGCAGATGTGAGCTCTTCGGTCACTGCCTGCGTAGTGCGATCCATAAACTCGTGGGCTTCATCCAAGATCACCGCATCGCGTTCGGGCAAGATCGGATGTGAATCAACGATTTCGATCGCAAGCAAGGTGTGGTTGGTGACTACAACATCTGCGGTCTGTGCCTTCGCTTTAGCGAGTGCTGCAAAACATTGTGGCCCGTAATTACAGACATCGGCGCCAACGCATTCGCGTCCAGAAAGTGAATTTGCCGCCCAGACTCTGCGGTCGACATCTGGTGCATCATCACGATCACCTGAAACACCGGGCGTCTTTGCCCAAGCATGTAAGCGTTTGGCATCTTTTTCTAGGTAACTAACTTCCAATAAAACTTGGCCATCAGGATCTGGTTCATCGGTATTCATCTTCTGCAAGCAGATGTAGTTGCCTACGCCTTTGTAAATTCCATAAGTGATCTCACGGCCTAACTCTTTTTCAAGTGCTGGCACAACGGCAGGTAAATCTCGTTCTACTAATTGACGTTGCAGCGCAAGAGTTGCTGTTGCAATCAAAACTTTGCGGCCATGAACGAGGGCTGGAACTAAATAAGCTAGAGATTTTCCGGTTCCAGTGCCGGCCTGCACCATTAAATGGTGGCGATCGGTGAGCGCATTTGCCACCGCTTCAGCCATTTCGATCTGGCCTTCACGTGGTGATCCCCCAATGGCGGCGACTGCTGCATCTAGGGCCGAACGCACTTTCGCCGATAGATCACTCATATTTGTAGTTCAATCCCCATGGGGCCACAGTAGCGAAAATCAGTGACACCGCCCGTGACCAAGCCTTACTTGCTCATATAAGGTTGTGTAAGACCTGGAGGAACAATGAAAATCGCACGAATTGGTGAACGCGGATCAGAACGCCCAGCAGTTATCGATGGTGATAACGCAATCTATGTTGACTCACTTGTCAGCGACTGGGATCGCGAAAATTTAGAAGCCGGTGGTTATCTACGCGTTGCCAACGCTGATCTGAATTCACTTCCCCGCACTCCACTTGCCGGTCTTCGCTACGGCGCAGTTATCAATAAGCCAACCAAGATTATTTGCGTAGGTCTTAATTATTTAGCGCATATCAAAGAGGCGGGGTTCGATACTCCACCTGAGCCAGTTATCTTTATGAAAGCACCAGATTCAATCACCGGTCCAAATGATGATGTTGTTATTCCACCAAATAGCGCAGCCACAGATTACGAAGTTGAACTCGCCATTGTTATTGGCAAGTCCGCGCTTTATCTAAATTCTCCTGAAGATTCAGCCGAGCACATCTTGGGTTACTCAATCTCGCAGGATGTTTCAGAGCGCCACTGGCAGATGGAGCGCGCCGGGCAATGGGTTAAGGGCAAATCATTCCCAACCTTTAATCCAGTTGGTCCAGTTATCGTTTCAGCAGATTCAATTAACGCTCATAACCTGCGCTTATGGTGTTCAGTAAATGGCGAGATGAAGCAAGATTCCAATACCGATGATTTGTTATACGGAATCAACCACATTGTTTGGTACATCAGCCAATTTATGGAGCTCTGCCCAGGTGACATCATCAATACCGGAACGCCTTTCGGCGTAGGCATGGGCTTTAAGCCACCTATTTATCTAAAGGCTGGCGACGTTCTTAAGACCGGTATCGAAGGTATCGGCGAAATTACCAACCACGTTAAAGCCTATAAAGCAGAGGTCAAGTAATGAGCCAATCAATAAGTAAAGATTTCGCAGGCTTAACCGCCATTGTTACAGGCGCAGGCTCTGGTATCGGTTTAGAAGTTGCCCGTAAGTTAACTGAGCAAGGTGCGAAGGTATTCGGCTTTGATCTTCGCTCTGGTGATATGGGTCAGCTAGCAACATTTATTGAATGCGATATCGCCAACCCCGATAGCGTTAAGAAAGCATTTGTTGAATTCGCCAGCCAGAGCAAGACGCTAGATATTCTGATCAACAACGCTGGCATCGGCGCTATCGGCACCGTCGAGCAAGCCACCGAAGAAGAATGGCTACGAGTTTTCAATGTAAATGTTTTTGGCACAGGGCGCATGAGCGCTGCAGCGATGCCATACCTAAAGGCCAGTTCACATGCCGCAATCGTTAACACTTGTTCGCTAGTTGCAACAGCTGGCGTTCCAAATCGCGCGGTTTACGGTGCAAGCAAAGGTGCGATCTACGCACTTACTCTTGCTATGGCAACCGATGGAATTGCTCACGGTGTTCGCGTTAACTGCGTTAACCCTGGAACATCAGATACCCCTTGGATTAAAAACTTACTTTCTAAGGCAGATAACCCTGATCAGGAATATGCCGCCTTGCAAGCGCGCCAACCAATCGGGCGTCTTGTTTCACCTGTAGAAGTTGCTAGCGCGATTATCTTTCTGGCAAATCCTGCACAAGCATCTACAACGGGCACCGCACTTGGCGTAGATGGCGGAATGCAGGGGCTTCGCCTTCCTCGTTAATTTTTCTTATTTATAGTTGCAAAGAAATAAGTTGCAGCAATTAGTGCAAGCAAGATGACTCCGTAGGCTGCGGCAAATCCAAAGTTCTCGCTGACAAATCCCATGATCCATGGTGATGTGCCATTTGAAATGCCCATACCAATCACAAAGGCGGCGATACCGCGATCTGAACCCTGCGCGGTCGAAGATGCGTTTGCGATAGCAATAGATGCACATGGCCCAATACCTGCAGCGGCAATAATCAAACCTGCCAAGGTAAGCGTTGGTGATGATGCAAAGATAACGAGCAATACACCTGATCCGATCGCCACAAATGAGAATCGCCAGATGCGATACAGGTTATGTTCATTCTTAGTTGAAAGATAGATGCGAGTTAGCGCCACGAAATAAGGTGCGATGGTTGCAAATAGAACCGCAGATTTAACCTCTGATCCACGCTCAGTTAAAAGATCTAGCGCCCAAGCCGATAGTGAAACTTCCATTGTTATCGTCATAAAAGCAAAGAGAAGAATTGCGATCATCGTGTTATTCCAGATGATCTTGCTATCGGCATGGTCTGGCTCTGGACGAGCTTCTAATTCAGGAACGATCTTTAAGGCAACTAGCCCAATAAGCACAGCAGTTGTTGCAACTGTTGCGCGCCAAGGAATATCTGCCTGCGTCGTAATGCCAATTACCGTTGGAGAAACGGATGCCGCAAACAAACCGACTCCGGTTGATCGGAACATATTCTTCAGCGCCGTCTTTGAATGCGCGCCCAAGATTGCCGTCGTTGTGTTGCCTGCGATAACCGAACCAGTTGCAGTAAGGATCACGGCAGGTACTGAGAAATAAATATTTGGGCTAAGGCAATAGACAAGTGAACCAAGAATTAATAGCGCCCAACCAAAGCGAATAGTTTGGTGGGCAGGCCGGCGATGGCCATGACCGAGCAATATAAATGAGATAAATACCAAGGCTGCCGCCCAGCCGATGTTGTGCCAACTGGCTACTACGCGGGTTAACTCAAAGTCGCGTTTAATTAGTTGAATTGAAAATCCGAGAGAACCCATTAGAAACGAGCTCATCGCATTTAAGGTCACCAAGCGATGCACCAACTTGCGGGGCAGGGCTTGTGGCAATTACTTCTCCTTAACTTGCGAAGTACATATCTTATCTTTGCCAAGCCCTTGCATTTGAAGAAATCTAGCGAATTGAACTGTTTAATAAAAAAAGCCCCGCTGAAATTAATCAGCGGGGCTTTTTAACGGGGTGGTTTAAAGTCTTATGAACAACCAGATGTATTTCCGCAGCCTTCGCATACGAAACATGCACCTGACATACGCATCTTGACTCCACATGTCATACAGAGCGGTGCATCTGATTTGATTCCCATTGATTCAAGGAGATCAGATGATGAACCGATTGCACGATCAAGTGGTGCTGCTTCGATCTTTACCTCAACTGGCTTAGGAGTTGTTATTAGTACAGCCGCAGGAGCCGCCACAGGAGCAGCTACTGCTTTTGGGGTATCAGCACTCGCAGGTGCTGCATCTTGTGTGTACTCGCCTGTTTCTAGCGCACGTGCACGCTCTGAGGATGTAAACAACCCCATCGCTGAACGTTGATCGAATGGTAAGTAATCAAGTGCAAGACGACGGAAGATGTAATCCATCATGGATTGCGCCATGCGGATATCTGAATCATCTGTCATACCTGCTGGCTCGAAGCGCAAGTTTGTGAACTTCTCAACGAATGTTTCTAGTGGAACGCCGTACTGGAGTCCGATTGAAACTGCGATTGAGAATGCATCCATTACTCCGGCAAGAGTTGAACCCTGCTTGCCGAGCTTTAGGAATACTTCACCAAGTGCACCGTCAGCGTATGCACCTGAGGTCATGTAACCCTCAGCGCCGCCAACAGAGAATGATGTTGTAGTTGATGGACGTGACTTTGGAAGACGCTTACGAACTGGCGCTGCTGCAGCTTCTACAGGAGCATCCTTCTTCTTAGCCTTTCCATCAGAAAGTGGCTGACCAACCTTGCAGTTATCGCGGTAGACAGCGAGCGCCTTAATACCCATGCGCCATGCTTCAAGGTGAACTTCTTCAACTTCTTCAACAGTTGCATCCTCTGGGAGGTTAACTGTCTTTGAAATCGCACCTGATAGGAACGGCTGGCAAGCAGCCATCATGCGTACGTGGCCCATTGGAGCAATTGAACGCGCACCTAGTGCACAGTCAAATACTTCGTAGTGCTCTGTCTTTAGCCCTGGAGCATCGATTACGTGGCCATTGGCTGCAATGAATTCAACAATCGCTTCGATTGTCTCTTCGTTGTAACCGAGCTTACGTAGCGCAGCTGGAACTGTCTGGTTAACGATCTGCATTGAGCCGCCACCGACGAGCTTCTTGAACTTAACCAATGAGAAGTCAGGTTCGATACCAGTTGTATCGCAATCCATCATCAAGCCGATTGTTCCGGTTGGTGCAAGCACAGAGATCTGTGCGTTACGCCAGCCGTTCTTGTCGCCAGTTGATAGACATGCATCCCATGCCTTATTTGCTTCAGTCCAGACATCGATATCTAGAGTTGAAAGCTGCTTAGCTGCAGATGATGCTGCTGCATGCTTGCGCATTACGCGGGCATGAGGCTTAGCATTTTGTGCAAAGCCTGCATATGGACCAACAATGCCAGCAAGTTCTGCTGAGCGCTTATATGTTGTTCCGGTTAGAAGTGAAGTGATTGCACCAGCAAGAGCGCGTCCACCCTCTGAATCGTAGGCAAGACCTGAAGCCATAAGAAGTGCGCCAAGGTTTGCGTATCCGATTCCGAGCTGACGGAAGGCGCGAGTTGTGTCGCCGATCGCTTCAGTTGGGAAATCTGCGAAACAGATTGAGATATCCATTGCAGTGATGATCAAGTCAGATGCGCGTCCAAATGTCTTGGCATCAAATGATCCATCATCCTTTAGGAACTTCATCAAGTTAAGTGAAGCCAAGTTACATGATGAGTTATCTAGTGACATGTACTCAGAGCAAGGGTTTGACGCGTTGATGCGACCTGACTCTGGAGTTGTGTGCCAATCATTGATGGTGTCATCAAATTGAACTCCAGGATCAGCACATGCCCATGCAGCTTGTGCAATCTTTGTGAAGAGTTCGCGCGCATCAACTGTGTCGATAACTTCGCCAGTTGAGCGAGCTGTTAAACCAAACTGCTCTCCGTTTTCAACCGCTTGCATGAACTTATCTGAAAGGCGGACTGAGTTATTCGCGTTCTGATATTGCACAGAGATTATGTCTTTGCCTCCCAAATCCATATCAAAGCCAGCATCGCGTAGTGCACGAATCTTGTCTTCTTCATTGACCTTGGTTTCGATGAATTCTTCGATATCTGGGTGATCAACATCTAGAACAACCATCTTGGCTGCGCGACGGGTTGCGCCACCAGATTTGATTGTTCCTGCAGATGCATCTGCACCACGCATAAATGAAACTGGGCCAGAGGCTGTTCCACCGGACTTTAGAAGTTCCTTTGATGAACGGATACGTGACAAGTTAAGTCCTGCACCTGATCCACCTTTGAAGATCATTCCTTCTTCGCGGTACCAGTTAAGGATGCTATCCATCGTGTCATCAACCGACAAAATGAAGCATGCGCTTACTTGCTGAGGTGCTGCTGTTCCGACGTTAAACCAAACTGGTGAGTTAAAGGAGAAGATCTGGTGCAAGAGCATATGTGTTAGCTCGTGCTCGAAGATCTCTGCATCTTTATCTGTTGCAAAGTAACCGAATTCTTTTCCGGCCTTTGTATATGTAAGAACTACGCGATCGATGACCTGCTTTAGAGACCACTCGCGATTTTCTGCTCCCACTGCCCCGCGGAAGTATTTGGTAGTAACGATTGTTGATGCGTTTACTGACCAAAAATCTGGAAATTCAACACCGAGTTGTTCGAATACTGTCTCGCCTGTCTTCCAGTTAGCCTGGACAACATCGCGACGCTCCCACTTAACTTCATCGTATGGATGAATTCCCTCATTTGTATAAATACGTTCGATCGTTAAGCCCTTACCCTTTACGGTGTTATGAGCTTTGATCTTGATTGGTCGGTTGATGACCGTATCTGACATTTTTATTTTCCCGTCTTCTCTTTTAACGATTGCTCGTTGTTGTTTGATTCGTTTTTAACGATGGGGCGTCGCTTTGTTCTTTTGTTGCATTTACTGAGGAATTTGCACTTGCTGAGTTTGCGCTGTGGGAAATAGCGCTCGAAGGCACCGCTCGCAGTAACGCGATCTCGCCTTCGAAATCTTCAAGGGAGGCAAAGTTACGGTATACCGAGGCATATCGCAGGTAAGCCACCTCATCGAGTTCGCGAAGTGGCGCAAGGATTGCCAAGCCCACTTCTTGAGCTTCGATTTCTGCTTTGCCAGTGCGGCGAAGGGTTTCCTCAACGCGCTGGGCCAACAGGACTAGATCATCTTCGCCGACTGGGCGACCTTGGCAGGCTTTACGTACGCCAACCAAAACTTTTTCGCGAGCAAATGGCTCGGTTGCACCAGATCGTTTAATAATGTTGAGAAGAGCGACTTCCTGAGTTGAGAAGCGCTCGCCACATTGTGGGCATTCACGGCGACGGCGGATCTGAGTGCCATCTTCGACCGGACGAGAGTCAACAACTCGAGAATCATCGTGGCTGCAGAACGGGCAAATCATCTCGGCGTGTCTCCCTTCGAAATACTAGATATTCCCAAATTTAGATGTATTGGCGAACCGCTGAAACTACCCTAAAAACACTACTTATGGAAGTTTTCTTCGTTTCGACCCCTACATATAGTGGGAACTATAAAGCAAATCTTGAGAGTTTTCCTGATGAGTACGCATTAACCATTGCTAGGGCGTGTCGGGGCTATCTCTTAAAACTAATTCAAAACTAATCGAGCGGGATGCGTACCTTCTGGCCTGCCTGGAGCTCAGCCGTTGCCAGCGAGTTAACGGAAGCGATCTCATCTACGAGCGCGCGAACATCTCCGCCATCTGCCATACGGGTAGCCAGCGACCAGAGGGTATCCCCAGGGGCTGCGGTGATCTCAATAAAAGATGTTGGGGCGCCAACGGTGTCGGTTGTGCCGGCCCCGGCCTGGAAGCCAAAGACGCTGGCTAGGACCACAGCGAGTGAGAGAACCACGAACGTACGGGCTAGGCGACCACGGCGATTTAAACGAAAGCCGGACGGATTGGTTGAATAGCCTTGAAACCCTTGATTTATAAGGGTTTGCGCGCTTGTTGCGTTTAAAGAAACTGTGCTCATGGTTTTCTCCTGCTGGTACTACCTTGGGGAAGGTATTCGAACAGTTGTTCGAACAAGGCCAATTAAACCCCATGCCACCGACATCGGCAAGTTATTTTCGAACATATGTTTGATTTTTTTTCCTAGGCGTGGGACGATTAGCCCATGGCTAAGAAACCCGCATCCAGCAAAGTAACCGAGCTCCCAGACTTCACCTCCGACGAGGAGAAGCTAACCGCCCGCCAGCTCAAGATCCTCCAGGTCATCAAGGCGAGCATGGACGACGAGGGTTACCCACCGTCAATGCGTGTGATCGCTAAGGCCGCCGGCCTTTCATCCCCTGCCTCCGTCAAATACCAGCTCGAGATCTTGCAGGAAAAGGGTTTTATCACCGCCCACCCAACTCGCGGCGGAGTACTTGAAGTATTAATGCCTGGCGAGAAATCCGAACTCGAAGTCGAAGCCACCAAGCAGGTTCCACTCGTTGGTCGTATCGCAGCCGGTGGCCCAATCACCGCAGAACAGAACGTTGAATCAACTTTTGCACTCCCTGAAACTTTGGTCGGCAAGGGCAACCTCTACATGTTGCAAGTTGTCGGTGAATCAATGATCGATGCCGCAATCTGCGATGGTGATTACGTTGTTATTCGCGAACAGAAGGATTGCAACAATGGCGAGATCGTTGCCGCGATGATCGATGGCGAAGCAACTGTTAAGACTTTCCAGCGCAAGAACGGCCACATCTGGTTACTTCCTGCCAACCCCGCATTCGAGCCAATCAATGGCGATAATTGCGAGATCTTGGGCAAAGTCACCGCTGTTATGCGCAGCGTTCGCTAGTTAATTACTTTAATTTAAATTAGTTAAATACAACTAGCGTTGAAAGCCCTAGGGCGATCAACAGCCCTGCAACCACTATTGAGTTGCGCTTACCGATTCGCTGTGGCGCACCACCAATGCCACTTGCGCGATCCTGATCCATATCTTTAATTACATTTATAAAGTGTGCAGCAGATCCCAGCAACGCTCCCCCAAGCCACATCCATACTGGTGGAGTTACATCTTTTGATATCGCAATACATGAAGGTAGCGCCGCAAAAGCCAGCGCGTATGGAAACCATGAGAAGACATTGAATTTAAAGTAGAAGTTGTAGGCAACTCCCATTGATATTCCAAACATATAAACCAAGCCGCCTTTAAACCCAAGCGGGCCAAGCAAATTTGCCACAAATGAGAACGGCACCATGAAAGTTAACCAGCGCTTTAAATAGCTTTGCGAGATAAGTTCAGATACAAGTGGTTTGTTCTGCCGGTTATGCATCAAATCATCTTTATAGTCATATAGATCATTGCTCCAGCCGACAACCAATTGACCGGTAAATACACCAAAAGCGATTACATAGGCGGGTCCTTCCCACCAGTAATGCGCGGCAAAGAACCAAGAAATGCTCGTGACAATTAGCGTCGGCCCAAAGTGTGAGGCTTTAAGCAGGCCGCGCAATTTCTTCAAAGGTTTATTCCTTGACCAACATCGCCATGAAGTCCTTAACTTCAGTGGCCTCCAGCGCTTTGCGATCTAAGCAAAGGTCCAAGATCTTCTTCTGTTGATTGGCGTCGAAGATGCGGTTTAAGTTGATCTTGAATTTCTCAACTAGCAACGGAATTCCCTCAGCGCGACGACGAGCATGGCCTACTGGATATTCGACGACTTCTTCACCAAGCACTGTTCCATCGTTAAATTCGATGGTCATTGCATTAGCGATCGAACGCTTTGCGGGGTCAAAGTAATCTGCAGTAAAGCTTTCATCTTCGCGCAGGTGCATCTTCGCGCGCAGCGCATCAACTCGTGGATCATCCGCGATTACATCTTCGTAGTCACGGGCAGTTAAACGACCAAAGATCAACGGCACCGCAACCATGTACTGGATACAGTGATCGCGATCTGCAGGGTTATTAAGCGGCCCCTTCTTATCGATGATTCGGATACATGCTTCGTGGGTGCGGATGCTGATCTTGGCGATGTCATCGCTGGTCTTTCCTGCAGCAACCATCTGCTTATGCAGCGTAAATGCTGCTTCTACCGCTGTTTGTGAGTGGAACTCTGCTGGGTAGGAAATCTTAAAGAGCACGTTCTCCATTACATATGAACCGTATGGGCGTTGGAATTTAAAGTGATTGCCGCGGAACAAGGTGTCGTAGAAACCCCAGGTCTTGGCAGTTAGTGCAGATGGATAACCCATCTCACCTAACTTGGCCATAAGTGCAAGACGCACCGCGCGAGATGTGGCATCGCCTGCCGCCCAAGATTTACGTGATCCCGCATTTGGGTAATGGCGATATGTGCGAAGTGAATGTCCATCGATCCAAGCAAGTGAAACCGCGTTAAGCGCTTGCTCGCGAGTTAAACCGAGCATCTGCGAAACCACAGCGGTGGATGCGATCTTTACCAAGATCACGTGATCTAGACCAACTTTGTTAAATGAATTTTCAAGTGCGATGCAGCCCTGAATTTCGTGGGCCTTGATCATCGCAGTCATTACATCGCGCATAGTGAGTTTCTTACCGGTGCCATATTGCGGATGCTGCGAGATCCAGTCAGCGACAGACAAGATCGCGCTTAAGTTATCTGATGGGTGTCCCCATTCAGCGGCAAGCCAGGTGTCATTGAAATCTAACCAACGGATAAGGGCACCGATATTAAATGCACCCTGCACTGGATCTAAGCGATAAGCGGTGCCCGGAACGCGCACACCATCTTTAACCTGAAGTTCTGGAACTAGCGGACCAAGCAACTTGGTGCAGGCTTCGTATTCGAGTGATTCCAGGCCACAACCCAAGGTGTCCATCAAACATGACCACGCAGTTTCATATGCCAGATCCGAAGTAACTTCGTAATCAAAGACGTAATCGACGATATCTACGATTTCTTTATCGAACTCCTGATTTACACGGGTGATATTTGCCGACATTACTAATCCTTTTCGCTCTGGAATTGATCTAGCGCTTTTTCGAATTCATAATAATTAATTCGCTCGTACAACTCTTCGCGGGTCTGCATCGAATCGATGACACCGGCTTGGGTTCCATCACGGCGAATCGCCTCATAAACGTTTTCGGCCGCCTTGTTCATCGCGCGGAAAGCTGACAACGGATACAAGATCATTCCCACGCCATTGGCGCCGAGTTCGTCACGAGTAAATAAAGGGGTTAAACCAAATTCGGTGATGTTAGCCAAGATCGGCTTACCAACAGCGGCGGCAAACTTCTTATAACTTTCCAGATCGCGGATCGCCTCAGGGAAAACAAAATCAGCACCAGCTTCAATGTAGGCAAGTGCTCTTTCAATCGCAGCATCGATACCTTCAATTGCAATCGAATCTGTGCGCGCCATGATTCCAAAATCTGCATCCGTGCGCGCATCAACGGCTGCCTTAATGCGATCAACCATTTCGCCCTTGCTAACAATCTCTTTATTCGGGCGATGGCCACAACGCTTTGCCTGCACCTGATCTTCAATGTGCATTGCAGCTGCGCCTGCTTTGATTAAATCTTTTACAGTGCGACCGATATTAAAAGCCGATGGCCCAAAACCTGTATCGGCATCAACCAACAGGGGCAGATCACAAACTCCAGTTATTCGACGAACATCAGTTAAGACATCTTCTAAAGTTGTTATTCCAAGATCTGGAACACCCAGTGAACCTGCGGCGACCCCACCACCAGATAAGTAAATGGCGCGGTATCCAGCCCGCTTTGCCAGCAACGCATGATTTGCATTTATTGCACCAACAATCTGCAGTGGCTTCTCTTCCTGCAGCGCCTTCTTAAATTTACTTCCGGCCGATTCTGGCTTCATCTGCGCATTCTAATCAGCGGCCAATTAATTAACTAATCCGAGCGGCTGATTGAGATATATCCACAGCCAAGGAGAAATCTGAATCTTGGCGGCTTGTTACCAATACCTTTCGCACGCCTTAATCCTTAACTCCACGCAGATGCGCGCCGCCAGCGACCCATTTGTTCACTCAGCAAAGGCTGAGAATGGAGAAAGGAGTGCAAATGAAATGAGAGCTACCGATTGGGTGACGCTTGTCGTTGCCTTAGCCGACCTCGTATTTAGATACGTGGAAATGCGAAGCGCCCGTCGAAATAACGACGGGCCGGATCTCAGCAATCTTTAATTCGCATCTGGCGGCCGTGTCGGTTCTGGCGAACCGGCGCGGTCCACTAAATATATATCAAAATTCTTTCTCTGCAAGTGCAATCAAATAATTTAATCAAATAATTAAAACTACTTTCTGTAATTTTCTTAACCTTGAACGACGATGCGAACAACGCTTTCCGGCGTTACTGGGTCAGCGCCAATCTCGCTTTCAACATTTGTGGCGATGCCATTGATCTTGGCGGCAGATAAAACCGCTAATTGCGTTGCGATTTCAGTCATCCAGTAAAAAGCGGAAGGCCCGGCCTTATCTAAAATAGATTGCGCCTGCGCAATTCGTGCATCGGAAAATTTCTCGGCGCCATCGCGATCATCGCCAACAACTGAAAGCAGATAACCCTTGATCTCAGCGGCCATCGCATCGGAGTAATAAGTGCTCTCGACTAGCTCGCGGAGTTCGGCATCGATCCCCCGCGGCTTGCGCACCTTCTTCCTGCGATTGATAAAGAGATAGATAACCGCCGTAAGAGCCAATAGTTCGAACATTTCTGCCTCCTTGTGAGTACAAGTTCGCCACCTGCTATTGCCGATGGGCATAGGACTACCTAGATTTAGACTCTAATCCAGCGCGCCGACAACCGCACTGGGCGCATAAAAAGTGGCAAAAGAAACGGTGAAGTAGCCATGAAAACTCGTTCAGCGCTTCGCATCGCAATCGCCTTACTCCTGGCTGCAACCACTCTTACCCCCGCCAGCGCCGCCGATCCTTTTCCGATGCCACCTGAACCAAAGTGGTGGAAGCAAACTGGCATCACCGATGTGCGTTACGGAGTTTGGCTCCCTTGCGATGAGCAGTGGAAGATCACAACAGATTGCACTCAGAGCATCAAGGTTATTAAAGAAGATGGCACCGAAGTTGGTGAAATGAAATACAAGAAGCAACCAAACTTCGACCCAACTACTGCCGTTCAAGAGTGGCAAATGATTTCATCTCCTCAAGGAGAACAAATTGAGAATTACTCTTCAGTAAAGGACTTCGGCGGATTAGCTCATATCTGGACTCTACCTGCTGGTGTAACAACTACTGATGGATCAAGTGAAGTCAGCGCCAGCGTTCACTTGATGAATAGCAGTCTGCAGATCTATTTAACTTCAAATGATATGAATAAGGCTTCTCTTCCAGCGGGCTACTACTTTCAATTTATTTTAAAGAGCCCAGGCTTTTCCAAGCGAATCAAATGGGTGCTCTCCAATGTTCGCGATCCACAAGTTAGCGTCACTGGAGATTTAATTACCGTTAAGGGACTCCCTGAAAATAGCCCGGCAGCCCGCCCGAACGATCCGGTCTGCGAATCTAATCTTTTGAAAGCCGCATCAACTCAACGCAATATGGCAGTCAACATGGTCTATTGGGATGCAGGAAATAAAACTTCAGATACTCGCGCCGATGATGTGATCCTCGGAACCAACGGCTGGTGGTGTCTAAGTGATTTCCGCTTTGATCGCGATAGCCAGCAGATCGTTGTAAAGGTTGGCAACGTTCACTTTGATGAAAACGGCAAAGAGATCGAAGGCTGGCTGGAGTTGAAAGTTAAAGGAAATCGCGCACGTGATTGGTGGGGTATCGACCCAGCAATCGCTGCCGGATATGCCAAAGTTGAAGTTTCCTATGACGATGGCACCAAGAAGGTTGCAACAGTGACTGCGACCTATGACGCAAAGAACGATTGGATCAATCTGCGTGCCTACGGGTTCTCTTACTCATCACCGCGATTGGCAGTTAGCTTTAAGAAGCCAGCGGAGGCTACTAAAACAGTTGCGCCAAAGAAATCCACAATCACTTGCGTCAAAGGCAAGACCTCCAAGAAAGTAACCGGCGCACCACCTAAGTGCCCAACTGGCTTTAAAAAGAAGTAGCTAAAAGGCGCGTAAAAACGCTGATCCAATTACTCTTTACGCATGTCGCAGCTGATCTATCTTCCTTTTGATCACCTGCACCGCAAATTTGGCGCGCTAAAGAACGCTGACCCTAAGCAAGATGTAATTGTGATGGTCGAAAGTGCGCGCATGACCACCGGCCGGAACTGGCACCCACAGCGCCTGCACTTTCTTATCTCCTCCGCTCGCCACTTTGCACAATCACTGCGCGATGAAGGCTTCACCGTGGAATATGAGAAAGCTCCAACCACAATCGATGGCATAACCAAGGTTCAAAAGAAATATAAGACCCACAAGTTAATCTGCGCCGAACCTTCATCTCATCGCCAGATGGAACAACTCAAAGGATTCGGCGCAGAATTAGTAGAAAACGACTTCTTCCTAACCACCCGCAAGCACTTCTTTATCTGGGCAGATTCGCAGAAGAGTTATCTGATGGAGACTTTCTATCGCGCTCAACGTGCTCGCTTAAATATCTTGATCGAAAACGGCAAACCAACCGGGGGTGCGTGGAACTTCGATAAAGAGAACCGCTTGCCTCCCCCAAAAAATTACACCTGGCCCAAGTATTTAGAACATAAACCAGATGCGATTGATCTTGAGGTTGGTAAAGAACTGGGCTTCACTCCCACCACAACATGGGCGACTACTCGCAAAGGCGCACTTGCTCAGTTAAATAACTTCATCGAAAACCACTTTGCAACATTTGGGCCATATGAAGATGCCATGGCACTTGATAACTGGGCGCTCCACCATTCACTTCTTAGCCCATACCTAAACAATGGACTTCTTCACGCCAGCGAAGTTATCGATGCCGCAGTAAAGAAGTTCAACACCGGTGATATTCCGATCGAATCTGCCGAAGGATTCATCCGTCAGGTAATTGGCTGGCGCGAATATGTAAATGGCATGTACTGGTACTTAGGCCCTGAATACCGCGATAACAATCAACTTAACGCCACCAAGAAACTTCTGCCGCTCTTTAGCGATCCCACCAAGACCCAGATGAACTGCGTTAAAACTATCGTCACAGATATTCAAGATCGCGCCTGGGTTCACCACATCCCGCGCCTTATGGTCTTAAGTAATTTAGCCCTGATCACCGGCACCAACCCACAAGAATTTCTCGATTGGATGCGCGAAGTATTTATCGATGCCACCGAATGGGTAATGGTTCCCAACGTTATTGGTATGGGCGTTCACGCAGATGGCGGTGCGATGATGACTAAGCCATATGCGGCAGGCGGTGCCTATATCTCGCGCATGTCTAATTACTGTAAAGGCTGCGCCTACAACCCCAAACTGCGCACCGGCGATACCGCTTGTCCATTTACTACTTTGTATTGGGATTTCCTAGATCGTCACTCTGAAACCTTTAAGAAGAACCACCGCATGAGCCAGCAGATCTTCGGTCTTAATCGCTTATCTGATCTACCTGAGTTAAAGGTGCGCGCGAAAGAAGTTCTAAAGGGTTTAGATGCAGGAACTATTTAAATTAACTTTAACTAAATAGATTTATTGCGCTTGGAAGAGATAATCCCGGTATTAAAACCCGCCAGGTTAAGCCCGCCAGCAAAGCGGGCATGCTCGATCTTTATGCATTTATCTTGCACAACATTTAGCCCCGCAGCCACGCCACGTTCGGCAGATACATCATCGCTAATTCCGAGCTGCATCCAGAAAGTCTTAGCCTTTATTGCGATCGCCTCATCAAGGACGCCAGGGATATCTGATGCCTTTCTGAAAACATCGACAATGTCCACTGGCTCTGGAATATCAGCAAGTGACTTATAAACCTTCTGGCCTAAGATCTCATCGACCTTCGGGTTTACAAAGAACAACTTAAAGTGCGCGGCCGAGAGTAAATAAGTTGCAACAAAGTAACTAGCGCGTGATGGGTTATCTGATGCCCCAACGATTGCAACGGTCTTGGCATCCTGCATGTACTTCAAACGCTCCATCGCGTTTGGTTCAGTAAATGCCATTAGCGAGCCTTACCTGTTGCAGTTGTTAAAGCCTGATCTAGATCCCACAAGATATCTTCAATATCTTCCAAGCCTACGCTTATGCGAACCAAGTCTTGTGGAACTCCGGCCTCAATCAACTGATCATCAGTTAACTGGCGGTGCGTGGTGCTTGCTGGGTGAATCACTAGCGTGCGCACATCTCCGATATTGGCTAAGTGGCTCGCTAACTGCACCGAGTTAATAAATTTCTCACCTGTTTGGCGTCCAGATAAATCACCTGATGCCTTAACGCCAAATGAAAATACTGAACCAGGACCTTCTGGCATGTACTTCTTAGCGCGCGCATAATGTGGATGGCTAGCAAGTCCTGAGTACTTGACCCAGGCAATACGTGAATCACTTTCTAACCATTCCGAGACGGCTTTGGCATTGATGACGTGATCGCGCATACGTTGTGGCAGCGTTTCAACGCCTTGCACCAATAAGAAAGCTGACATCGCACTTAGCGATGCTCCGATATCGCGCAGCTGTTCAACGCGAACCTTGGTTAAGAATCCAAATTCACCGAAGTTCTCCCACCAAGAGACTCCACCGTATGAAGGAACTGGCTCGGTCATCATAGGGAACTTGCCGTTACCCCAATTAAATTTGCCGGATTCAACGATTACACCGCCCAGTGTTGTGCCGTGTCCACCTAAGAACTTGGTTGCTGAGTGAAGAACAATGTCAGCACCAAATTCGATTGGGCGCACTAAATATGGTGTGGCAACAGTTGAATCGATAACTAAAGGCAGGCCAGCATCGTGTGCCACCTTTGCCAGTGCTTCAATATCGCCAACTTGTGATGCTGGGTTGGACACCATCTCGGCATAAAGAAACTTGGTTTTATCAGTGATCGCCGCGGCAAAATCTTCAGCCTTATCCGACTTTACGAAAGTTGTATCCACACCGAAGCGGCGCAAGGTGACATCTAACTGAGTCAACGTGCCGCCATATAAAGCAGATGATGCAACTACGTGATCGCCTGTACCGACAAGAGCTGCGAAAGTTAAGAACTGCGCTGCTTGTCCGCTAGATGTTGCAACGGCCCCGATGCCGCCTTCAAGTGCTGCAATCTTTTCTTCAAAGGCTGAAACTGTTGGGTTACCAATTCGGCTATAGATATTGCCGTACTTCTGTAGCGCAAATAAATTTCCGGCATCTTCGGTATTTTCAAAGACAAATGCTGATGATTGGTAAATCGGAAGTGCGCGCGCACCAGTTTGTGGATCTGGCTGCGTGCCAGCGTGCAGAGCCTTAGTTTTAAAGCCCCACTTGTGTTCGCTCATAAACCAATTAAACACCAATTCCGTATCGCGGCTATAATCGCCGAATGAGCACGAGCAAATTCCACGTTACCCAAGATGAACCTCATCGCTGGCGCAACGTTGAAGAGCTCGTCTACAAAGATGAAGATGGCGATGCCACATTTAAAGATGTAACCCGCCGCGTCTTATTTGGTGAAGAACATCAAGAAGGTATGGAAGTTCGCTACTTCGAAGTAGATGCCGGCGGCCACACCACTCTCGAAAAGCACGAGCACACCCACCTAGTGATTCCGATTAAAGGTAAGGGCTCTTGTTTAGTTGGCGATGAAGTTCTACCTCTAGCAATTCATGACTTGGTCTACGTTCCATCATGGGCGTGGCACCAATTCCGCGCCGCTGAAAACGAAGTGCTTGGCTTCCTATGTATGGTCAAGGTAAAACGCGATCGCCCAACTCTGCCAACCGCTGAAGAACTTGCCGAAATGAAGAGCAATTCTGAAGTTGCCGCTTTTATTCGCTCGTAACTTACTTTTCTAGTTTGCCAAGCGCATAACCACTTAAGCGCGCTTCTGGCTTTCCCTGTCCACGGTGCATAGCAAGAAACTCTGATGTGCCATCTGTGCCACATAAAGATGTAATTGCACCTGATCCGCCTGGATGAGAACCAATCCATTTCGTTAAATCGTAAACATATCCATTAATTACAGTCCAACAACTAGAAGATGTGCCGTTAGCTTTTACGCGCTCCATTGTGTAACCCGTTGAAGCTGGAGCTGCAGATTTACTTGGCTCTGCAGATTTGGTTGCCATTGGAGTTGCACTCATCGCTGGTGCAGCAGGTGCCGCACTTGCAGCAGCAGTTGCCGATGCAGTTGGTGCGCTCTTAACCACCACACCTTTATTCCAAACCAACTTACTTCCCTTTTTCACACAAGTAAATTTGCGACCAGATACTGTCGAAGACTGTCCCGCCTTCTTGCATGCCGCACCTTCTTTAGCAGCGGCAGAGGCAGATGGGGCAACAACTAGAGCCAGAGCAACGGTTGCGCCAGTGGCGATCGCATAAATTTTCATAGCGAAAGGGTAAACCAGCGTGCTGGGCTATGCGCGCTAGAACCAAAATTCACATGGATTTTTCAGGTCGCACTTCTCCTTCCGTGCGCCTAACCTTTAAGGTATCCAAACGGATAACAGAGTTTCTTGGAGAGGAAACGCTCATGGACGAAAAGTCACTTATCAAGCAGTGGAACCACCTACGTCTTCAAATCATTCAGGCACAAGTTGCCCCAGCTCTAGTTCTTATTGCAATTGTCGCTCTTGCTGCAATCGGTTCCTTTGAAACCGCATCAGATGGCGCGAAGTACTTAGCCCTTGGCGTTGCAGCCGTTACCGGAATCCTTGCAACTATCAGCCAATACGCAGCAGTGCGTGAAGGCGAAGCGTTGATCGTTGATCTTCGCAAAGTAGAGAAGCCATCTGCAATGACTGAAAAGATCGCAGATTCACGCGGCCTTGTTTCACTTTCAGCAATTGCGATCATCGCATTTGATATTGCAATCTTCGCTCTCGTTGTCTGGGCAGTACTAGGCGCCTAATGAAGATCGGTCTTGTCTTAATTGCCATCAATGCGATAGCGGTCATTGCTCTGGCAACGCGTTTTGATCGGCCGCGCAAAGACCCGAAGCGCCTTACCGGCCGCGGCGGAGATTTCGAGTAGTTCTACTTACGGCGATGCGCGCTCTTCGATAAGAAGATCGCAAATACCAAAGCAACAACTATCAGGGCATTTAACCCCATCTCGTAAATCGCGCGCTCAAATGCCACATCGCTCTTGCCTGTCTGCAAGGTAAGCGATGCGCCCACCGTCAAGATATGTCGCACAGCAGCGATGACACCAATAATCAAAAACTTATCGAGCTGGTAAACGCCATCGGTAAAGCGCGAGATAACAGTGCGCAAGATTTCAAGAATGATGACGATAAACAAGATGTCATTTACGCCTTGGATCATTCCATTTGGAAAGAAGGGCGCAGTCTCAATTAAGCGTTTGATGCTAAAGAAAAATGCGCCAATGCCGATACCCAACAAGGCGAGTGCAAGAACTGCGTGAAAGATATCTTCCATCATGTCCACGTACTTCAGTGGAAGGATGGATTTCTCTCCATAGACTTTATCTTCAGATTCAATCTCTTTTTTTGCCATAGAAAACGGTACACCCGCGTTCTTTACCTCGCCCGTCGAACCGCTCGCCACGCCCCAGTTGCCCATAGCGCCCACGCCACAAGCAGCGGCTGAAAGAACAAACGCACCAACCGCGCCCGGTCGGTATCTAACCCAAATGCATCTATCCCATTTACATACTGCGAGATATTTCCCGGAAAGATCGCCACAAAGAACGCAGCCACAACCCAACCCACTTGCACTTGGTACTTAACTAAAAAGACCAACGCCAGACCCAAGACAATCTCCACCACACCAGATGCCAGAACCACAAAGTCAGCGCTAAATGGAACCCAGTTCGGAACCTGTGCCTGAAATTCCAAACGGCTAGAAGTTAAATGTGTAAACCCCGCATACCCAAGCGCAATACCTAGGGCTACCCGTGCAAAACCTTGGACGAATCTCATTGCCCGCGCAGAACTTCGCCAGGCACTTCTCTCGCACCAACCCCGAGCGTTATCGCAGATTTAGTACGCGCAGTGATCATGAAGCTATAGATCCCAGGTTCTGCGACTTCGCTAATGCGCGATAAATACAAATACATGGTCCGACTATAAGTTTCCAAGAACTCAGTTCGCTCGGTGAATTTCATTGTTGTCTTCTTACCCGACGGCGAAGTTATAACCAGTAGCGGTAATTTAGAATTCTTCAGTTTATTCTCTGGCTTCTTATCAATGATTAGGTATTGAACATCCAACTGATCGCCTTCTTTTAAGGCGGCGCGAAATGCCTTCTTCTGTCCAGCCTTAGTAAATGATGCGCGCACCGCAAATGAGACTGTGCCATCCACCAACAGAGGCCCAGCACTTGGCGTGGTGTCGCTATTTAACAAATCCACCGGTTGATGCGCAGCTGCCGGCGCCATGCCAAGCAAAGTCAGAGCCAGAGTTGCTGCAATTATCTTCTTCATGCGGCTCCCTAATTTTCACTTAAAGGTCTCGGAGTATTCACCTGCGTCTTAAATTGCGAGCACCTAAACTTTTTCTACCTTAACAATATCTCCAAAAGTCCCTGACTCAACAATCGTTATTTTGTACCCATTAGAAATTGTGCTCTCGCCCTGCTTCAACGGGTATGACGCCATAAAGAATGGCTCACTGGTGACCGTTCGCCCGATCGGTAGAGATAACTTCATTCCAAAACCGTGACGTGTCTCGGTTATATCCAATTCGTAAACCAAGGCGCCTTGGCTCTGCTTAGGAAGTTTGTAGTAAAGACCTGCAGGTCGAAGTGTTTCAACAACTATCGCCTTGGTGGCAGAGACTCGAATAATGATTGATTTGCTTTCATTCGTTTGAACAGTAGATGGCGCAATCCAATGGATGCTTGAACCACCTTTTGTTACGCACTGAACTTGCGAATCTTTGATGAAACCAAGTCGCCACTTTTCCCAAGTGGTTAAATCTCCACCCCATGGCGTCATCATGGTGAGCCAACCCATGCCGTACTCGGTATTGATGTTCTGCAACTTATCGCCGTAATGATCATCAAATCCGACACCAGCATGAAAGAGCTCGTGTATCCACCAAAATGGATGACCTAGCTCAGACAAAAATTCTCTATTTGGATTAGCAGCCAGGTGCGCCTGTTGAGTTGAACCCAGGGCGACAAATCCCTCTGCAGTGTTTAGGGAACCAATTGATGCTTGCGCGAGAATGCTCGCATCTGAGCCAGCAGGGGGTACAACGATGACGATATTCACGCCCTTGAAATCTATAACCGGATCAACGGCAGCGACAAGATCGCGATTAAAGCGAACGTGATTTGGAGCATCGTGGCGCGCAGTGTGGACAATCTTATAGTCACCTAACTTGGAATTCATTTTTATATACTGATCCGGAATTCTTATATCTACCGATGATGGAAAGTCAGCCGAATATTCAAACCAGTCTTTGAGCAACTTCATATAGACGTCGTAGTCTTGAGCAGGTGAATTCTTGGGTTGTGCGCTATCGGTTGAATAGACTGGAATGAGTTGAATAACCGCGTTCGGTGAAGGGAATTTTCGAATCGAGTCGTACTGATTGCGCCACGGCTCTGCGGTGGTGTATCCCAGACTTCCTTGAACTCCTGTTGGCGTGACTAATTTGCAAGGTTCCGTATCGCTGAACAACGTTTTTGCATCGTAAGTGCTACTTGGTCGATCTTTGCCCAATTCGTATTTATTGATGCGCATTTGACCGGCACACCATTGAAAATCAGTGAAGTACTTCTGGATCTCTGCTAGCGCAACATCCAGTGCGCGATCCTCTTGGCAGGGGCCGCTAAAGTCTGTGTAATAGCCCTGGTCGGTTGAAAAAGTTTTCGAGTAATCAACCTTTGCAGCTACGGGTTCAGCGCTCTTTGTAGCAACCGGCTCTGGTTGAGCGGGAGAAGATGGCTTTGTTTGTAATGGCTTGGAAACAACTGAACCCTTATCCCAAACAAACGCCTTACCCTTTTTAACGCAGGTGTACTTCTTTCCCGAAACGGTAGTGATCTGTCCAACCTTCTTACAGGCCGCACCAGGTTTAACTGCAGCATAAGAATTGCTCGCTATCAATGTCAGCGGCAAAACTACCGCAATCAATTTCACTATGCGCTTCACGCAATGATCCTAAAGCCAGCGACCGACATTTAGGAATACCTACAAAAGAAAGAAGCCCCGGGTGACTAAATCCGGAGCTTCTTTCAGCGTTAAATATATCCAGTTAGCGCAATTAAAGCGATGCCAACTTCGCAACAACTTCTTTAGCCGAAGGATTGGTCATCGCACTTCCATCTGAGAAAACCAAAGTCGGCACCGTGCGATTGCCACCATTTACCTTCTCAACGATCTCAGCCGTTCCCGGTACTTCCTCAATGTTGATCTCTTCAAAAGTAACTCCGAGTTCACCTAATTGAGATTTCAAACGCTTACAGTAACCACACCAGCTAGTTGAATACATAACAAATGACATGCCCTAAGAGTACTGGCGCACACTGATAAATGTTTGTTAAAGTAAATGCACTACGTCAGAAGGCGCTCTATCCGCAGCTACAACGAAAAACCCCGTCAGCAATGGCGGGGTTTTCGCTTTTCCACATAACTTCAAATAAAAACAAAGAAGCCCCGGGTGACGAAATCCCAGGGCCTCTAATGTGTGGTCTGGCTGGCGGGATTCGAACCCACGACCGTCCTCTTCGTCATAGAGGTGCTCTATCCGCTGAGCTACAGCCAGACACATGCGCAACTTAAATGCCATCTGGCTGAGTCAAATTTTTTAATCTCTTAACTGTGTATAACTTCGAGAATAGAATTAAGAACTTTTTGATATCCTTTTACTACTTCGTCATAGAGGTGCTCTTAAGAGCACAGCAGAAAACCCCGTCAGCAATGGCGGGGTTTTCGCTTTCTCTCCCCATGTCACACCCCACCCATAGATTCCCCACATGGACTTCGCACTCGAACGCGCCCGCACCCTTACACCCGACTCCGATAGCGAGGAATACCTCCTTGAAATCGCTTGGCTCTATAACCGCGTAGTCCTCACCGGTTCACAGATCCCCGTTATCGACCTCGCCTACGAACTCGTCCTCCCCGAAGAATTCATCGGAGAATGCGTGAGCACTGCAATGGATATCGGCTTTCTCACTGCACCAAAGCGCGGAACTTTCGGTGGCAAGATCACGCCGAAAGCGCTGCGGAAGTTAAAACAGGTTGGGAAGCATCGGTAGTGAATTCAACCGAAATACACGCAACGAACGTTTCCGAGCAGATTTCAGCCCTGTCAGCAGATAAAGTCGGATCATTAAGAGGAGAAGCATTGTCTAAGTACAAATTTATCGACCTTTTCGCTGGAATTGGCGGCTTCCATTTAGCCTTCCATAAAGCTGGCGCAGAGTGCGTTTTCGCATCTGAATGGGATGAGGATGCGCGGCTTACTTACGAGGCGAACTTTAAGAAGATTTCTCCAAAGTTGTTTAAGTCCAACAACTTTGTTGGCGACATAACGCAAGTGAAGAAATCAATTATTCCAAACTTTGACATTTTAACTGGCGGATTTCCATGCCAACCGTTTAGTCAGGCAGGCTTCAAAAAGGGATTTGAAGATACACGTGGCACCCTATTCTTCGATATTGCCGAAATTATCAAAATAAAGAAGCCAAAGGCATTCTTCTTAGAAAACGTGCGAGGACTTTACTCGCATGACGGTGGAAGAACCTTTCAAACAATTAAAGAGACTCTAACGGAGGATCTCGGCTACTCATTCCACCATGCGATTGTTAAGGCCTCAGACCATGGATTACCTCAACATCGACCAAGACTATTTATGGTTGGATTCCGAAATCCTGATACGGTCTTTGAATTTCCAAAAAAACGGGAACTAAAATTCAACATGTCCGACGTGATGGACGGGAAAGTTGATCGTGAAATCGGTTACACACTCCGCGTTGGGGGGAGAACGTCGCCAATTGATGACCGCCGCAACTGGGATGGGTATCGCGTGAATGGCAAAGTCAGGCGCCTTACTCCACGTGAAGGTTTAAAAATGCAAGGATTTCCAGCAAGTTTCAAATTTCCAGTTTCTGATATAGCGGCAATGAAGCAACTGGGAAACAGTGTCGCGGTTTCTGCGATTCAAGATTATGCGAAACAGATTATTTACTCCCTAGAGAATCCCAGGGGATAATATGCCTGACCCACGGGGAAATATTGGTGAGTGGAGCGAACTTTATACTCTCGGATATTTATTGGTCCATGGCGGAGCATTTGCTGCTGATGAAGAACAATCAGCTATACCTGAGATTTTCTATAAAGTCTTACAGGTTTACTTGGCTGAAACCGTAGATGCTCCAGAAACAAATTATGTGATTGGTCCATCCGACGTCGCAATTCTGGTCGGTGGGAACGAAGTTGGGCATATTGATCGCAGCCTGATACAGCGTTCTCTTGAACTGATGCTCAACGAATTAACAGATGGCACCCATAAAAAAACTTTCGCATTGGCAACTGGTTCTGAACTGATGCAACTTCTGAAAAGAACGAGAATTAGTGCAGCCTCTAGCAGCCACGAGAATGATCTGGATCTCGTTTTAGAGGATCAAGTCACTCAAGTAGCAACACCTAGAGTTGGATTCAGCATAAAATCCCAAATTGGTGCAAGAGCTACTCTTTTAAATGCCTCTGGAGCTACAAATTTCATCTATAAAATTGTCCCTGACGATCCAAATGTAGCTAGAGCTTATCCAAAGTTCGAGCACGGTAAACATATTAGTAACATAAATTCTTTATATGCAGCTGGATTTCATCTTGAATTTTTGGAAACGGCGAATCCGAATTTTTATGAAAACTTGACACTTTTAGACATGAAATTTCCTGATTATTTGGCAAAAGTCCTGCTTCAATACTATTTAACGGGAGATAAAACATTCTCTGCTGCAGTTCAGAATGTCTTTCCAGAAGAAGCCGTGGGTTCAAGGCAACCAATTTTCAAACTAAAAGAATTTCTTGGAGCCGTAGCGATGGGTTTGCGACCTAGCAAATCATGGGATGGCGACACTACTAAGTTCAGCGGAATTCTTGTTGTGAAAAAGAATGGTGACATTGTTTTTTACTATTTGTACAACAGAAAGAAATTTGAAGAGTATCTTTTCAATAACGTAGCTTTCGAGCGTGGTGACACGAAAAAGCATAAATATGGTTTTATTTATACAGATGAGGGCGTAGATAAAATCAAATTAAACCTCCAAATTAGATTTTCCAACTAAATCTGATACCGCTTTATCACCCTTCGTCAAAAGGATGCTTTTGCTGAGTAACAGCGAAAAACCCCGCCAGAGATGGCGGGGTTTTCTTTTTACTTTAAAGATAAAGAGATTACTTAGCTTTTAGCGACTCCGCGGCATCTGTGTGGCCGCTGGCTTCGAGCTTTGCGATGATGTCGGCTTTAACAGCCTTGACTACATTGTGAGTGCCGTTGCAGTTCTTCTCTGGATCCGTTGTGTATCCGCAAGCGCAAGCGCCCATTTTATTCTCCTTGTTTGATCGCTCTTGTTTAAATCTTACTGGGTAAGTGATTTTATTTCAGAGTAAGATCGAGATATGAACACACTCTTTGATCCATTTACTCTGCGCGGAGTTACATTTCAGAATCGCGTTTGGGTCTCTCCTATGTGCCAATACAGCGCAACGGATGGTTTTGTGGGTGCGTGGCATAGCGCGCACTTGGGAGCGTTTGCAACGGGTGCGCCGGGGTTGATCATGGTTGAGGCAACTGGTGTTGTTCCAGAGGGGCGAATCTCAATTGGTTGTCCAACGATTGAAGATGACGCGCATGCCCAGGCATTTGCACCGATGGTTGATTTTGCGCATTCGCAGGGCGTGAAGATGGGAATTCAGTTGGCACATGCTGGACGCAAGGCATCGACGATGCGTCCGTGGGATACAACGCGAATGGCTGAAATTGGTGAAGGCGGATGGCAAGCGGTTTCATCAACGGATAAAGCCTTTGAGGGATATCCGGCGCCACGTGCTTTAACGGTTGCTGAGATTGCGCAGTTGGTAAGTGAGTTTGCTGATGCGGCTCGACGTGCTGTGGCAGTTGGCTTTGATGTAATTGAAATACATGCAGCGCATGGTTATTTGTTGCACCAGTTCTATTCACCGGTTTCTAATGATCGCACCGATGAATACGGTGGCAGCTTTGAGAATCGGATCCGTTTCTTGATGGAGGTAACCACTGCGGTGCGCGCTGCGATTGGTGATCAAGTGGCGCTCTTTGTTCGTATCTCGGCAACTGATTGGGTTGATGAAGGTTGGAACTTAATTGATTCGATTGAATTGGCGGCGAAGTTAAAGGCTGCGGGCGTTGATCTGATTGATGTTTCATCAGGGGGCGCCGTTCATAACGCACCGATTAAGGCAACGCCAGGTTTTCAAGTTCCCTTTGCGGCTGCGATCCGTAAAGAGGCGGGAATTCCAACTGCGGCAGTTGGATTGATTACCGAGCCAGAGCAAGCGCAATACATTATTGAGACTGAAGAAGCAGATGCGGTTTTCTTGGCGCGTGCGATGTTGCGCAATCCACGTTGGGCGATGAACGCGGCAGAGGCGTTGGGTGTGAAGATTGACTGGTCGTTGCCGCTTGATCGCGGCCGAACTATTTAATTACTTTCCGTTCTTACATTTCTCTGAACAGTATTTAACGTTCTCCCAATCGCGCGCCCATTTCTTGCGCCATTCAAAGGGCAGACCGCAGGTTGCGCAGATCTTTGGCGGGAAGCCGTTCTTGGTCTTTGCGATCACATTAGAAGAATAGTTGTTACGCAGAGTAATTAAGAGAACTTCGTGGAGAAATCGGCTGTATCTTTTAACCACGTCGCAGGAGTGTGAGTTACAGGAAAAGCCCGTGGAGAAATCCGCGGGCTTTTACTTTGCAAAGCTTTAGTGAATTAGTTGCTAAAGCTCAGGTGTAATGACTGTGATGCCACCGAAAGGTTGGGAATCTAATTCAGCGAGTGCTTTGGCGCCTTCAACTAAGCCAACTTCACGTGTAATTAGTGATGCCGGGTTTAACTTGCCGCTGGCAACGAGCGCCAACATTTCTGGGTAATCCTTTGCGGCCATTCCGTGTGAACCAAGAAGATCTAACTCCCAAGCGATAACGCGGGCCATTGGGATATCAGTTAAACCGTTTGCTGTGAGTAAGAGTCCGAGTTGTAAGTGGCGACCACGACGAGCAAGTGAAAGTACGGATGCGCTGGCGGTTTGTTGGCTGCCTAGTGCATCGACTGCGACATCTGCTCCCCCGAGGTTTTGCATGAAGGCAACGGGATCGACTTTGCTGGAGTTAATTGTTTCGGCGCCAAGTGATTGTGCGATTTCAAGTGCGGCATCGTTGATGTCGACGGCGTAAACGTGTGCGCCTTGGGCTTTGGCGATCATGATTGCGCTTAGGCCAACGCCGCCGCATCCGTAGATAATAACTTTCTCATCTGCTTTAACGTGTGCACGTTTAATGAGGCCGCGATAGGAAGTTGCAAAGCGACAACCAAGAGCTGCGGCGGTTGCAAAGGAAACGTTTTCGGGAATTGTTACTAAGTTGAAGTCGGCGTTATTGATCGCGACGTATTCAGCGAATGAGCCGAAGCCGGTAAAGCCAGGTTGAGTTTGGGTTGGGCAGACTTGAGCATCACCGCGTGTGCAGTATTGGCATTTTCCGCAGCCGCAGACAAAGGGAACGGTTACGCGATCGCCAACTTTAAATTTGGTAACTGCGCTGCCGATTTCGGAGATAACACCTGCAAGTTCGTGGCCTGGAACATGTGGCAAGACGATGTCAGAGTCGTGGCCCATCCAAGCGTGCCAATCGCTGCGACATAAACCCGTTGCTTCTACTTTGATTACGACGCCATCGTTTGTTGCAGTTGGGACCGGGATATCTTTGATTTCAAGTGGTCCCTTGAATTGCGTGAAGTAGATAGCGTTCATGCGCCTACTTTAATGGTTAATACCTCTCCGGCGACAATGGCTGCCAATATCTTTGATGAGACTGAGAAATCTGAAATATCAGCTTTGTAGCTTTTAAAGATTTCCCAACTTTTGGCCTGATCCGTTGAGCGGAAGATCTGATTCTTTGAAGCAATGTAAAGATCTTTGCCAACGCTCTCCACAGCCGCTATTTCAGATTTGAAAGATACCGCAGTGGAATTCGCAAATGAGTTACTGGTTTTAAATAGCTTTCCCTTTTCAATTGCTAAGGCGCCACCCTGTGTGCCAGGTAAAATTGCGATATCTGTATATTTCATTTCACCGATTCGCTTCCAACTTTTACCTAGATTCTTGGAATACATCAGCGAACCATCTGTCGCATTACCACCATAAATTTGAGAACCAGATACTTCTAGAAAGTGAAAATCTACTTCGCCAAGGAGCGATAATGACTTCCAAGTTTTGCCGCCATCAACTGAGCGCAGGAGGCCGACTGGGTTGGGTAGCTTTGAATTTGCACTTGGGTGTCCGCTGGCAAAGAGAGTTGCGCCGTTGCTGTCCAAACCCATGATGTCAAAGCGATCTTTACCGATTGGTTTCATACTGTTTTGAGCGACAAACTCAAATAAGCCTTCGTGAGTGCCCATCAAGATTGTGTTATTAAATGCTTTGATCCCGTGAATATGTGAGACCGAATCAAAGGTGGCGGCACTTAACGGTGAGATTTGTGTAAGCGCTAGCGCAAATACCGTTGCCATAATTTTTACTGGTCGCATTTAAACTCTTCCTGCATATGGCATCATGCCTTCGACGCTATAGATATTTGAATAACGAAGGCCAGTTTTGGTAGAACGCGCTTCCCACATCATGCCATTTCCAGCGTAAATACTTATATGGTGAATGGTGCTTTGGGTTCCCTTATATGAGTAGAAAATTAGATCACCGGGTTGCATCTCTGCAATTGGGATCTGTTTTGTGTAGGTGTAATAAAGGCTTGAGTTTAAGCGATCCCAAATCGGCCAACCTAGTCCAACCGATTTAAAGGCGGCATAAACAAGACCAGAACAGTCAAAGGCATTTGGTCCTTCACTACCCCAGATATATGGCTTGCCGGCTAAGACTTGTTTCTTAGCAAATTCAACTACCTTTAAACGTTGTTCTTCCGTGGTCCTGATCCGGGAGACGCCAGTTGGTCCTCCGCCTTTCCAAATTTTTGACTGCGTCTTGGTTTTGCTAGCTTCGTTAGCGCGCGTTTCTTCCAAGATCGCCAACTGTCGCTTCTGTTCCAAGGTAATGCGAACTTTCTTCGCTGATGCTAAATCTCGCTGCAACTTATCTTGAACAGCCTGTAATTTATCAACTTCTTTCTGCTGCTCGCTACGGGCATCATCTGCCTCTTTCTTTGCCGCGGCAACACGGACGGTCACTGCAGCTTGATTTGCTTTGGCAACTTCTGCCTTAATCTTCGCCGCCTCTGCTATATCTTCAGCGACTTTAAATCGTCTTAGCGCAGTTTTATTTCCCTCACCTAAATTATCTAAAGTTGATAATCGATCTATTACATCCTGTGGTCCGTTAGAACTCAGAATTGATTCGAGATCTGTTAAGCCACCGCCTGAAATATATGCATTCATCGCCAACTTACCGATCTCGCGATGCGTACCGGCAACGGCGGCTACTGCTACTTCATATGATGCCTGTGCCTGCTGTGATTGATTTACGGCGACAGCGAGATCGGCCCTAGCGCGCTTATCACATCATGCCATTTCCAGCGTAAATACTTATATGGTGAATGGTGCTTTGGGTTCCCTTATATGAGTAGAAAATTAGATCACCGGGTTGCATCTCTGCAATTGGGATCTGTTTTGTGTAGGTGTAATAAAGGCTTGAGTTTAAGCGATCCCAAATCGGCCAACCTAGTCCAACCGATTTAAAGGCGGCATAAACAAGACCAGAACAGTCAAAGGCATTTGGTCCTTCACTACCCCAGATATATGGCTTGCCGGCTAAGACTTGTTTCTTAGCAAATTCAACTACCTTTAAACGTTGTTCTTCCGTGGTCCTGATCCGGGAGACGCCAGTTGGTCCTCCGCCTTTCCAAATTTTTGACTGCGTCTTGGTTTTGCTAGCTTCGTTAGCGCGCGTTTCTTCCAAGATCGCCAACTGTCGCTTCTGTTCCAAGGTAATGCGAACTTTCTTCGCTGATGCTAAATCTCGCTGCAACTTATCTTGAACAGCCTGTAATTTATCAACTTCTTTCTGCTGCTCGCTACGGGCATCATCTGCCTCTTTCTTTGCCGCGGCAACACGGACGGTCACTGCAGCTTGATTTGCTTTGGCAACTTCTGCCTTAATCTTCGCCGCCTCTGCTATATCTTCAGCGACTTTAAATCGTCTTAGCGCAGTTTTATTTCCCTCACCTAAATTATCTAAAGTTGATAATCGATCTATTACATCCTGTGGTCCGTTAGAACTCAGAATTGATTCGAGATCTGTTAAGCCACCGCCTGAAATATATGCATTCATCGCCAACTTACCGATCTCGCGATGCGTACCGGCAACGGCGGCTACTGCTACTTCATATGATGCCTGTGCCTGCTGTGATTGATTTACGGCGACAGCGAGATCGGCCCTAGCGCGCTTATATTTTGCATCGGCGGCGTTAGCTAATTGAACGAGCGCCTTTAAATTTCCACGTGCCTTCGCCAACTTTTTAAATGCTTCATCTGCGATCTTCTTCTTGGCAAGTTCTGCTTTCTTAGCAGCTTCAATCTGTGCCAAGGTTGGCTTATGGTTAGTTGCCGAAATTGGAGCGGTGACAGTGCTTGAGAATGTGAATGCCGCAATTAAGGTAAGGAGTGCAAACCGTTTGGATAACTTCATAGCCGCCTTGCTCCAACAAATGGCTTTGATCCAAAGCGTTTAGTTAACTTCACAACTTCAACGCGCTTTCCGGGACGTGGTGCCTGGACCATCTTTCCGCCGCCCATATAGAGCGAAACATGGCTGATTGGCTTACCAAAGAAGAGCAAATCACCTGGTTTGAGAGCGTTATATGAAATTGGTTTTCCATATTTGACTTGAATGCGCGATGAATGAGGCAGCGAAACTCCCGCTGTTTGATATGCCCGCATCGTTAAACCACTGCAATCCCAACGGGTTGGACCTGCCGCGGCCCAGACATAGATATCGCCAATTTGTTTTAGCGCATACTTAAGGGCGATTGAGCCGCGCGAATTGTCACCAGCGTAACTGGCTGCGTATTTCTTGGAGTCGTTGAGGATTTTATCTTCGCGTTCGGCCTCTTCGCGTGCCAGGCGTTCTCTATCTTCTTTCTTTAACGACTTTAAGATTTTCTCTGCTTTTGCTAATGCAGTCTTTGCGGATGCAACCTCTTTATTTAAACGCAACTTTTCTCTCTTCAAGAGTTCCGTTTTATCTGAGACTACATATCGCGATGCTTCTACCTTCTGTTTATTCCGAGTGAATTCTTGTAACTCTTGGGAATAACCACGAGTGATGATCTCCAAAACAGAGGCATCTGACAGATACTGAGTTGGATCTGCTGAAAACATCAAATCAACAGTTTTACCAAAGCCATGGCCTTGAAAATTTGCAATTGCAATTCGTGCAAGAATTTCACTCGAGGCGTTTAACTTCTCCTTGAGAACTGCCTCCTTGGCAACCAGCGCAGAGTTCTCTTTCTCAAGCTGCTTAATTCTAATATTTGCCTCATTGGCTGCTTCAAATTTTTCAGCAGCCAGTGTCCTAAGTCGGTTCACATCGCGCTGGGCAGAAGCAACCGATGGCGCCGCTACCGCAGAAGGTGAAGTGATGAGAGAAGTTAGAAATAAGGCAAAGACGAGAATTATGCGCATCATGGGGAAATCGCCTTAAGCGGACTTGGCCAATAGCTTCTTCATCGAAGAAATCTCAGCTTTTTGCACTCGGATTATTTCCTTTGCCAATTTTTTCGCTTCTGCGTTCTTAGTTGAATTTAAAAGTTCCACCATTTCCAGGGCTCCCTGGTGATGTTCGATCATTGCGCTCAAGAATGCTTTATCGAATTTAGCTCCCTTTAGGGCGCTCAACTCCTTCATCTGCTTATCTGAGATCATGCCGTTCATATCCATGTGATGGCCCATAGTCGCCGGTGATTTAGTGGCGCTCAGCCAATACTTCATCTGCGTAATTTCTCTCCCTTGGGCTGATGAGATAGCCGACGCCAGCGCCTTTATCTCTCTATTGGAACTATTCTTCTGAGCATATTTGGACATATCTATCGCTTGTTGATGATGCGGAATCATCATTTGAGCGAACATGATGTCGTTGTTATTTAAGTTTGAAAGTGTTTTGCCATGCGAGGTCGCAGTGGCAGGGTTGCTGGGAAAGAATGAAATAGCAACAATCGCTGCAATAATTAGTTTTCTAAACATATTAATCCTTTTCTCGTCGATGAACATTTCAATTCAGTAGCGAGAGAGGATTAGATTCGAATGACTCCTAATTGCGGAAGAGATAGTGCATATTTAATATTTGGAGGTCTTTGCATCACGCTACCCAAGAGAAAAACTTGAGATTTATAATGCAGAAGAGCCTTCAGAGATTTTTTCAGAAGATATTTGCGGCTTGCTAGAAGTACTAAAAAGAAGGCTGCTGTGCAAACATTTGCAACCAGTGAATTACCGCCAATTACATTGCCGCCGGATTGTTCGAGAACTTGATGATGACCGGCTGCGCTGGCATGAGTCGCCTGCTCTGAGTGACATGCATGCACGACAACAAACCCGGCGGAAAAGATCACCAGAAATAGCGCCATTGCCCCGCTGTACTTGGCCGCTAGCGATTTGAAGGCGAACATGAAGTAAACGGTACCAACCGAGCCTTGAATATTCTCGTTAAAACAGGCTTCTCAATCGATTCTCAGGCTGAGTTCGTAGCCCCAGACATCGAAGTCATCTAGGTCTACCTTTTTGTAGCCGCGGGCTTCGAGTGCAGAAACTGCGTGCGCGCGGTGTTCGATTGAGTGATGTACCGCTTGCGTGATGATTGTCGAGCGCATCCAGTGGAATGTTTGGCCATCGCGGATAACTTCAATTGATTGATCTTCAAGATCAACGAGTTTCAATAAGCGGGCATCGTTGGTGGCTAATACTTTTGCGATCTCGCGTAGTTCGGACATGTTCTTTGGCTGCTCTAGAACTTCGGCCTCTTTGCCTTCAAGGCGCGATGCGTAACCGCCGGATGAAGATGCGATGTGGCGCAGGATTTCGCGGACTGGAAATTCTGGGTCTGTGGCATAGGCATCGAGTGCTTCATCGGGTAGCTCGGCAATTAACTTGTAGATCTCTTGGTTGGCCCAAGCCATATGTTCGAGTGCGCGCTGAAGTGAGATTGTCATGTGTGGACTCTACTTCTTCTTATAGCCAGTTGGGCCCATTACTTTATGGGCGGATAATGACTTTCTTGTAGCCCTTCGGACACTTTGGATTTACTCCAGTTACATTCTTTCCGGTAGCGCCCTTAACGCAGGTAATTGTTGATTTCTTAGGCGCCGCGATTGGTTTTGCTACCGGTGTTGGAGATGCTGATGGCGAAGGTGCTGCTTTTGCTTTCTCTATCGCTTCTTGCGCCAGCGCTGCAGCAACGTAGGCTTCAGCTTCCCTCACTATATCGAGGTGCTTGTAAACAGGAGATGCGTAGTTGATTCCACCTTTGCCGTCGTAATCTCCAGATGCACCGCAGGAATAACCGTTCATACCATTTGGAGTTGTAGCCATGTAAATAAACTCATTTTTGTAAGTTGACGTGATGGAGCCTCCTGAATCGCCACCGCAACCGAATCCTGCCTTCCCATTATTCATAATTAGATGGTTTTCTAATTGTTTGCGCTCATAACCAACAATCGCTTCGACCTCTTGAAGAGTTCGCAAAATAGTAGTCAACGACCTGGGCTGAAAAGTTTTTTGGTACTTAGAAGAACACGGTAGTTTTTCGTTGGCATCGCAGCGATCTCTATACTCTCCGTATCCGTGCATTTTAATTGGCGTGCGCGATTCACGGATTTCAAGTTCGAGCTCAGGAGTCAAGAGTTTCACAGGTGGCGCCGGGATTAAATCTTTCTCCAAAACATAAACTGCAAAGTCATCGACCGCCGCATTGTTATATCGATAACCCTTGGCGATAAACCTCTTTTCCACTTTTATCGCTCCGTTGTAGTCACCAGCCGTCGAGTTGGGTTTACCAACAAAGGCATACTTTGCCCCGAACATGATCTTGTTACCTTGCGAGTCAAATTGATACTCGGAGTGCGCTGCGGAGAAAACGATTCGTGACGAGTATAGGAATCCAGAATATGAAGCCTGGTTCCCTGCGTTCGGTATTGCATCAACATTGGAAGTATAAATTGGCACAATTCTGGGATTCGAGAGATCAATTGCTGCGTTTAATCCAGCGTTTGCGGGTTGGGTAAATGTGGATGCGCATAGGGCTAAGGCCAAGGCGGCTGCGCGAAATTGCATAGGTAAAAGTATTGGGTCTTTGGTTGTTAAGTAAATAGTTACTGTGCGTTAGGAAATACTAATGGCCACGCTTAACTACGGCGTGGCCATTAGGTGTGCGTACCGCTGGCGGGGTTCGAACCCGCTACCATTCCCGTAGTTAGTGGGATGCTCTATCCAATGAGCTACAGCGGTACGCAGGACGGAACCTAAGTCAGTAGAAGTTTGCTGACTTAGGTTTTTTACTTTGCTGTGGATAGATATGAACCACGTTTGTCAGTGGGGCTCGCTAGCTTTGCAGGTATGAAGCGATTGCAGATCGGGTTGACCTTAGCGGGGTTCTCGTTCTTTGCCATATTGTTATTGCGATACGTGCGCGTTCCATTTATGGATCCATCCGGAAGCGCCAGCAATATCGCGGCTTTCGTTGTGATGGGTTTAGTCTTTCTCTTTTTCATTAAGCGATTTAATTTGCCATCGCTTGAATACTTTGGTTTGCCGCGTATTTCACCTGGTTCAATCTTTGCCATAGCTCTCTCTGCTGCGATCTTGATTTCCGTTATCTCTAACGAAGATAACGCGATGAAACCGTGGAAAGTTGCGGTGCCCGGGATTATCTTCTTGCTCTCTATCGGTTTCGGTGAAGAAATCGTTGCTCGTGGCTTTATATATGGCGTATTAAAGCGGCGAAGCCATAAGGCGGCGATATTTGTTTCATCGCTCTTCTTCGGGTTGATGCATTTAAATCTCTACACGGGCAGTGACTGGGATCCATGGTTGGCCTATTGGCATGTGATGAGCGCTTTCTGTTTTGGTTTCTTGATGTGCGCGATCATGATTGCAACGCGCAGCATTTGGGTTCCAGTGTTGGTGCACGCGCTAATGGACTGGAGCGTTGTTTTTGATAAAACTCCCCCAAAATTGGCTGATAACCCGCCGACTTCATATCCATTTTGGGAAGGGCTGACATCGCCATTTTCAGATTTCTTAATGATTCTCTTTCCCGCTCTCTTGATTCTCTACTTTTCAAAGCCACGCAAGATCTGGGTTCCGCGGTGGTTGAAAGGCTTTGCTATCCGTCTAGCAATTAAATGGAAGTTAGTTGACGAAAGTTCGGACAAACCGGCGCTAGTTGGGCAGAATTAGGCCATGGGATTTATCGCTAATTGGAAAGCTAAGCGCGCATATAAAAGCGCGATGGAAGTTTACGATGCCGAGTTAACTGATTGGCAGAGCGATATTGAAATCTTTCAGAAGGCGCGCGATGCATTTGTGCTCGCTGCTAAAGGTGAAGATGTTGTTGTTAATCAGACGATTCAAAAGGCTGGCGAAATAGTTCTCTGGACTGCGCAAGGTCAATTCCACGAAGCAGGTCGAGGCGCCGGAAGTTTTCAAGGCTCTAGCCAAGGGCTAAGCATTCCGGTGGTTGCCGGTATTCGTTATCGCGTTGGTGCAACGCGCGGTACATATGTTTCCGGTGATCCAATTCAGAAATATGCTGAAATCGGCGATGTGCTTTTAACAACCCAGCGCGTTTTGTTTAACGGAATGTTTAATACCAAAGAGTGGGCTTTTTCAAAGTGGAACGGTGCTGCCGCATCCGCCGATGAGACTGATTACATCTTTCATGTCAGCAATCGTCAGAAGACTTCGGGGGTTTTATTCGGCGCCCGTGATGGCCGAGAATTTAACCGTTTCTTATCCTGCGCCCTGATCGCCGCCGAGTACGGCATAGATCGGGTAATTCAGGAGATAGATAAGAATATGAAAGAACTCGAGGAAGATAAGCCTGCGATCCCGCCGCTTAAGATGCAGGCGCCCAAGGAACTCGAGTAGGCCTGCATAAATCGCGGGGGTAATTGACGGCGGATATGTAGGCCTAAGTAGGCTGTATCGGTCAGTTGCGAATGGGGTTTTACGTGAAGTCAGTCCGTAAATATGGAGCAGCTCTAGTTGCTGCGCTTTTGTTGGGTTCGTTGGTTCAGGCTAATACAGCTAGCGCTGGAGGAAAGATTCCGTCCACGATTCCAAACTTCGGTCTCTATCTAACCGAAAGCTTTGACTTGGCGATCGAACCAAATAACTTCTGGGCAAATGCTGATTCTGCAGACCACAGCAAGATGTTGCGATGTGAATCTGTTGATGATCCGATCTGCACCCAAGCAACTTCAGTTAAGACAATCAACAATCTTCCTACATGTGCCGTTGATTCATCTTTTGATTGCATCAAATCTATTTGGGCCATTGATTCGGCCGGCAAGAGAATCGATGGCCAATTCTTAAATTCTTTGCCAGTTAAGGGAACCACTGATCGCCCAGCGATTCCATCGATGATGTTATCTGCGGCAAATGGGTTCGGTGGGCTCTGGAAAGTTCCGGGCGTTATCAATGGTGGCGGAACCGATGAATACTTTGTTTCGTTAAGAATTGATTCTTATGTAGATAAAGCCGCGGGCGTGCCAATGAGTACAACTAAAATTTATTACGGAAGCTTTATGGCGGGCATAACCCCAGTGAAACCAGTTTCTGGAAATTATGCACCGATGACTTCGCGCCCTAACTGGGGGCCAACAGGTGCTCCTGCGAACTCGGGTCCTTCGAATACTCCGCAAGGAGAACGTTGCATGGTTGTCGATACCGGTGTCTGCCAACTTCCACAGGATTTCCCAACCGGTTATCGCTTTGGAATGTCTGTGCAACTGGCGCAGAAGTTAAGCGGTTGGTTCCACGGACGTATCGCACTTCCGCAGATTGAGATCACGCCAAATGGAACAGGTCAGATTGTAAATATCGAGGCTGAGCCGGTAAAGATTTCTACTTTAGATTTCACAATTCCTAATGCGCAAATCCCTGAATCAGTTCGCAAAGTCATCTTTGCTGATGTCGATTGGGGTTTGCAGGGTAATGTCAATGGCGACAGCGTTAAGACAATGCTAAATGGGCTCTCTAATCCGCAGACGATGCAGATTATGAACGATATGTTGCCGACTATCGGAGATAAGGCGACAAAGACAACGCAGTATTGGTCTTATCGCGCGCTAAATACGTGGCAGAACCCAGAGATTGAACGCTGCAGTAAATCAAAGGATGAACTTGGTGGCGTTGTTACAACCAACGCGCTTACCTATAGCGCCGGTCCCCCAACATTTAATAAAGCAACTGGTGCACTTGAATACAAGGTTGCATCTCCGCACTATGAGGCAAGTGGCGCTGAAGCATCTGGCACGTATGACTTAGCAATTAACAGCAAGGTTGCGCGTTGTATCTATGAGTTCTCTAGCGCGCCAATTCAGGCTGAAATTTCAGTCACAACTTCAGGTGGAGAGAAGAAGGTTGCGACAACGATAGTAAGCGAGAAGAACGGTTGGCTTTACTTGTCAGCGAAGGGATTTGGCTTCTCATCTCCAACTATCAACGTCAAGCTTTCGCAGGAGAAGGTTGTTGCACCGGCTCCGGCGCCATCACCTTCTGAAACTCCCGTGGTAACACCGGTTGCTAAGAAGAAGGTCACAATCTCTTGCGTAAAGGGAAAGACCACTAAAAAGGTAACGGCAGTAAGTCCTAAGTGCCCGGCGGGATATAAAAAGAAGTAACCCCTAGACTTGCGCCGCTTCTCTATTTAGAGATTTGGTTTCTTGAGAGATTAGGCGGCAAGCGCAAGTGGCAACTTTCTTTAGCGGCGGCACTATCTGGTGTGGCATCGGTTGCGTTGCCAATTCTGTGCGCATCGATGGCGAGAAGATCGTTGAGATAAATGGTGCAGCTGAACCTGGAGATAACGTTGTCGATTTAGCAGGTGCATTTATGGCACCAGCATTTATGGATGGACATGCACATCCCTTGTTTGGTGGGCGTGAAGCACAAGGGCCGTTGGTAAATGGTCTGCAGACTGTTGCTGAAATGGTTGCCGAAGTAAAAAGGTTTGCAGATGCCAATCCAAATACGCCGTGGATTGTGGGCGGTGCTTATGAAGCTGCCGCTGTTAACGGTGGAGACTTCTTAGCAACTTGGTTAGATGAAGTTGTTAGCGATCGTCCTGTTGTATTGCAGGCAGTTGATCACCATACGATTTGGGTAAATAGCAAAGCTATTGAGATTGCTGGAATCACCGTTGCAACCGTTGATCCTGATGGCGGCACTATTGCGCGCAACCTCGATGGTTCAGCCCGTGGCACTTTGCGCGAGCCATCTGCCATGGATTTGATTATGAAACATGCGCCAGAGCGCACGCTGGAAGATGATGTGGCGGCAATTGCATGGTCATCGCAGCGCTACTTAGAAAGTGGAGTAACCGCATCCGTTGATGCGTGGGTTCGCGAGGGTATGGCAGAGGCATATATGGCCGCTGATAAAAGTGGTGCGCTAAAGATTGATATGGACCTATATCTGTTGGCACAGCCTGATTCATGGCGAGATAACGTCGAATACTTTGGGCAGATTCGCGAACAAGTTAAGGCACTTGGTCCAAAGTCGAAGTTGGCATGTAAGACGATAAAGATTATTGGCGATGGCGCTTTATCTGCCGGCACTGCTGCTTTGTTATCTCCTTATTTAGATGATCCAACATCAAAGGGTCTATTGATCTGGAACGATGACGAAATCTTGGATGCCGCTGTTCTATTTGATTCGCAAGGTTTTCAATTACATATGCACGCCATCGGCGATGCTGCGGTGCGTCAGGCGTTAGATACGATTGAAAAGATGGTTGCAGTAAATCCCAAGTGGGATCGCCGTCCGGTAATTACACATGCGCAGTTAATTGATGAAGCAGATCTGCCACGTTTTGCATCCCTAGGCGTAATTGCAAACTTCCAACCGTTGTGGACTTACTTAGATCCGATGAATAAAGAACTTATTGCACCGCGCATTGGTGATGAGCGTAATAATCGCCAGTACCAATTGAAGTCGATGGTTAAAAGCGGTGCGCGTATGAGTTACGGAAGCGATTGGCCAGTTACCTCTTACATTCCTTTGTTGGCGCTGGCTGTTCCAACCCATCGCCAGTCGCCAGATAAATGGCCGGCTGAAGGTTGGAGCGCACACGAGGCGATAACGGTTGAAGAGAGTCTGTCTTTCTACACCGCAGGCGTTGCCTACCAAGGCTTTAATGAAAAGCGCTTCGGTGAGATCGCCGTTGGAATGCAGGCGGATTTGATGATTCTGGAGCAGAACCCGCTGGCAATCGCGCCGCATGATGTGGCCAGTATCAAGATTAAGGCCGTTTATAAATCTGGGGTTGCCGTCATAGGATGAGGCTATGACTACAACTGTTGGCCACTGGATTGATAATAAAGAAGTACCAAGCACATCAGGTCGCACTGCACCTGTCTATGACCCTGCTTTAGGCGTTGAGACAAAGCGCGTTGCGCTAGCAAATGCGGCAGAGATCAACGCTGCTATCGCATCTGCGAAGAAAGCTTTTCCTGGTTGGTCGAAGACTTCACTCGCAGCGCGTCAACAGATCGTCTTTAAATTCCGCGAACTTATAAATGCGAAGAAGGGCGAGCTCGCCGAGATCATCACTAGCGAACACGGAAAAGTTTTATCTGATGCCCTAGGTGAAATTACCCGAGGCCAAGAAGTAGTCGAGTTTGCAGTTGGAATGCCACAACTTATTAAGGGTTATTACTCTGAAAACGTTTCAACAGGTGTGGATGTTTATTCAACTCGCCAGGCACTTGGCGTAGTTGGCATCATCTCTCCATTTAACTTCCCAGCGATGGTTCCGATGTGGTTCTACCCAATCGCAATCGCTGCCGGTAACACAGTTGTACTGAAGCCTTCCGAAAAAGATCCAACTGCATCAATCTGGATCGCCAAGCTTTGGAAAGAAGCGGGTCTGCCTGATGGCGTATTTAACGTTTTGAATGGCGATAAAGAATCAGTAGATGGATTGCTGCACTCCCCTGATGTTGAATCAATTTCATTCGTTGGTTCAACTCCTATTGCGCGTTATATCTACGAAGAATGCGCGAAGGCTGGAAAGCGTGTGCAATCACTTGGCGGCGCAAAGAACCACATGTTGGTCTTGCCAGATGCTGATCTAGAACTCGTTGCAGATTCAGCAATCAACGCAGGCTTCGGATCAGCTGGAGAGCGTTGCATGGCGATCTCAGTTGTCGTTGCAGTCGAGCCAGTTGCAGATGCGTTAATCGAGAAGATTGTTACTCGTATGGACAAGCTGCGCACCGGTGATGGTCGCCGTGGATGCGATATGGGTCCACTTGTTACTAAAGAACACCGTGACAAGGTCGCTTCATACATTGATGTCGCTGTTAAAGATGGTGCAAAGGTTGTTGTTGATGGTCGCGGCGTAAAGGCCGACGGTGAGGCTGCAGGTTTCTGGCTTGGACCAACCCTGATCGACCAAGTACCAACTACTTCAAGTGTTTATAAGGATGAAATCTTCGGTCCAGTCCTTTCTATTGTTCGCGTAAAGACATACGACGAAGGCGTTGCGCTAATTAATAGCGGTGCATTCGGCAACGGAACTGCGATCTTTACCAACGATGGTGGCGCAGCGCGTCGCTTCCAGAATGAGATTCAAGTTGGCATGGTCGGAATTAACGTTCCGATTCCTGTGCCAGTTGCTTACTACTCATTCGGTGGTTGGAAACAATCGTTATTTGGTGACACTAAGGCGCACGGTGAAGAAGGCGTGCACTTCTTTACTCGCGGCAAAGCGATCACTAGCCGCTGGTTAGATCCAAGCCATGGTGGAATCAACCTCGGCTTCCCACAGAACTAATTGATCTAGAACTATTTAATAGAGACATCAAGGGAGCTACAAATGGCAACTCGCAAGATGAGCGTCGGTCAAGCAATCGTCGAATTCTTGGCCCATCAATACACAGTTGATGGCACACATCGCGAGCGAACTATTCAGGGCGTCTTTGGAATCTTTGGACACGGAAACGTGGCAGGTATTGGACAAGCGTTAAAACAATTATCAACAACTGATCCAGATTTAATGCCGTACCACCAAGCGCGTAATGAACAAGCAATGGTTCACGAATCATCGGCATATGCCCGTATGACTCGTCGCCGTTCTACCTTTGCATGTGCATCATCAGTTGGGCCAGGTGCGACAAATATGCTCACTGGTGCCGCAGTTGCGACAACAAATCGTTTACCAGTGCTGCTCTTTCCGGCGGACACCTTTGCTAACCGGGTTGCCGATCCTGTTCTGCAGCAGCTAGAGCAACCATATGACTTAACGATGTCGGTAAATGATGCATTTAAGCCGCTATCTAAATTCTTCGATCGCATTAATCGCCCAGAACAAATCTTTAGTTCGCTGCTTGGCGCAATGCGTGTGTTGACCGATCCTGCCGAAACAGGTGCAGTAACTATCTGTCTTCCAGAAGATGTGCAGGCCGAAACTATTGAAGTCCCTGAAGAATTCTTGGCAGATCGCGAATGGCATATCCGCCGTCCACGCCCTGATGCTGGTGTCAGCGCAGTTGCTGCAAAGGCGATCCGCAACGCAAAGCGTCCATTTATTGTCGCTGGTGGCGGAGTTATCTACTCTGATGCTCATGCAGCGCTAACTAAGTTCGTGGAAGCAACTGGCATTCCAGTTGGGGTTTCACAAGCCGGAATGGGTTCACTTAATTGGGATCACCCACAAATGTGCGGTTCAGTGGGCGCAACAGGTACAACTACTTCAAACCGACTAGCTAAAGATGCGGATCTAGTAATTGGTATCGGCACTCGATATAGCGATTTCACAACCGCATCTCGCACCGTCTTCCAAAACCCAGATGTTAAATTTATCAATATCAACGTAACCGCCTTCGATGCCTTTAAGCATGGCAGCGCAATTCCGGTTGTTGCCGATGCGCGCGAGGCGTTAACTGAACTTTTACAAGAGCTAAATGGATATGCGCTAGATGCGGCATATGCCAAGAAGATTGCTGAAGAGAAGACAACCTGGAATGCAATTGTTGATGCATCTTTTATTGATCAAAAGTTAGCCAAGCCAAGCCAGAGCGAGATCATCGGTGCAGTACAGGCGGCAACCGATCCGCGTGATGTTCTGGTTGGTGCAGCCGGTTCACTTCCTGGTGATCTCCATAAGTTATGGCGCGTACGTGATCCACTTGGATATCACATGGAATATGCCTTCTCTTGTATGGGATATGAGATCGCTGCAGGTTTAGGTGTCGCTCGCGCTGATTCATCACGTACACCAGTTGTGATGATGGGTGATGGCTCTTACTTAATGATGCATACCGAACTCGTTACCGCGGTTGCTGAAGGCCTGAAATTTATTGTCGTCTTGGTGCAGAACCATGGCTTTGCTTCGATCGGCCATCTCTCTGAAGATATTGGCTCACAACGCTTTGGTACCAAGTACCGCTTCCGCGATAAGAAAGCCAATAACCACGAAACCGGCGATGTCTTGCCAGTTGATCTTGCAACAAATGCCGAGAGCCTCGGAATGAATGTAATTCGCATCGCTGAAACTCCTAACGCCATTGCAGATCTATCTGCAGCGATGAAGGTTGCTAAGGCGCACCCAACTGCAACGCTGATCCATATCAATAGCGATCCGCTGCTTTATGCACCAGGTGGAGAAGCGTGGTGGGAAGTTCCGATTCCTGCAGTCTCTACTTTGGAAAGCACCCAGAAGGCATACGCGCATTATTCAGAGGCGCGCAAAGCGCAGAAGAGATACTTCGGTAAGGGCGCTATTGAAAGAAATTAAACGTAACTGACTTCGCGGAAAGTGCGTTTGATCGAAAGCGTTAACTTGTCGTTCTTGGGATCGGCGACTCTAAAGAAGCACAGTATTTTCTTGCCGTACTTCTTCTCTTCGGCACCTGGATCTGGAAAGAAATATCCGTAAGTTAAAGTCGGTGGCAACTCTTTCTGTCCAGTAAGCGTTGCAATCGCGGCATTGTCGCAAGCGATTCCTGCCTCTTTCTTTGCCGCATCAGAGTTTAAATCTTTCGCCTTTATCTTGCCGATGTAGAAGACTTCGTAATGATGTGGTGCCGTGCAACCGGTTGGATAAAGAGTTTTGTAATTTGTATCGGTCCAGCGGCTTGATTTAGTTGGCGCTTTATTGGCGCTGTAGCAACCAGTCTTTAGCTCTAGGTAGAAAGAGCCTTTAGATAAAGCCTCAGCGGTGGGCGAACCCGAGAATAAGAGCGCTAGCACTGCGAATGCTGCCAATCTCTTTGATCTCATGCGTAAATCATAGGACCTAAACCTCAAGTTGAAGGTTTAAGTTAATCAAAACGTAATAAAGATTAACGTGCAGAAAACGGCGAGTGAATAGCACATTTCTTGGGCTCGGTTACTCTTACCTCACAAACGTTTTGTAGGTCGATTGCCCTAATCGACCGCGTCTATATAAGGAGCTCCACTTGATTAAGAGAATTTCAGCCATTACAGCTGCACTCGCTCTTGCAACAGTTGGCTTCATTGTTCCAGCAAATGCTGCAACAACAGAAGCAGATTGCGGTAAGGCTGGCGAATTTTGCGTTGGTCTCGTAACTGACCTTGGAAAGATTGACGACAAGTCATTCAACCAAGCAGCATGGGAAGGCGCTGTAGCAGGCGCTAAGAAAGCCGGCGGTTTCGCTAAGTACATCGAAACTACAGATTCAAAAGATTATGCAAAGAACATCAAACTTTTCGCTGACAAGGGTTACAACGCAATCGTAACTGTCGGCTTCTTGATGGGTGATGCTTCAGCAGCTGCTGCAAAGCTTTATCCAAAGATCAAGTTCATCGGTGTTGATCAGTTCAACGCATCAACAGAAACTAACTACACAGGTTTGATCTTCGACGAAGATAAGGCTGGCTTCTTGGCCGGTTACCTCGCTGGATACCTAACAAAGACCAATAAGGTCGGCGCAGTATTCGGTATGAAGGAAGTACTTCCTGTTCGCAAGTTCGGTGAAGGATACGAAGGCGGAATTGCATACGCAGCAAAGCAGCGCAGCAAGAAGATCAAGTCAACTGTTGTTTACCACGCAGCTGGCGATAACGCTTTCTCAGATCCAGCATGGGGCGCAACAACTGCTAACCAGCTACTTACACAGGGATACGACGTTATCTTCGGTGCAGGTGGATCAACTGGTAACGGTGCTATCGGCAAGGTAGCCCAAAAGGCTGGCGCGCTCTGCATCGGTGTTGACATCGATCAGTACTACACAGTTCCTGAAGCAAAGTCATGTCTCGTAACTTCTGCAGAGAAGAAGCTAGTACTTGGAGTTGCAACACTTGTTGGTCAGGCTAAGGCCGGAACAATCAAGGGCGGAAACTACACAGGTCAAGTTGGTCTCGCACCACACCACGACTTGGATTCAAAAGTTCCTGCAGCAGTCAAGGTACGTTTGAAGAAGACAACAACTGGCGTTCTTGCTGGTTCAATCCCAACTGGCTTCAAGGGTTAATTAATAATCTGAGAGTTAGTTGAAAGAGCGGGTGTGCATTTGCACACCCGCTCTTTCATTTCTCCAGCCATCTTTAGAAGTTCCCTTCCTCTTTCTTTATTACAAAAAACCAATAAGATAGCCAATTATGAGCGAGACGAAATCCATAAAAACCGATCTGGAAAAGACAGATAAAAAGTTTGATGTTGGCTCTTGGTTGATTCCGATAATTGCAGTTTTTATTGCGCTCTTTATTGGCGGAATATTAATAAAGTTGCAAGGACTCGATCCAGTTGTTGCTTACAAGTCACTCTTTAAAACCGCCTTTGGCTCCATTGAAGGAATTGGAGCAACTCTCGGCAAATCAACTCCTCTTGTCTTAAGCGGACTCGCAGTTGCAGTTGGTTTACGCGCTGGCTTATTTAATATCGGCGCTCAAGGACAACTTCTCTCTGGTTCACTTGCTGCGGCTTGGGCCGGCGTTACCTTTGATGGTCTTCCTGGCTACATTCACATTCCAGTTGCGTTGATAATCGGCGCATTCTTCGGATCAATTGTTGCTGCAATTTCAGGGCTGTTAAAGGCCTACCGCGGTGTCCATGAAGTTATCACAACGATCATGCTTAACAGTATTGTGATGGCAATTGCCGATTATTTGGCATCAGGAAAATTGCGCGAACCAGGTCAATTCTTAACGCGAACTTCAGAGATCGCCGAAAGTGCAAGGCTTCCGATCATTGGAAACTTGCCTTCAGGATTCTTTATCGCAGTAATCCTTGGCGTCTTTATCTGGTGGGTTCTAGGTCGCACAACCAGCGGTTTCCGAATCGAAACCGTTGGTCGCAACCGCCATGCCGCTTGGTATTCAGGTATCTCGGTAAAGCGCACAGTTGTATCAGCGATGGTCGTATCTGGTGCAATAGCTGGATTAGGTGGAGCGATCGAAACTTTGGGTATCACCTACCGCTACGCACCAGCATTTAACTTAGGTTTGGGATTTGATGGAATCACAATTGCACTGCTGGGCCGCGTTCATCCGATTGGAATTATTCCGGGCGCAATCTTGATTGGTGGCATGCGGGCAGGTGCTGCCAATATGCAATTTGATGCCGGTGTTGCCCCAGAAATTGTTGATCTCTTGATGGCGCTGATTCTGCTCTTTGTCACAGCGCCTTTAATTACCCGTTTCTTTAAAAACAGCTCAAATAAATCTATGACTAGCGGATGGGGTAACTAATTATGAAACACCTCACCAAGCGCAATATTTATATCTTGCTCGCAGTTGCAGCAACAGCTTTCTTCTACTCTCGTGACGCAGATATAACAACTTCCGTTTACGCAACAGGTACTGCTTTCGCACTCCCCCTTGCACTCGCAGCGATGGTCGGAATCATGTGCGAACGTACCGGTATCGTAAATATTGGTATTGAGGGAACGATGCTTATCTCAGCATTCGTCGCCTTCTTTGTTTCTTATCTGACTCAAAACATCGTCATCGGACTCATCGCCGCTCTCATGGTTGGTGCGCTGATGGGCTTTATCTTGGCGTTGATGGCAGTTTCTTGGCGCATGGATCAGATTATCGCCGGAACTATTATCAATATTTTGGCGACTGGACTGACTTCATTTCTCTACGTTCAGGGAAAGACAATTCCTTCGGTCTTCCAATCATTTGAAATTCCACTTCTCTCCAAGATTCCATTCTTTGGACAAGTTCTCTTTATCCACGGCGCACTTACCTTCATAGGTCTTGCGGTAATTCTGATTCTCTATGTCGGGATTTATCACACGCCTTGGGGCTTGCGCTCTCGTGCAGTTGGCGAACACCCATCTAGCGCTGACACTGCAGGTGTTTCAGTAGCTCGCCTGCGCTATATAAATGTCACGATCGCAGGTGCGATCGGTGCACTTGCTGGCGCATACCTGGCACTCGAACTAGTTGGTTCATTTGAACGCGGCTTTATCGCCGGCAAGGGCTTCACCGCACTTGCCTTGATGATCTTCGGTCGCTGGAATCCACTCGGTGCACTTGCGGCAGCGCTCTTCTTCGGGCTGACTCAGGCTTACGCCAGCCAGTTGATGATCGATCAGGTTGTAAATATTCCTTCACAATTTACCGCGGCACTTCCATATGTTTTAACGATCGTTGTCTTAACAATTTCTGCCGGCAAGGTGCGACCACCTGCCGCAGAAGGTCAACCATATGAGAAGGGACAGTAACCATGAGCGCTCTTCTTGAAGTAACTGGCGTAACCAAGCGCTATCCCGGAGTTGTTGCAAATGACAATGTTTCGCTAACTGTTAACGCTGGCGAAGTTGTTGCACTGCTTGGCGAAAATGGTGCTGGTAAATCAACGTTGCTAAAAGCAGTATTCGGTTTGATTAAGCCAGATTCTGGCGAGATCAAGATCGGTGGCACTCCAATCGTCTTCGGCGATACCGCAGGAGTTATCTCACGTGGCGTCGGTATGGTTCACCAGCACTTCCAGTTGGTACCGGTTATGACTGTTGCTGAAAACTTGATCTTGGGAGATGAACCAAAGCGCGGATTATTTATCAATCAGAAGGCAGCACGCGCAGAAATTATCGCGCTATCAAAGCGTTATGGCCTTGAAGTAGATCCTGATGCGGTAATCGAAGATCTGCCAGTTGGTATGCAGCAGCGCGTGGAAATTCTTAAGGCGCTGCGTAAAGATGTAAAGCTTTTGATTCTCGACGAGCCAACTGCAGTTCTAACTCCACAAGAGATCGATGAACTATTAGGTGTTATTCGTAACCTCGCTAAATCAGGTGTTGGCGTGGTCTTGATTACCCACAAACTCCACGAAGTTATGGCTGTAGCCGATCGCGTAGTCGTCTTACGCGGTGGAAAGCTAGTCGGAACAACAACTCCTAAAGAGACCGACGAAGCAGGCTTGGCGCAGATGATGGTGGGGCGCTCTGTTGTTCTGCAGGTCAATCGCACTGAGGCTAAGCGCGGCGCAGTAGTTCTAGAAGTTAAAGGGCTACAAGTTCGCGATGATCGCAAGATCTTGTCAGTTAAGGGAGTAGATCTCGTACTTCATAAAGGCGAGATTCTTGGTGTTGCAGGCGTGGAAGGAAATGGTCAGCGCGAATTAGTCGAAGCAATTTGCGGTATGCGCCATCGCGAGGCAGGCGAAGTTCTAATCAGCGGCGTTGCTTCTAGAGATATGGCCCCACATTCAGTACACGAAGCCGGTATTTCACATGTACCTGAAGATCGTGAAAAGCATGGTCTAGTCGCTAATTACTCGATCGCCGATAACTTGGTGTTAAACCAATTCGATCAAGCGCCTTTTGCTAAAGGTTGGATTCGAAACCTTGGCGAAGTTGCTAAGAATGCCGAACAACTTGTTGAGAAGTTCGATATCCGCACACCTTCAGCCTTTAATCAAGCGAGTTCACTCTCTGGTGGAAATAAGCAGAAAGTTGTTGTTGCTCGCGAACTAAGCCAAGAACTTCCAGTGTTGGTTGCCGCTCAACCAACGCGTGGTGTGGATGTTGGTTCGATTGAATTTATCCATAACCAGTTAATTTCAGCGCGCGATAACGGCGCTGGCGTACTTTTGGTATCTGCCGAACTCGATGAAATTCTCTCCCTCTCAGACCGCATCGCGGTTATGTCGGGTGGAAAGATCGTTGCGATCGTTGACTCCAAAGATGCGGATCGCAACTACATCGGCCGTCTAATGGCCGGTCTTAAGGAGTAATAAATTGAAGATCGCAATAATCGCTGGCACAGGTTTCTACAATCTGCCGGCGCTCGAAGGCCAATCCCCTACAACTGTCGATACCACTTACGGCCAGGCAGTTATCACAACTGGAAAATGGCATGGCGCAGAAGTTGCTTTCTTAACTCGCCATGGCGTTAACCACACCGTGCCACCTAGCCAAGTTAACTACCGCGCAAATATCCAAGCGCTAAAGAACTGGGGTGCAGAGCTCGTTATCGGTGTAAATGTAGTTGGCGGCGTCGATAAGAAGTTAAAGCCAGGTGCCTTGCAGTTAGTTGATGATTTCATCGACTTCACTCATGGTCGCGCAGATACCTTCTTTGATGGCGTTCAAGAAGGTGGCGTTCAGCATATTGATATGACCTATATCTATGACAAGAAGATTCAAAAAGCTCTTGCGAAATCTGCAAAGAAGTCTGATATTAAATTGCACGAAGGTGGAATCTACGCCGTCTATAACGGTCCTCGTTTTGAATCACCAGCTGAAATCCGCATGTGCGCCATGTTGGGTGTAACCGTGGTTGGAATGACTGGTGTACCTGAAGCTACGTTGGCACGTGAAGCAGGGCTTCGTTACGCCGCAATCGCAGCTGTTGCCAACCCGGCAGCAGGCCTTTCTAAGGAAGAGATTAGCCATGAAGGCGTCGGTGAAGTCATCAAGGGTTGTGCAGGAAATGTAATCACGATCATTGATGGTGCGATAAAAATCCTGGCTTCGTAGTTGAAAATATAATATGGATCTATTAATCACCAATGCGCGGTACGCAGTAACCTCTAACGGTAGCGATGAGATCTTAGAAAATATCTCGATCGGTATCAAAGACGGCAAGATTGCATATATCGGTACAGATAAACCTGCTGCAACTAAAAGTTATGATGCGTCGGGCAAGTTGATCGCACCAGGTTTAATCAATAGCCATACCCATTTAGGAATGTCGCTATTGCGCGGTTGGGCAGAGGGCGTAAACCTGCAAGGTTTTCTAGAACGCGTCTGGGCCGCTGAAGGTGAGATCATGGATGAGGCAACCTGCGAACTCGGTACCGAACTCGGCGCGCTAGAAGCTTTGCTATCTGGCACAACAACCACGATGGATATGTATTTAAATCCTGCCGCAACACATCGTGGCGCAGTGCGCGTTGGCCTTCGCCATATCGCAGGGCCAATCTTCTTTGATTTCCCAGGCCTAGATGGTCTGCAATGGGAGCAACGCATCGAACGAGCACACCAGTGGAAGGCCGTACTTGCTGAAATCGGCGGCCCATATATTCCAACATATTTAATGCCGCATTCAACTTATACAGATTCACCAGAAAACTTGACGCAGGTGGCTGCAATCGCTAAAGAACTTGGCGCACGTATTCACTTACATGTCTCGGAAACACAAGCAGAAAACGATGATGTGGCAACGCGTTATGGCAAGACTCCTACCGAAGTTTGTCGCGATACCGGCATCTTGGATGTCCCAACTATCTTCGGACACGGCGTGCATTTATCAGATTCCGATATGGCGATTGCGGCAAGTAAAGGCGCATCAGTTGGCCATTGCCCGGGCAGTAATTTAAAACTTGGCTCAGGCCTTGCGCGCTTTAATGACCTACGTAAAGCTGGCATCAAAGTTGGCCTGGGCACAGATTCATGTTCTTCATCTAATGATCTAGATATGTTCTCAGTAATGCGTATGGCAGCCCACGTTGTTGCCCTTCGCCAATCCCCTGCCGATGTTGACCTGATATCAATTGTGCGTGCGGCAACTATCGAAGCAGCGCATGCGGTTGGTCTAGCCGACCGAGTAGGAAGTATCGAGATCGGTAAAGAGGCAGATCTCATTGCCATTGATCTTCACGCCGCACATTTAACGCCAGTGCATGATGTCAACGCGCTCTTAGTCTTTGCAGCAGGCCGTGGCGATGTTACAGATGTCTGGGTTGCAGGTGATCAAGTAGTTGCTAACCGAACCAGCACCAAGATCGATCTAACAGATTTGATTAAGCGGGTAAATCATCGAGTAAAAGCGCTGGACCCACTTCGATGAACTTTGCTGGCAACAGCATCCTAATCACCGGTGCCTCGGGCTTTATCGGGCGCTCCTACGTTGATCGCTTTCTAGAACTTGGCTTCACCGTCTGCGCCCAAGTAAATACTGGCGAGATCCACGCCCGTCCAAATTTACATGTCATTGCCGAAGATCTATCGGTTACTAAATCAGGAAATTCGCTAGTGCAAGAGGCACTCGCTCGTGCAGGAAAGTTAGATTATGTAATCAATAATGCGGCTAACCAAGCGATCCTCGATCCTGCTGCGGCATCGCGCTCTGAAATAGAACTTATGATGCGAATCAACGTTGATGCGCCAAAAGAGATTATCGATGAAGCAGCGAAATCAGGAGTGCAGGTTGTCTTAAATATCTCATCAGTTGAAGGGCTTAACCCACGTGCGGGCCATGAAATTTATGGCGCAAGTAAGGCGGCGTTAGATGTCTTAACTCGTTCAGCATCTCGTGCACATGCACCGATGCGCGTACTTGGTCTGCGTTTAGGTTTAATCGGTCGTGACGGAATTGATCAAGCATGGCCAGAAGGCGTTGCTGCTTGGAAGGCTGCAACACCGCTAGGACGTTATGCATCAGCTAGTGAAGTTGTCGGAGTTACGGAATTTTTATTATCTGATGCAAATGCCTGGGCTACCGGAAGTACTTACGACTTCGATGGTGGCCTAGGCACAAGCTCTTGGTAAGCAAAAGAAAAGAGGCCAGGATCGTCTGGCCTCTTTCCTTATCCCTCGCAAGAAAGTATTACTTGTAGACGTCAGTCCAGTTCGTAATCTTCAAGATGTACCACTGTCCACCTTCAATAGCCTTGGCCAGGGTTGCATCATCTGCAGCCATATCTGGACGAGCCTTTGCAGGTGTTGCGTGGATCTGAGCTACATACATGTAGTAACTAGCCTTATCGTTCTTTGAAGTACGCAATTCATTGCTGACCTCGATAATTCCCGATGATTCTTCATCTTGAGTGATGTAGTTAGGGCGAGTTGAATCGAAGTACTTTGAGTCGAATTGAGCAATTGTTGCTAGCTTGCCATCACTAATGCGGTAAGAAACGATACGTGCAACGTGTGCATTGTTGCCTGGATCTTCTTGGATTAGGACGTTTCCAAGTGAATCTACTGCAATGTTATCTGGCTTTGACATGTAGATATCTTCTGAACCATCAAGCAACATCTCTAGAGTTGCGCCGCTTAGTGGCTTTGAAACATCCTTGAAACGTATGCGCCATAGGGCTCCACCATCACGTGAAACTGTTGGAGTTGCTGGGTTAGCAGCAGTTGCCTTTGGATCCTTATTTGATTCAGTTGTTACGAAGTAGTAATCATTTGGCTTATTTGGATCAAAGTGACCATCTTCAACGCGTGAGAGTTCAATACCCTTAGCGTTGGCTTCGATATTCTGATCCTTACCATTTGCCTTCGTGTTCACTTCAGCGAATGTGATTGGGAAAGGTTTGTTCTTTCCGTACTTTGTGCGGATTTCATTGTCGTTTGCTACAACTGCATCTGCAGCCGCTGCTAGAACGTATGACTTTCCATTTGTAAAGCCCGCTTTTTCATACCAGGCACCAGTCTTGGTCTTTGTTCCGACGTACATCCATTGCTGGCTATCTGTCGCAGCGCCATCTTCGTTGGTCATAAGCACAGTTGTCTTACCCTTAGTTGGCGCAGGGATGACGTTTTCCCAAGCAGCCAACCCAAGAGCTGGAAGCTGAACTAGTTGACCAGTTGTTAAGTTTGTTGCGAATGCGCGAGATTCATCTCCGCCTTCTTCTCCGGCAAGAAACACTGCATCGTTAACGCCGAAGCCAGATGTCTTGTCAAAGAATGATCCTGCTGGAGCTAGGGAGCCTGAGCAGAAACGATTAAGTAGATAAGAGTGATTTAGGGTTCCGAATGAATCCTTAACCGCAGCACTTGCAGGAGCGCCTGGGTTCTGCCCGTACTTGCCGGTTGCGTAGTCATACCAAACGACATCTTTAAATAGATCAACAGCCTTGGTCACCTTATTTGATGCGATGTCGTAGGTCATATCGCTCAAGAATGAACCTGAAACGAGGCCACCAGCAGTTGTGCGACCTGCAGCAACAGCGTTAGTTGCGCTCCACTCGTGGTTTGTAATGATGCGAAGTGAGTTTCCGTTCTTGATTGCACCTAATCCGTCAGGAATTCCTGGAACTAGGTAGGTGCCGATCATGTCGCCGGCTGAGGTGATTGGAGTGAGTGTTGCTGATGTAGCAACAGCCTCCATGTAAACAGGTGCAGCCGCATTGGCGGGCGCCGCTGAAATTGCTAGAAACGCAGTAGCTGAAATAACAGCAATCCCACGCTTAGCTTTTGAAATATTCACTTTAATTCTCCTCGTTAGAATTTAGTTAGTTGTGGGTTACAACGTGGAGATCTAATCTTTTGATTATGAATAACAGGGTCTTTTGAAATAAAGAACCTGTGAACGAGCTGTGTAGAGTGAGAAAATTAGAGAAGAATAAGAAACTTCGTAAATGAACAAAGCGCTTACAAAAAGTTAAATTCTGTAAGCGCTATGCACGATTTGTAGCCCCGAAGGGATTCGAACCCTCGTAGCTGACTTGAGAAGCCAGAGTCCTAGGCCGCTAGACGACGGGGCCCTAGTACATTTTTACTGCTCTTTATTGCGGTGGTGCTTGGGTACTGCGCTGGGGTACCAGGACTCGAACCTAGACTTACTGAACCAGAATCAGCAGGGCTGCCAATTACCCCATACCCCATTACAACAGGGGTAAGAATACCCCAAAAATTAAAGCGCTATCGCCGCTGAAATTCGAGCCAGCGACGCATCTTTTCCGAGCAACTCCATCGACTCAAAGAGCGGTGGTGAAATGGTGCTGCCGGTTGTTGCGATACGAACTGCACCGAATGCAATGCGTGGCTTAAGCCCCATCTCTTCAATAAGTGATGTGCGAAGTGCGGCTTCGATGCTCTCGTGGTTCCAAGTTGTAAGCGGTGTTAGCTCAGCAAGTGAACGCTTTAACACGTCCTTTGATGCGCTATCGGTAACCTTTGAAAGCGATGCTTCCTCAACTTTGAAATCCTTAACAAATAAGAAGCGCAACATCGCAGGAACTTCATCCAACTTAACGATGCGCTCTTGAATAAGCGGCAGCGCCTGCTTAACAAGTGCGATCTCAGAATCGCTTCCGGTGATCACATTTGCCTTAGTTAAGAATGGCAGCGACCACTTAAGGAATTCATCAAGGGTTAGCGCACGAATTTTGTCGCCGTTGATCGCTTCCAACTTCTTCATGTCAAAACGTGCAGGTGATGAATGCACCTTATCTACGGTAAAGAGTTCGCAGAGTTCAGCCATCGTGACATTCTCGCGATCATCTCCAGGTGACCAACCAAGCAGCGCTAGGTAATTACAGATCGCCTCTGGCAAATAACCTTGTTCGCGATACCAAGCGATCGAAACCTCACCGTTGCGCTTAGACAACTTGGCATTGTCCTGTCCCATAACGAATGGCAAGTGGGCAAAGACTGGGTAATCTTCAATAGCAACGCCCATCGCCTGATAAACGCGGATCTGTCGTGGCGTTGAGGAGAGGAGATCTTCTCCGCGCAGTACGTGGGTGACCTTCATCAAAACATCATCGACGGCAACAGCCAGCGTGTAGAGCGGTGAACCATCGGCGCGAACTAGAACGAAGTCAGGTACGAATTTATGATCGAAGGTAACGTCGCCGCGGATCTCGTCGGTAAATGTCGTTGAGCCATCAGGCATGCGCATACGGACAACTGCTTCGCGACCCTGCGCCTTATACGCTGCGATTTGATCAGCAGTTAGCTCGCGACAGTGGCCGTTGTAACCAGGTGCCACATTTGCAGCGCGTTGTGCCTCACGCACAGCCTCTAACTCATCTGGTGAGCAGTAGCAGTGGTAAGCATCTTTCTGATCAAGAAACTTCTGCGCCCAGTGTGCGTAGATATCTAAACGCTGCGATTGTAAGTAAGGGCCATTTTCGCCACCGACTTCTGGACCCTCATCCCAATTCAAGCCGAGCCATTTCAGAGTATCGATCGCTGCTTGGATATATTCATCGGTAACGCGAGTTGTATCGGTATCTTCAATACGGAATAAGAATGTGCCACCTGTGTGGCGTGCGTAAGCCCAATCAAAAAGGGCGGTACGGATATTTCCGACGTGTAGGTCGCCAGTTGGTGAAGGTGCGAAACGTACTTTTACCTTTTTAACAGTTGTATTAGTACTCACGGTTTTGCACTCACCTTATTTGCTAGTTGGCCAAGTCCATCGATTCCGACAACGACGTTGCCACGTTCGATGAGCGGTCCAATTCCTGCTGGGGTTCCAGTGATGATTACATCGCCCGGCAAAAGGGTCATGACCTGTGAAACAAAGACCACGATATCGGCAACGCTAAAGATCATCTGATCCAAGGTTGCATCTTGGCGGATTTCATCATTTACCTTAGAGAAAATTCTTTGCGTGCCAGGAACAAAATCAGTTTCAATCCAAGGTCCGATTGGGCAGAAGGTATCAAAACCTTTAGCGCGCGCCCATTGGCCATCGCTCTTCTGAAGTTCGCGGCAGGTAACATCATTGGCCAAGGTGTAACCATAAATAACTTCATGTACGCGCTCTTTTGGCACATCTTTACAGACGCGACCGATAACAACTGCTAGCTCTGCTTCGTAATCAATTGTTGGCGCCATAGCGGGCCAAACAATGGTGTCGCCCGGGCCAATGACAGAGGTATTAGGTTTCAAGAAGATGATTGGTTCTTTCGGAACTTCTGAGCCCATCTCTTTTGCATGATCGGCGTAGTTCTTTCCGACGGCAACGATCTTGCTGCGCGGAATAACTGGAGCAAGCAGGCGAACCTTAGTTAGCTCGACCTTTGCCGCTGTCTTGGTAACGCCGTGATAGATCGGATCGCCTGAGATAACGCTGATCTGATTGTCATCTTCGAGGATGCCGAATAACGGGTCGGTACCTAAACCTGATTCAGGACCTGGTGAGAAGCGAACAATACGCATTGGGCTATCTTACGCCCTTGTCACACTTCCACTTGCATCGATATGAAAGAGCGTTGCTTGCGCTGAGTGTTCCTTGATTACCGCAACTTTGGCATCGGGCAAACCTGCATAGACAACGCCTTCAATTCCAGAAATCTGTGATGCCAAGGCGACAACAAATACCGCTTCAACTGCATCGAGAGTTAATTCAGGTGATGCCACATTTATTGCAACATAGGTACGCCCTGTTGAATCGCGCAGAGCGGCAGCTTGTTTAGCACCAGAGCGTGCCAAAGTTGATGTAGCAAGAGTTGCTAACTTTTGATCTTCTGGATTTTCAAAGAGGTTAGTTGAATCTGAATTACTCATGTTCATCAACCTCGCCATTTTTAACTCGCTCAATTATTACCGAACTTATTTTACGACGGCGACCAACTGGACGCTCAGATGTAATCGACCAACCCAGCATAGAAATTGTGCTGCCCGCGATCGGAACTCGCCCGAGCTTCTGTGCCATCAAGCCACCAATAGTGTCGACATCTTCAAAGTCTTCTTTATCGATCTCGATCTTTAACTCATCGGCTAGATCTTCAATATGTAGCGTTGCCTTCGCGCGCGCCTTATCTTCATTGATCCAAGTAAATGCTTCATCGCCATCATCGAATTCATCGGTGATCTCACCGACGATCTCTTCAATAATGTCTTCGATCGTGATGATTCCGGCGGTACCGCCGTACTCGTCAACCACAATCGCCAAGTGGATCTGATCGCGCTGCATCTCTTTCAGAAGTTCAGCCGCGATCTTGATCTCGGGAACAAAGACGGCTGGGCGCATATGTTGCTCAACTTTTTCAGTGGTCTCTGCTTCATGGTGATCGAGTGCACGCTTTGCTAAATCTTTAACGTAGGCAATGCCAATAATCTTGTCGAGGTTTTCACCGACGACAGGAACGCGTGAATAACCGCTGCGAAGGGCAAGTGAGAGCGCTTGGCGCAGAGTCTTATCGCCTTCAATCCAGACCATATCTGTGCGGTGAACCATGAGTTCGCGCACCAAGGTATCGCCGAGTTCAAATACCGAGTGGATCATCTCGTGCTCATCTGATTCCACTAAACCGCGCTCGTGCGCTTGATCTACTAGATCGCGAAGCTCTGCTTCATTGGTAAATGGACCACCACGAAAACCCTTACCTGGAGTTATCGCGTTACCGATCGCAATGAGCAAGTTTGTTACTGGACCCAAGATAAAGGCCAAGAAGTAGGCAACAGATATTCCGGCGCGCGCCCATTTATGTGGTTGCTGGCGACCCAAGGTGCGTGGACCAACGCCGACGACCACATATGAGAGAACAACCATGATGACAACAGTTGCGATCATCGCTTGTGCAGATGAATATTCGCGCAAGAGCGCAACTGCTAGAAGCGCGGCTGCAGAAAATTCGCAGATCTTGCGAACAAGCAACAGAACATTTAAATAGCGCGAAGGATGTTGTGAGTACTTCTTTAGAAGGTGTCCCCCGCGCTTGCTTTCTAGTTCTTCAATCAAGATGCGTGAAATTGAAGTCAGCGCTGATTCAGATGCGGCGAGAAAGCCGGCAAATGCAATTAGAGCAACGATGGCGCTGATATTTACCGCATTCATGCACTTGCCTGCCAATTCTTAACTAGATCTTCTTGTAGGGCGAACATAACTTTTTCATCTTCCTTATTGGCATGGTCGTAACCCAAGATATGTAGCAAGCCGTGCGCGGCCAAGATATAGATCTCGTGTTCGGCCGAGTGTCCAGCAGTTGCTGCTTGGCGCGCTGCCACAGTTGGCGCAATCACAATATCTCCGAGCGTCACCGCATCGCCTGGCGCTGCCGGCATATCCATAGGAAATGAGAGAACATCGGTAGGACCTGGTTCATCCATCCATTTAATATGTAGTTCAGTCATCTCGTTTTCATCTACAAAAACTAAGTTAACTTCGCATTCTGGGTTTAGCTTTAACTGCACCAGGCTGTGGCCAAGCAAGGTACGCACTTGATCTGCGGGCACGAGTTCGCCAGATTTATTGGTGATTTCTATAGTCATAAGTGGTTTTAAATTAGGAGTTTCGGATATTACGAGGTGCAGCTTTTGCCGCATCAAATTTCTCGTAAGCCTTGACGATATCGCCGATCAAGCGGTGGCGAACCACATCTTCTGCAGTTAACTCCATAAATGCGATGTCATCAATATCTTGCAAGATATCGGTGATGACGCGAAGCCCTGACTTTGCTCCATTTGGAAGATCGATCTGTGTCACATCGCCCGTCACGACCATCTTGGAACCAAAACCTAAACGCGTTAAGAACATCTTCATCTGCTCAGGTGTGGTGTTCTGTGCTTCATCCAAGATAATAAATGAATCATTTAAGGTACGGCCACGCATATAAGCCAGCGGTGCTACTTCGATAACCCCGGTCTGAATCAAGCGCGGAATCGAATCAACATCGATCATGTCGTGCAGCGCATCAAAGAGCGGGCGCAGATACGGATCGATCTTCTCGCTTAAAGTGCCAGGTAGAAAACCTAAACTCTCACCGGCTTCAACCGCTGGGCGCGTTAGAACTATTCGATTTACCTTCTTCGCTTGCAAAGCGGCAACCGCTTTCGCCATTGCTAGATAAGTCTTACCGGTACCGGCAGGGCCGATTCCAAAGGTAATGGTGTTATCTTCGATCGCATCAACATAGTGTTTCTGATTTGCCGTCTTTGGTCTGATGGTGCGACCGCGGTTAGAGACGATATTTAAAGATAAGACTTCGGCAGGGCTTTCCGCAGGTTCTTGGCCGAGCATTGCGATACTGCGTGCAACTGCATCAACTGTTAGAGATTGTCCAGAGCGAATAACCAAGGACATCTCAGCAAATAACTTTTCAATTGCTAAGCAATCAATATGTGGTCCGCGCAGAGTTATCTCGTTACTGCGAACTGTGATGTTAACGCTTGGGAAAGCCGCTTCGATCGCTCGTAAGTTGGCATCGTTTGCTCCGATGAGTGAGACCATCGGAATCGCTGGTGGGACGGTTATTAAAGTGCGTTCCATATATCGCTGATACTACTTTTAACCGGGTGGCCAAGCGAGCCCACGCCCGCCCAGCAGATGTAAATGAGCGTGAAAGACGGTCTGCCCAGCATCTGCGCCGGTATTAAAGACGGTGCGGTAGCCATCTAGCTCGCGCTCGGCGGCGATATGGGCGGCTGCGGTGAAAAGATCTGCGGTAATCGTTGGTGACATCTTGGCAAGACCTGCCGCATTTTCAGTATGCACCGTCGGAATCAAAAGCACATGAGTTGGTGCCTGCGGATTCAAATCGTTAAATGCAACAACGTTCTCACTGCGATAAACAATCTCGGCTGGAATCTGTCCCTCAATAATTTTGCAGAAGATGCAATTTGGATCAAGTGCCATGAGCGCGACTATACCTTTACCAAATTCTCAAAGCTGCGTTTAAGCCAGAAAGCGCCGCCATTCCGGCATGAGCCGAACGAAATATTGGGCGCCCTAGTAGTGCAACTTGCGCACCAGCTTTGCTAAAGAGCGCGACTTCCTCATCGGTTAGCCCACCTTCTGGACCAATGATGACTAGAACTTTCTTCGAACCCGGTTTAATCACTTCAGTAAATTTACGTTGTGCGCCTTCGTGCAAAACAATTACCAGATCATAATTTGGAATTTCGGCGGCAATCTTTGCGGCATCCAATACGCCCATGACAAAGGGAATTCGATTACGACGCGTTTGTTTACTGGCTTCGCGCGCAGTGGTGGCTAACTTCTGCATTAGATCGGGAGAGCCTTTACCGATCGAACGCGCCGCAGCCCAGAGCAGAATTACATCGGCGCCGCCTGCAGTATTTAACTCGATAGATTCTTTGATGCGATCGCCCTTGGTAAGCGCCTGTGCGACATGTAGTTCAACAGACAACTTATCTTCATAACCAGTCGATAAGACTTTCACCGTCATATCTTTCTTGCCAACGGTTAAAACTTTTACAACCGACCAACCACCTTGTCCGCTGGACAAAGCAAGTGAATCTCCAACTTGGGTGCGAAGAACGCGAATTGCGTGCGCTGCTTCATCTCCCCCGAATTGGTAAGTACTTCCCACTTTCGTAGGAAGATCGGCGACGAAGAAGAGGCTAAGCATTAGCGACCGAAGGCATCTCTAAATTTGCTAAAGAATCCTTGCTCAAGCCCCTTGATCTTTACATCGCCAGGCTTTTCACCACGGGCTGCTGCAAATTTACGGAGCAGTTCTTCTTGTTCGCGATTTAACTTATGTGGAGTTTGCACCTCAACGTGAACAATTAAATCTCCACGGGTTGCAGCGCGCAGGCGGGTCATACCCTTGCCGCGAACTGGGATCGTTGCCCCGCTCTGTGTTCCGGCGCGAACTTCTACTTCGATCTCGCCATCTAAACATTCAACTTTAACTTTGGTACCAAGAGAAGCTGCAGCAAATGAAACTTCGATTGCTAAATGCAGGTTGTGGCCATCGCGAATTAAGAATGGGTGTTCTGCTTCAACGATTTCAACGTAGAGATCTCCTGCAGGTCCGCCACCGGCTCCGACTTCACCACGACCGGCTAGTTGAATACGGTTGCCGGTTTCAACACCTGCGGGAATTTTGACGTTTATATTTTGACGAGCGCGTACGCGGCCATCGCCAGCGCATTCGCGACATGGATTTTGAATAACGCTGCCAAAGCCCTGACATGCAGAACATGGACGCGAAGTCATAACTTGTCCTAAGAAGGAACGCTGAACTTGTTGGGTTTCGCCGCGACCCTTACATACCTGACACATTGCAGGTGCTGAAGCATCGGCAGAACCCTGTCCGTTGCACTTGGTACAGGCGACTGCGCTTTCTACCGAGATGTCGCGTTCAGTTCCGAAGCAGGCTTCATTTAAATCAACTTCAACGCGGATTAAGGCATCTTGTCCTTGGCGCATACGTGGACGCGGTCCTCGATTTCCGCCACCACCGAAGAAGGCATCCATGATGTCGCTAAATCCACCGCCACCAAATCCACCACCGAAACCAGAACCGCCCATGTCATATGACTGACGTTTCTGCGGATCACTTAAAACTTCATAGGCGGCAGTTACTTCTTTAAATTTATCTTGTACTGCAGGATCAGGATTTACATCGGGATGCAGTTCGCGCGCAATTTTGCGATAAGCCTTTTTAATTTCGTCTGAACTTGCCCCACGATCAACGCCAAGTGTTTGGTAATGATCAGCCATTTATTGTGGGCCTTCCGTAATGTAGCGCCCAACATAACGAGCCACTGCAGAGACTGCTGCCATCGAGCCTGCGTAATCCATACGCGTTGGCCCAAGAATACCGAGCGCTCCAACTGGAGACTCCGCTGCGCCATAACCAACTGTGACAAGGGATGTTTGACGTAAATTACTTTCACTCTGTTCGCCGCCGATGCGCACCTTAACGGTGTCATTGGCATCGCCAAGTAAGCGCAGTAGAACAACTTGTTCTTCTAATGCTTCAAGGATTGGTGATAAAGATGTTCCTAAATCTTCTCCAGAACGGGCCAAGTTCGCGGTTCCAGAAATTGTCATCTTTTCGCTACCAGAGCCTTCGCCAGTTATGGGATAGGTAATTACTGCAACCTGCTTGGTTAGATCTGCCAACAACTTGGCTGATCTCTTCATCAATTGATCCAAGTTATTTGCTTCATCTAAAAAAGTTTCAATCGCACGGCGTTCGGCAGATGACATCGGCTTCACCGTTGCTAACTTATCTACGAAGACGCGATAACCGAGATCAGTTGGAATACGTCCGGCAGATGTATGCGGATGAGTGATTAGCCCTTCATCTTCCAGAACTGCCATCTCGTTGCGGATTGTTGCTGGCGAGAGCCCGAGCGATGTCTTATCGGCAATCGCCTTAGAGCCAACCGGTTCTTGGGTAGCTACGTACTCATCAACGATGGCGCGCAAAATCTCGAGTCGGCGTTGTGATTGCATAGCTTTTTCTATAGTTCTTTTCTCTTATTAGTCTCTAGATCAAAACTAGCGCGATAGAAATTAAAGTTAAGAGGAAGAAGGCAGGGAATGCAGTCTTTGCCTTATTTGCCTTGAAGTGAACAAATATTGCACCGGCCATGGTGAACCAAAGTCCAACGAGTGGGAAGTAAGCCATCCAATTCCACTTGAGGCCAAGAATTAAGCCAAGTGCCAATAGCGCTTCGAAGAAGCCAATAACGCGCGCGATTCCATCTTTAACATTTACATCGCGGGTGCCAGATAGGCCCTTATCGTTGCCGCTAGCTTTAGAAAGGCCAGAGATAACAAATACGACGGCGAGAAATGCCAGGATGATCGTTGCGCTAGTAGTCATGGGCTAAAGGTACTACAGGCGCTTAGCCCAGCGCCTCTCGGACTAAACGATCGGCGATTAACCGCCCTTGTGCTGTTAATTGGAAGGCACCTTCAATTAACTCTAGATGGCCCGATGATTTATATGCTTCTAAATTTTCTTTTGCACTATCTGTCAATAGCGAGAGCGCCAAACCAGTACGCATCCGAATCGCCAACATAATTGATTCATCACGTAATTGTTCAACTGTTAAATCCTCTGAATCTGCAATTGGTGATTCGCCAGCAAATAACTTCTGTTTGTAAGCAGTTGGATGCTTTACATTCCAGAATCGTTTGCGATCAACATGTGAATGCGCTCCCGGCCCAAGACCCCACCAATTAGCGCTCTTCCAATACGCAATATTGTGCAGGCACTCTTTGCCAGGCTTTGCCCAGTTAGATAGTTCATACCAATTCAAACCTGCAGCGTTACACATCTGATCAACTAGCAAATACATATCAGCCATCAGATCATCATTTGGCATAGTTAACTCACCGCGTTTGATCTGCGCCGCAAGTTTGGTGCCGGTCTCAACGATTAGCGCGTAAGCGCTGATGTGATCGATATCCAGCGATAGCGCCTCCGTTACGGTGCTGCGCCAATCTTCCAGTGATTCACCAGGTGTTCCGTAAATTAGATCAACGCTTATGCTTTCAAATCCAGCAGCTCGTGCCATATCAACTGCGCGCTTTACATTTGCCGGATTGTGGGTGCGATCAAGCACCGCTAGAACATGAGGTTGCGCAGATTGCATACCGAATGAGATGCGATTAAAACCTGCGGCGAGATAGGCAGATAACTTCTCTTGCGTTACTGAATCTGGATTTGCCTCAAGTGTTATCTCGCAATCAGCAGTTAAACCATTGCGCGCCTTGATCGCGGTGATTACTCGACCGAGATCATGGGCCGGCAATAGCGAAGGCGTACCTCCCCCAAAGAAGATTGTCGGAACTTGATCTTTAGGAGCGCTCTCTAGCTCACGCAAAACTGCGTCGATGTAATCGTTAGAGACGATCTCAAGGGTTGCGCCATCTTGGAGTTCAGAAGGTGTGTAGGTATTGAAGTCGCAATATCCGCAGCGCTTAATGCAGTACGGGATATGTACGTAGAATGAGAGCACGATCAGTCTTGCTTACGCGCGGCTTTAATCTTTTCGATATCAGCATCTGTGGCAAGGGCTGCAACGAAGGCTTCTTGCGGAACTTCAACGCGTCCCACCATCTTCATGCGCTTCTTACCTTCCTTCTGCTTTTCCAGAAGTTTGCGCTTACGAGAAATATCTCCACCGTAACACTTAGCAAGAACATCTTTACGGATCGCGCGGATGCTCTCGCGCGCGATGATGCGTGAACCAATAGCGGCTTGAATAGGAACTTCGAACTGTTGGCGCGGAATAAGTTCGCGAAGTTTGCCGGTCATCATTACGCCATATGAGTAAGCCTTATCGCGGTGAACGATTGCGCTAAAGGCATCTACTGCCTCGCCCTGGAGCAAGATATCGACCTTAACGAGATTGCCTTCTTCGTCACCGAGTTCTTCGTAATCAAGTGAGGCATAACCCTTGGTGCGGCTCTTTAGCTGATCGAAGAAATCGAAGACAATTTCAGCAAGTGGCAAGGTGTAGCGAATTTCCACGCGATCTTCCGAGATGTAATCCATCCCCTGCATCGTGCCGCGACGTTCTTGGCAGAGCTCCATGATTGTGCCGATGTATTCAGATGGCGCAAGGATGGTGCACTTTACGATCGGTTCTTTGACGTAATTGATCTTGCCATCAGGAAATTCTGACGGGTTGGTAACGATAAATTCTTTGCCATCTTCTAGCATCACGCGATAGACCACGTTTGGGGCGGTTGAAATCAAACTGATTCCGGATTCGCGCTCTAGACGCTCGCGCACGATCTCCATATGCAAAAGACCGAGGAAACCGCAGCGGAAACCAAAGCCAAGTGCTGCAGAGCTCTCTGGTTCATAAACAAGGGCTGCGTCGTTTAACTGCAACTTATCTAGCGCATCGCGAAGTAAAGGAAAATCTGCGCCATCTAGTGGGAAGAGACCAGAGAAGACCATTGGCTTGGGATCTTTATAACCAGCAAGTGCGGTCTTTGTTGGGTTTTGATAGTTAGTGACAGTGTCACCAACACGTGACTGTCGAACATCTTTTACACCGGTAATTAAATAACCTACTTCGCCAACGCCTAAACCTTTACTTGGTAGTGGCTCTGGTGAGATAACGCCGACTTCAAGTGCTTCATGTCGAACGCCAGTTGAGAACATTTGAATCTGTTCGCGTGGATTAAGGCGTCCATCGATAACGCGAACATAGGTAACCACACCGCGATATGAGTCATATACAGAGTCGAAGATAAGTGCGCGCGCAGGTGCGTTGGCATCGCCAACTGGTGCGGGAATCTGTGCAACGATTTGATCTAGAAGGTCGGCAACGCCATCGCCAGTTTTTCCAGATACACGTAAGCAATCTTCTGGTTGACAACCGATTAAGCGGGCAAGTTCTGCCGCAAACTTTTCGGGCTGCGCATTTGGGAGATCGATCTTATTTAGAACAGGAATAATCGTTAGGTTGTTCTCCATCGCCAAGTAAAGGTTGGCAAGAGTCTGCGCTTCGATTCCTTGGGCGCAATCCACGAGCAACACTGCGCCTTCGCATGCTGCGAGCGAGCGCGAAACTTCGTAGGTAAAGTCAACGTGCCCAGGAGTATCGATCATATTGAGGATGTATTCCTGGCCATCGATACCGCTGCGCCATGGCAGACGGACCGCTTGCGATTTAATGGTGATGCCGCGTTCGCGTTCGATATCCATGCGATCTAGATATTGCGCGCGCATATTGCGAGCTTCTACAACTTCGGTGATGCCGAGCATGCGATCTGCCAGCGTTGATTTGCCGTGATCGATATGGGCGATGATGCAGAAGTTACGTATCTGCGCGGGGTTTGTCGCTGCCGGTTGCGGAGCCTTGGCAATTGGAATTGCAGGCACTTATGCGACCTCTAACTTAACTTGGGCTTTAATTCTGGTGGAAAGAAAATTAACGAGCGCCGGCTTTGGCAGCTGCCTTAGCCATTGAAGACTTCTTATTTGCTGCAGTGTTACGGTGAACAACACCCTTTGCTACTGCAACATCTAGAGCCTTTGAAGCGGCGCGGAGTTCAGTCGTGGTTGTTGCTGCATCGCCCTTTACGACTGCTTCGCGGAATTTGCGAACAGCGGTCTTTACAGATGAAGAGACAGACTTGTTGCGAGCTTGCGCCTTGTTATTGGTCTTAACGCGCTTGATCTGCGACTTGATATTTGCCACGTGTATTACTCCGAACGTTTAAAGCTTGGATGACCCTTTTGGTAATCTCAGCAGAGGCGTAGGTTATCAGCGCAGGGGGCGCAGGCTCAAATTGAGTTGAAATCCCCGCCTGACTTAGGACTTATCTGGGAGTTATCTAGCAGCGCGGGCGGCGGTAATCGTGGCCAAGGCTTTTTCGAGGGCATAGATCGGATCTGTCGCTGCTCCCTTTACCTGTGCATCTGCCAGAGCGATCGCTTGAACCGCCTTGGAAAGTGCGCGCGGTGTCCAACCTTGCAATTGGCGACGGGCTTTATCAATCTGCCAAGGCGCCATACCGAGTTGTCCGGCAAGTTCGAAAGATTTAGCACCGGTGGCAGAACCAGAAACTTTTGCCAGGCTGCGAAGTGCGGATGCGATTGCCGATGTCACCATTACTGGATCTGTGCCAGTTTCAATTGCGCTGCGCAATGAAATCAACGCAGTTGGTAAGTTGCCATCAATAGTTGCATCAGCAACATCAAAGCCAGTTGTCTCAACGCGGCCTTGGTGGAATTCATCGATGTATTTTTCATCAATTACTCCCGCAGGTGCATCGAGTGCGATCTGGGAAACTGCTTGTTGTAGTTCGCGCATATCTCCGCCGAGTGCACCGACAAGGGCTGCAACTGCGCCAGGTGATGCCTTGCGGCCAGAATCTAGAAATAGCTCTTTAACAAATTGCTCTTTTTCAGCATCTTTCTTTAGCGGCTCGCAGGCAATTATTTCGGGCTTAACTTTCTTAATCGCATCAAGTAGCGCCTTGCCTTTTACGCCGCCTTTATGGATAAAGATCACCGTGGTTGTGGCATCTGGCTCTGGCAGATAGCGAGTTATTTCATCACGAGATTCTTCAGGTAGATCTTGCAGATCTTTAATGATCAGCGCGCGACGTTCAGAAAATAGTGATGGGGCAAGTGCATCAGAGATATCTCCGACAATCGCATCTGCGGCCGAGATAGTGGTTACTTCCGCTTTTTCCTCTTTTAACTGTGCAGAAATTTTAGAGAGCGCGCGATCTGCCAGCGCCGCTTCAGAGCCAAGGATGAGATAGAAATCGTTCATCGCAGCTCCTCATCTACTTAAATTATTTTAGAAAATCATTCCCAACGGAGAAAGGTTAACTTCGATCTGCTGGTTCGCACCTTAAGGCGATGGTTACGGGCGCTAATTGCGATCGCGCCATCTCTGTCGGTACGCAGTACTTTAGCGCCTGTCGCCTCCAATAGTTCAAGGGTGGCAGGCGCTGGATGGCCATAACTATTTCCCGCGCCAACGCTAATCATCGCAACTTGTGGCGAAAGCGCCTTGGTAAAGATCTCATCTTGATAAGCCGAACCGTGATGGCAGACTTTATAGATATCTACTTCGCGTGTAGTCGATGCGATCATGCTTTGCGATAACGGCTCCATATCGCCACCTGCAAATAAGGTGTAATCCTTAGTTGTAATTCGCACCGCGATACTTGAGTTATTGGGATCGTAACTTCCAGAATCTGGCCATAAGACTTCAATATCAACTGGGCCTTGCGTGCTTTGCAATTGCGCACGTGCACCACGCTTTACATTTTGATACCAAGTCAGGCCAATCTTGCGCCCCTTGGTTACACCTGGCCAACCCGCGATGTGATCTGCATGGCCATGGGTAATTATCAAAAGCGGAATCTCGCGAACACCGAGTTGTTTTAAACAACGATCAATCAACTCTGGGTCGGGACCGGTATCAATCACTATTGCGCGGTGGTTGCCTAAGTTAATCGCGGCGCCATCGCCTTGTCCGATATCGCAATTAGCAACCTGCCACTGCCCTGCTGGAAAACGTTGCATGTAAGAAAGGCTCAGCACTAATACAACAACAGTTACTACCAACCGCTTTGGCGCTAGCAAAAAGAGGGCAATAACTACTGCAATAACTAGAAAACCAATCAAACCTTTCTGCAGAGTTAAGACGCGATAACCAGCGGCCCAATCAGCAACCCAGGCGATCCAGATCGCTAAAGGTTTAACGCAGGTAATTAGCAAGGTAGAAAGTTGCGGAAAGAGTGGTGAAATCAGCGCTGCGATAAAGCCGGTGATAGTTATCGGTGCAACGGCAGGTGCGGCAAAGAGATTTGCAAACAAGGATGCGGGAGATAGAAAGCCCGACAAAGCAACGATGACAGGTGCGCAGAAGACCATCGCTGCAATCGGTGGTGCAGCAGCTTGCGCCAATAACTTCGGAACACCTCGTGCAAAGAAATTGGTAACCCGCGGGGCATAGAGCAGCAGCCCTGCAGTTGCTAGAACTGAGAGTGCAAAACCTGGTTCGCGCGCCTGCCAGGGATCGCCAACTACAACAAGTGCGATCGCAAATCCCAACGCCGGCAATGAATCAGCACCGCGCCTGGTTCCATAAGAGATAAGTAATACCGCAGCCATTGCTGCAGCACGCAGAACGGATGGTGAAGGACGAACCAGTGCGATAAAACAAATAAGCGCGATCGCAGTGGCAATAATGCGAAAGCGCATACTGCGAAAGAGAAATTGCATGCACCATAAGACAAATGCCGAAACGATCGCAAAGTTGGCACCACTTACTGCTACTAGATGCGTTAACCCAGATCTACGCATATCGCTCTTGAATTGATCGCTCTGCAGTGAGGTATCCCCCAGAACCATTCCGGGGATAAGCGATGCGCCATCTCCTGAACCACTTGCGTTGCGAAGTCCTAAACGGATCGCCGCTAAAGATTTTGCCCATGAACTTGCTTCGGTAGTTGCTGTAACCGAACCGCGTGCAATCAAGAGCGCACCAGTGCGCGCCTCTTTACTCTCTAAGACACTGGCGCTTAAAGAAATCCACTGACCTGGAAGCAAGCCAACCACGCTCTTATCGGAGGTAATAATCCGCACTGGAGTTCGCAGATTGAATTTTTCGCTGCCACTATCAATCTGCCGTAGCGATGCCAAAAAGCTATAACTCGGTGGCAAGAAGTTCTGTCCGCTTACCCGCTTTGCTGTGCGCTGTGGATCGGTAGTTATTAGCGCCCTTACTTCAACAGTGCTTTGAAAGTAATTTGCAACCGCACTTGATTCCAGACTCTGCTGACGCATCGACATCACCACTGAACCCAAGGTCAGCGCAATTACCAGAACAATTACTCGCCGCTTCTTCTGTGAAAGTGCCAACAGAACAAAGCAGATGGCGCCGAGAGAAATTCGCCACGGCGCCATCCAACTTTGCGTAAGTGCACCAACCCAAACCGCCCCTCCTAAAGCTAAGGCGCGGTAATCAATTAGACGCGTAACTTCTCTTTAAATTGTCCGTACTTTGCCGTGCCTATCCCAGAGACCTTAAGCAGATCTTCAACTGTTAAGAACGGTCCGTTTATTTTTCGATAGGCAACGATGCGGGCGGCAAGAACAGGGCCGATTCCATCAAGTGATTCGAGCTCTTTTGCACTAGCGCGATTTAACGAGATTGGGCCAGTTACCTTCGCCTTGGTGCGCTGTGGTGATACACGTGCAGCGCTGCCACCTTTCTGTGGTGGATAAATATAAACCTGTTCGCCATCTTTAATGATGCGCGCCAGATTTATATCTGAAACATCAGCGCCTTTAACGGTATCGCCGGCCGCCTTTATCGCATCGATTACTCGCGAATTAATTGGCAGTGAGTAAACGCCGGGTTTTGTAACAGCGCCAGCAACATCAACGGTTACCTGTGCAACGCTTTCGACCATAGTTAATTCAGGTGCAACGACTTCAATTTCCTGAGATGTACCGCGAACAACAAAGAAAGCAGATGTTGCAACAACAATTGCAGAAAGCGCGAGCAGTGAGCGTTTCTGGGGCGAGGTGAAGGAGATATGGCTCCACCAGGAGCGAAAGTTTTCAAGTATGGAATTCATAGCCCAGATTGTGCAGGGCTTTAACTTTTCTCCGTTAAGAAGTTAATTGGGCTGTGGCTAAATAACGATATTGACGATCTTTGGAGCGCGCGCGATAACTTTCTTCGGTGTTGCACCATTTAACTCAGCGGCAATTGTTGGGTGGGACAGAGCCAGCGCTTCGATCTCAGAATCGGTAATGGTTGGTGGAACTTCGATGCGTTCTTTGATCTTGCCATTGATCTGAATAACGGCTTCAACTGCATCTGCAACCAATAGCTTTTCATCCACAACTGGCCATCCGGCAGTTGCAATCGCTGGCTTATGGCCTAGGCGATCCCACATTTCTTCAGCGGTAAATGGAGCAACAAGTGAGAGCATGATCGCAATTGCTTCAACGGCTTCGCGCACTGCAGGATCTGCAGCACCTGGTCCTGAATCAATCGCCTTACGCGTTGCATTTACTAACTCCATAACACGCGCGATGGCAACGTTAAAGCGGAAGGATTCAACAGCGAATGCGGCATCATGCAAGGCTTTATGAGTTGCTTTGCGTAGTGCGATATCGCCAGTTGCGAAGTCAACGCCAGGCTTTGATGTGACATCACCTGATAAACGCCAAGCGCGACTTAAGAATTTAACAGAACCAGATGGTGAAACATCAGACCAATCGACATCATCTTCAGGTGGACCTGAGAAGACCATAGATAAACGAATCGCATCTACGCCGTGGTTTTCAAGTTCATCCGAGAGGCGAACCAAGTTGCCGCGAGATTTAGACATTGCAGAGCCATCCATTACAACCATGCCTTGATTGAGCAGGCGGGTAAATGGTTCGGTAAAGCCGAGCATTCCGATGTCATGCAGAACTTTTGTGAAGAAGCGTGAATAAAGTAGGTGCAAGATTGCGTGAGTAACGCCGCCAACGTATTGATCAACTGGCAACCAAGTATCGATATCGGCGCGCGAGAATGGTTCGTTATGGTTAGTTGAAGATGGATAACGCAGGAAGTACCAAGAGGAATCTACGAAGGTATCCATGGTGTCGGTATCGCGAAGCGCTGCTGCGCCACACTTTGGACAAGAGGTATTAACCCAATCTGTTGCTGCAGCAAGTGGTGATTGACCCTTTGGCTTTAGATCAAGACCTTTAGCATCAGGAAGCGTTAAAGGTAATTGATCTGCTGGAACTGGTACTTCGCCACACTTTTCGCAGTGAACGATTGGAATAGGTGTGCCCCAGTAACGCTGGCGTGAAACGAGCCAATCACGCAGACGGTAGTTACGTGCAGATTTTCCGAGTCCATCTGCCTCCAACTGCTTATTGATTGCAGTGATCGCATCTACTTTATTAAGTCCATCAAGTGAGCCTGAATTAATTAGCTTTCCATCACCAGTAGTTGCAACGCCTGAAGCAGTTGGATCTTCTTCATCGCTCTGCACAACAACGCGCACAGGAAGTTTCATGGCGCGAGCAAAATCTAAGTCGCGTTGATCGTGCGCTGGAACGGCCATGATCGCGCCAGTTCCGTAATCGGCTAAAACATAATCAGATGCCCAGATCGGTAACTTCTCACCATTTACTGGGTTGATCGCATAACGTTGCAAGAAGACACCGCTCTTTGGGCGATCTGTTGCCAGGCGATCAATATCAGAGGCAGCCTTTACAGATTCGAGATAAGTTTTAAATTCACTTTCGGCAGGTGTGCCACTAGCAAGTTCTGCCGCAAGTTCTGAGTCAACAGCAACGACCATAAAGGTAGCGCCGTACAAAGTATCTGGGCGGGTTGTGTAAATCGTTACAGGTTCTGTGCGGCCTTCAATAACGAAGTTAACGTTGGCACCTTGAGAGCGACCGATCCAGTTGCGCTGCATCGTAAGGACTTTATCTGGCCACTTACCTTCGAGCTCTTTCATATCATCGAGCAAACGATCGGCGTAATCAGTGATCTTGAAATACCACTGATTTAACTTCTTCTTGGTAACGGCAGTGTCACAACGTTCGCAAAGGCCAGCAACTACTTGCTCGTTGGCAAGAACTGTCTGGCAACCTGGGCACCAGTTAACGGCGCTATCTTTACGGTAAGCAAGTCCGCGCTTGTGAAGTTCGATAAATAACCATTGGTTCCATTTGTAGTACTCAGGATCGCAAGTGTTAAAGACGCGATCCCAATCGAAAGAACAGGCATAACGGCGCATCGATGCTTTCTGCGTTGCGATGTTTTCGTAGGTCCAAATGCGCGGATCTTCATTGCGCTTAATAGCAGCGTTTTCCGCTGGTAGACCGAAGGCATCCCAACCGATTGGGTGCATGACGTTAAAACCTTTTTGGATCCAGTAACGCGCGATTACATCGCCAAGTGCATATGCCTCAGCGTGGCCCATGTGTAGATCACCGGATGGATAAGGAAACATATCTAAGACATATTTCTTAGGGCGCTTATCGTCTGTGCGACCTGATTTAAATGGCTCTAACTTGTCCCAAACTGGAAGCCACTTTTCCTGCACATAGGCGAAGTCATACGCAGCATGCGTTTGTTCATCGCGTGGAGTGGTCATTAACTTAGTTTATCGGGCTTTAGCCCCAAGTAACGCCAGTCAATTCTTCGCTAACGCTCCATAATTGCGCCGCTAATTGTTGATCGTATGCAATTGCAGCGGCGCGGGTGAGCTTTGGATATCCGCGCATCTCCATAAATCCATCTGGTCCAATATATGAGGCGCCATATAGCCCCGGATAAGTTGCGGCGCAGAGCGTTGGTAGCGCACCACGTCCGGCGCTCTGTGCAAATAATGTATTGGCAAGTGCGCCAGCGCGATCTTGCACAGTTGCCCCGCTAATTAAATTTGTTGCGGCATAGCCTGGGTGCGCAGCCACTGCTTCGATATTCCAATTATTGCGACTACTGCGACGCTCGAATTCATGGATGAAAAGTAAGTTAGCGAGTTTGCTTAAGGCATATGCCGACCAAGGGTTATATGCGCCAATTCCGCGGGCGCGATTGCGCAGATCATCTGAACTCATGCCAGAGATACGGGCGGCGCGATGCATCTGTGAAGATACGGCGACAACTCTTTCGCTCACCTTGTCACGAAGTAAACCAGCTAGCGCAAAGTGGCCTAAGTGATTAGTACCCATCTGCAATTCAAAGCCATCTTTACTTAGCGAAAATGGCGTAGCCATAACGCCAGCGTTAAGAATTAAAACATCAATGGGTTTGGTAAATTCCTTGGCAAATTTCTTAACTGATGCCAGATCTGCTAAATCAAGTAGCTTAAAATCAACGCGTTCTCTAGCGATCTCAGCGACAACTGCAGCGCCTTTTGCAGCATCACGTGCAGTGATTGTTACGTGGGCGCCCGCACGAGCAAGTTCAAGCGCAGTCTCTTTACCGATACCGCTGGTGCCACCTGTGATTAAGAATGATTTACCGGTGAGATCACCAATGTCAGATGCGCTCCAGCCACGTGGAATTGTGGTGACGATAGACATTTACTTTCCATTCTTTTCATTTAAATTAAATATTTTAAATAAATTGAGTGGAGATAAGGGGATTCGAACCCCTGACCTCTTCCATGCCATGGAAGCGCGCTACCAACTGCGCCATATCCCCGTGCTGTACGAGAGGGTAACTCTAGCGCACGTGATCTGGCACATCAGCGCCAGATTCTTCACCGAATACTGGCTCCAAGATAGAGCCGGCGTTATGTTCGGCTAAGTGCCAACCCTTAGGGCTAGTCTGCAAAATAGACCAGCGCGCATTTGAAAGCCCACCGATCTTTCCCCAATGCGCCATCGGTAGATGTAGATAATGACCGATTAAACAACGCGCAGTACCGCCGTGAGTTGCAACAACAATTAATTGATTCTCTTTATCGCCTAAGAACTCATCGATTGCTGCACTTGCGCGAGCTGCAACTTGGCTCCGACTCTCACCAATAGTTCCAGCAGGGTTATCGTTGCCATCGATCCAACGCACAAAATTTTCTAAATCTGCCGCGCGATTTTCAGCGCCGGTCTTACCTTCCCAGTGTCCGCCGTTGGTTTCACGTAAACGTTCGTCAACTAGTACTTCCATATTTACGATCTCGCCAAGTTTTGATGCGGTAACGCGAGCACGTGATAGATCACTACTTAAAATTGCAGTTGGTTCCATGACGGCAATAATCGGTGCGGCAAGCTGCGCTTGATAAATTCCAACGCTATTTAACTCGATATCAGAGTGTCCCTGAAAACGGTTTACAACGTTCCAATCAGTCTGGCCATGGCGCCAGAGAAGAATGCGATTGTTCTTACCTGCCATCTGCCACAGTTTCCTTTACGACATCGAGTTCAATTGTTGGGCAATCATTCCAGAGGCGATCGAGCATGTAATAACGGCGTAGTTCGCTACTTTGGATATGCACAACTAGATCTGAATAATCAAGCAACACCCATTCGTCGGTGCCTTCACGGCGGGCCGGCTTCTCACCAATCAAACGGAGTTTTTCTTCAACCTCATCTGCAATGGCATCGACTTGGCGGATATTTGCACCGGTAATAATGAGAAATACTTCTGAGAGAACCATCTGATCTGAAAGATCAATGGCGATCATCTCTGTGCCAAATTTTTCGGCAGCAGCGCGGGCTGCAACTTGAGTTAACTCTGTAACGCTCTTACTTGCTGGCATAGAGGTTGTGCTCCTTTATATAAGCGGCTACCTGCGGTGAAACACTTTCTATCTCACCAGCGCGTACCGCAGTTGCAGATACGTTGAGCGCATTGATATCCAGATTCGGCGAACCTGGAAAGTCTGGGCGATCGATAACAATGAAGTCGACCATATCCTGTAATTCTTTGCTGCGATGCCAATCTGCGATCTTGCTAAAGGCATCTGTGCCTAAAATCAAAAGTATTTGATCTCCCGGATAAGTCTGGGCAACAGCGAAGACGGTATCGATGCTGTAACTCGGGCCGGAGCGCAGAATTTCAATTGGATTTACTTCTACGCGGCTAGCAATTTCAGGAGCTAAATCCTTTAACGCTGCCTGGCACATTGCGCGACGATCTGAACCTGCTGCAACTGGTTCTTGATCTCGCAAGCGGGGCTGTCCTGCTGGAACTAAAAGAATTCGATCTGCTATCTCGCGAGTTAATAGTTCGGTAATTACGTGAAGGTGACCTAAATGAATAGGATCAAATGTTCCGCCGTAGATAGCGATCTTTGCCAAATGAAATTTCCCTAGTGAGAAAAATTATTGATCTAGACGAAGTACTAGATAGAGAAAGACTACAAAGACGATAAATGTGCCGACGCCGAAAGCAACAGGAGATGCAGGAAGTTCGCGTACGGTTTCAGAGGCTAGGTTGGTCAAAGCCGATTGGTTAATCATGGGTACAGACTACCCCCGCCCGTCTAGTAATTCTAAAAAGCGCGCCTCATCGATGATGGTGACGCCGAGTTCTTGGGCCTTGGCCAACTTAGATCCGGGATCTGTGCCGACCAAGACATAATCTGTTTTCTTAGAGACCGAACTTGCAGGTTTTCCGCCGTGGGCGGTAATTGTTTCGGCGATCGAATCGCGTGTGAATTTCTCTAGCCCGCCAGTAACAACAAAGGTAAGCCCTGCCAAAGTTTGCGGAAGATCTGCAGCCGCTTGCGCCTGCATTAATACTCCGGCCTTCTCCCATTTCTTAATAATTTCGCGGTGCCAATTAACGGCAAACCATTCGATGATTGATTGCGCAATAGTTTCACCGACGCCATCAATGTCAGCAAGCTCTTGCGCGTCTGCTTTAGCGATCGCGTGCATATCGCCAAAGGTATTTGCTAACGCTTGCGCAGCCGTTGGTCCTACGTGGCGAATAGAGAGCGCAACTATTACCCTCCAAAGTGGACGTGACTTCGCCTCTTCCAGAGCGGCCAGTAACTTTTCAATATTCTTTCCCGCGCTGCCATCTTTCTTGGTAAAGAATTCAGAGCGCATTAACTTCTCTGTTGTTAAACCAAATAGATCTGATTCATCAACGATGATCGCATCTGTTAATAGCGCGTTTGCTGCTTCATAACCCATCACATCAATATCTAGCGCGGCGCGTGAGCCGATGTAGTAAATGCGCTCACGTAACTGCGCCGGACAGCTCTGGGTATTTGGGCAACGAATATCAACATCGCCTTCAGTGATCGCACGCAGCGCAGAACCGCAATCAGGACATTGCGTTGGCATAACGAAGGCGCGCTCTTTACCGGTGCGCTTATCAAGAACTGGGCCAAGGACTTCCGGGATTACATCGCCAGCTTTACGAATAATTACAACGTCGCCAATCAAAACACCTTTGCGTTCGATTTCTTGCGCGTTATGCAAGGTCGCATTGGTAACCGTTGATCCAGCAACTTTGACAGGTTCCATATATGCAAAAGGTGTTACACGGCCTGTGCGACCAACGCTGACCTTGATATCTAATAACTTTGTGGTGACTTCTTCCGGCGGATACTTATAAGCGATCGCCCACTTCGGTGCGCGAGATGTAAACCCAAGTTTTTCTTGTTCTGCAATTGAATCTACTTTGATAACAACTCCATCGATCTCATGCTCAACATCGTGGCGATGTTCGTTGTAATACTCAATGAATTTCTCAACTTCAGCGCGCGATCCGCAGACTTTAAAACGCTCACTTGTAGGTAGCCCTAAGCCTTTTAAAGTTTCATAGGCTGCAGATTGTTCGGTAAAGGTAAGTCCTTCACGTGCACCGATTCCATGAACAACAACGCTAAGTGGGCGAGATGCCGTAACGCGTGGATCTTTCTGGCGAAGTGAACCAGCGGCAGCATTTCGAGGATTGGCAAAGAGTGACTTACCGGATTCTTCTAAACCATCATTTAACTCTTGAAAGGCTGCCAGTGGGAAAAAGACCTCACCACGAACTTCAATACGCGTTGGCACTTTCTTGCCGCTAAGAGAATGTGGCAAACCCTTAATAGTTTTAACGTTCAGCGTTACATCTTCACCGGTAACACCGTTACCGCGGGTAAGCGCACGAGTTAACTGGCCATCTTCAAAGAGTAAGTTGATCGCAAGGCCATCTACCTTTAACTCGCAGAGGTAAGAGGTTTCGCCGATCTCTTTTTCAACGCGATCAAACCAAGCGGCAAGCTCTTGAGTATCAAAGACGTTATCAAGGCTCATCATCTTCTCGATGTGATCGTGTTGATCAAAAGTTGTGGCAAATCCCCCACCAACGCCTAGTGATGGTGAATCAGGCGCAAGGAGCTCAGGATGTTTGGCTTCTAGCGCCCCTAACTCTTTTAGCAGCGCATCAAATTGCGCATCGGTAATTGTTGGAGCATCTAAAACATAATATTTAAATTGGTGATCGCGGATTTCATTTGTTAACTCGGTAATACGGTGGCGTGCTTGGTTGCTCATGTGCTCTCGCAAATTGTTGCTGAACCCACTACGCGATCACCATCGTAAATAACCATCGCTTGGCCATTGGCGATACCAAGTAGCGGCTTATCTAAATCTGCAACCAAACGGCCATCTGAGTAGTAATAAGTGCAATCAAGAGGTGCGCCATGGGCGCGAACCTGAACAAAACCGCGAAGTGGTTTCTCATCAATGGCTGGACCGCACCAAATTGTTTTCTCACCTTGCAATTGGCTCACCGCTAGCTCTTCACGTGATCCGACAACGACAGTATTTGTAACAGGTTCGATCTTTAATACAAAGCGTGGTGAACCATCGGCAGTTGGAACGGTAAGTCCCAAACCTTTGCGTTGGCCGATTGTGTATGTGTAAGCGCCTTTATGTTCGCCGATCTTTGTGCCCGATTGATCAACGATCGAACCTGTTTCACTTCCTAAACGATCGCGCAGCCAACCTGCGTTATCACCGGATGGAACAAAACAAATATCGTGGCTATCGGGCTTTTGAGCAACTGCTAACCCACGGGCTTCGGCTTCAATGCGGATATCAACTTTTTCAGTATCGCCTAATGGAAATATCGCACCGCTAATTTGTTCGGTGTTTAAAACTGCTAAAACATAAGATTGATCTTTTAGCGGATCAATCGCGCGGTGCAGGGTGCGACCCATCGGACCTTCTTGGGTGCGCGCATAGTGTCCAGTAACAACGCCATCAAATCCCATCGCCTTTGCGCGATCAAGCACTGCGGCAAATTTAATCTTCTCGTTGCAACGCAGACATGGGTTAGGTGTGCGACCTGCTGCATATTCGGCGAGGAAGTTTTCAACAACGCCTTGATGAAATTCTTCGGCCATATCCCAGATATAGAAAGGAATGCCGATCTTGTCGGCGGCGCGACGAGCATCATGTGAATCTTCAATGGTGCAACAACCGCGCGCACCGGAGCGATACTTCTGTGGGTTTGAAGCTAAAGCTAAATGCACACCAATTACTTCGTGTCCTGCTTCAACTGCGCGCGCTGCTGCAACTGCAGAGTCAACGCCACCGCTCATCGCTGCGATTATCTTCATTTGGAGGCCGCCGCTCTGCCGCGATTAATAACGGTGGGAAGGACAGATAAGGCGAAATCGATATCGGATTCGGTTGAGGTGGCGCCGCAAGAAAAACGTAGTGAAGATTGTGCAGTTATTTCGGTGTGGCCCATCGCAAGTAAGACATGGCTAGGACGGTGCACGCCTGCGCTACAAGCCGCACCTGTTGAGCAAGAAACTTTTTCAGAGTCCATTAACAAGAGAAGAGAATCGCTCTGTGTTCCGGGGAAGGTGACGTTAGTGATTCCAGGCAGGCGCGGTGCATCCACACCATTTATATAAGCATCAGGCACTGACGCGCGTAGCCCACTTTCAAATCGATCGCGTAGGGCACTTACTCGCGCAGAATCGTAATTTGAACTTTCTACAGCTGCGGCAAAGGCGACGATCGATGGCGCATTTAAAGTTCCGCTGCGAATTTCGCGCTCTTGTCCCCCGCCATGCAAGAGCGCAGGAATTTCAATGGCGCGACGAAGCACTAGGACTCCGATGCCAAGTGGTCCACCAACTTTATGTGCACTAAGTGCCATCGACATTACGCCGAGATCTTTATAAGAAAGTGGCGTCTTGGTAAATGATTGAACCGCATCAGTGTGAACTGGAATATCTCCGGCGATCTTTACAACTTCGCCAACCGGTTGAATTACACCAGTCTCGTTATTGGAGTGCATAACTGAAATCAAAGCGATCTCGTTGCCGCGCTTTGTGATTAACTCTTTTAGGAAATCTAAATCAATGAGACCTGTCTTGGTGACGGGAATTTCAATTAGCTCTGCGCCCTCATGTTCGACCAACCAGCGCGCCGGATCTAGAACCGCGTGGTGTTCAACGGCGCTGATCACAATTACTTTCTTGCCAGATTTCCAGAACAAACCTTTTATTGCCGCGTTATCTGCTTCGGTTCCAGAACCGGTAAAGATAATTTCGGAAGGCAACGCGCCAACGGCCTTGGCAATTACTTCGCGCGCATCTTCTACATCTTTACGCGTCGCGCGCCCCTGTGTGTGAAGTGAAGAAGGGTTGCCGATCTTGGAGAGTGAGCTAGTCATCGCTGCAATCGCAGCATCAGCCATCGGCGTAGTTGCCGCATGATCTAGGTAGACGCTCATTGGAGCAGTCTAGTTGACGACGGTAATTAACCCTTTTTCGCTGAGATGCCCTGCGTAGCCTGCGGCAAGACGTTAAAGAGATCGCCGATAACGCCGAAATCTGCGATATCAAAGAGCGGTGCTTCAGGATCTTTATTTACAACGACTATTGTCTTAGATGTCTGCATACCCGCGCGGTGTTGGATCGCACCGGAAATTCCGCAAGCAACATATAACTGTGGGCTAACGCTCTTGCCGGTCTGTCCGACTTGATGTGAATGTGGATACCAACCGGCATCAGTTGCCGCACGTGATGCACCAACTGCGGCGCCGAGTTCGTCGGCGAATTTTTCAACCGCTGCGAAATCTCCATTTGTACCGCGACCACCTGAAACAACGATATTTGCTTCAGTTAACTCAGGACGTCCACCTTTAACCGGAGGTTGTGAAGAAGAGATCTTTGATTTCTTCGCCGCATCTGAAATCGCAACAGTTGCGTTTTCGATCGCGGGTGTTGCAGCAGTTAGATCTGCTTCCACGCTATTTGGGCGAACGGTAATGATTGGTGTTCCGTGAGAAACCTTTGAGTGAACTGTTGTTGAACCGCCGAATACCAACTGTGTTGCAGTGGCATCTGCTGAGACATCCACTGCATCTGTGATGATGCCGGATTCATTAAGTACTGCAACGCGGGCAGCGACTTCTTTACCGAAGGCATGAGATGCAATCAGAACCGCAGTTGGGGAGTTCTCTTTGATCAAGTTTGCTAGAGCATCGGCAGATGCAGCAACGCCAAATTGTGCAAAGTCATCTGATTCAACAACCAAGACGTTGGCGATCGGACCTTGATTTACAGTTGCAGCAAGCGCTGCCCCTTTACCTGCGGCAGCAAGAACAACTGCTGTTACTGAACCAATACGCGCTCCAGCAGTTGCTAGCTCTGCCGTTGTTTTGCTCGCCTTTTCACCTGAAAAATCAGCGAGGATAAATACTTTGCTCATATCAACTTCTTCTCTGCTAGGAAGTTAACTAGCGCTTCTCCGCCGCTACCTTCATCGGTTACTTTCAAACCTGCAGCGCGTGGTGGGCGCGGGGTTGCATCGTTTACTTGTGACCAAGCGTTTTGTGCACTGGCGCCAACTGCTGCTAAATCTTTCTGTTCAATCGTCTTCTTCTTCGCTGCCATGATTCCTTTAAATGATGGGTAACGTGGTTCGTTGATCTTCTCAACAACGCTAATCACGCAAGGAAATGCCGCAGAGATTTCATCAACGCCAGCTTCTGTAACGCGGGTAATTGCAACTGTTCCTGCAGGATCAACGGTTACCTTGGAAGCAAAAGTTAACTGCGCCCAACCTAGGCGAGCGCTGATCATCGCTGGTACAACGCTCATGCGCGCATCAGTTGATTCAGTTCCACAAATTACTAAGTCATAGCCGCCATCTGAAATCACTTTGGCGAGAACTGCAGATGTTGAAAGCGCATCTGCACCGGCGAGCGCGCCATCAGTTACCAAGATTGCATCGTTTGCACCCATGGAAAGCGCTTTGCGAACTGCTTCAGTTGCGCGCTCTGGCCCCATCGAAATCACCGTGACGGTATTTGCGCCGCCTTCTTCATTGCCGCCATGAGCTTCTGCGATACGCAACGCTTCTTCAACGGCATATTCATCAAGATCATTAAGTACTGCATCAACGCTTTCGCGATCGAGTACTCCATTGACCATCTTCTTCTCGGCCCATGAATCTGGAACCTGCTTTACGCATACGGCGATCTTCATAGCGCAGATGTTACCGACCAGTAGCCTTTTCCGCTAGGGCAAAACCCTCAACCAATACTTCATCTTTCCTTTGCCAACACTTAACCTCACAGGTTCCATTAAGTTGGTTTTAACCTTCAACCTGTGAACCATGTTGGATTTTAGAGAGGCGTTGGAAGTTAAAGACGCCAACCCGCTACGAATACTTGTCGTAACAGAGGCCTTTCTCCCCCAAGTAAATGGCGTGACCAACTCAGTACTTCGCCTTCTTGAATTCTGCAGATCACAGGGACATCAAGTGCTGGTAATTGCACCTGAGAGCGAGAACGCGCCCAAGGAATATTGCGGATACAAAATCAAGCACGTTCCAAGTATCGATATGAAGAAGTTGATTCCGATGGGACTTCCGCAGCGAACTCTCGAACCATTTATCGAAGGCTTTGCACCAGATGTAATCCATCTAGCTTCACCAATCTTCTTAGGCCATTACGTTGCACGGTTAGCCAAGAAGGCCGGCATACCAACTGTTTCGGTTTATCAAACTGATATCGCAGGCTTTGCTCGTCATTACGGTTTAACAATTGCGCATGCAACTCTAAAACGCTGGGTCGCACGAATTCACTCGACTACCGATCTCACTCTTGCTCCTTCATCCTGGGCCTGCCGCGATCTTGAAAACTCTGGCGTTAAAAATATAAAACTCTGGCAGCGTGGAGTAAACATTGAGAACTTCCAACCAGCAAAATTTGATGCAGATTTCCGTAGCGAACTTTTAACAACCCGCGGTAGAAAGCCTTCACCTAAATATCTAGTTGGTTATGTGGGCCGTCTTGCAAACGAGAAGCGAGTAAGTGATCTAGAAGTTATCGATCGTCACCCAGATTTCCAATTGGTAATTGTGGGCGATGGACCTGCGCGATCTAAATTAGAGAACGATCTTCCCAACGCAATCTTTGTGGGATATCAATCTGGTGCAGAACTGGCGCGGTATGTGGCAGCACTTGATGTTTTTGTTCATACCGGCAAACACGAAACTTTCTGCCAGGCGATTCAAGAATCACTCGCCTCAGGAACAGTGGTCGTAGGCCCCGATACCGGTGGCCCTACAGATCTGATTGAGCACGGGAAAACCGGGCTTTTAATCGACACGGCAAACTCACATGAACTCTTGGAATCTGTCTTCACTCTTGCCGAGCATCCAGCGCGGGACCTAATGGAAGAAGCTGCACGTAAATCCGTAGAACATCGAACATGGGATCAGATAAATGAAGAACTTATTAAGCGCTATCGAGAAACTATCCGCTTTGTTGCATCACAGAAAGATCTGGTCGCATGAAAATTATCCACATCGCCAATTTCTATGGCCCTAAGTCCGGTGGCATAAAGACCACGCTTCATAATCTCGGCACTGGATATACAAGCCAGGGCCATGAATTTACCTACATAGTTCCAGGCGCTGGTCTGCATCATGAAAAGACGCCACACGGCACCAGAATTACAGTTCCATCTTTACTTATTCCATTTACGGGTGGATACCGCATCATCAAATCAAATCGTCAGATCAGAAATATGTTGCTTGCGCTTTCACCTGATCGCATCGAAGTATCTGATCGATTTACCCTTTCCAGCGTTGGGCGATGGGCGAAGTCACGCAAGATCACAACTTTGGTATTTAGCCACGAAACTTTGCGCGGGTTGATCAAGACTTATCTACCATTTTCAGCCAAGAAGTTCGTTGCCTGGCATAACCAACGGCTTGCCAAATCATTTGACTATGTAATTGCCACAACTAAATTTGCATCTTCAGAATTTCTTGCCATAGGAACTAAGAACTTGATTCAAGTTCCCTTGGGCGTTGATCTTAAGACTTTCTCACCAAAGAACCGCGATCTTGAGTTACGCACCAAACTTTTAAAGGGTGGCGAAATACTTCTCGTTCATTGCGGAAGACTTTCACCAGAGAAGAAGCCAGAGCGATCAATCCAAGCCCTGCGCGAGTTGTTAAAGCGCGGAGTTAATGCGCGTCTAATCTATGTTGGAACTGGGCCGCTACATAAGAAACTTTACGAATCTTCCCGCGATATTCCTGTAACTTTTCTTGGCTATATCTCTGATAAGAAGTATCTCGCATCGGTTGTCGCTTCAGCCGATATCTCAATTGCACCTGGACCAATCGAGACTTTCTGCTTATCGGCCCTTGAATCTTTAGCCAGCGGAACACCGGTTGTTGCCTCAGAAACAAGTGCGGTCGGTGAATTCCTTCTCGTTGATTCTTCAGATTTTGTTGGGCAAGTGGCGGCAAATAACGGTTCTGACTTTGCTGACGCGATCGAAACGCTAATTGGTAAGTTGAAGACAGATAACACTTTGCGCAGTCGTTGCCATCACCAGGCCGAGAACTTCCCTTGGTCCTCAACTATCTCGCAGATGCTTTCACTCGGTAAGAAGCCAAACCTCCAAGTTCTGAGAGCGGCTTAACTATGAGCGCGCCGCTTACCTTTGCTGTGATCGGCGATAGCGCGGCATCCGGTGTTGGAGATTCTGACGGCCATGGTAACAACCTAGGCTGGAGTTATCACCTAGCTAAATCATTTCAAGAACCGCTGATCTTTATCAATGCATCTCGCCCGGGTGCAAGGTCAGCTGAAGTATTGGAAGAGCAACTTCCAAAAATTTTGCTCCATAACCCGGATTTAGTAGCAGTTGTTGTAGGTGGCAATGATCTTTTGCGCAGCAACTTCAACCCACAGAAGTTTGCAGAGAACTTGCGAAAGACTTTGCTAGAACTTGTATCTAGAGGTTGCACGATTATGTTGCTTGAACTTCATGATCCAACCAAGATCGTGCCTATGCCATATCTAATTGGGCGAATCTGCCGTCGCAGAGTTGCCGCGGTAAATGCATCTACAAGAGCCCTTGGCAAAACTTTTGGAGCAGTACTGATGGAGACTCGCTCGTTGCAGGATATTTATGCGCGCGAGAAATGGCACGTAGATCGTATGCATCCCAGCAAATTAGGCCATCAATTTATCGCTGCACAATATGCCAACCTCTTAACTCATCGTGGTTATGAGATCGGTGAAGTAAAGATCGATCCCGTAAATAACCGGAGCCGTCGCGATTCAATTATCTGGATGTTGAGGAATGGCACTCCATGGTTTTTAAAGCGCAGCGTCGATCTGCTACCTGGGCTTATTTTGCTGAGCGCTGCTGAGCTAATCTTCATAATTCGCCAGAAATTTGCAGGTCTAGTTTCCCAATTTAAAGGCTTGCAGGGCAAGATAAGTCCATGCTCCCAGCCGACCCTCTCACCCTCGGCGCCACACTTACAGATGGTGGAGCAAACTTTGCAATCTGGTCTAACGCCGCAGATGCCATCGAGCTCTGCCTCTTCAATGAGGCCAATGGCAAGTTAGTTGAAACTCGCTTTGCGATGTCACATCGCAATGGCCCGATCTGGCACGGGTACTTAGCGGGAGTAAAGGCCGGCCAGCGTTATGGCTATCGCGTCTACGGCCCATGGCAACCTGAAAATGGTGTGCGCTTTAACGCGGCAAAACTATTGATCGATCCTTACACCCATCAACTAGATGGCCAATTGGAATATGTCCCTGAAATTTATGGACATGTCGCAAGTGACGCAGTCGGAAGCGGCGATAACACGGTGCGCGATGATCGCGATAGCGCAGGCTCTGTTCCTTACTCCGTCGTTACAAACCATCCGGTGCGCGAGATACATCGTCCGCTTGTTCCTTGGGCAAACACTCTAATTTACGAAGCACATGTTCAAGGTTTGACTGCAAAGAATGAAGAGATTCCCGCCAACGAACGCGGTACATATAAAGCACTTGGCCATCCCAGCACGATTGCGCATCTAAAGAAATTAGGCGTTACCGCACTTGAACTTCTGCCAATTCATTCTTATCTAACCGAACCATCAATCTGGGACCGTGGCCGCAAAAACCATTGGGGCTATAACGCAATTGCCTTTAGCGCACCGCATGGCGCATACGCGGCAACAGCAGATCCGATTTCAGAGTTACAAGAAGCTGTTGATCGCTTACATGAGAACGATATTGAGGTAATTCTCGATGTCGTTTACAACCACACCGCTGAAGGTGGAGTCGGTGGACCAACGTTATCTTTTAAAGGTATCGACAATAAAGCTTGGTATCGCCAAGATGGCCAAGGCAATTACATCGATGTCACCGGATGCGGAAATACCTTAGCCAGCAGTAATCCACATGCGGTGCGACATATTGTTGATTCACTTCGTTGGTGGGTTGAAGTAATTGGCGTAGATGGCTTTCGATTTGATTTAGCAGCAGCGTTGTACACCAGCCACAGCGCATTTAACTCATCGCTGATGTCGGCTATCGAAGCAGATTCAGTTTTACGTAACTTTAAGATGATCGCTGAGCCTTGGGATGTAACTCGCTATTCGCTAGGTGATTTCCCGCATCCGTGGCGCGAGTGGAACGATGCTTATCGCGACTCGGTACGTCAATTCTGGTTAGGTGATTTAGCGCGCGGTTACGGCGAAGGCGTTGCTGATATTGCATCGCGCATCAGTGGCTCAAGCGATATTTTCTATTATCGCGGGCCAACTTCATCAATTAACTTCATCACCGCACATGATGGCTTTACCTTGGCCGACTTAGTTATGTACCAAGATAAACATAATGGCCCGAATCAAGAAGATAGCAAAGATGGCCATAACGACAACCGCTCTTGGAATCTCGGCGTTGAAGGTCCTAGCAATGATCCTTTGGTTAAAGCTCACCGTCATCAATTGAAGAAATCAATGATGGCAACGCTGCTTCTCTCTTCAGGTGTGCCGATGATGACTATGGGCGATGAAATTGGTCGTACTCAAAACGGTTCAAATAATGGTTACTCATTGCCACGAGATATGAACCCGCTTATGGAAGATAGCGAAGCAAACTTCCTGGGTGGTTGGGCAAATAAGTGGAAGTTAAATGAAGAAGAATCTGATCTCTTTGATGCAGTCTCTGAACTTGCCCATATTCGTAAGCAGTACCTAGAAGGTGTGGCACACGAATTCTTTACCGGCACAGTTGATGCCGGAACAAAACGAAAAGATATTGCGTGGTTCTCACTTGGCGGTCATGAGATGCATGAAGACCACTGGCAAGATGGCGAAAAGCGCAGCCTGACAGTATTTATTGAAGCTGGTTCAGAGCGCGGTTTGCTGTTACTGCTTAACTCTTCTAAATCAGAGACACCATTTACCTTGCCCGATGAAAACTGGGGACACTCATTCCGCAGAATCTTCGATGCCGCAACACCAGTGCAAACACACGAACCGATCATTCGTCCGCCCGCCAGCAAAGTAGATGTGGCGGCGCATTGTGCGCAGGTGTGGCTAGTAACACGCAATTAATTTTGTAATTAACCGCGCTAGAAATGCGCAGGTACTAGGTAGTAAACATCACGCTCACCTAAAATCTGAACCATGCTCGCATTAGTTGCACCAGGTCAAGGCGCCCAGACTCCAGGAATGCTGGAGCCATGGATACAAGATCCTGCCGCCAAGCTCCTTGTGCAGCAGTGGTCACACGAAATAGGACTTGATCTAGTTCGCTTAGGCACAACCGCTGATGCCGAAGAAATTAAAGACACCGCAAATGCCCAACCGTTAATTGTTGCTGCTGGTTTACTTGGTGCTCGGGCACTCAATAAAGAAAATAACCTTGCATTTGTCGCAGGTCATTCAGTAGGTGAAATCACCGCTGCTGCCCTAGCAGGAGTTATTAACGACCTGGATGCGATGAAGTTGGTACGTGCTCGTGGAATTGAAATGGCAAAAGCCGCTGCAATTAAACCGGCTGGGATGGCGGCGGTCTTAGGTGGAGATCGTGAAGTCGTACTTCGTGCAATTGCAGATCTTGGATTGGTCGCGGCAAACGATAACGGCGCTGGACAAATTGTTGCTGCGGGAGATTTAGATGCGCTTTCGCAGTTAGCACCCGAAGGCGCACGTGTGCGCGCTCTTGCTGTCGCTGGGGCATTTCACACTTCCTATATGGAACCTGCGGTTGCACCGCTTCGCGCACTTGCTGCTTCACTTGAGGTGCAAGATCCAAAGTGTGGCGTTATTTCTAATAAAGATGGTGCGGTAATTCGCAATGGACGTGAAATCTTAGATCGCATCGTTGCGCAGATCTCTAACCCAGTTCGTTGGGATCTCTGTATGACAACGCTCACCGAGAACGTATCCGGTGCGCTAGAAGTTCCACCTGCTGGAACTCTGGTTGGCTTGTTAAAGCGTGCGGCGCCAATTGTTGAAACCTTTGCGCTCAAGGCAGTTGCTGATCTTGCGTTAGCCGATGAATTTGCACTGCGACATAACCAAGAAGTAAGTAATTAAGAGTTAAGGTAGAGCGATGGCGATCAAAGTAAAAACTGGTAGCGAGAGCACAATTTTATCGGTCGGTGCTTATCGCCCATCTCGCCTTGTTCCAAATTCGGAGATCGTAGATTTAATTGATTCCAGTGATGAATGGATTGTGCAGCGCACCGGAATTGAATCTCGTCGCTTTGCTAGCGCAGATGAATCAGTTGTCGATATGGCGATCGGCGCAGCAGAACAAGCGCTAACTCGTGCCAAACTGACAATCAAAGATATTGATACCGTCGTTGTGGCAACTATTACTTATCCGCACCAAGCACCATCTGCAGCAACTGCAGTTATTCAGCGAATGGGGAATCCAACTGCGGCTGCGCTCGACATTAGCGCTGCCTGCGCAGGGTTCTGTTACGGGGTAGCCATGGCACACGACATGGTGCGCGCCGGTAGCGCGACGAAAGTTCTCGTAATCGGTGTAGAAAAGATTTCGGATTTCACCGACCCAACTGATCGCGCAACGGCATTTATCTTCGCCGATGGCGCTGGCGCCGTCGTGATTGGTGAATCAACTGAACCAGGAATTGGCCCAGTTGAATGGGGATCTGACTCGGAAAATCGCGATGCCATCTTGATGAATCCATCATGGATTGACGTTCGCAACACTGAAACTCAATTAACTAAGGCAGATGTTAAGTGGCCGAATATCACGCAAGAAGGTCAGAAGGTTTTCCGCTGGGCCGTGTTCTCAATGAGTAAGGCAGCGCTTAAGGCACTTGATTCAGCCGGCTTATCGGTAAACGAGATTGATGCATTTATTCCACACCAAGCAAATGTGCGCATCATCGAAACTATGGCGAAAGAGATGAAGTTGCCAGAGTCAGTTGTGATTGCAGATGACATTCGCACAAATGGAAATACCTCTGCCGCATCAATCCCCCTTGCGATGGATGCGCTCCTGGCAAAACACCCCGAACTTCACGGCAAGATTGCGCTCTTAATCGGATATGGCGCAGGTCTCGTTTACGCGGGGCAAGTTGTGAAATTACCCCCTAAACCATAATTTTCTGGCGATAAGCCTTCGAATTACTAGGAAGTAGCGCATCTAATCAGAGAGAATTACAACCTGTTGGACTCGGATGAGAAAAGCAAGAATTAATAAAAGAAAAGGAATAAACAAATGGCACTTTTAGCCGCAGATGTACTTGCAGGAATCAAAGAGATCGTTGAAGAAGTTGCTGGTATTCCAGCTGCATCAATCGAACTCGATAAAAACTTCACTGACGACCTAGAAGTAGATTCACTTAGCATGGTCGAAGTTGTAGTTGCCTGCGAAGAGCGCTTTGGCGTGAAGATTCCTGACGAGAAGGTAACTGATCTTGCAACAGTAGGAGATGCAGTTAACTTCATCGTTAGCGCTGCCGTATAAGTAGTTTAAATGTCTCAACGTCGCGTAGTCGTCACAGGTCTTGGTGCAACTACTCCACTTGGTGGAGATGTTGCATCGACTTGGGCTGCACTAATCGCCGGTAAGAGCGGAGTCCGTCTTCTAACTGAAGATTGGCGCGAACTCTTGCCTGTGCACTTCGCAGCGCGCGTTGATACAGAACCTGCCGATCAGATGGAGCGCGTTGAGATGCGCCGCCTTGATCGCTCAGAACAATTTGCTCTAGTTGCATCCCGTGAAGCCTGGAAAGATGCAGGTACACCAGATGTTGATAAGGAAAGACTCGGCGTCGTAATCGCTTCCGGTATTGGTGGCGTTATTACCTTGCTAGATCAATTCGATAATTTGAAAGAGAAAGGCGCACGCGGAGTCAGTCCTCACACTGTTCCGATGTTGATGCCCAATGGACCTGCTGCAAACGTTGGTCTAGAACTGCAAGCCCGCGCCGGAGTCCACACACCGGTAAGCGCATGTGCATCAGGTGCTGAAGCAATTGGTTATGCACTTGAAATGATCCGCTCAAATCGCGCCGATGTAATTGTTAGCGGCGGCGTTGAAGCAGCAATTCACCAACTTCCGATGGCCGGCTTTGCTGCAATGAAGGCGCTTTCTACCCGCAACGATGCGCCAGAGCGCGCATCACGTCCTTACGATGCTGACCGTGATGGTTTTGTACTCGGTGAAGGCGGCGGAATATTAGTTCTTGAAGAGTACGAGCACGCTAAAGCACGTGGCGCCAAGATTTACTGCGAACTAGTTGGCCAAGGGCTTTCCTCAGATGGTTATCACATCGCAGCTCCGGACCCAGATGGTTCAGGTGTGCAGCGCGCAATTAAATTTGCGCTACAAGATGCCAAGCTTTCAATAAAAGATATTGTTCACTTAAACGCTCATGCGACTTCAACTCCAGCAGGCGATGTTGCTGAAGCAAATGCGTTGCGCTTAGCACTCGGCGTCGACGCAGACCACGTTGCAGTATCTGCAACTAAATCAATGACCGGACATCTACTTGGTGGCGCAGGTGCAATTGAATCTGTATTCATTGTTAAGGCGCTACAAGAACGTCTTGCTCCTCCAACAATTAATATTGAGAATTTAGATCCTGCAGTGACTATCGATGTGGTGCGCGACACTCCACGCTCATTGCCTGCTGGACAAATCGCGGCGCTCAATGATTCCTTTGGTTTTGGCGGCCACAACGTTGTATTGGCTTTCGCAACTCTATAAACTGATTTTTATGGTCCACAAAGAGGTCGACCCGCGCGATCCCGAATTAAGAATTCAACGTTTACTCGATCCAGGTAGCGTATCTCTACTCGTTGAACGCACCGATTGCGGAATGATCGCAGCAACTGGCGCAATTAAAGGAAATCGCGTTGTTGTCTTTGCATCTGATGCCACAATTAAAAGCGGTGCCCTTGGGGTCGCAGGTTCAAAGGTAATTGTTGAAGCATATAAAGAAGCGATGGCTAAGCAGCTTCCCATCATCGGTATCTGGCACTCAGGTGGTGCGCGTTTAAGTGATGGCGTTTCTTCCCTTGATGCTTTCGGTGAAGTTTTTCAATCAATGATTTTGGCAAGCGGTCGCATCCCACAGCTATCTCTAGTTCTTGGACCAACTGCTGGTGGCGGTGCTTACGGGCCAGCACTTACCGACATCGTTGTCCTCGCACCCGAAGGTCGAATCTTTGTTACCGGCCCCGACGTTGTTAAATCTGTGACAGGTGAAGATGTGGATATGGCTTCCCTTGGCGGCCCAGAGGCACACAGTAAAAATAGCGGCGTTGCACATGTGATCGCATCATCGGAAGATGAAGCGTTCGCTGAAATTCGCGATGTGACATCACTTTTTGCAAATCAAGGCCATATGGATACAGATATTCCCGACTTAGATCTTTCAACCTTCGTTCCGCCTGTAAGCAAGCGTAGTTACGAAGTTCATCCACTTATTGATGCGATCTTGGATAAAGATGGCGAGAAGTTAGAGCTGCTGCCAGTTTGGGCCGAAAATATGACAACGGTGCTGGGTCGCTTTGGCGGGCGCAGCGTTGGCGTTATTGCAAATAATCCGGCACATATTGGTGGTGTTTTAGATTCAGCAGCTGGCGAGAAAGCAGCGCGCTTTGTGCGCACTTGTGATGCCTTTGGAATTCCGCTAATTGTTATCGCAGACGTTACTGGCTTTCTTCCTGGCGCTGGCCAAGAGTGGGAAGGTGCGGTGCGTCGTGGCGCTAAGTTATTGCACGCCTTTGGTGAAGCAGTTGTACCGCGCGTAACTTTGATAACACGTCGCGCATACGGCGGAGCATTTGTGGCGATGAACGCTAAATCACTTGGTGCAACGCGAGTATTTGCTTGGCCTAACGCAGAGGTTTCGGTGATGGGCGCAGTTGCTGCAGTGCGCGTACTGCATCGTCGGATACTTGCTGACCTTGCACCTGAACAACGTGAGGCGATGGAGTTAGAACTTGCTGCAGAACACGACAAGATTTCTGGTGGAGTTGCCCGCGCTGTTGAAATCGGTGCGGTTGATGAAATTATCGATCCGAAAGTTACAAGATCTGCACTTGCTAGAACTATTGCTGCTGCGCCACATCGCCGCGGTGCCCACGGAAATATCCCGCTTTAACAACTAGCTTTTAAATCGCTCGTTTACGTAATCTGCAGGTAGCGAAGTTTCATGTCCATCAGTAACGCCCATTCGTTCGATGATTTCTTCGTAACCCGCATACTTTCCGCGGAGCTCAGATTTAGTTGTACCTTTAAAACAAGTTGCGGTAAATCCTGGCGACATAGTGCAGGCAAAGAGTGACCATGTGCCACCAGGTGCGACTTCACCGGCTTGGATAACTCCAGCCTTGATGGTGTGCTGCATAACTTGTCCTGCAGCGATATCGCGTCCCAATAAAATTGTGCGCGCTGTTCCGTCAGGATGAAATTCGTAAAGCGCAACAGGATCGCCTTCATAGAAATGCCAGACTTCATCCAAAGTAAGAACGTGTGCAGTAGAAGCACTGCGCGGCGCAGATAAATAAAGACCTAAGCCTGCAGTGCCAGCGGGACCGCCTTCGGCGGTCTTAGCATCAGAGATATAGGTATTGATGAAGTAAGTCTCTTCAACCGGCAAGGGCTTCATGCCGAAATAGGCAATTAACTCTTCCGGACGTGAGGCCATGAAAAAACTTTAGTCGTTATTTACCGTAAAGGTAACCGAGACAGTCGATGTAACAGTCTTTTTAATCGTTGTAGTGTCATAAGCGCCACCATCGGAAGTCATAGTCGAATCTGGCGTTGTCACCTGAAATACACCGCTCTTTACACCTGTGACTACGCCGACGTGACTGCCCACGGCTTTGGTGATCGCATCAGCGCGCACCTTGGCATCTTTCATTGCCTCTTCCAATAACTGCGGGCGAAGTTCAGCCAAAGTTGAGATGTAATACTGCGGACCGTAGTTATTTACATTTACACCTGATTGCAAAATGCTTCCGATACCTTGAGAAAGTTTAGAGACCAACTCAACATCTTTGGTGCGCACCGTTACATCGCGACTAGCGCGGTAGTTAAGGATGCGACCAGTCGAATTTCCGTTGACCCATTCTTCTTGGCCATAAGTTGAAACTGGTCCCAGAGTTAGAGCCTCTGATGGGATTCCGCCATCAGTTAAATACTTAGTGACTGCTTCAACATCGCTGCCGACCTTTGAAACTGCATCCGCAACCTTAGGACGAGATAGCGAGACAGAGAGAGTCCATACCGCGTTATCGGCGACGGCTTCAGTGCGCGCCGAACCAGTTACAACTATTCCGCTATCAGTGCGCGCAGAAATGCCCCAACCGATCTTCACCAATCCCCCGAATAAAGCAACGGCGAGGATTAATACAGATGCAAATAAAGCGATCGCTTTACGGCGTTCGATTTGGATAATTGGGCTCTCTGGGATTGTCATGGTCTAAGTATATCTATTTCAAATTCTTTAGATCGCCCGGAGTTGAATTATCTGATCGATTTCGACTTCTCTAAATGGGGCTAACTCTCTTTCCCATTGATTTCCCAGAATTTCATCGATCGCATCGCGAATCGAAAGATCGTCAAAGCCTTTGGCGAGCGCTTCCGTAATTTGATGTTCGGTCAAAACAATATTGCCAAGTCCATCAATACTTGCGCGATGAATTCCGAGCTCGGGAGTTGATCGATAGAACTCTCCCCCGAGTTCGGATTCTTCGCGAACTTCAAATCTCAAGTAGTGCCAGCCACGAAGTGCAGATGCAATCTTCGCAGCGCTTCCTCGCACATCTCGAAATTCAACAGTTGTTCTATATGTTCCTGGTGCACATGGTTGATCACGCCATTGCAAAGTTAGCCAAGTACCTAAGATTGATTGCAAGCCCCATTCGATGTGTGGGCGTAGCGCATTAGGTGCGCTATGTATGACAAGTAAACCGGCGACAGATTCCTTTAAACGGTCTCTGTTCTGGCCAGATGGATTTAGCTCTTGCATTCTGCAAACTCCTAGTAAGTACCTAGCAAGACCGCGCTATGCGACCTTCCCCAGCGGCATAAACGCTTGCTATTTACTATCTAGATACCCAATTTTGCTCCCTTTAGGCGTAACTGTCTAGACCACAGTTAGGTGTACTCGTGTGTAGGCAGTACCCTTTTCCTTAGTCGGACGCTTAATCAGGACCCGTTTCATGGCAGTAGTGCTTTGCTCGGTATCGCTGGCGCAAGAGGAAGACCGTGTTTGAGGATTTCTTAAACACCCACATATCGAAGGAAAAGTAAAACATGGCAACAGGTACAGTTAAGTGGTTCAACTCTGAAAAGGGTTTCGGTTTCATTGCAGTTGATGGTGGCGGACAAGATGTATTCGTTCACTACTCAGCAATCCAAGGAAACGGTTACAAGTCCCTTGAAGAGGGTCAGTCAGTTTCATTCGAGGTCGTACAGGGTCCAAAGGGTCCTCAGGCCGATGCAGTGAACGCTAACTAATAACACTTAGTTTACTAAAATCCCCCATCGCGAAAGCGGTGGGGGATTTTTTTATTTACTTCTTAGGAAGTGGTGGAATCTCACCGTTCTTAACAAGCGCCGCAGCAACTGCCTTAGCCGGCGATAAATCTTTTCCAGCTTTCCAGGCATCTAAATATTTCCAAGGCGCAACAACTCCGCGACGTACCCACCAGACATTCGGCTCACTTGGCGTTGGCCAAGAGATTCCAAAGTGAAGGTGTGGTGATGTTCCACGTGCGCTACCAGTTGAGCCAACTCTTCCCAGAATTTGCCCAGCTTTCACAGTAAGGCCCGGTTGAATCGATGCGACAACCGAAGTTAAGTGCGAGCCGTAATAACGAACGCCGTCTTCACCAATTACAGATACATATAAACCACCGCGATCAATACCCAGGTTGGTTTTACCACTCCAGTTGTCAACGCGATTAACTTCATCGATGACGCCATTTACTGGCGAGACGAATTTGCAACCTTTCTTGGCTTCAATATCATTTGCTGCATAGTCGTGATGGGCCTTTACATATTTAACCGCACAATCTGCAACTGGGAAAATGTAATTTGGCGCAGCGTTTGCCGGGGCTGCAGAGATAAAGACCATCGCTAGCGCAATCAGTAACTTCAATTTAAAGCCTTTCGATCAAGTCGCGCTGTTACCGCCATATGCGGAACAGTTAAAGCCCAAACAACAACGAGTGATACCCATAAGAATTGATCATCGAGCGAGTCACCACGAAGCAGAACTATCAACGCTGCGATGATAAATGTGCCCAAGAGCGCTGGAGTACCTGGCAATACTGCACGAATAAATGCGCGTTTAGCGCTGCCGTTGGTAAACGCCTCCTGTGAAGATGGCAAAGTCAAAGTCAATCGTGCTGTGTGGCGCATGGCATGCCAGCATCCGAAATAAACTGCAAAGGCAACCAATGGTGGTGCGGTAACTGCCAATAAATAAAGCAGAACTAAATCAATCGCTTCACCATCGCGGCGGCGTTGTACTAAGCGAAGAAGAGCGAATGCGGTTATCAGCATTACCCAGAGCAGCAAGTCGTTATTCAAACCTTGATGCCAATTAACCAGCGCTGGGTTTACCTTTTCAAGCGCCGAAGTGCTCTTATCGCTAACTAACGGAATAACTACAGGAAGGGTTCCGGCAGCTGTTGCATATAGATATTTCTGAAAGCGCTTCTTCTCTTCGCCGCGGCGATCAATCTCTGAGATAAATGCCGCATCACCAATACCAAAGTGCACTGCGCTCATAACTACAACCAGAATAAATCCGACGACGTTCCATGTAAGGAGCGCTATGACAGCAAGCACTGCTACTGCCACATAGAGCGTTATGAAGAGCGCCATCTTCTTAAAGTTGCTGCGCGGCAAGGTGACCAAATGATCGAGCGCCCCATGTGGAATTCCTATCGCTAGGGCGATGAGAGCGATGAGAACCTGCCAGGTAATCTCTGACTCTTCAATAATCCGTGCAAAGGCGAAAGAGAGAACGATTGCGACGCCAACGGCGTAACGCGAATATTTTCGAACTTTTAGAAGAAGGTCGAGCTCTATTTCACGCATCGTCGGCCCCTTCCTGTGAGTTATATCTGTAACACTACCAAAGCGTGCCCGGTGATTTCGGTTTCTACATGAGAAGATCTACCCGTGCAAAAGTGGAGTTACATGGCGATGCTCATCTTTACTGTTTGCGGATCCTTCTGGTTAGAGATCGCGCTTAAAGTTGGTGTCCTTCGCCGAATTAAAAGAGTAATCCTCAGTGTTCTCCCAATTAGTTCATTGTTTTTATTGTGGGATGCATATGCAATTTCAAAGGGGCACTGGTTCTTTGATCGCGATCAGATGCTCGGCATCGTTGGTCCACTAAACATTCCACTCGAGGAGTACCTCTTCTTTATCGTTATTCCGATGGCTGCAATCATGACTATTGAAGGTGTAACAACGGTGAAACCTCACTGGCGCAAAGATGAGTTCGGTAAATGAACTACAGCGATATTGCGATAACCGCCTTTGCTGTCGCCGTGATGGCAGATCTCTTCCTCTTTAAAAACTCACTTCTTACTCGCCCAGCATTCTGGACAAGCTATGCAATCATCCTGCCCTTTCAATTCTTAACAAATTGGTGGCTCACATCGCGCAACATCGTTATGTATAGCCCTGATGCAATCGTTGGGCTTCGTATCTTTTCCGCACCTGCCGAAGATCTACTATTTGGATTCGCTCTTTTACTTGGAACGATGGATATGTGGGAGTTCTGGGGCCGTCGCGGCATGCAACAAGATCCACGCCCTAATAAGAAAAATAAGAGCGAGCCAAGTAATTGAGCCAAATTGGATTTCTCTTTGATCTAGATGGCACCTTGGTTAACTCCCAAGAAGCAGTCATGAACTCTTGGATCACCATGGCCAATGAAGCTGGTATTCCATTGCAAGCACTTGCGGGCCATCATGGTGTTCCGGCCGAACAAACCTTAAGGAAAGTCTTGGCCGCTCGCGAAGAAGCCGAGATCCAAAAATGGATTCGCCGGGTTACCGATCTAGAAATTGCAGATATCGATGGAGTACATGCCGTACCAGGTGCACTTGAACTACTTGCCGAATTAAATGATCGTGAGATTCCTTGGACGATCGTTACCTCTTGCACAACTGATTTAGCAATTGCCCGTACTCGTGCAGGAAAGATTCCGATGCCTGCTAATTCAGTAACCTTTGATCAAGTAACTCGCGGAAAACCTTTCCCAGAACCATTTATTCTCGGCGCTGAAAGATTAGGTCTTCCAACAAATATTTGCTGGGCGATTGAAGATGCACCCGGTGGAGTTACATCAGCAAAAGGCGCTGGTTGCACTGTTGCTGGCGTACTAACTACGCATACCCGCGAAGAACTTCCGCATGCTGATCATCATTTAGAACACTTAAACGAACTACTCGGCAAAGCCGGCCTCTAAGTACAGTAAAGTTCGCGTTAACCCCACTAGGGACGGTAGCTCAGTTGGTTAGAGCCCCGAACTCATAATTCGGTCGTCGTCGGTTCAAGTCCGACCCGTCCCACCAGAAGCAGATCCTGCAGTTAAGCGATTGAGATTTTCTCGCGAACGCTTGGGTGCTCAGCGGTCGAAGAGCGTTCAACTAACTCGGGCTGGAAAAGTACATGTTGATGGATATGGGTATCCGGTAGTTCACATTCTTGAATCACCAGCTCTGTTGCGGTGTAGCCGAGTTGGTATCCATCCTGTGCAACGGTCGTGAGCGGTACTAAGGCGTTAGGAGCAAGTTCAATATCATCAAATCCCATCACGGAAATATCTTCTGGGATCCTTATTCCCGCTTCAATTAAACCGCGCATAAAGCCAAGTGCGATCAAGTCATTTCCGCAGAAGACGGCGGAGGATTTAGATTTAGAGTCAAGGAACTTCTTGGCGCCTAACTCTCCCCCATGAGTTGTTGGTGAAGGAATTTCAATAAAACTAAGGTTGGCACCCATTTCTTCGGCCGCTTGCTTTGCGCCTTCGCCTCTTTCAATAAATTGATTGATGGTGTTTTCGTAAACATAAGTTATATCGCGATGCCCTAGGTCTACTAAGTGTCCAATCGCAACATGTCCACCTCTTATGCCATCAACTTTGGCAGAACAATGGACATCGAAGTAACGGTTGGTATCAATCAAGGTGACTGCGATGTTATTTGAACGTAGGAAATCAAGGTTGTCAGTCTTGCCACGGGTAGGCCAGATCATGATGCCTTGCACATTTTGTCCAGCTAAAGTTTGAATGTACTTGCGTTCTTTCTCGTGAGAGTGATCGTGGTTGCACAAGAATAATGAGTATCCATTTTGGTTTGCGGCATCTTCTGCGCCACGGGCTATCTCAGTGAAAAGTGGGTTTGAGACATCCGGCAGTAAGAGAGCAAGGGTCTTTGAATTTGATGAATGAATCTTTTTTGCAAAGCTACTCGAAACAAATCCAAGTTCATCCATCGCCTGCTGCACTTTTACCAAGGTAGCTGGGGCAACTATTTCGGGGCGATTAAGAACATTGGAGACAGTTCCGATTGAGACTCGGGCCCTGCGTGCTACGTGGCGGACGCTAACTGTCATGTGGGAATTTTTCGCCCTACGGGGTGATAAGTCAAGGAAAGGCTATTTTTAAGCATGGAATACACCCCGTAATTCGTTGCATCGTTGAACAGTTCAAAATGGAACTTCATTTTGAACGTTTCAACCCTTTGTTTTTATAACAAAAATTTTTTCTTTAATTGCTAGTTATTGAACAATTTGTGCAGTAATTTGACTATGCATTTGGAAATCAACTTGAAGAGAAAGGTCGACAATGCGCGCAACTAAACGGAAGTTTATTGCAGTTGCCTCTGCAACTCTCGTTGCTGTAAGCGGAACAATTTCATTGAACTCCGCTTCTGCTGCAATAACCCCCTCGTTCTGTCCAAGATTTACCGGAACCTTAACGGTTCTTTCAACTGTTATTTTGGAGAAGCCAGATGGATTAGTCGAGCAAGAAATTGCCGATAAATTCATGAAAGCTTGCCCAAAGACTAAGATTAAGTTTGTTGGCGTTCCAGCAAACGATTTGGTAACAAAGCTCACTGCAATGGCGATTGCTGGCAACGTTCCAGATATGTATGCATCAGATGCTGTTAATACAGTGAAGATGGCAGCGCTAAATATTCCTCTGGAACTCCGCGCTGCTCTAGGTCAGGATTACATAGATGGTTTTGCTAAGGAAAATGTTGGCGAAATGACTATCGGCGGAAAAATCTATTCTGCACCTTGGTTTAGCATTCCAACAGCGATTTTGTATCGCACAGACCTCTTTGCTAAGGCTGGTGTAAAGCCACCTAAGTCATTCGAAGAGTTCATCACAGTATGTAAGGCTCTTACAAAAGATACTGATGGCGATGGAAAGATCGATCAATATGGATGGGCAATGGTTGGAACCGACAATGGTTCTGGTCAAGGTCGATTTAACACAATTGCTCGCAACATGGGAGCAGTAGATGTCGGCAAGAATTCTGCTGGTAAATGGGTCACAGAAATTGACTCTCCGGGATGGAAGGCTGCACTTAAGCTTTACAAGGATGCAGTTGATGTCGGTTGCGTTCCTCCAGGTCAGTTCCAAACTGGATACCCAGAAGCATCTGTACAGATTGGTAAGGGACAAGCAGCGATGATGATCACTGGCCCTCACACAATTGGCGTTGCCCTGACAGCTAACCCAGCAGCTAAAGGTAAGTTGGCCGGAGCGCCAATTCCTGCAGCAGCCGGAGTTTCTGCAACTACTAGCTTGAACCAGTCAGGTTATGCCATTGCTCGAAAGAGTAAGCACCGTGCGGCTGCTATTGCGTATATGAAGTTCCTTTTGAATAAGGAAAATCAACTTCGCATTAACGACGTTACCTACCGCATTCCTTCTCGTTTGGATGCACAAGCTGATCCACAAGTTAACTCAGAAATGAGCCTTGGTTTTGTGAAGGCGGGAGAAGGCAAAGTCTTCTCTAACCCACAGATTCCTTGGTACAACTCAATCGCAATTCTCGCATCTCCTGCCTACCAGGCGGCGATAAAGGGTGATAAGACGATTGATCAGATCGCTAAAGAACAGGCTGAAAAGGCGCGAAAGATTATCGCTGATAACGGGTAACCGTCTGTCTGTAAATTGAGGGAATGTGACATCGGGAAGAGAAGAAATTCTCTTCCCGATGTCACTCTTTCATAACACTAAATTTTCTTTAGAGAGGGAATATGAAAAGCGCATTTAAAAAGCGGGAAAGCCGTTCCGGCTACTTCTTCACTTTGCCCACTTTATTAATTGTTTTCTCTTTGATCATATATCCACTTGGCTATGCGATCTTCATCAGTATGCAGCGCACCAACCTAATAAGTGAATGGAAGTTTGTTGGTGCTCGTTATTATGCCGAGCTGCTGACAGATGCAGAGTTCTTAAATTCGCTCAAAATCAGCTTAACCTTCGCTTTCTTTGTAGTAGTTGGCAATTTTGTGGTCGGCCTTCTACTGGCTGTAATTTTGAATCAGAATCTAAAATTTGCTACAACTTTTAAAATTATCTTGATGCTTCCTTGGCTTCTACCCGAGGTTGTCGTTGCGCTTATCTGGAAGTGGCTCTTTAACCCAACATATGGGCTGATCAATTACATTTTAAACACCGTAGGTCTGATTGATTCCGATGTTTCCTGGTTCGATTCGAGCACTTCTGCCCTAGTCGGTGTTATCTTCGTTGCAACCTGGAAAGGCTATCCAATCGTCATGATCATGATGTTGGCTGGAATGAAGAACATCCCTTCAGAGCGTTACGAGGCTGCTGCAATCGATGGCGCAACTCGTATCCAGCAGTTCAGACATATAACACTTCCAGGCTTGCGCCCTATATTTTTAGTTACCTGCATCCTTGAAACTGCTTGGTGGTTTAAGCACTTCACGGTGATTTGGTTGATGACTTCCGGTGGACCTGCTGGCGCAACCAAGGTTGTCTCTATCAGTATTTATCAGCAGGCCTTTGGAGACTTCAACTTCGGCAAAGCAGCTGCTGAGTCGGTAATTATCTTGACTATTCTCCTAGCGGCAAGTTACTTCTACTCAAGGGCGATTCGCAATGACAACGATTAAAGAGACATTGATTAAAGAACCGATGGCTAACGAGAAGAAGTACGGGCTAATGAGCGATGTAAAGGTCGCTCGGAAGATAACCAACCTCACAAGTTATAGCGTCCTTTTCTTCTTCTCTGCTCTCATCCTCTTTCCAATACTTTGGATTATTTCTACATCTCTAAAGAATGAAGAGGATCTCTTCTCACTTCCTCCTCAGATTATTCCTGAGAATCCAACGCTTCATGCTTTCAAACAGGTTTGGATTGATCACCCATTCTTGGCTTACTTCCGCAACTCGCTGATAGTCGTTAGCGCCGCAACCTTCATCTCCGTTACATTCTCGGCATTTGCGGCTTATGGGCTATCTAGATTTAAATTTAGAGGCCACGGAACATTTATGGCTTTTCTGCTCGCTAGCCAGCTATTCCCATCGATTATGTTATTGATTCCTTTCTACAAGATCTATATGACCTTCGGTTTGATTAACACCCACGCGGCGCTAATCATTACCTATGTCTCATTTACCATCCCATTCTGTACTTGGATGATGCGTGGTTACTTCGACGGAATTTCCAAAGATCTAGATCTTGCGGCACAGATCGATGGCGCAGGGCGCTTTAGAATCTTCCGTAGCGTGATTCTTCCGCTCTCCTGGCCAGGACTTGCTGCAACAACAATCTATTCATTTATATCTGGCTGGAACGAGTACATATTTGCACTTGTTCTAACCCAAGATGAAGAGATGAAGACAGTGCCGGTTGGCATCGGTCAGCTAGTTGGCGAATATAGAATCGATTGGGCGCAGTTAATGGCAGCATCGTTATATGCGCTAATTCCGCTAACAATCATCTTTATCTTCTTCAATAGATATTTCATTAGCGGCCTGTCAGCCGGAGCGGTTAAAGAGTAAGTCTTACCACTCTGCAAGTGATCCATCGTGGTGCGTCCAGTCAGGATTGCGCCAACGATGTCCGTTTTCAGCGGCCTTACGAACCTCTGCTTCATCTACTTCAATACCTAAACCTGGCTTAGTCATAAGTTCGATATATCCATCGGGTGCATCAAAGACGGAGTAGTCAACTAAATACTTCATTAGCGAACCGTTATTGCCGCGACCAAGGCCAAGTACTTGTTCTTGAATTAAGAAGTTCGGGGTAGCAAAATCTAATTGCAAGCATGCTGCAAGGGCGATCGGTCCAAGTGGGCAGTGCGGAGCAACGGCGACATCGTAAGTTTCAGCCATTGTTGCAATTCTGCGACATTCAGAGATGCCGCCAGCATGACTCAAATCAGGCTGAGCAACGGCGATTCCAGAGCGAAGCACATCTTTGTAATCTTTTCGATCGAAGAGGCGCTCTCCAGTTGCAATCGGGGTAGATGTGGAAGCCACGATCAAATCAAACTTGTCAGAAAATTCAGGAAGAACCGGTTCTTCAATAAATAAAAGATTTAATGGCTCTAGGTAAGGGAAGACTCTGCGAGCCATAGCAAGGCTAAAGCGGCCATGGAAATCAAGTGCGATATCGATTTTATCGCCGACATGTTCTCTAACCGCAGTAACGCGAGCAACAATATTTTTTAGCTCTTGCGCGGTGTCTATATGTTCTAAGCCATCAGAAGGCGCAAATTTAAGTGCGGTTAAGCCTCTTGCTAACTGAGTATCGGCGTTAGCCAAGATCTCTTTAATATCTTCGGCGATTGGATTGTGGGTGTATCCATCTTTTCCGCCAACTCCACCAACATGGCCATAAATGCGCACTCGATCGCGAACTTGTCCGCCAAGTAATTGATAGACAGGTACACCTAGAGCTTTGCCTTTTATATCCCAGAGCGCTTGATCAATGCCTGAGATGGCCGAATCCATGATTGCGCCTCCACGATAGAAGGAACCCTTCTTCATTCTCTGCCAGTGACGTTCGATCTGGAATGGATCTTTACCAATTACGTGGTCCATTAATTCGTCGACTGCTGTGGCTACCGTGAGCGCCTTGCCTTCAAGTACAGGCTCGCCCCAACCAGAAATACCTTCATCGGTTTCAATCTTTAGAAAGAGCCAGCGGTGGGCAACGAAAAATAATTCGAACTTAGTAACTTTCAAGATAGCCCCCAATAATTTAAATTAAGTGATTTCTAAGTATTTATGAAGTCTAATCTTGGCAATAACCTTAATCAAGCAAATCTAGCAATTACTTTCTTGGTACTTGAACAGCGTTCAATAAATTCATCGTTTGATATTTTTGGATCGTAAAGTGAATTACCGATACCAACTGCTAGCGCACCTGATTGAACAAGTTCAAAAGTATCTTCAACAGAAACCCCACCGACTGGAATTAAGTGTGCATCTTTTGGTGAAACTGATTGCAGTGCTTTCATAAATGGAACGCCTAGATTGGAGAACGGGAATAACTTCATAGTTCTGACGCCATGTTTATAGGCTTCAAAGAACTCTGAAGAAGTTGCTACTCCCGGTACAGGGATTAATCCAAGTTTCTGGGCAGCTGAGACAACTTCTAAATCAAGGTTAGGGCTGATACAAATTTCAGCACCTGCCTTGGCAATCTTTTCTACATCGCTGACTGTTAACACAGTACCTGCGCCAACGGTGAAATCTGGCGAAAGATGGCCACGCAGGGCTTTAATACTTAAAAAGGCATCGGGACTATTAAGTGGAACTTCGATAACTTTAACGCCTGCAGAAATTAGAAGATCTCCCACCTCCAAGACTTTATCTGGAGTTACTCCCCTAAGGATTGCGATGATTGGGGCAGATTTCAGATTACTAAAGAGTTGCTCAGATGTATTCATGATTTACTCTCCACCTTTTTCGCTAGCGCTACGAAGTAATTGATTAGTTGTCCACTATTTTCAACGGTTGCTTTAATTCCAAAGTGGGAAAGCGCAAATATATAGATTTCGGCAAGAGAATCCGATGCGACAATCCTTGCCTCACTTGCCTGACACCAACTCTTTGCAGACTTGATTTCGGCGCCGATTAATAGCCCCGAGAGGTACTCCCGCGATGCATCCTCGGTCTTGCCTTGTAACCAGTTGGCGCGGATTGCAAATAAATCATGCGTTAAGTCAGAGGTTTGTGCGTTAAGGCCTTCTACAAAATCTCCGGAGGCAACTAATTTTGCTGATGAATCAGTTGCCTTGGAAAGAGTGCTGTGATTTCTCAGTATTTCAAAGAGCTCTCCAGTTAGATAGGTTCGAAAATCTGTAATCTTTCCGCTCTTAATTTCAACCCATTTACTATGTGTTCCAGGCGATATAACTAGCCCATTTTCAAGCCCTGAAGCAAGAGATTGTGACTCTTCCCCACGCATTACATCTCCAGCCTTTGAAACACCTGGCACGATGTAAAGAGCTGGTTCAAAGTTTGGTACTTGAATAAGAGAGTTGCTTACTTCATCGATATCAATCGGCAGTGGAGAGAAATCAGTCTCATAAAGACCAATACTCGAACCAATCATTCCTATTGCGATGATGCGATCGTATTGTCCTTGCCACTTACCTAAGACTTCAATTAGATAGGCGCTATGAGAGCCGGAGGCGAAGTTCTTAACGCCCTGATCGGTTTGGAGATAGTCAGAGATTTGATCGCGTTCAATCAACCAAGCGCGAAAGGATGAAGTTCCCCAGTCAATCGCTACAAACTTCATCAGATTACAATTCTACTGCAGAACCACTAAGAATTGATTCTTCACAAGCAATGGCCACGCGAAGCGCTTGGCGCGCATTGATAGGCGGACATGGGTTTGGAGTTTTTCCTTCTACGAATTTAATGAAGGCGTGAGATTCTTCAGCAAATGCTTGGCGGAAGCGTTCAATAAAGCCGGTGTATCTGATTTCGCTGAAGCCGATTTCCCCTTCAATATCGTGAATCGGTGTCTTCAAATTTAGCCCTACGGCAATTGAATCTTTAGAGCCAAAGACTTCAAAGCGAACATCGTGGCCAATAGGATTATGGCGGGTACCAGTTATTGCAACTTGAACTCCCGATTCGGTGGTTAGGGAGATTAGCGAAACATCGGCATCGTTGTATTTTGCATATTGTTGATGTTCGCGTACAGACTGTGTTGCATAGACCTTTTTTATCTCGCTCTGAGTAATCCATCTAACAAGATCGAAATCATGAACATGTAGATCGCGATAAATACTGCCGCTACCTTCTAGGAATTCCAAGGTAGAAGGTTGGTGATCGTGTGCGTACATGTGCATCGCGTAGAGCGTTCCAACTTGGCCCGAAGAAACTTTGTTGGCAGCAACGGAAATCGGTGGATCAAAGCGCCGCTGAAATCCAACCTGGATTTCTGTTCCATGCTTTTTACATTTCTCAATTACTAAATCTGTCTCTTCAACGGTGAGTGAAATTGGTTTCTCGCAAAGTATCGGTTTTCCAAGGGGAATCAACTGATCCAAAATTGCAATGTGCGAATTTGTCGCGGTCGCCACGACATAACCATCAAAACTTAACTTGAGAAGATCTGAATATTCCGCTGAACTGCAATTCAATTTCTGAGCTAACTCTTTCGCCACATTATCTCTGCGGTTAAAGAGAGTTACTTCAGCGCCACCTGAAAGCAAATCTTCGGCGCGAATAGCGCCCATTCGACCAGCGCCAATGACTGCAATTCTCATCTGCTGGACTACTCCGTATTCCACTAAGCAAGACCTTCACTATATAGTTTGGGCTATAAATAATGAAGCGCTCCTCCGTTCTTTTAAGTTAGGAAATGATGACATCCCCTCTCGACCTGTTAACTGTGGGTCGAATAAGCGTCGATCTTTTCTCGGAGCAGATAAACACCTCCTTTAGCCAGCCACAGACTTTTCAAAAATCTATTGGTGGATCTCCTACAAATGTTGCAGTCGCCGCAGCAAGGTTCGGTCATAAGAGCGCGATTGTTACCAAGGTTGGCGTAGATCCACTTGGTGAGTTTGTAGTTAATAAGCTGCAAAGTTTTGGCGTAGATACAAGTTTTGTGAAGGTTGCTGAAAGCGGACTAACTCCCGTTGTTCTTGCCTCACAAGATCCACCTGAAGATCCGAAGATAATTTTTCATCGCCAACCGTCAGCACCTGATACTCAACTCATCGCCTCAGATATTGATGACCAGACTTTGAAGAGCGCTAAGAACTTCTGGGTCAGCGCCTGCGCGCTTTCTCAAGGAACGACTGCAGAAAGTATCTTCCAGTGGCTTGAGATAAGAGGCCGCGCAAAGGAAACCATTATCGATCTAGATTATCGACCATCGTTCTGGAAGAGCAGAGAAGATGCTCGGGCTGCTGCGCAACGTGCGCTTTCACATTGCACGATCGCTATTGGAAATATCGCTGAATGCGATGTTGCACTGGGGATTACCGATCCGAATAAGGCGGCAGATGATTTATTGAATCGCGGCATCACATTAGCGATTGTAAAAATGGGCGGCGATGGAGTTTTGCTGGCGACTAAAGAGAAGGTGCATGTCGTCAAGCCTTTGCCAATAAAATTGGTTTGCGGGTTGGGCGCCGGAGATGCCTTTGGTGGGGCGTTAATCCATGGGTTACTGAGCGGGTGGGATCTGGAAAAGATCGGTGCCTTCGCAAATGCTGCTGGTGCCTATTTGGCATCTGAGTTAATGTGCGCAGATGCCATGCCAACGCTAGAGATTTTAAATAGATTTATAGAAGAGATGGGGAGCAATCGGTGAAGTTAGAGCAAAAGCATTACCTCGAACTAATTGAAGCGCGCATCAATAACCCTAAATCTTTCCAACTTGCTCTAAAGAAGAGATCACGTCGCAGCGTTGCAGGTAAAGATGGTCGTTTGCTCTTGCTCGCAGCCGACCACACCGCGCGCGGAATAATTGCGGCAGGAAATAATCCAACTGCGATCGCAGATCGATTTATTCTGCTCGATAAGTTGGTTAGAGGCTTAGCTCTTCCAGGCGTTGATGGCGTAATGGCTAGCGCAGATATTCTCGAAGAATTGGCTTGGCTCGGTGCTTTGGAAGGCAAAGTCGCGATCGGAACTATGAACCGCGGCGGAATTATTGGCGCTTCATGGGAACTAGATGATCGCCTGACTGCCTACGATGCCGAACATATTCGCAGCATGGGGCTAGATGGTGGAAAGACTTTGCTGCGCATCGATGAGACCGATCCTGGCACCGCGCGAACCATTGAGATGGTCGCGGCCGTGACAACACAACTTGCAGATTTTGAACTCGTATCGATGATTGAGCCACTTCCATATATTAAGAATGAGAACGGCAGAGCAGTTCTTGATCCTTCTGAAGAGAAGTTAATCAAAGTAGTTTCTATCGCCTCTGGACTTGGTTCGTCTTCAGCATTTACCTGGTTGAAAATTCCTGCGCCAGCCAACCCTGAAAAGGTGGCTGCAGCAACTAGCTGCCCAATTTTATTGTTAGGTGGAGATCCCGGCAGTAATTGGGAAGATGTCTTTGCTAAATGGGATAACGCTCTGAAAGTTCCAAATATCCGCGGCTTAGTACCGGGGCGCGCATTACTGTTTGGCGATGAGTTAGATGTTGAAGCAGCAGTTGCTCGTGCTGCACAAATGGTTAGAAAAATTAGTTAGAAATGGATAAATCAAATGAGTAATTGGTATAAACCCGCAGGCACGCTGAAGACTGCTGAACATGAAATCTCATTGACGCCAAAAGATTCTGGCTGGGAATTCTGCGGTTTCTATACCTACAACTTCGCAACTAAATCTGAGTTTAGCGTTGAATTAAACGGTTGCGAAGGTGTTCTACTTCCGCTTTCAACACAAAACGTTTCAGTATCGGTTGATGGTCAGGCGCTTGCTCTAAAAGGTAGAACTGGTGTATTTGCAGCAGTTTCAGATTGGATCTATCTCCCAGTTGGTTCAAAGGTTTCCTTTAGTGGTAAATCTGGTGAGATCGCACTACTTACCGCACAAGCCAGTGAGAAATTCCCAGTCTGCTACACACCTGCTGAACAAGTTCAGGTTGAAGTACGCGGTTCAGGCAAGGCAACTCGTCAGGTTAATAACATTGCAACTCCAACTAGCTTTACCCAATGCCACAAGATTCTCGTATGTGAAGTCTTAACACCGGGAGGAAATCTCTCTTCATGGCCTCCACATCGCCACGATAAGTTCCCTGGTTGCCCAACAATTAACGAAGAGGTTTATTACTTCCAGATCGGCAAAGATGGATCAGATCACGGAGATCCTGAAGGTGTTGGCTTTTTCCATGTTTACACCGTAGATGAAACTGTCGATGAAACTGTTACCTTGCACGATAGAGATACCTACGTTGTGCCTCACGGTTATCACGGCCCATCAATTGCCTCACCTGAATATCCAATGTATTTCTTAAACGTTATGGCCGGGCCTGCACCAGAGCGCAGCATGGCTTTCTGTGATGATCCAGCACATCATTGGATCCGAGATTCTTGGAACGATCAAGTACAAGATCCACGTTGTCCAATGACTTCCGCAAATGGAAAAGTATGGAAAGGTAAGTAAATGAAGAGAGAGATCCGCATCGCCGTCCTTGGGTTAGGTTGGATGGGACAGGCGCATTCACGTTCTGCGCTGCGTATTCCTTCACTATTTCCAGATCGTTCATTTGAACCTGTCTTGCAGGTTTGTGCAGATGTAGATCCTGCTCGCCAGAAGAGCGCCGTTGCAGATTACGGATTTAAGCGCGCAACCGGCGATTGGATGGAAGCGGCAACTGCAGATGATGTTGATGCTGTCTGGGTTACCGCGCCAAATATGTTGCACCTGCCAATGATTGAAGCAGCAACGAAGGCTGGCAAAGCAGTATTTAGCGAAAAGCCAATTGGTGGAAAGCCAGAACAGACAGTTCAGGCATACAAGTTAGCCACTGCCGCTGGCGTACCAACTGGCGTTGGATATAACTATGTCTGGGCGCCTCTAGTGCTTCATGCAAAGAATCTCATTGCCAGTGGCGCCCTTGGCGAAATTACACATTACCGCGGTCGCTTCTTAAGTATGTATGGAAGTGACGAACTCGGTCTTTTAACTTGGAGATTTAAACTTGCCGATGCTGGTTACGGAGTATCTAGCGACATTCTTAGCCATAGCGTTTCCATGGCGCAGTTCTTAGTTGGTGGCATCTCTGAAGTAGTTGGAATGCAGAACACCACGATTAAGCAACGCCCGCTACCAAGTGGCAACGCCGGACATTACTCACGCGGTAAGGCAACTGATCCAAAGGGCGATGTTGAAAACGAAGACTTTGCATCAATGCTCTGCACATTTGAAAACGGTGCGACAGGAACATTTGAAGTAAGTCGCACGGTGGTTGGCCCAGAGAGCCAGAACGCCTTTGAAATTTACGGCACTAAGGGCTCGCTGATGTGGAACCTAGAGAAGATAAATGAACTTCAGTACTACGAGTTAGGTACTTCGCTAAACACTGGCTACACCACTATTTATGGCGGAGATCGCTTCCCATTCCATGGCGCTTTCGTTCCGGGACAAGCTAACGCGATTGGCTTTGAAGATCTAGTTGCGATTGAAGATTATTCATTTATGCAATCAATTGCTGAAGGCACAAAGTTCGGACAGAGCTTTAAAGAGGCAGTTGATGTGGTCAGCGTGCAGCAGGCGCTGATTAACTCTTGGAGTTCACGTACTTGGGAACGCGTTAAAGATTTAAGTCTTTAAACCATTCCAGACAATCAGGATTGGCTAACGCTCCTAAGTTATCGATTGGCTCTTTATTTACCGCTCTCGTAACCGCTAACTCCACCAATTTTCCACTCTTAGTTCTAGGAAAATCTGGCGCCTGCAATATCAAAGCCGGCACATGGCGCGGGCTCGCTTTCTGCTTTAGCGCTTTCTTTATTTGATCGGAAAAGGCATCTGTCAGTTCGGAGCCTGGCTTTAATTTAAGGAAGAGAAGTACTCGCGTATCGCTCTCGTATTTCTGAGCTACCGCCAAACTTTCTAGAACTTCTTCAAATTCCTCGGTAATTCGATATATCTCAGCCGTTCCAATTCGCACACCTGCAACATTCAACGTTGCATCAGATCTTCCATGCATGATGAAACCAGATTCTTGGGTTGGCTCAACAAAGTCTCCGTGGGTCCAGATATCTGGAAACTTTTCAAAGTAAGAGGCCAGGTATTTCTCATTTTCCTTATCGCCCCAGAAGAAGAGTGGTGCAGAAGGAAATGTACTGGCGCAAACTAACTCGCCTTTATCTCCAGGTTTTGTCAGGCTTGCATCCGAATTCAAAACTTGCACATCCATGCCGAGCGCGGGAACTTGTATCTGCCCTGCAAAGACCGGGAGTTCTGGCCAGCCCAACATAAAGCAGCCACAAATATCGGTGCCGCCAGAAATTGATGCCAGGTGAACTGTTGGCGAGACCGAACCATAGATGTAAGAAAAACCTTCGTGGCTAAGCGGTGAACCAGTAGATGCAAGAGTTCTTAACTTTGAAAGATCGTGTGAATTGCTCGCCTTAAGTTCGATCTTACGGAGTGAATCTATGTACTTTGCAGAAACTCCAAGAAAGGTTAGCTCTTCCTGTTCTGCGATATCAAAGAGCCTTTCAGGTGCCGGATGCATTGGATTTCCATCGAATAAAACAATGCCAGCTCCAGTTGCAAGAGAGGCAACCAACCAGTTCCACATCATCCAGCCACAAGTAGTGAAGTAAAAGACTTTATCCCCATCGCGAATATCTAGGTGGTAACGCTGTTCACTTAAAGTCTTAAGCAGAACACCTGCTGCGCTATGAACAATGCACTTCGGCTTACCTGTAGTTCCAGATGAAAAGAGGATAAATCCAGGGCGACTAAAGGAACCCTTAACTGATATCTCAGTCGTTCCATCACTTGAACTGAGCCACTCAGTAAATGAAAGATATGGATTAGGTTTTGATCCGATAGAAACAACTTTAACTAGCGAAGGCAGGCCAGCAACAATTTCACTGACTTTTTCTAGACAATCTATCTGCTTGCCGTTGTACTCATAGCCTGAAGTAACTAACAGCACCTTTGGAGATATCTGCTGAAAACGATCTAAAACGGTTGCCGCACCGAAATCTGCAGAAGTACTTGAGAAGATCGCACCAATTTTGAGCGCACCAAGAGCAAAAGAAACCACATCTGCGGTATTTGCTACGCAGGCTGCAACTACATCACCTTCTACAACACCAGCGCTCAATAGCGACTGTGCGACTTGGTTAGCTAACTTCCTGACTTCACTTCTTGTAAATGTGCGGCGCTGCCCAGATTCGGAGATCTCAGTTATAACTATTTGGTCGGGATCTCCCTTAAGTAAGGTATCGACTACATTTAACTTGGCACCTGGAAAGAATTCAGTTTGAAAAAAACCAGAGCCAGAGATTGCAGTGTCTCCAAAATCGCCGACTATTTCTGAATCACTTACAACAAAGCGCCAAAAGTCAGCAGAGTTATCTATCGACCACTTATGAAGTTCTGAAAAATCCTTCGCCTTTGCCAGCTCATTTAATTTAATGAGCGAGGGGTTATTGGATTTACCTGGGCTCCAAAGAGGTGAAGACATTAATTAAGGTCGTCCCATTACCTCAAAGGCTCGCTCAAAGACTTCTGCGAAAGCGATCGATTGAGAATGTGGCATAAGCCAACCTTCTCCCCCGCGAATCCGGCGCGACATAGCATCAGCCATTAGTTGGTAAGGATCGCAGGCGGCAAAGTTTTCAACCGTTACCTTTCCATCAACTTCAACTTCCAAGGTGCTTGGTTTGTTATGCGAGTTAAAGGCATCGTTTCCGGTCATTGAGACTCGACCCTTTGTGCCAACGACATCAAAGTAAAGAGTGTTGGGAGTATTCATCGAAGTCAGCGCCTCAGCGCGCGCTCCGCCGATATCAAATGATGTTGTAACTGTTTCATCGCATCCACCTGGATGCCATTTCACATCTGTCTTTATATTGCTTACTGGTGCAAAGTCCATTAACCAGATAGGAGCGGCAACTGAATAAGGTCCGAGGTCGTAAAGCCCGCCACCACCAAGTTCGTAGATCGCACGGATATTTGCGGGGTCTAAACCGTCATAAGTAAATGCGGAGCGAATTGTCTTTACTTCACCAATCAAACCTGATTCAACAATCTCTTTAAGGCGCAGAGTGCGCGGATGCCAGCGGTTCCAGCTCGCCTCCATAAAGATCAAGCCGGTTTCATTTGCAACAGCAATTGCTTCCTTTAACTGTGCAACGTTCATCGCAGCAGGCTTTTCACAGAGCACATGCTTTCCAGCACGCATCGCCTTGATTGACCATTCGATGTGAAGTGAATTTGGGAGCGAGATGTAGATCGCCTCTACCTTTGGATCGGCAAGGAGTTCGTCATAGTCGGTGTAAACCAAACCTGAAGGTGAGAGTGCTAGCCCTCTTTCGCGATCTTTTGCGCCAACGGCATAGATCTCACCATCTTTTGAGTTTAGTAAGGCTGGATATAGCGCTAACTTTGCAATGTAACCTGCGCCGATAAATCCCCAACGTACTTTTCCTTGTGCTTTTTCCATAACGGGGACAATACTTGCAAAATTGGCTTTAGCCAATCAGGCGTAAGATAGCGTTCATGAAGAGCCAACGTTGGACTGCTAAAGATTCAAAGAAGCACATCATCGTTCCAAGCGCGTTAGATCATAAATATTCACGCGGAACCCTTGGAGTAATAACTGGATCTGCGCAGTTTCCAGGCGCTGCTGTATTAACTTCAAAGGCAGCGCTGGCGACTGGCCTTGGGGTTCTGCGCTTCCATAGTTCATCTGGACTGGCTCACCTTGTCCTGCACGCTGCTCCAGAAGCGCTGGTTCAACCAGGAAAAGTCGATGCTTGGCTCGTTGGATCAGGTGTGAGCGATAAGAAATATAGCGATTACACAACATGGCTACGCCACCGTTGGTTTAAGTTAATGAGCGCACAGAGCGTGCCGACAGTTCTTGATGCAGGTGCGCTGGACTGGGCCAGGAAGTTAACTCAGCCCACTTTGATAACTCCTCACGCTGGAGAACTCGCAAAGCTGCTCGCTAAGCGCGGTATTCAGGTCTCTTCAGAGGCGATTGAAGCAGATCCTAAAAAGTGGTCGATGGTTGCTACTGACAAGTTAGGTGTTACAGTCCTTTTGAAAGGTTCAACCACATATATTGCGCAACCAGATTTTTTAATTGAACTTCCAAAAGCAACACCGTGGCTCGCCACAGCCGGAAGTGGAGATGTATTAGCAGGAATAATTGGCGCGCTTCTTGCAACAAATTACATTGAAATTTTAAATGATGAAAATAATTTAGCGCGCGTTGCTGCAACTGGCGCATTTATTCACAATAGCGCTGCACTTTTAGCATCTAAGGATGCCCCCATCTCATCTTCATCAATTATTGAGTTTATTCCTGAAGCAATTCGAAAAATAATAAAGTAGGGCTAGCCCCAGAGTTTATTTCTTTGAATTAATTTAAAGTTTCACTTCACCCTGACATCACCGATGCACTACCTTGAGTTGTGCCTAATTCTCCAACAGTTCTCGTTGCAAGCGATGATGCCTTTGAGTTAGCAACTCTTAGCGCAGCGCTTCGTTTGCATTCAGTAAATGTTGTAGCAGAAGCAAGTACCACGGAAATCGCCGAAAATTTATATAAATTTCTATCGCCTCAAGTAGCGCTAATTGATTTGCAATTTGCTGGTGCTGAAGCACTTGCCTTGATAAATAAGTTTAGAAAAGTAAATCCCTCACTCGGCGTTGTGTTGATTACGGCCTGCCCTGATCTACGTCTGCTCGGATTAGTTGAGAAACAGATTCCACAAGGTGCGCAGATAGTTTTAAAGAAATCAATCGCAGACCTTACCGTCGTTAGCCACTCGATCGTGCGTTCGATTGCAGCGGTAGATGCCAAGGAAAAGATGGCCTGGGTAGATAGCCATGGCTCTCTGCACGAGAACTCCTTTTCATCTATTCTCAATGAATTCACAGATATACAGATCGAGACCTTCCGCTTACTCGCTAAAGGTTTGAGTAACTCTGAGATAGCAAAGGTGCGGGTTGTCAGCGAGAAATCGGTAGAACAGATAGTCGCCCGAATCGCACAGCATTTACAAGTACTCCCAGATAGGGCACAGAATTTGCGCGTTGTTTTAACTGGCGAATACTTCAAATGGATCGGCGCACCGCGCCACTAGCTCTAACTTATTTAACGCAGCCACTAAAGTTTGTGCCATGTCCACTTCCCTTACTTTGGCCGAACTTCGTAGCCGGTGGAATGATGTTTTAGACCATCTTGAGTCGCATGATCGCGTCGCTTGGATCGCCTACTTCGATGCTCGCCTTGCCGAATTCGACGGAACTACCTTGAAATTGGATTTCTCTGATGCCCGCAAATTCTCTGGTGGGCATGAATACTCTCCGACGAGAGTAAAGCTAGAGAACTCACTTAAGGCCTCAATCCAAGAAGTTCTATCTACTTCGATTGAAATTGAGGAATTAGCTTGAAAAAAATAATTTCGGTGCTTGTCATGAGCCTTGCGCTCTTCTCAATTCAAACTGTTTCAAGTAACGCTGCTACCTCAAAGTTGAGCCTGACCGTCCTTCAAACTCCGGGTGGAGAAGAACCAGTTGTCACTCTCTACGGAAATCTAAAGCCGGCAAAATCTGCGGTAAAGGTAGAGATCCAGATCCAGTTAAATGGCAAATGGCAAGATACGAGATTTCAAACTAGAACAGCGCGGGTGGGAACTTGGAAAGTTGTCGCTGTTGCGACCGCGCTAAATGCCCAAGTTAAATATCGCGCCAAGGTAAAAATAGGCTCAAAGAGTATTTACTCAAATATCCGTGAGATAACAGTGCGCTCTGTTCCTGAAATTTCTAGCGCTTCATCAACAGTAATGATTGATCAGCTCGGTCCAGGCGGGCGAATCCATGGCTCTGATGTAAGTCGATGGCAACATCCGAATGGCGCACCGATTGATTTTGTTAAGAAGTACAGCGCTGGAATGCGCTTTGTAATGATCAAAGCATCGGATTCTCGCGATGAAGCAGATGCGCTTGCCTTGAAATATGTGATCATGGATAGATTGGCGGCGCAGGCTGCAGGAATGTATACCGGTTTCTACCATTATGCGGTTTTGCCAGATGTAAAGACAGATGCTGAAGTAATAACTGATGCGCAAACCCAAGCTCAGAAAGTTATCTGGCGCCTCGGCGCACTTGGCGGCTACAACGATCGCGACCTTCCTTATGCGCTTGATTTAGAGAATAACTGTGTGCGCCTGTCTGGGAAAACTTGTGCCAGATATCTACCAAAGGCGCAGATAACTCTCTGGGCAAAAACTTTCCTTAAAGTGCTGCGCGAAAAAACCGACCGTATGCCAATCTTGTATTCATACCCGAGCTTCTTGGAAGGTGCGATGGTCCGTGATAACGAGCTGCGCCAATATCCACTCTGGCTGGCGCAATATGGAATTGATCCCGCCGATCCACTTGGACAACCTGGGCTTAAGGAAGGCGGTTGCTATGTGCACTCTTGGACCGCTGCTAACTGCTCATCACAATGGATCATCTGGCAATACTCTTCCTGCGGTATCGCACCAAAGTATGGAGTTCCCGGATCGCGCCTTGATTTAAATGTATTCCGAGGCGAGCCAAGCGCCTTCTTAGATTTGGTCAAGGGAAGTTGGTTTCCCGAAGTAGTTGATCAAATGCCAATCAATGAAACAAGCACATTGGTATTTAAGAATTTGAAATTTACGACCAGTGATAAACCTGTGACGTTAGAAGTTGATGTAACTCGCCCAGATGGCAAACCAGTTGTGACAGGAACGGTTCGTTTCTATACCAACTCTGATAATCCAATCGAACCTAAGCCAGTTCAGACGGTGGTTAGATCAACTAGCGGATCTTGGAAGCTAACTATTAAGGGAATACCTGCGGGAACATGGACCGGGCGAATCGGATTTAAAGATGCAACTGGTACCCACGCAGAAAGTCGATCACCAATTACGCTATCGATTTTGCCGGGAGATCCAAACCTACCAACACCTACTCCGAAGCCAACTGTTGCTCCTACAAAGAAGCCAACTACTGATGGATGCAGGAATCAGATTAAGAATTAGCGGGTACGAGTAAGCAATTTATCTAGCGCAGCTCGTTCGTTCTTTAAATGGTTTGTAAATTCAGAAACGGACGCTTTCTTCGCCGCGGCATCCCAACCCAATATCGGAGCGATCAGTGTGGCAACTGTTGCGGCAATCGCTTCGCCGCCATCGCTTGCTTCAAATGCAATTCGCGTGCGGCGAGAGAGAACATCATCAACGCTCTGTGCTCCCTCATGGGTTACTGCATAAATGATCTCTGCTTTTAGATAGGCAAGTTCTGGCGTGAGCGGTTCTGCCATCTTCTTATCTGCGTCGATGATTTCAAATATTTCGTTAATTAGCGATCCGTAGCGATCTAGGAGATGAGTAATTGTTGTTTGCGCTAAGCCGCTCATCTGTGCCAACTGCGCACTCTGTTGCACCAAAGCAAAGTAACCATCAGCGCCAATTGCAGGTAATTTCTCGGTAATTGATTCGGCAACGATGCGACGTAGATCGTTAACGGCTAGATCAATAACATCCTTACCCATAACGCGATAGGTGGTGTACTTGCCGCCGGCGATACTTACAAATCCTGGGACTGGGCGATCGACGGTGTGTTCGCGTGAGAGTTTTGTGGTTGTGGCTCCTGCTGCGTTTGCCACCAGCGGACGCAAGCCAGCATAAACACCGAGAATGTCAGCGGCATCAATCTTGGGATGTAACACGCGATTTGCCTGATCAATTATGTATTCAACATCTTCTTTAGTGGCGACCGGGTTGGTGCGATCTGCCTTATATGGAGTATCTGTTGTACCAACAATCCATTTATCGGCCCAAGGAATAATAAATAGGACTGAAACTGAAGTTTTCAGGATTATTCCGGCCTCAGATTTAATCGCGCTCTTTGGCAACACGATATGTGCGCCTTTACTCATGGCGACTTTATATCCAGGTTTGATTCCAAATTTCTCATGGAGCTCATCGCTCCAAACACCAGCGCACATCACAGTTACCTTCGCGCTAACAGTTATCTTCTTGCCAGAGTTAAGGTCGCGAACCTTCGCGCCAACTACGCGCTTTCCATCGCGAACTAGCTCTTCGCACTGAACGCGGGTAGCGATAATTGCTCCGTGGCGCGCTGCAGTACGTGCAACAGCCAAGGTGTGACGAGCATCGTCTACCTGAGCGTCAAAGTACTTGATTGCACCATTAATCAGATCGCCACGTAAAGATGGCGCGGTGGTTGCGATTTTCTTCTCGCTTAAATGTTTATGCCAAGGAAGTGCGCGCTGAAAACCGCGGAGCACATCGTAGAGAGCAAGACCTGCACCGACATACGTGCGTTCGCGATACTTTTCATGGAGCGGATATAAGAATCCAACAGGCTTAACTAAATGTGGTGCTAGCGAGGAAACCATTAACTCGCGCTCATGCAACGCTTCGCGAACTAACTTAAAATCATATTGTTCTAGATAGCGAAGTCCACCGTGAATCAACTTGCTTGAGCGGCTTGATGTACCGGCTGCAATATCTTGGTTTTCTACTAGAGCTACTTTCAATCCGCGTGATGCGGCATCTAACGCTGAACCAACACCCGTGACTCCCCCGCCAATAATTAGTACATCGAATTCATCTGATGCCAAAGACTTAAGGGCGGCGATACGTTGCGCAGGATTTAACTGCGAATCAAACATTTACTCTCCCGCCCTACCGTCTCGAATACTTTCGTTATAGGCTTAAGGATATGTCATATATAGCCAGTCTTGATCAAGGAACGAGCAGCACTCGTTGCATGATCTTTGATAAATCAGGCGCTGTTATTGCTATTGCTCAGAAGGAACACGAACAATTCACCCCTCACCCTGGTTGGGTAGAGCACGATGCTGGTGAGATCTGGCAGAACACACAATCGGTGATCAAAGAAGCAATTTCCGCCGCTGAAAAAAAGGCTGGTCTGGATTCGATAGAAATAAGTGCAATAGGCATTACCAATCAACGCGAAACGATCGTGGCCTGGGATGCGCAGACCGGTAAGGCGCTACATAACGCAATTGTTTGGCAAGATACCCGGACAGCTGATTTCCTAGACGGCCTATCTCAATCAGATAAGGAACTCCTAACTAGCCGCACCGGCCTTGCGATTGCGCCTTATTTTTCAGCGAGCAAAGTCAATTGGCTGCTAAATAATGTGGCTTCTGTTAAACAGGCGCTAGCCGCAGGAAGCCTTCGCATTGGCACGATTGATTCTTGGCTCACCTGGAATTTATCTGGCGGTCTGCACATAACAGATGTAACAAATGCATCGCGCACCATGCTTATGAACCTGCAGACTCTTGCTTGGGATAGCGAGCTGCTGGAGATCTTTGATATCCCATTAGCAATTCTGCCTGAGATCAAATCATCATCTGAAGTTTATGGTGAATCTATTAAGAGCGGTCCCTTTGCAGCCCAAATCCCTATCGCCGGAATTCTCGGCGATCAACATGCTGCCATGGTTGGCCAAGCCTGTTTTGAAAAGGGAAGTTCCAAGACTACTTATGGCACCGGTAACTTTGCGCTGCTAAATACCGGAACCGAAATTGTTCGCTCCAAACATGGTCTCTTAACAACAGTCTGCTTCAAATTCGGCGACCAACCTGCGCAATATGCCCTTGAAGGCTCAGTTGCGGTAACTGGCTCAGCTATTCAATGGTTACGTGATCAACTCGGAATAATTTCATCTGCATCTGAAGTCGAAGCACTTGCGCTACAAGTAAAAGACTCTGGCGGGGTTTACTTTGTACCCGCCTTCTCTGGTCTATTTGCACCGTATTGGCGCAGTGATGCGCGTGGAGTAATTGTTGGTCTAACGCGTGCCACAACTAAGGCACACCTAGCCCGTGCTGCCTTGGATGCGATTTGCTATCAAACTATGGAGATTATGGAAGCGATGGTTGCAGATAGCGGCATTGCAATGACTGAGATGAAAGTTGATGGCGGTATAACTGCAAATCAACTATGTATGCAATTACAAGCAGATGTAATGGGCATCGAGATAGTCAAACCTTTGATAACCGAAACCACAGCGCTAGGTGCGGCATATGCAGCGGGCTTAGCAATTGGTTTCTGGAAATCAACCGATGAAGTTAAAGCGCAATGGCGCCAAGATCGGCGATGGCAGGCAGAAAGTGATGAGAAAACCCGAACCATTGGCGCAGCGCAATGGAAACGTGCAGTGGAGCGGACCTTTAACTGGGTTGAATAACGCTAAATCGCACCCGTTAAGGCTTAGAGTTAACCCATTATGAGCGAGCAGAAAAAGCTAAGCGCTGGAGTTATTCGCAATAATTTAGCGATGGCAGATGGCCGCACCATTCGGTATTACGACTCGCAAGGTCAATCTCGCACAGCACAAGATCAACGCCCTAAAGAAGAGCAACCTGGTATCGGCGAACTTCGCCTTGATCCGCTGCTAAATGAATGGGTTGTAATGGCGGCCCACCGTCAGGGGCGGATCTTCTTGCCACCGAAAGAGTTATGTCCGCTCTGTCCGACAAAAGGTGAACTCCTAACTGAAGTTCCTGATACAAATTATGAAGTTGTGGTCTTTGATAACCGCTCACCTTCGCTACGCAAACCAGAAGGTGATTGGGCCGCACCCGATATGGTCGGTCCAGAAACAGATGCCGGAACCGCTGCGGGAAAGTGCGAAGTAATCTGCTTTACCGATAACCATGGTGGTTCTTTTAAAGATTTAACGCCACAACGCGTGCGCGTTCTGCTTGAAGCGTGGATCGACCGCGTGCGCGAACTCTCACAAGAGCCATATATACATCACATCGCACCATTTGAAAATCGTGGTGAAGAAGTTGGCGTAACTCTCTCTCACCCACACGGCCAAATTTATGCCTATTCGTATCTGCCTTCGCGAGTTCAGAAGATGCTGGCAGTTGCACGCAAATATATGGATGAAACCGGCAAAGTTTTATTTGATGATGTGCTTGCCCGCGAATTAAAAGACCAGGTTCGTATCGTTGCAAAGAACGCTCACTGGGTGGCCTTTGTTCCATATGCTGCTCGATATCCATTTGAAATACATGTGGCACCGCTTAATCCAGTTGCCGACTTGGCTGAACTAACTCCAGAACAAGCAGATGCTTTTCCAGAGATTTCGCTAGAAGTTATGCGCCGCTTAGATGGCGTCTTCGGAATTGATATGGCCTACATCGCAACCTGGCATCAAGCACCGGTGCGCGAAGGTCGCGATTTACTGCGCCTGCATTGGCAGATCACTAGTGTGCGCCGCGCACCTGGCAAGTTAAAGTATTTAGCAGGTAGCGAATCTGCGATGGGTGCGTTCATCATGGATCTAAAGCCTGAACAATCTGCAGGTCAGTTGCGAGATGTTGAGCTCTGATTTCACAGCGCTCTTTGGGCAAGCACCAGAAATGATTTCCGAGGCGCCGGGGCGCGTTAATTTAATCGGAGAACATGTCGATTATTGCGATGGCTTTGTTATGCCATTTGCTATCAGCGATCGAACCTATGCAGCAATTAAACGACGCAGCGATCGAAAGATCCGAATCGCATCAGCACAACGTCCCGGTGAAGTAATTGAAACTTCTCTTGATCAGATATCCCCTGATAAAGCTGGCGATTGGGAACGTTACATCTTGGGAGTTATCTGGGCTTTTGGTAATCGCATAACGACTGGGTTAGATATCTTGGTCGATGGTCGAGTCGCACTCGGTGCAGGTTTATCTTCATCTGCCGCACTGGAGTGTTCGATCGCAATCGCACTCAATCAATTATTTACAGCAGATCTATCGCTACCTGATCTAGCGCGTTTAGCTCAACGTTCTGAAAATGAATATGTAGGAATGCCCTGCGGAATCATGGATCAATCGGTATCGCTTATGGCGCAGGCAGGTAGCGCGCTCTTACTTGATTGTCGCGACCTAAGCACCGAACAAATTCCTTTTGATCTAGCAAGTTCTGGCCTTGAGCTTTTAATTATTGATACCCGAGCCCACCACGCGCTAGTCGATGGTGGTTACGCCGAACGACGCGCCTCTTGCGAATCTGCAGCGGCAAAACTCGGCATCAAGGCGTTACGTGATTCTTCAATTTCGCAGTTGGAAAGTTCGCGTTCAAAGTTAACCGAACTTGAATATATGCGAGCCGAACATGTTGTAAATGACATTGCCCGCGTGCACCAATGCGTTGAACACTTGAAACTCGCTGATTTCAAATCAGTTGGCGAAATCTTGACCCAATCACACGCATCGTTACGCGATCTCTTTGAGATATCTTGCCCCGAGTTAGATCTCGCTGTCGCAACCGCTCTCGCCAATAAATCACTGGGCGGGCGAATGATTGGTGGAGGTTTTGGCGGAAGCGCTATAGCGCTCTTTAAAGTTGCCGATATTGATCAAGCAAAGGTTGCAATAGCTGCGGCATTTAAATCAGCAGGCTTTACTGAACCAAGGTTTTTTACTTCGCTACCAAGTAGCGGCGCAGCTGTAATCAGTAATTAGAGAGCGTTAAACGAGATAACTTCAACGCCACCGATTGCGCCTAGAACCTCAATTAAATCTGTTGGATCAGATCCAGGCACGGCAACGGTTACTTCGTCAAAACCACGGCCATCCTCAGATTTCAGAACAGTTAAGCCGCGGATATCTGCACCGGCTGCGCCAATTGCAGATGCCAGCAGGCCAAGTGAACCTGGTCGATCTGGAAGAGAGATCTCTAACTTAAATAACGCCATGGGTGAAGGCTACCGCGCACCTAACTTTTAGGTGAATTAAACCGCGGGAGCTGTTCCGAGTGTGACCTTGTAGGTCTTTGATGATCCATCAGGCAAGGTCATTACCACTGTAATAACTGCACCTGGTGCGTACGAACGGATCTTCACAATGGCAGCATCACGATTGGCGATCTTTACGCCATCGATTGATTTGATGATCGAACCAACAATTACGCCAGCCTTTTCTGCGCCCTCACCAGGAGTTAGCTGCAGAATCTTTGCTTGGGTATCTGCTGTTACATCATCGAAGACAACGCCCATAACCGGACGTGTTGACTTGCCAGTTGCAATGATTTCATCGATAACGCGCTTTGCCTCATTGATCGGAATTGAGAATCCCAAGCCGATGCTGCCGCTGACTCCACCTGAAGTGAGAGTGGCAATTGCAGAGTTAACGCCGATGATTCGACCTTGCGCATCAACGAGTGCACCACCAGAGTTACCTGGATTGATTGCCGCATCAGTTTGAATCGCATTTACATAAGATGTGGAATCAGTTGTTCCAGCTGTAACTGGGCGATTAAGGGCAGAGATAATTCCTTGGGTTACGGTATTTGCAAGCCCTAGCGGTGAACCAATTGCTAAAACTTCTTCGCCTACGCTGATCTTAGAAGAATCACCAAGTGCAATTGCTGGCAAATTACCCTTCTTTACCTGCAAGACGGCGATGTCATACATGCGATCACGGCCCACAATAGTTGCAGCAATTTCACTGCCATCAGCAAACTCAACTTTTATTGTGCCGCTAGTTGCGGCTGCTTCAACTACGTGGTTATTGGTGATGATGTAGCTAATAGTCGAATTGGATTTATAGATCGATCCTGATCCGGTTCCTCCGCCTGATGCAGTCTTTACGGAGATTGAAACCACAGATGGTGTGACTAGCGCTGAAATTGTCTTGGCATTTATAGAGTTATTGCCAATTTCGATTGCAGTCTTGTTTACAGGGCAAGAGTTGCTCTTGGCTAAAGTCAAAGCCTGGGTGCGGTTGTCGGCACAAACTACAACGCTGCCTGCGGAAGTTGTGGTCGCGGCGGTTGCAACGGTTCCGGCCAAGAGAGCGCCGGCAACAAAAGCGATAGTTACTTTTAGAGGTGTGCGTGTGATTTTCATGGCTTGATCATCTCTCTTATTTCTTAGCGAATCCTGTGATTTCGGTGTAAAGATTATTAGGCTTCTACGATCCAGGCACCTTCAACGGCTACCTTAATCTTAGGTAGCGGCTTATTTGTAGGGCCTGTCACAACTGTTCCATCATTTCCTGGATCAAATACCGCACCATGGCATCCGCATTGCAGATTCTTAGATGCTGAGTTGTATTGCACGGTACATCCTTCATGGGTACAGACTGCTGAATATGCATAAACTCCCGTTTTACTCTTAAATAAAACTGCAGGTGAACCTGATTTAGAAGTGAAGTTATGTATCTTACCGACCGCTAGTGACGCGTCTTCAATGATTTTTGCGGGGCCAGCACTCACCGCTGCCGCTTTCTTAGGGAACAAGCGTCCAAGACCAACACCCACAACGGTTAGTGCGGCAATCGATGAAACGCGGATAAAGCCGCGGCGATCAATTGAGATATTGCTCTTGCGACGAGAGCCGTAGAGGAATAAGAAATAAGTGAACCAAAAAACCGTGTAGACCGAATTGCTTGCTAAGAAATATGGCTGAACGTTCCATGTACTAGACAGCCATAGAAATAGGGAGGTTAAAAAACCGCCAAAGGCTGCCCATGTTGGCGCTATCCAAAGAAGCGTTGCAAAACCAATTGCAAATTCTGCAACCATCACCAAAATACCAACCTGAGTTGCGTGATCTAAAATTTTGTTGAGTAAGAAATCAATCGGTGAATTTTGCGCGTATGCCGCAAGTTGTGATCCGATAAATGTTGGAGAACCAGAAGTTAAAAACCCTGGATCACTTGCCTTATCCCAACCGGCGTAGATCCAAGTAGCGCCAAGCCAGAGGCGCATAACGCGCAGCGGCCAGAGTTGATTTCTCCATGAGGCTTTTAACTTCATAAACTCAATTTAGACCCTTAAGGTCTAAATCTCTTGCTGGCTGCCCCACCTGGCCTCGATCCAGGGACATCCGAATTAACAGTTCGGCGCTCTACCAACTGAGCTATGGGGCAAAGATTTACAACTTGTCGTGCAGGCGCACACTCTAGCGCACGAGGCGCAGTGGGTCTAAATCGAGCGAAGCGCGAGATCGTGCAGACCGCGGCGGGTGGTCTCAAGGGCCACCAGGCTAGCGAAGGCTTGGTTGTACTCCTGCTCATTTTCTACAGGATTTAACCGTTGCAGCGAAGATTTAAGTTCTGCGATCGCTCGCGAGATTCCAACTTCGCGCAGGCGCGCAACAATGCTTTCGACATAGTGGCCAGTGACCTCACCATCGGCGCGAATCGGCTCAACATTTAATTCGGTAAAGAGCGCGCGCATATTCTCATCTGAGATTTGTTCAATCTCAATCGAACTCTGCTCATCAACTGCAGCAATTATCTGAGCCAATTGAATGTAGGCCGGATGTGTAAAGGCGCCACTTTCAATCTCTCGCCAATTTGATATCAAAGATGGCATCTGCAGACGCGCCTTCAATACTTCACGTTCCAGAATTAAACGCGGCTCTTGTGGATTTGGGCGCCACTGCACTTGTGGCGCTTCTTCTTCACCATTTACAACTGGCGCGCTCTGTTGTGGCTGGCGCTTAACACCTTGCGCAACGGCAGATGAAACTGTCTCGACTTCAACGCCTAACCAACCAGCAAGCAAACGTGTGTACTCGGGGCGAAGTGACTTGTCGCGAATCTGCGCAACTAACGGCGCAGTTGCATTTAGCGCGTTAACGCGACCTTCGGCGGAATCTAATTTATGAAGCGCAAGCTCAGTACGTATCGCAAACTCAAATAGCGGAACGCGCTTAGCAATCAAATCGCGTAGCGCTAGATCGCCTTTCTGTTGGCGCAGATCGCATGGATCTAACCCATTTGGCTCAACGGCCACAAAGGTTTGAGTTACAAACTTTTGATCTTCGGTAAAGGCGCGCATCGCAGCCTTTTGGCCTGCCGCATCACCATCGAAGGTGAAGATAACTTCTCCGCGGAAAGCATCGTCATCCATAAGTAAACGGCGGATGATGCGGATGTGGTCTGCACCAAATGCAGTGCCACAAGTTGCAACTGCTGTTGTTATTCCAGCTAACTGCGCCGCCATTACATCTGTGTAGCCTTCAACAATTACAACCTGGCGCTTTTTCGCGATCTCTTTCTTCGCCATATCAAGGCCGTAAAGGACTTGGCTCTTCTTATAAATTGGGGTCTCAGATGTATTTAAATACTTAGGACCCTGATCTTCTTCATCACTTGCCAGCTTTCGTGCACCAAAACCAACTACATCGCCAGAGATATCTTTAATTGGCCAGGTAAGGCGATTGCGGAATTTATCGATTGGTCCGCGCTGTCCCATCTTGGAGAGCCCAGCAGTTTCAAGTTCATCGATAGTAAATCCTTGTTCGCGCAAGAATTTAGTTAGGCCATCCCATTCATCTGGGGCATAACCAACACCGAAAGTTTCGCAGGCGCCTTTATCAAATCCGCGCTTGGTCATTAGCTCGCGCGCATGTGCTGCAAGTGGTGAAGTATTTAACTGCTCTTGATAGAACTTGGCGGCAAGTGCGTTAGCGGCAATTAATCGCGAGCGATTGCCAGCAGGTGCTGGCGTGAAATTTCCTTGCTCGTACCGCAATTGATAACCCATACGATCAGCAAGGCGTTCAATAGTTTCGGTAAAACTCAAGTGATCTATCTTCATTAAGAAAGCGATTACATCGCCACTTGCCTGACAGCCAAAGCAGTGGAAGAAGCCTTTACTTGGGGTTACGTGAAATGAAGGTGATTTCTCATCGTGGAAAGGACAGAGCCCCTTCTTCTGGCCACCACCGGCAGATTTGAGTTGTACATAATCTGCGATGACTTCATCGATAGGTGAGCGCTCGCGCACATGCGCAACATCTTCTTCCTTAATACGTCCGCTCATAAATACATGTTATCTCTCTAGGCCGATATCAGAGCGCGCTCAAGCGGGCATGGAGCGCATAGGCCCCGGGATCGGTGAGGCTGGCAACTTGGTCGATGATGATGCGCATGCGCGCGGTCTCATCGCTGGAGCGCTCCCAATCTTTAACGAAGATCGAGTCCAGTGAAGTTGCAGCGTGCTTATGCAACATCTCAACTAGCTCCTTAATAACGATCTGCTGCTTGGCATAACGCTCTTGCGAAATTGCAGCGTTGATTAAGTAATGACCGGCCACTGCCTTCAGGAAATCTACTTCCACTTCTTGTTCGCGTGGAATAACTAGATCTGCATCGTATCGGCGGAGCGCACCATTACCGTGGACTTTTCGAGTTTCAAGTTCGGCGGCAAGCACAAAGCGACCGATGAGTTGTGAAGTTGAATCTTTCAGGCGAGCAAGTGAGCGATGGCTGCCATCGTAATAACGCGGCCAGCAAGAAAGTTGTTGCAGACGCTGCAAAGCCGCTGCTGCTTCCTCTTTAGTTGCGGTTGAGCCATATCCATCGCACATCTCTTTATGCAAAATATCAAAGTCGTGTTCAAAGTTATCGACCTTAACTTGGCCTACAAATATTGCATCTTCGAGATCATGTACAGAATAGGCACAATCATCGGACCAATCCATAATCTGTGCTTCGATACATTTACGATCAGATGGTGCACCTTGGCGCATCCAATTGAAGATCTCGACATCATCGTCATAGACCCCAAATTTACGTGGGTTGATCGCACGCGGCCACGGATACTTGGTTGCCGCATCAAGAGACGCGCGAGTTAAATTCAAACCAACGCTTGAACCATCTCCATCAACGGTCTTTGCTTCAATGCGAGTAAGTAAGCGAAAGCTCTGAGCATTTCCTTCAAAGCCACCAAAATCTTTAGCGACTTCCGCGAGAGCTTCTTCACCGTTGTGGCCAAATGGTGGATGGCCTAAATCATGCGAGAGACAAGCAGTTTCAAGTAAGTCGGGATCTGCACCAAGTGATTCACCGAGTTCGCGACCAATCTGCGCACATTCTAAAGAGTGTGAAAGGCGAGTACGTTGAAAATCATTCTCCCAAGGAACAGCTACTTGCGTTTTTGCAGCTAAGCGACGCAGCGCTGCTGAGTGAATAACGCGTGCGCGATCGCGCATAAATTCGGTTCGGCCAGGGCGCTTGGCAGGTTCAAAGAGAAAACGCTCTTGATCTTTCTCTGAGTAATTCTCTGTACCGCTGCTCATAGCCCTACCCTAAATGATCGCTGATATGAATGCCGCGTCTGCCTAAGGTCACATACGAGAGATAAGCCCCGGTTTCCCGCACTAAATAGCGCTTTCCGGAATTCTCCAAGGAGTTTGGACCAGTCTTTACTGGCGAGCAGGTTGCGACCACGCCTAAATCATTAGCCATCGTCATTGCACGGCGGCAATGAAATGGATCGGTAACGATGATTACATCTTTCCAATCTTTGACCTTCATAAACTTTACATAGTTTTCAGTTGAGACCCAAGTATCGCGTCCAACTTCGAGCGAAGTTACATTGCGCGACTTAACACCATTATTTGATAACCAATACTTTCCAGATGCTGCTTCCGTTGTGCGATCACCAGGAGCGCCGGCACCAACGGTAATGATTTTTGGCGCCAGACCGAGTTCATAAATTCGTTTCGCCTCTTGCAGACGCGCCTCTAGAACTTCACCTGGTCGTCCATTTAATTGCGCTGCACCTAATACAACTATTACATCGCCCTTGCGAGTCAGCGGATTATTTGCTGCTTGCCAGGTCACGCCTAACGCGTACAGAGGTACAGCGATAACAATCAAAAGTACTGCAGCAATTACGCGGCGAATTATTTTAAAGAAGATCATCCGCCCGAAAACGCATCTTCTAGTTCAACAGAGACATCTTCATCTGGATCTAATAACCAACCATCTGGCAAGGTTGGTGGCCGGCCATGGCTAACGCGACCACGTGGTTTTTCGGCGACTTCAGCTGGATATGGCTGATCAGTTAACTGATCTAGCAGAGTGCGAAGTTCGGCCAAAGAGGAATGCATTCCGAATTGGCGGCGGAGCTCACTTGGAACTCTAAAGCCCTTTAAATACCAAGCCATATGTTTGCGCAGGTCGCGACATCCACGATCTTCGGATTCGAAGTAATCCACGATCAATTCGCCGTGACGGAACATAACTTCGCGAACTTCAAAGAGCGATGGCAGGACTCGCTTATCTCCGCCTTTAAAGGAATCGACAAGGTCGGCAAATAACCAAGGTCGGCCTAAACATCCGCGACCAACTACAACGCCGGCGCAACCTGTCTGCTCCATCATCGCTATGCCATCTGCGCCTGACCAGATATCGCCATTTCCAAGTACTGGCGTTCCGGTTGGCTTCAAGTGTTCAACTAAGCGCGTGATCGCCGACCAATCAGCTTTTCCTTCATACATCTGCTCTGCAGTGCGCGCATGAAGTGCTACCCAAGCAACACCGCTATCTGATGCTGACTTTGCCGCTTCTAAATATGTGTGGTGATCGGTATCAATACCGATACGCATCTTTACGGTGACTGGAATTCCAAATGGTTTTGCCGCTTGTACCGCTGCGTCAACAATGGATGAAAATAACTTTCGCTTGTAAGGAAGAGCGGCTCCCCCGCCTTTGCGAGTTACCTTCGGAACCGGACAACCAAAGTTCATATCAATGTGATCGGCTAAATTCTCTTTACCGATCATCGTTACTGCGGCGCGCATCGTGTGCGGATCAACGCTGTACAACTGCACCGAACGTGGCCATTCTCCGGCGCCAGGTGCGATCATGCGTAAGGTGTCGGGACGTCTTTCGATTAAAGCCCGAGCAGTAACCATTTCCGAGACAAACAACCCAGCGCCTTGTTCGCGACAGAGCGCACGAAAAGCAGAGTTGGTTATACCCGCCATCGGCGCAAGAACCACCGGTGGATCAATTACATGGTCACCACTTGCAAGCGGCAGGGTCAGCGACACTGAATTAGCAACCAAGCAGTTTTGGAGCAAGCCACGCTTCTACTTGATCAATAGCAATTCGCTCTTGCGCCATAGTGTCGCGATCACGAATTGTTACAGCTTGATCATCAAGTGTTTCAAAGTCGATGGTGATGCAATATGGAGTACCGATTTCATCTTGGCGACGGTAGCGACGACCGATTGCACCAGCATCATCAAAATCGATATTCCAGTTCTTACGCAATTGCGCAGCGAGATCGCGCGCCTTTGGCGAAAGATCCGCGTTACGTGAAAGTGGCAAGACGGCAGCCTTAACCGGAGCTAAACGGTGATCGAGCTTAAGTACCGCGCGCTTTTCCATCTCGCCTTTCGCATTTGGCGCTTCATCTTCAGTGAAGGCATCCATAAGGAAGGTAAGTGCGCAACGGTCTACACCTGCTGCGGGTTCGATTACATAAGGTGTCCAGCGTTCGTTCTTCTCTTGATCAAAGTAAGAAAGATCTTTGCCAGAAGCTGCAGAGTGCGCCTTTAGATCGAAATCGGTGCGGTTAGCAATACCTTCGAGCTCGCCCCATTCGGTGCCGGCGAATTCAAACTTGTATTCGATATCTGCTGTGCGCTTTGAATAATGAGATAACTTCTCTTTTGGATGATCATAGATACGCAAGCGATCCGGATTAATTCCTAGATCCTTGTACCAAGCAAGACGAGTATCGATCCAGTACTGGTGCCAATCTTCATCGGTGCCAGGCACTACGAAGAACTCCATCTCCATCTGCTCAAATTCGCGAGTACGGAAGATGAAGTTTCCAGGGGTAATCTCGTTACGGAAAGATTTTCCGATCTGGCCGATACCAAAAGGTGGCTTGCGACGTGATGTCGTCATTACCTGATCAAAGTTGATAAAGATTCCTTGCGCTGTTTCTGGGCGCAAATAGGCAAGACCTGATTCATCTTCAACGGGTCCAAGGAATGTTTTTAGCAAACCTGAAAATTGTTTTGGAGTTGTGAACTGGCCTTTATTTCCGCAAGCCGGGCAGTTCATATCGGCAAGTGATTCGAGCTTCTTCTTATGCTTTGCCTCATACGCTTCTTCAAGATGGTCTGCGCGGTAACGCTTGTTGCAAGCGGTACATTCGGTAAGCGGATCGCTAAATGTTGCAACGTGTCCAGATGCTTCCCAAACTTCGCGCGCCAAGATCACACATGAGTCGAGACCGACAACATCTTCACGGCCCATCACCATGGATTTCCACCATTGGCGCTTTACATTGTTCTTAAGTTCAACGCCTAACGGGCCGTAATCCCAAGAGGCGCGAAGTCCGCCGTAAATTTCTGATGAGGGATAAACAAATCCACGTCGCTTGGCGAGGGAGACAATATTTTCTAAACGATCTACGGCCATTTCAAGAACTCCATCCATCCGGCTGGCTGTCGGCGAATCACAACGGGCGTTGTAATCGTGGGCTAAGTTTACTCGTACGCCCCGGGCTCATCGATTGCGCGAGCCAGCACTGGAATCGCCTCTAACTTTGCACGAGTTGAACTCAGCGCCCTGCGATAAGAGCCGACGTTCTCCCATTCAGTCGTTAAAACCCAAAGGGTTGGCTCATCTAAATTCTGGCCGACCGTGGCTGAGATAAATCCAGCGGCTTCAGATAAGACCGCCTTAACCGACTCGAGTTCAGCACGAAAATCCACTGCTTGGCTCAACGCCTGCTCAAATCTTGCGATCGCGATCATGGCTTGAGCCTAGCGCCACGCCGTAGATGGCATACGGAAATGAAAATCATTTTCATTTGTGATACCTTCCAGCCATGAATATCGCAATCATCTTGGCAGCTTCGACTGCAATCGCAACAACCACCGGCGGTTACTTGGCCATTAAATCTAAGGATCGCCTCCATCTCATACTTGGGCTATCGGCAGGACTACTCCTTGGTCTAGTCGCCTTTGATCTTCTTCCAGAAATCTTCGAGTTAAATACCCAAGAGATTCTCCATGCACCTGCTGCTTCAATTGCGTTGATTGCAGGTTTCTTGCTTTTGCACTTCTACGAACAACTCTTCGGTTCACACGAACCCGCCGAATCTGATTACGGCCACGAACATGAACACTCATCTAACATCGCTGGCGCATTCGGTGCCCTTGCCATGGGTGGCCACGTATTTCTCGATGGTGTTGCCCTTGGCGTTGCATTCTCAGTCAGCAATAACTTAGGCGTTGCAGTATTTATCGCACTTCTTGTCCACGCATTTTCTGATGGCCTAAATACAGTTTCATTTTTAATTAAGAGCGGATCATGGAGCAAGAAGGGGCTCTGGCTCCTTGGCGTTGATGCAATTGCCCGTATCAGCGGTGCCGCGATTGGTTCTAGTTTTGCCGTCAACGATAACTTCGTTGGACTTTATCTGGCGCTCTTTGCCGGAATTGTTATCTACCTTGCGACTTCACACATTTTGCCTGAGGCGCACTCACGGCATAAATCTCGCTACACAATTATGGCGACCATCGTTGGTGTAGTTGTGATGTGGGCGCTTGTCGGTTCACTCCACGGTATGGAATAAAAGTTGTCTAGATCCAACCCAAGGGTTCTGAGCACCCTTGAGCGCGCTGGCGGTTTCGCCAGCGCGCAGGAAATTTATCGCCTCATGCAACGTGAAGGCGAAAGCATTGGGCTAACCACCGTTTATCGCGCGCTGCAGAGCTTAGTTAACGACAAGATCGTTGATGTTCTGCGCCGCGATGATGGTGAAGCTATCTATCGCTTATGCGGTGAAGCCCATCACCATCACCTAGTTTGTAAAGGTTGTGGAGATACCGTTGAAATTGAAGGCGGTGCAATTGAAAAGTGGGCGAAGATGATGGCTGAAGAACATGGATTTCGAGATGTTGGGCATACCGCAGAGATCTTTGGCCTCTGCGCTAAGTGCTAAGCCTTACCGAACCTACGATCTCGCTCCGAATAAATCTCGATAGCTTTCCACAATTGTTTTGGCGTCATATCTGGCCATAAGACATCCATAAATACGAATTCGGCATAGACCGATTGCCACGGCAAGAAGTTGCTGGTGCGCTGCTCCCCTGATGAACGCAAGAAGAGATCAACATCGCGCATCTCCCAAGAGATTCTCCATGCACCTGCTGCTTCAATTGCGTTGATTGCAGGTTTCTTGCTTTTGCACTTCTACGAACAACTCTTCGGTTCACACGAACCCGCCGAATCTGATTACGGCCACGAACATGAACACTCATCTAACATCGCTGGCGCATTCGGTGCCCTTGCCATGGGTGGCCACGTATTTCTCGATGGTGTTGCCCTTGGCGTTGCATTCTCAGTCAGCAATAACTTAGGCGTTGCAGTATTTATCGCACTTCTTGTCCACGCATTTTCTGATGGCCTAAATACAGTTTCATTTTTAATTAAGAGCGGATCATGGAGCAAGAAGGGGCTCTGGCTCCTTGGCGTTGATGCAATTGCCCGTATCAGCGGTGCCGCGATTGGTTCTAGTTTTGCCGTCAACGATAACTTCGTTGGACTTTATCTGGCGCTCTTTGCCGGAATTGTTATCTACCTTGCGACTTCACACATTTTGCCTGAGGCGCACTCACGGCATAAATCTCGCTACACAATTATGGCGACCATCGTTGGTGTAGTTGTGATGTGGGCGCTTGTCGGTTCACTCCACGGTATGGAATAAAAGTTGTCTAGATCCAACCCAAGGGTTCTGAGCACCCTTGAGCGCGCTGGCGGTTTCGCCAGCGCGCAGGAAATTTATCGCCTCATGCAACGTGAAGGCGAAAGCATTGGGCTAACCACCGTTTATCGCGCGCTGCAGAGCTTAGTTAACGACAAGATCGTTGATGTTCTGCGCCGCGATGATGGTGAAGCTATCTATCGCTTATGCGGTGAAGCCCATCACCATCACCTAGTTTGTAAAGGTTGTGGAGATACCGTTGAAATTGAAGGCGGTGCAATTGAAAAGTGGGCGAAGATGATGGCTGAAGAACATGGATTTCGAGATGTTGGGCATACCGCAGAGATCTTTGGCCTCTGCGCTAAGTGCTAAGCCTTACCGAACCTACGATCTCGCTCCGAATAAATCTCGATAGCTTTCCACAATTGTTTTGGCGTCATATCTGGCCATAAGACATCCATAAATACGAATTCGGCATAGACCGATTGCCACGGCAAGAAGTTGCTGGTGCGCTGCTCCCCTGATGAACGCAAGAAGAGATCAACATCGCGCATCTTTGGTGAGTAAAGATATTTCTCAATTGTCTTTTCAGTAATTGCATCCGGCTTTAATTTGCCGCGCTTTACATCGCGTGCCAGTGCAGTGGTCGCATCAACGAGTTCAGAACGTCCGCCGTAGTTAACGCACATATTTAAAGTTAAGGTCTTGTTCTTCCTTGTTAACTCTTGGGCTTCTTCTAGCTCAGAGATAACTGATTTCCATAAACGCTGCGGGCGGCCAATCCATTGGATCTTTACACCCATCTCATTTAAACGATCGCGGCGCTTGCGCAATACATCGCGGCTGTAACCCATCAAGAACTTAACTTCCTCAGGGGTGCGCTTCCAGTTTTCAGTTGAAAAAGCGTAAGCGCTTAGCTCTTTTACGCCAAAACCAATTGCTGCTTCGACCAAATCAAATAGAACTTTTTCGCCAGCTTCATGTCCTGCGGTGCGCGCGAGTCCGCGATCTTTTGCCCAACGGCCATTGCCATCCATCACAATCGCGATGTGTTCAGGGATCTCGATCTTTTTGCTCAACTCTTAAACTCTCTCCACGATCGGCAGGCTTCGTAGTCCACGTTCGAGATGCCATTGTAAGTAAGCAATGACTAAACCACTAGCCTCGCGGCGATGGCGCGGTTCACTTGCTTGCGCGATATCCCAATCACTACTCAAAAGCGCGCCAAGTAATTGCAGAGTCTCGGGGGCGGGAGTTGCCGATGCCGATGGACGACATTCCATACAGACCGATCCCCCGCCAACGAGTGAGAAGTAGCGATGTGGTCCGGGTTTTTCACAGCGTGAACAATTAGTAGTAGATGGCGCATAGCCACCGATAGCCAGAGATCGCAATAAGAATGCATCCAAGATAAGGGATGCGTCATAACGATTTTCGGCTAGCGCCTTCATGCCGCCAACAACTAATTGAAATTCCTGCAACGCTGGTTCGTATTCCTGCGAAGTAAAACGTTCGGCAGTTTCCAAAATTGCAGACGCAATTGTCCAACGTTGATAATCCTCGGTTAGCGCTTCACCGTAATTATTGATCGCTTCGACCTGTGTGATCGTGTCAAAGGTGCGTCCTTTGTGAAGTTGAATATCAACATGACTGCCCGGTTCAAGGCGCGCACCAAATTTAGACATCGTGCGACGCACGCCTTTGGCAACGCCGCGGACGCGACCATGTTCGCGGGTTAAGAGCGTGATGATGCGATCTGCTTCACCCAGCTTCTGGGTGCGCAAAATAATTGCTTCGTCACGATAAAGGCTCACGAAGGTAAAGGTAGTCAGCGAATAGCGCGATTTATTGCAGACACGACCGCTTTAAGTGAAGCAGTTGTGGTGTTTGGGTCGATTCCGACGCCCCAGAAAACTTCGCTACCGATTGAGCACTCCAAGTAGGCAGCAGCTGATGCATCGCCACCGGCAGAAAGTGCATGCTCGTAGTAATCAAGGACTCGAACATCTACGCCGTAGTTCTGCAAGATATTGCAGAAGGCAGCGATTGGACCGTTGCCTTGACCAGAAAGTTCTTTAACTTCACCACGATCAAGAATTGTCACAGTTAAGTGAACATCTTCATTTAATACTGAAGTTTGAGATAGACCCTTTAGACGGAAACGTCCCCACGGTGCTGAATCAGTAGGCAGGTACTCATCTTCGAAGATATGCCAAAGCGCATCTGAAGTTATCTCGCCACCTTCGGTATCTGTCTTAGTCTGCACAACGCGACTGAATTCAATTTGATGGCGACGTGGCAGATCAAGATGATGCTCGTGCTTCATCAGATAAGAAACTCCACCCTTACCGGATTGCGAATTAACGCGGATAACTGCTTCGTATGAGCGACCAATATCTTTGGGATCAATTGGCAGATACGGAATCGCCCAAGTGAATTTATCTTTATCAACGCCAGCTGCCAGCGCATCTCTTTCAAGGTGCTCAAAGCCTTTCTTAATCGCATCTTGATGCGAGCCAGAGAAGGCGGTGAAAACAAGATCTCCACCATATGGATGGCGTTCTGGAACGCGAAGTTGGTTGGCATATTCAACTGTGCGGCGAATCTCATCAATATCTGAGAAATCAATCATTGGATCGATGCCATGTGAAACCAAGTTCATACCCAGCGTTACCAGACAAACATTTCCGGTGCGCTCACCGTTTCCAAAGAGCGTTCCTTCAATGCGATCTGCTCCTGCTAAATAACCAAGTTCTGCTGCTGCAACACCGGTGCCACGATCGTTATGGGGGTGGAGAGAAACGATTACGCTCTCACGGTTTACCAGGTTACGACACATCCACTCGATCGAATCGGCGTAAACATTTGGCGTTGCCATTTCAACAGTTGCTGGCAAGTTCATGATCGTCTTCCACTGCGGAGTTGGCTTCCAGATCGCATTTACTGCGTTGCAAACTTCAACTGCGAATTCGAGTTCGGTGCCGGTATATGACTCTGGTGAATATTCAAAGGAAACCTTGGTACCAGGCACAGTTGAAACCAGGTCGAGACAGAGTTGCGCACCATCAGTTGCGATCTTCTTAATGCCTTCTTTATCTAGGCCAAAGACCACGCGACGTTGCAGGGTAGATGTTGAGTTATAAAGGTGGACGATCGCTTGCTTAGAGCCTTTGATCGCTTCATAGGTGCGACGTATTAACGGTTCGCGGGCTTGGGTTAAAACCTGGATTACAACATCATCGGGGATCATGTCCTCGTCAATAATTTTGCGAACGAAATCAAAATCAGTTTGTGATGCAGAAGGGAAACCGACTTCGATCTCTTTGTAGCCCATCTTTACTAAAAGCTTAAACATCGCCAATTTACGTGGTGTATCCATGGGATCTATCAGCGCTTGATTGCCATCGCGTAGATCAACCGAACACCACTGCGGCGCCTTGGTCATCTGCTTAGTTGGCCAGGTGCGATCTTTAAGATCTACTGGGATAAATGATGAGTAACGATGCACCGGCATCGCGGAAGGTTTTTGATCAGGGAAATTCTTATCTTGAGACATTTCTTAACTCCTAATTTTTTGGGTTTTGTCGGGTTTTACCGGTGCGACAAACCCCGCGGCGAGGGGACCGGTTACTTGGCCCCGCCACGGCAGCGAAGGAGGAGGCTGCGAAGTGTCATGTATAAATAGTAACGCGATTAGTCAGATACGGGCAAGCCGGGCTTAAAAGACGTGAACCTGCTCCATAACTTCCATAATTTTTACAGTTTCAGCAAGGCTAAGAATTGGACTTTCAGTTAGCCCTTTAGCGATGCACTCTTCAACGTGAATTGCTTGATATTGCATTCCGCGTCCCGCAATTTTCTCTTCATAAGTGCGCACTAGCTGATGCTTATTATCGAAGATGCTAAATGTGGTCTGTTCGAAGAACCAACCATCAATTTCAATGCGACCTTTATCGCCGTGAATTGCCGCGGTGAGTGTGCCTGCCATGGTCATGCAAGAGTTAATCAGCGCCAGGCTGCCGTTGTTGTATTGCAATACAGCAGCCGTTGCAGAGTCAACCCCGGTGTCAGTCATGATCGATTTTCCGCTAACTGAATCTGGGAAACCGAGCGCGCGAATTGCCATATGCATTGGATAAATACCTAGGTCGTAATGCGCACCGCCACCTTGTTCGCGATTCCAAAGACGCGGTGCTCTTTCGATTGGCAGATACTGGCTGTGATCGGCATAGACAAAGTGTGGTGTGCCAATTTCTCCTGCGTTAATCGCGGCAAATACTGCAGTCATAGTTGGCAAGAAACGAGTCCACATCGCCTCCATGACAAAGACATTTTTGCGCTTTGCAGCTGCATAGATTTCATGAGCATCAGCAGCGTTCATGGTGAAAGGCTTTTCTAGCAAGACATGCTTTCCCGCTTCAATCGCCAAGAGCGCATGATCGCGGTGCAGAGTCTGAACAGTAGAGATATAGATGACATCTACTTCAGGATCTGCAACCAGGGCTGCGTAATCGGGATGGCGGTTTGGGATATTGAACTTATCAGCGAAGGCGTTGGTGCGCGCCATATCGCGCGTTGCAACGGCTTGGATCTTTAAACCGGCATGGCCAAAATCTGTCGCGATGATGTCAGCGATTCCGCCTGCGCCCAAGTAACCCCAACGAAGTGCCATGTTTCTCCTAAGAAAAAAGTAAGTTTTACGGAATTAGTGTATTCGCGAAGATCTGCCACGCAAGGAGCGATTTCGCAACTAGCGAAAGCGTGATGTAGGTGCGCTCTCCGCGAAGATAATCCGACCATTTGCCGATCTTCTTATATTGAACAAATTGAACAAGTGCGAAGGAGTTGAATAGAACGAAGATGGTGAAGACGATGAAGTAAACGAAAGTTGGCGCCTTATTCTCGCCAGCCCCACCGATAGCAAAGACATAGAAGACGAGTGCTAGCCAAGGAACGATGCCGGTGATGCAACCGAAGATAAATGGGACCCATCCACCGCTGCCAGGCTCTTCATATTTCTCTTGCAGCCAACCAAAGAGAATCATCGAAGCGTTAACACCGAAGATAGAGATAAGCGCTGTTACCTCTGAAATTCCAGTTACTTGTGCGATCAGAACGATCATTACTGAAGAGCTAATAGAATATTCAACCCAACGGAAGAAGTTTCGGTGCGCTGCTAGTCCTGCGATGTAACGTGGAAAGAATTTAGGGCTAACGACAATAAAGTGGGCGAGAGCAGACAATCCCAAGAACACTGCAACACCAATTGCAAGCGGCGCATCCCATAAGACGATTAAATCGCCATAAGTGCTTCCTGGTGGACCAGACATGTATCTCGCGGTGATTGGTAGCGTGAAATCTGATGCGAGAGCAAGCACTGCCACCATCTGCGCGAGGTGAAGAACGCCAGCAAATAAATTGATGCGACGTAAACCGTTATCTGTTATCTCTTTAGCCATGCCAATAAAGTAACAGCCCTTAGGGCTAATTAGGCGTTAAAGGACAGGTAAATATCGGTCTAACTCGTAAGCGCTGACCTGACGGCGATAGTCCTGCCATTCGGCGCGCTTATTGCGCAGTACATATTCAAAGACATGCTCACCTAAAGTCTCACGGACCAGTGCGCTCTTCTCCATAACGCCGATCGCTTCATCTAAGTTGGCTGGAAGTGATTCTGGGTTGGCGTTATCTACTAGCTCGTACTTCTCTTCAATTCCCTTAAGGCCAGCAGCCAACATCACGGCATATGCCAGATATGGATTGCAAGCAGAATCAGGTGAACGAAATTCGATACGAGTTGAATTCTCTTTATTTGGTTTATACATCGGGATACGCACTAGCGAGCTGCGATCGTTATGTCCCCAAGAAATCAGTGAAGGCGCTTCTCCCCCACCTTGCAGGCGCTTATACGAGTTCACCCATTGATTTGTTACCGCAGTGATTTCAGATGAATGCTTCAAGATGCCGGCGATAAATGAGCGGGCAACTTTAGATAAATTAAATTCGGCTGATGCATCGTAGAAAGCGTTCTTCTCGCCTTCAAAGAGCGAAACGTGGGTGTGCATTCCGCTACCTGGATGTTCGGTAAATGGCTTAGGCATAAATGATGCGTAGAAACCTTGTTCAAGTGCCACTTCTTTAATTACATGGCGGAAGGTCATGATGTTATCTGCGGTGCTTAAGGCATCGGCATAACGTAGATCGATTTCCTGCTGTCCTGGAGCGCCTTCATGGTGGCTAAATTCGACTGAGATTCCCATTGCTTCCAACATAGTGATCGCTTGGCGACGGAAGTCATGTCCCACAACAGCCGGCGTGTGATCGAAATATCCACCTTGATCAACAGGAACTGGTTGTTCGCCTTTAACTGGTGAATTTTTAAATAAAAAGAATTCAATTTCGGGGTGGGTGTAACAGGTGTAACCCATCTGCGCTGCTTTGTTTAAAGTACGACGAAGCACGTTGCGTGGATCAGCATGTGAAGGTGAACCATCGGGCATGGTGATATCGCAGAACATACGTGCTGCACCCGGGGCTTCAGTGCGCCATGGCAAGATCGAAAATGTTGCAGGATCTGGTTTTGCCAACATATCTGATTCGGTAACGCGGGCAAAGCCTTCGATCGCTGAACCATCGAAACCGATTCCTTCTTCGAAGGCGTTAACTAACTCAGCAGGTGCAATTGCAACGGACTTTAAATATCCCAAGACATCGGTAAACCACAAACGAATAAAACGAATATTGCGTTCTTCGATTGTGCGAAGTACGAACTCTTGTTGCTTACTCATCTGTGAATCGTGGGAAGTCATACCCCAGATCTTGCCAAGTCAAAGTTACGGCTGTGTTACGCGGCCCTTACTCAGCCCAGCGACTCGTCATTGGCAAGCGTCGATCCTTACCGAATGCCCGCTTAGAAACCTTTGGCCCAGGTGGATATTGGCGGCGCTTGTATTCGGCCTTATCGACCATCGCAATCACGCGACGAACCAAAGCCTCATCAAAGCCTGCCGCAATTAACGCGGCGGATCCTTGATCATCATCTACGTATGCCGTTAAGACGCGATCTAGCAATAAGTAATCAGGAAGTGAATCGGTATCTTTTTGGTCAGGGCGCAGCTCTGCACTTGGCTCTTTCTCAATTGAGTTAACTGGAATCGGCTCGGCCTCGCCGCGTTCGCGCGCGACCTCATTGCGCCAACGAGATAGCGCCCAGACATCGGTCTTATAGATATCTTTAATCGGCGCAAAACCACCAACCGCATCTCCGTAAAGAGTTGAGTAACCCACGGCGAGCTCTGATTTATTGCCGGTTGCTAAAACCAAATGTCCCTCTTGATTTGAGATCCCCATCAGCGTTGTTCCGCGCACGCGGGCCTGCAAGTTCTCTTCAGCGATCCCCTTTAAAACCAGGTTATTCATATAGGCATCAACCATCGGCGCAATTGGCACGGTGCGGAAGTGAATACCGGTGGCATCGGCGAAAGCTTGGGCATCAGAGATTGAATGTTCGGATGAGTATTTACTTGGCATCGCAACGCCATTTACTCGCTTGGCACCAAGTGCATCGACAGCCAAGGCTGCAACTAGCGCCGAATCAATACCGCCCGATAAACCAACGACAACGCTTCTGAAGCCGTTCTTTTCTACATAGTCACGTAAGCCAACAACAATCGCGTTCCATATTTCTTCGCGGTCATCAAGGCGAACTGCGACCCCTGGAATCAGAGAGCGATCAACGCTGACTTCATCTTCGGAAATAATCACATCTGGCGAACTGGTTTTAGTTGCAACATCGATATCAACTACCGCGATGCCATCTTCAAATTGCGGTGCTCGGGCAATGACCGCACCATCTGCGCCAACCACAATGCTGTCGCCATCAAAGACCAGATCATCTTGGCCACCGGTCATATTTACATAGACCAATGGCGCCTTGGCTTGGCGAGCGCGCTTGGTGACCAAAGCTAAACGTGTGTCATCTTTTGCGCGTTCATATGGCGAACCATTGGGAACGATTACTAACCCTGGTTTGCGATCAGCAAGTTGTGCGGTAATTCCTCCATCAATCCAGAGGTCTTCACAGATTGCGATTCCGATATCTGCGCCATGGATGCGCACCACCAGAGTTTGATCGCCCGGAACAAAGTTGCGGAATTCATCGAATACGCCGTAGTTAGGTAGGTGGCACTTGGCATAACGCGCTGCAACCTTGCCATCGCTGATGACGGCAACCATGTTTTGTGGGGCGCCATTTACTTGATCTAAATACCCGACTATTGCCACACATCCACCGGTTAATTGACCGGCTAATTCAGCTAAAGCGCTTTGACTGGCTAGTTGAAAAGAAGGACGTAAGGCGAGATCTTCAACTGGGTATCCCGTCAAAACCATCTCAGGAAATACGACGATATGCGCGCCGGCATCTTGGGCGGTCTTGAAGTTGGTGCGCACCAAGGCAGCGTTGGCGACCAGATCACCAACTGTTGGGTTGACCTGGGCGAGGGCTACTCGCAACTTCATTCTTCAAGAGTAATGGAATACCCTTACTCCCAGAACCCTCAATAGATAAGACCCGGAGACTTCTCGCGAAGCTTCGAGGCTGGAGGAACAGATGAGTACAACGACCCTTTACGGTGGGGCGGCGCATCGTCGCGTCACGATTCTCGATTTAAAGAAGGCGAAAACCGCTGGCGAAAAGTGGGCGATGCTCACTTCTTACGAACAGATGACCGCCGAGATCTTCGATACTGCAGGCATTCCTGTTCTGCTGGTTGGCGATAGCGCCGGCAATAATTTTCTGGGCGAAGAGAACACCATCCCTGTAACGATCGATGAAATGATTCCGCTAACTCGCGCGGTGGTGCGCGGATCAAAGCGCGCACTTGTCATCGCAGATCTTCCCTTCGGTTCATACGAGTCATCTCCTGAACAAGCACTTGCTACTTCGATCCGTTTCTTTAAAGAGGCCGGTGCGATGGCGGTAAAACTAGAAGGTGCGCATTTAGCAACTATTGAAAAGTTAACCGCTGCCGGCATTCCGGTGATGGGCCACCTGGGCCTTACCCCGCAATCACTTCATCAACTTGGGGGCTATCGCGTCCAGGGCCGTGAAGACGGGGAGGCGATTTTGCAGGCTGCGCTCGCTCTGGAAAAGGCGGGCGCCTTCGCCATTGTCTTGGAACTAGTGCCAGCAGAACTCGCTGCAAAGATCACGGCAGCCCTTTCGATTCCAACTATCGGAATCGGCGCCGGCGTTAATTGCGATGCCCAAGTTTTAGTTTGGACAGATTTAGTTGGGCTAACTGCCAATCCACCGAAGTTGGCCAAGGCCTATCGCAACTTACGTTCTGAAATTTCGGCAGCCGCCCAAGAATTTGCTGCCGATGTGCGTGGGGGAACTTTCCCTGGCGCCGAAAATACCTTTAACTAGCCCACGTGGAAGAAGATAAGCGTTCAAAATTTGCGATTGATCTGACTCCGCTCAAAAAATACCCAGATTTTCGAAATTTGTGGGCCTCTGGCCTGATTACCTACCTCGGGTCGATGATTACCTACGTCGCCGTACCTTTTCAGATCAAAGAGATGACCAACTCTTACATCGCAGTTGGTATCTCAGGGGTGGTCGAGATCGTGCCGCTGATTCTCTTTGGCCTTTATGGCGGGGTCTTAGCTGATTACGTTGATCGTAAGAAGATGATCTGGGCGACCGAGTTTGCCTCACTGGTTCTGGTCGCAATCTTGTTGGTCAACGCGCTCTCTCCCAACCCCAATCTAATTCTGATCTATGTCGTCATCGGTTTATTTGCTGCCGTCAATGGTCTGCAACGACCTAGCGCCGATGCCATCTTGCCGCGGCTAGTTGGCCATGCCGATCTTCCGGCGGCTAGTGCGTTGATGTCACTTCGTTGGCAGCTCGGTGTGATCATCGGTCCAACAATTGGTGGAGTTTTAATTGCAACCTTCTCAGTTTCAGTTGGTTACATCGCAGATGTCGCAACCTTCTTTATCTCACTCGCATTTTTGGCGCGCGTTAAAAACGTGCCCGCCAATCCAGAGGCGCAAAAGCCATCTCTGGCAGGCTTAATCGAGGGTGTGCGATATGCATTTAGTCGCCAAGATTTAATGGGGACTTATCTAGTTGATTTAGCTGCGATGTTCTTTGCAATGCCAATTGCGCTCTTTCCATTTTGGGCAGACCAACTTGGCGCACCTTGGGCGCTCGGACTTCTCTATGCCGCCGGAACCGTTGGCTCGGTTGCAGTAACTCTGACAAGTGGTTGGACTCGCACCTATCGTTTTCATGGACGGGCGGTTATTTGGGCGGCTATCGGTTGGGGCGCAGCGATTGCATTTGCCGGGTTATCCAATTCCTTGATTCTGGTTCTGCTATTTCTTGCCATGGCCGGGGCGGCAGATATGGTCAGTGCACTTTTTCGCGGAGTCATCTGGAACCAAACAATTCCAGATGGATACCGCGGACGCCTTGCAGGGATCGAACTACTTTCATATTCGATCGGTCCACTAGCCGGCCAGATGCGCGCGGCATCGATGGCAGCGGTTACCACATTGAACTTCTCAGTAACTTTTGGAGGGGTTCTTTGCATAGTTTCGGTCGCAATTTTGGCCCTTTGCCTGCCGAAATTGCGAAAATATGACTCTGAAACGAACGAATATGCCGTTGAAATGCGCAGAATTCGCGCCGAAGATGAAAAATAGGAAAAAATCGGGTCAATTTTTCTAGATTTTCTAGATTTTCTTAAAAAAACGGCTACCAATCGGTAAATCATTTCGATAATTTTTTCTTAAATGCACAAAAAATTAAAAAAATAAATTGCGACACGCACTACGTTTTTTCTCGCTATGTACTAGCAATATTTTTACATTTCCGTCACACTTATCCACGAACAGGTTTGGGTGACGGATCCGAACCATTCCGATAGGAGAAGTACGTGGCCGCAGCTAAGAAAGCAGCACCAAAGAAGCGTCGCAAGAAGGCAGCAGCTCCAGCAGCAGCTCCAAAGAAGCGCCGTAAGAAAGCAGCAGTAAAGAAGGCAGCTCCAAAGCGTCGCAAGAAGGCAGCAGCTAAGAAGGCAGCTCCAAAGCGTCGCAAGAAGGCAGCAGCTAAGAAGGCAGCTCCAAAGCGTCGCAAGAAGGCAGCAGCTAAGAAGGCAGCTCCAAAGCGTCGCAAGAAGGCAGCAGCTAAGAAGGCAGCTCCAAAGCGTCGCAAGAAGGCAGCAGCTAAGAAGGCAGCTCCAAAGCGCCGCCGCAAGAAGGCAGCAGCTCCAGCAGCTGCTCCAAAGAAGCGCCGCCGCAAGAAGGCAGCAGCTAAGTAATTTATTACTTAATAAAAAACCCGCCACTTTATGTGGCGGGTTTTTTTATTTATCTTTCAAATCTTCACGGAGTGAATCTGAAACTCGCTCGAAAATTTCTGCAAGTGCTGCTTGATCGCCCTTCGATAAATGATCAACAAATCGCGAGCGCACGCTTTCTACATGGTCCGGGGCCGCTGCAACGATCGCCTTCCAACCCTTAGCGGTCATCACCGCAAAATATCCGCGCTTATCTATAGGGCAAGCCTCACGCTTTACCCAGCCGGCCTTCTCCATAACTTTCATGCGATGTGAAAGGCGCGAGCGCGACAACATCGCAACATCGGCTAGTTCTGACATACGCATCCGGCGTTCTGGGGCATCACTTAATTGAGCCAAAATCTCGTAATCGGCCATCGAAAGTTCATGGTGGGCTAGGTCTAAATCCAGGGCTTCGAGCAATCGCCGGCTAGCCACGATATAGCGGCGCCAAGCCTTCATTTCAGCAGCGTTGAGCCAGCGAGGTGAGGTAGCGTTTTGCCGTGCCATAGGGCAATCATACGTTAATTACCGCAAAGTTGAACTTTCAACTACTTATTTGACGGTTACGAGAACAAAGGAAGTCATGACTAAGCAGCTACGTAGTGGGATCGATCCTTCACATATCGATAAAACTTTTCGCCCCCAAGATGATCTCTACCGCTACTTCAATGGCCGCTGGCTCAAGGACCACGAGATCCCACAAGATCGCTCCTCCGATGGCATTACCTACCAACTCTATTTAGAGGCTGAAGCCCAGGTCCGCGAAATCATCGAGACCGCCAAAGGCGAAGGCGATGCCCAGAAGATTCGCGATTTATATGACTGCTTCCTCGACACCGATGCGATCACCAAAGCCGGCATTACTCCCCTGCTAGATGATCTCGCCGCAATCGATCGCATCGAAACTCGTGATCAATTTATTAAGACGATGGCTGATCTTGAAATGCGCGGACTAGGTGGCGCATTTGGCCTTGGAATTTATGGCGATGCCATGAACTCGGAAATGAACATTATCTATTTGGGGCAAGGCGGCCTATCTCTGCCCGATGAGGCTTACTACCGAGAAGAACAATATGAAGAAATTCGCAAAGCCTTTAAAGTCCACGTCGCCAAAATGTTTGCGCTGGCCAAGATTGATAACGGTGCAGATTTAGCAGAAAAGATCTACGCCCTAGAAGCCCAAATTGCATCACACCATTTTGATCAGGTTAAAGATCGCGATGTCGAACTGACCTATAACAAGATGACCTTCAAAGAGCTCTGCGCCCTTGCCCCACATTTCGATTGGGCAACTTGGCTTGAGTACAGTCAGATTCCAAAGGCGGCTTTTGACGAACTTGTTGTGCAGCAACCACCATTCTTTACTGGTCTATCTAGCATCCTCGAAAACTTTGATCCCGCCCCATGGAAGGCGTGGATGAAGTGGCAGTTGATTTCAGGTGCTGCGGCATACCTGCCTGATGAATTTGTAAATCAGAACTTTGATTTCTACGCCAAGACTTTATCGGGCACCCCCGAAATCCGAGTTCGCTGGAAGCGCGCTATTTCCTTTGTAGAAGGCGCACTTGGCGAAGCCATTGGCCGCATCTATGTACAGCGCCATTTCCCAGAAGCTGCCAAAACTGCGATGCTTAAACTAGTTGATAACTTGATTGAGGCCTACCGCATCAGCATTAACGAGCTTTCCTGGATGAGTCCAGAAACCAAAGCGAAGGCTTTAGATAAGTTAGGAAAGTTCACGCCAAAGATCGGCTATCCCGACAAGTGGCGTGATTATTCGGCGCTAACTATTACCCGAGATGGCCTCTTTGGAAACATTGGCCGTATCACCAAGTTCTCACGCGATATTGAATTGGCCAAGATCGGCAAACCAGTTGATAAGACCGAATGGCTGATGACCCCGCAGACCGTTAACGCGTATTACCACCCGATCCAGAATGAGATCGTCTTTCCGGCGGCAATCTTGCAGCCACCGTTCTTTGATTTGGAAGCCGATATCGCAGCCAATTACGGCGGAATCGGTGCGGTTATCGGCCATGAAATTGGCCATGGCTTTGATGACCAAGGTTCTAAATTCGATGGCGATGGAAACATGATCGATTGGTGGACCGAATCCGATCGCACCGAGTTTGAAAAGCGCGCAAATATGTTGATCAAACAATTCGATGCGCTTTATCCAGAAGAGACCCCAGATATCCATGTAAATGGCGCTCTAACGGTCGGAGAAAACATTGGAGACCTCGGCGGCCTTGCAATCGGCTTTAAGGCTTATAAATTGGCTCTAAAGGGCGCTCCAGCGCCTGTAATCGATGGTTTAACGGGAGAACAACGTTTCTTCTTATCTTGGGCGCAGGCATGGCGCGGCAAGGTACGGGCCGAAGAACTGCGTCGTCGCATCGCAACTGATCCGCATTCTCCATATGAGTTCCGTTGTAACGCGATCGTTGCCAATCTCAGTGATTTCTATGAGGCCTTTGAAGTTACCGAAGGCGACAAATTGTGGCTGGCTGAAAAGGATCGCGTAGAAATCTGGTGAAGATTTCTACCGAAGGGCTAGTGAAATCTGGTGATTAATTCTCGGGGAAGTGGCAGGCCACTTGTGAAGCCCCGAGTTGTACTAACTGTGGCACTTCGGTGCGGCACTTATCTTGCGCCTTCCAGCAACGGGTATTAAATACACAACCCGATGGTGGATTAATTGGGCTAGGCAGATCTCCGGTCAAGATAATGCGTTCGCGGGTGCGTTCAGATCGTGGATCTGGCAGTGGCACCGCAGATAGAAGCGCTGTTGTGTAAGGATGGCGCGGCTTGTCGTAGAGATCAGCAGTTGCTGCGATCTCCATCATCTTGCCGAGGTACATAACTGCGACGCGATCTGAAATATGTTGCACCACAGATAAATCGTGGGCGATAAAGACCATGCTGATCTTCTCTTCTTCTTGCAGATCTTCCAGCAAGTTAATTACTTGGGCCTGGATCGAAACATCCAGTGCTGAAACTGGTTCGTCGGCAACGATAAAACGTGGCTTTAACGCGATTGCACGAGCGATACCGATGCGCTGGCGCTGTCCGCCTGAGAACTCATGTGGGTAGCGGTTGTAGTGCTCTGGGTTTAGACCAACGCGCGCCATTAGGTTTTGCACGGCAGTCTTAACGCCTTCTGGTGGAGTAATTCCCTGGATTTCAAATGGCGCAGAAATAACCTTGCCGATTGTCTGGCGCGGATTTAGCGCAGAGTATGGATCTTGGAAGATGATCTGCATCTGGGCGCGGATGGCGCGCATCTTGCTCGCTTTGAAATCTGTGATGTCTTGATCTTCGAAGATTAACTTTCCAGAAGTAGGTTCAGTTAACTTCAAGATTGTGCGGCCAGCAGTTGTCTTGCCGCAACCGGATTCGCCTACTAGGCCAAGTGTCTCGCCAGCCTTTAGCTCGAAGGAGATGCCGTCGACAGCCTTTACAACTTCCTTTTCACCGCGCTTGCCCTTGCCAGTTGGGAAGTGCTTTACAAGGTTATCTACTTTAAGAATTACATCGCTCATGACTGTAACTCCTTTAACTCTTTAGCAAATAAATCATTGCGCAGGGCTTCAGGGATATGGCAGCGAGAACGATGGGTTGCTGAGGTGCCGATTAGCTCAGGCTTGGTTGTGTTGCAACCGGCTTCAGATGAATGCTGCTTGTACTCACAACGTGGCGCAAATGGGCAACCAACTGGCAGGTTGATTAGTGAAGGTGGCTGTCCTGGAATCGCCTTGAGGCGTTCGTTCTTTGATGAAACTCGTGGCACTGATTTGAGAAGTCCAAGCGTGTATGGCGCAAGCGGTGAGTAGAAGAGGTCATCGACTGGGCCTTCTTCAACGATGCGCCCTGCATACATAACATTTACGCGATCTGCCACTTGTGCAACAACGCCAAGGTCGTGGGTAATCAACAAGATACCCATATTAAATTCTTTCTTAAGCTTTGAAAGTAGCGCCAGGATCTGGGCCTGCACAGTTACATCTAGCGCAGTTGTTGGTTCATCGGCGATCAAGATTTGTGGTGAGTTCATCAGCGCCATTGCGATCATTACGCGCTGGCGCATACCGCCTGAAAATTGGTGTGGAAATTCCACCGCGCGCTTTGCTGGCTCTGGAATTCCGACGAGATCAAGCATCTCGATAGCGCGAGCCATCGCCTCTTTCTTCTTACCTGGATTGTGAACCAAGTAAGCCTCTGCGAGCTGGCTGCCGATCTTGTAATAAGGGTGAAGTGAAGACATTGGATCTTGGAAGATCATCGCAACGGCGCGCCCGCGGATATCGCGGATCGCATCATCGTTTAGCGAGACAACGTCCTTGAAGGTTCCGCCATCGTTTAGCGAAATTGATCCCGAGATCTGGGCCGATCCTTTTTTATGAAGGCCCATTACTGAAAGGCTAGTGACAGTCTTTCCTGAACCTGATTCGCCCACGATCGCAACAGTTTCGCCAGCGTTAAGAGTTAGTGAAACGCCATCTACGGCGCGAACCAAGCCATCATCGGTTTTAAATGAGACGTGGAGGTCCTGAATGCGAAGAAGTTCGGTCATGTGATGCGCACCCGTGGATCAAGGACGGCATACAACATATCGACAATTAAGTTCATAACGATGACTACAACCGCTGCCAAGATAGTCGTTGCAAGTACAACCGATAAATCGAATTCATAAACCGAACGCAGTGTGAGGCGACCAAGTCCAGGAAGGTTGAAGATCGTTTCGGTAATGATTGCGCCGCCTATGAGGCCAGCAAAGTCGAGACCAGCCAAAGTAATCAATGGGGCTAGCACGGCGCGAAGCGTGTGCTTGAAGAAGACAACACGTTCGCCAACGCCCTTAGCGCGAGCGGTGCGGATGTAATCCTCGCCCAGCGTTTCAAGGAGAGCAGCACGTGTAAAGCGGGTGTAGATCGCGGCATAGGCGATCGCCAAAGTGATCCACGGCAAGATGAAGTATTGGAAGAATTTATATGGGTTATCAAAGATTGAGACGTAACCCGACAGAGAAAGTGGAACTAGCTTCCATTTAATTGTGACCCAGATAAGAAGTGCTAGGCCGGTAACGAAAGTTGGAAGCGATGTTGCTAGAAGCACGAAGACTGATGAACCAGTATCGGGCCAACGGTTTTTAAATTTAGCGGCAACGATGCCGAGGCCAATTCCGACTGTGAGCCAGAGCAGAAGCGCACCGATTGCCAAGCTGATTGTGATTGGTAGCGCTTCACGAATCATGTCGGTGACGCAGGCATTTTCGTTAAAGGAGTATCCAAATGATGGTGCAGGGCAGGTAAAGGCTGCGCTACCTGAACCGTAGGTGCGGCCGGCGAAGATTCCCGAGAGGAAGAGCCAGTACTGCTCATAAATCGGTTTATCAAAACCTAAGCGAACTCGATTTGCTTCAACGATCTGATCAGTACAGCGCTGACCACAAGTAAGGGCGGCTGGATCAAATGGGAGCAGAGAGAAGATTCCAAAGACGACGGCTGAGACGATCAGGATTGTGAAGGCTGCAAATATTGCGCGGCGCCCGATGAATTTCAGCATCTCTTCAATCCCTTCTTGTTTGTTTTACTTTGATTATTTCACTTTGCACTTTTAAGAAAGTTGAACCTATCAGTAAGAAGGTACTTCCGACGCCAATTGCTTAGCGCCGGAAGTACCTGTCTCTACTGCTATTTGCGCTACTTAAAGCGCTTGCAGGTAAAGAATTGGATTAGTTGTTAATCCAGATCTTTCCGTATGCAGGGTTACCCTGAGGTACCCAGAAGAAGACGTTTGCAAGCTGTGAGCCCCAAATTTCTTGAGCCTTACCAAACGTTGTTGGCAATACCCACATCTGCTTCATTGCATATGCATCTAGTTCTTTCCACATTACTGCTTGCTTCTTGCGATCGGTTGTCTTCATCGCAATGTTGACCTTATCTTCAAAGGCCTTGTAAGCAGGATCAGCAGTGTTCTGTGAAAGGTTAAATCCACCGAATGATGCAAATAGTTCTGGAATAACTGTTGAAGCATTTGCCCAGTCAGCACCCCAACCAGAAGCAGACATATCTTTCTGCTTGTCAGGGTTCATAACTGTTGAGTAGTAACCAGCGCTGATGATGTTCCACTTAACCTTGATTCCAGCGCGAGCGTATGCAGCCTCGTTGATTGGAATTGTGTCGTTAAGTGTTACAGACTGACGAACATCCATTGTGATGCCTTCTTCAGTTGCCTTCTTGTAATCAGCAGGACACTTGGTCTTTGCGATTTCCATCAATTCCTTCGCCTTAACGATATTTCCTTCAGGCTTGAAATCTGGGCTTCCTGGACCTACGACCTTGGTAGGTGCGTAGTCAGCTGCTACGAGTGGGCTAATTACGCCGGTTGCATATGAACCTGCGTAAGTTGGGCCGCCTGCATAGTCAAGAAGAGCCTTCGCATCACGTGAGTGGTACATCGCTTGGCGGATTTCCAAGCAAGGCATTGCCTTTACGTTAAATGCGATGTAGATCGCGTATGGATCTGAGTTGTTCATACGACGGTTCTTGAACTTTGCGTCGGTGAAGAACTTGTCCTTATTTGAAGGAAGTGGTCCACCAAAGTTCATTGCTGAAGGAATTGTGTCTTCCAACATGATCTGGTCGATTACTTCTTCATCAAGACCGAACTGGATGATTACTTCATCTGGGTATGGAGTACGAACTGGATCAGATGCTTTTGACCAGTTTGAGTTACGGACCATACGAAGCTGTGTCTTGCTGTTTTCAACGATCTTGTATGGACCTGTTGCCTGTGGGTTTAGGTCGTACTTATCGCCTGTGTCCTTCTTCTTTTGGATAGGTGAGATAACACCGTATGTAGCCAAGTAGTTGAAGTCAGCAATTGACTTGTTCAGTTGGAAAGTAATTGTGCGGTTGTCCTTAGAGCAAGAGACTGCCTTATTAAATGCAGCTTGTGCTGCCTTGGTGCTCTTGTATGGGCCAACGTAGATTGAATTTCCATCTTTATCTTTTGGAATATCAAGCCATGAAAGCAAGTAAGTAGGTCCGTTGTTGATTACATCTTGTGCGAATACACGAGATGTACCGTATTGGACGTGCTCACAAGTAATTGGAACTCCATCTTCGAACTTTGTGCCTGGACGAAGTGTGAACTTCCATGTCTTAGCAGCGTTGCTTGGAACACCAGTGTTAGTTGCTAGATCTGGAACAAGGTTTGCTCCTGCAGCACCTGGGACTGGGTTGTATGCAACCAAAGTACGAGTGTGGAATGAATTCATAAACGCGAGGTCGCGTCCGGTGTAGATACGGCTTGGATCTAGGTGATCAAGACGTGGTTCGTGCTCAAGAAAAGTGAGAATTCCACCTGTCTTTGGTGTTGTTGCAGCAGATGCAGCGTTTGTTCCAGCAACCACAACGGTTCCGAGAAGCAAAGCGCTTGCAGATGCAACAACTACGGCACGACGAAGAGCATAACGAGGGCTCATTCCGTAATCCTTTCGATTGGGATGTAGTGGCGGGCAAACCCGCACTACGAGTGGGTTGAGTTAAGCAGAAAATGTCCGAAAAGTGAATACTCGGCGGTAGGAGCAGGGGTGATTTAGAGAAGGATTATTTGTCGGCTCTTGGGTCGAGCGCATCGCGCAGCGCATCGCCGACCAAGTTAAAGGCCAGAACCACGATGACTAGGGAGGCGGCAGTAATAAGGAAGAAGCTCGGCATAACGGTTACGAAGCGGGTGGCATTAGAAAGCAGGATGCCCCAAGTAGATGCTGGTGGTTGAACTCCCAGACCTAGGAATGAGAAGACCGCTTCCGATGCGAGGTAGCCAGGAAGTGAAAGCGAGACAACCACAATTACCGGCGCCCAAAGATTAGGGACAAGTTCTTTCAGAATAATGCGACGACGGGTTGCACCCATTGCTTGTGCAGCGGTTACGAATTCGCGTTCACGAAGTGAGAGAACCTGTGAACGAATTAGTCGAGAAAATCCCGGCCATCCGAAGAAAGATAAGAAGAGGATTAAGAAGAGAACGCGAGCGCCATTGCCTTCTGCAATTCCGAATTTTTCAATGCGATCGACCATTGGTTCGCTAAGTGCAACGATCATAAAGAAGGCAGGGAATGCGAGAAGGAAGTCAGTAAAGCGACCGAGGTATCCATCAACGCGGCCACGGAAATAACCACCAACAATTCCTACGAAGAAACCAATAGTTAGCGCAGTTGCAGTTGTAAGAATTGCGATCATAAATGAGATACGTGAACCGTAAAGAAGTTGGGCGAGTAAATCGCGACCTGTGCCAGGAATTACGCCAAGCGGATGTTCCATGCTAAAGCCGGCTAAATCACCCGTTGGAATACCACTGCTATTTAAGCCCTCAAGGTTTAGGTCGTTCGGATTGATCCCCAAGAGTCGGCACACGATTGGCGCAAAGAGCGACATGCTGAGCAGGAAAATACTGATTCCCGCCGCGATCATTCCCACTTTATTTCGCTTAAAGCGGCTCCATGCGATCTGGCGCGGGCTACGACCTGCGATTGCAGGGCTAGCACTAATTGGTGCATCAACTTCTGAGTTAGTTGCTGAGTTGAGAGACATGCGGGCTACTCTATACTTATGGCTAGTAAATAGTCACCTGCATAATGAAATTTCTCTTGGAGGCCTCAATGTTTAACGCTAAATCTACGAACTTTGCAACTGCCAGCGCAGCTATTGTCCTAGCGCTAACCCTCTCTGCATGCGGTGGATCTGATGAGGTTGCTCAAGTTGATGACCAAACTCTCGTTACCGAAGTTGAAGAAGCACCGCAAGCAACTGGCGGATTTGATGCTCCTGTCGTAACTCCAGACAAGGTTTCATACACACTTTCCTCACCTTCTAGCTTCACACCTGGAAAATTCGCTTCCGGAATGCTGCCTGGCCAGACCAACGAGCGATTCAACGTAACCGTTGAAAATGGCTCAGCTGCAGAATTAGATTTGGCAACGCTAATTGTTAAGGGTTCAACAACCACTGGCGAATGTGTCGATATCTTCGATGGCGATAACCAGATGGAGGGCGCGCCAACTACTCCGCTTGCTGCTGGTGCAACTGCCAAGTTCTCTTGGGGACTTTCTTGCCCAGGTAAGGGTGGCGAAGAAATCTCAGTAACGCTTTCTAACGGCCTAACAAATGTAATTGAAGTTACTGGAAAACTCGCTTAAATTTTTAGGGAACTTAGCCCGTTCACGCGATCTGCGTGGGCGGGCTATTTCTTTGCCTTATTTGTGGAGCGCTTTAAGTAAGCAAATAAAGGAATTGGTGCAAGTACCCCGATCGCCATGGTTAAAACCCAGAGCTGTTCTAGATTTGCACCGATCATTAGTCCGGCAACGGCTGGACCTGCGATTCCAGAAATTCCCCACTGCAAACTAGTTAGCGCACTTGCGCGACCACGGATATGTTCAGGAGCAAGTTCTTGCGTTAACGCTGGGCTAGTTGGTGCGTGGACCATCTCACCAAAGGCGAAGATCAATTGACTAACACAAAGTGCGATACCGGCCATAAACATTGATAGGTATGGTGAAATACCAACGGCTAGCCAAGAAAGCGCCCAAATAACTCCTACAGAAATCAGCGCGGTGTACTTCGAATAATTTGCGATCAACTTTAGAACTAGCGGCTGGAAGGCCACAATTGCAAAGGTATTTACTCCAAAGATGATCCCCAACCAATTCGGCGCCAAATCAAGATATTGCGTCGCATAAATTGGTAGCCCTGATTGCAAAGGTCCGTAGCCAAACGTTAAAAGAATGATTCCTGCGATAGTCAGGATCGACAACTCTTTGATCGCAAATAGTTCTCGATAACTTCCCTTTTCCGGCTCATGCTCTTTCGCAACATATTTGCCGGCATGAGGGGTGTTAAGCCCCCAAATAAAGAAGATAAAGACAAAGTAAGTTAAAGAATCAATGAAATACATAATTTGATAAGAAAGAATCGAATCTTCGCGAATAATCAGAGCCGATATAAATCCACCGATACCGAGACCAAGGTTCATCAACATAAAGTTAAAACCAAAGATTTTGGTTCGATCCTTTAGTGGAGTAACGCGAGTTAAAATCACCATCTGCGAAGGCCAAACACATTGACCACCAAAAGCAAAGAGAGTAATTGCAATTAACGCATGTGCCTGCGTTGTAACAAAGGCGAAGGCAAGGGCTGAAAATCCAGAGATCACAAGACCGGCAAGCATTACTTTCTTTGGTCCGATGTGATCGACCAGTGACCCAAGTGGTGGGGTGCAGACAATCCCAAAGAGTGCGCCCCAAGCCATTACTGCTCCGCCAAATGCGATAGAAAAACCCCGGATATCGTGGAGATAAACCATCAAGAGCGAAAGCGTCATACCGCGACCGATAGCGCTGAGAGCGATTCCCGCAACAATGCGTCGCGAATGCGGATTTAAAAGAGAAGTGAACTCTTGAAAGGGCGCTTTTCCTGCGAACATCAGGGCAGTCTATATCTGAGACAATAACGCTTGTGTCGACTCCAGCAGCAAAAAACTTCTCATTTGAGATAAAGAAGAGCGCAGAGAATTCACTCGCGCGCGTTGGCACACTTTCTACTCCACATGGTGATATTCAAACACCAGCATTTATTCCAGTTGGGACAAAGGCCACCGTTAAAGCAGTTCTACCTGCGGCGATGCAAGATCTTGGTGCGCAAGCTCTCTTGGCAAATGCATATCACCTCTATTTACAGCCCGGCTCTGATGTTTTAGATGAAGCCGGTGGCTTAGCCAATTTTATGAACTGGCCAGGTCCTACCTTCACCGATAGCGGTGGATTTCAAGTTCTCTCACTGGGGGTTGGGTTTAAAAAAGTTTTAGCGATGGATGCCAAGACTTTCCGATCAGATCAAGTTATTGCTGGCAATAAAGAGCGTTTAGCCCATGTCGATGATGATGGCGTCACCTTTAAGTCTCACCTCGATGGTTCGATGCATCGCTTTACCGCGGAAATATCGATGCAGATCCAACATAAGATTGGCGCCGACATAATCTTCGCCTTCGATGAATGCACAACCTTGCATAACACCCGTCCTTATCAAGAGCTAGCAATGGAACGCACCTACGACTGGGCGATTCGTTGCTTAGATGAACATAAACGTTTAACTGATGTCCGTAGCGATAAGCCATACCAAGCGCTCTTTGGCGTTATTCAAGGCGCGCAGTACGAAGATCTCCGAAAGAAAGCCGCGAATGATTTAGGAACAATGTCTTCATCAGGAATCGAATTCGACGGCTTCGGTATTGGTGGAGCCCTCGATAAATCATCCCTTGGCACAATCGTTGGCTGGGTAAATAGCACCTTGCCAGAAAATAAGCCGAAACATTTGCTCGGCATTGGCGCGCCGGAAGATCTATTTGTTGGTGTGGAAAATGGAGTAGATACCTTCGACTGCGTCCTTGCTTCACGCATCGCTCGCTCTAGTGCTGTGTACACAATGCAGGGGCGATTTAATCTCTCTAACGCACCGTACGTACGCGACTTCAATCCGATTGATGACGAGTGCGATTGTTATACCTGCACCAATTTCACACGTGCTTACTTGTGTCACTTATTCCGCGGTAAAGAGATGGTTGCTGCAACTCTGGCAACGATCCACAACGAACGCTTCGTGGTTCGCTTAGTTGATCAGATGCGTCAGGCGTTAATTGATGGCAACTTTATAGATATGAAGAATGAATTCTTAGGGCGTTACACCCATAGATCCGGTCAATCTCGCGATTAGTTAGCGCCCCACTTTTTTAAGAAAACTTCGCGGTCCATCTCGTAAATATCTTCTGGACCATCTTCTTCATCAATCTGCTGTCCCTTAAAATCAAAACCAAAGTATTTAATGACCGCTATTGAAGGAAGATTTTCGGGGCTGACCGTGTATCGCAGCGTCTTCACTTCTGGAAAAGTTAAGGCCCAGCGCCACATTCCCAGCAGCGCTTCTTTGGCGTAACCCTGGTTCTGGTATTGGGTCTCTATTCCAAGGCCGATCTCCATCATTCCCTGCTCATCTGGTGCGCCATGAAAACTAGTGCTTCCGATAATTTCGCGATTTTCCTTTAGAACAATCCAGCGCACAAACCATTTATTGGTTGCTGGGTCCGCCTTTACTTGCGGCACACGCCATGCAAGTGGGCCTTGGAAATCAATTAAGTTGCGAAGCGGATTGGTGAAAGTCTCACCCTCAAGTGCGAAGGTATCGTCACGCTTTTCAAAGAGATCAATCAGTCGATCAGCTGCAATATGGTGAAGTTCAAGTCTTGCGGTTGAGATAACCGGTTCTTTCAAATTCACTTAACGTGCGCCCACTTTTGGCAGATGCCAGTCAAAGCGGATAGAAAGTTCGCGAACAATGATGACGACAAAGCCTGCTGATAGTGCAACAAAACCAGAGTTCAATTCAAAGTAATCGCCTGTGACATAGACGAGTGATCCCGCTAAACAAGATGTTCCGATAGTTTCACGGTGCAGCAAAACTGGCTCAACTTGGCAAAGTACATCTCGCAGCAACCCACCAGTTACTGCTCCGATAAGGCCAAGAAATACCGCTGCCAGAAATGGTGCTCCGTGGGTTAGTGCAAATTGCGCACCTGATACCGAACAAACCGCTAAGCCAATAGTGTCGAGAGTAAGTACCAATCGACCGACTGGACTTGTTCTCTGAATTGCCAAAGTAATTAACACTGCAATTACAACGCCTGCAAATAACCAAGTGTGTAAAACCCAAGGTGGGCGCTCCCCCAGAAGCAGGTTGCGGAATGTTCCGCCAGAAAGCGAGGCAATGGCTGCGATAAATGCGATGCCGCCGTAATCCAAACCTTTATCCGCGGCGATACGCGCACCAACCAGCGCAAAGGCAAAGGTGCCAGCCAGGTCAAGGATATTTACTAAGAGTTCTAAATCCACTGACTCAGTATAGGTGAGGTCGATCTAGAGAATATAAAGGCTCTTCGCCTTAGCAACAGCATCATCCCGACCCGATGCACCAATTTTGCGATAAACATTTTTTAGGTGGGTCTTCATCGTGTTAATCGAAACATGGAGATTGGTTGCAATCGCACTTATCGGCGCCCCCGCTGCCAAGTGGCGCAAGATTTCTAATTCGCGTTTGGTTAGAGCGGCGTTAAGGCTTGCAGTTTTTTCCGACCTCTCCTTTAGGCGCGATGTAATGAGCGAGGCTAATTCTTCAAGATAAACAGTTGGTTTTTCGGTAGCGATCTTGATGATCAAATTAAGTTTCTCAGCATCCTGGCGCAAAAAAGTCTCTTTAGCACCAACGCGTGCGCCTATTTCAAGCGCCTTTTTCATCGACTCAACAGCAATCTTTTCTTTATCAATATTCTCCTCAGTCTCTGAAAGTAATTTGTAGATTTGATCTTTCGCAGTCAAATTAGGAAGCTCAGAGACTACAAAGGCCGGAGATTTCCTTCCAGTTTGCTGGGCGTGGATTGGTCTTATTCGCTGTACTACTAGGAAGTCGGGCAAGCGGTCCAGAAGTACACCAACACGTTCCCAGTCTTTCATCGTGTATTTGATAAACATTTCAGTCAAGTCGCAATATGTAATAAGACCATTTCGAAGGTGCATTGCAGCAGCGCGGTCTCGACCTCTACGAACTATTTCCAGCGCTGCCTGACTCTTACCTTTAAGCGCCAAATCTCGAGCCAAGAAACTCTCCGCTATGAAACACCAGATCGGTTGTGACCATGAATTAGCCAAGTTTCTCATCTGTTCAAAAAGTGTCATGCATTCAGTGACTTGTGAAAATTCCAATAAACAACGTGCCCGAACATACATCGCATCAAGTGGGCCGAAAATACCTGAGTATCCATATCGCGATGCTTGCGCAATCACATTGTTTGAAATTAGAAGAGCATCTTTAAACTCTCCACGACTAAGTAAGGTTGAAGCTTCAATAGCATTTAACAAATACAAAACTAAATTCGAATTATCATTACCGGCTATCTCATATGCTTCTTTTTGAATTGACTCTAGTTCAGTTGAGTTGTCATAAATAACTTCCTTGGCAGACATGATGCGAAGAATTGAAATTTTATCTGCTAGACCAAGATCTAGCGGTGAATCATCTTCACGGCGAACTCTCCCATAATCAATCTCTAGCTCTTCTGTCAGACCAAGCGCGAAATCAATGTAGATATTTACAGCAGCAATAAACTTGTCTATGAAGGGCTCCATTTCGGAGTCGCGAGCGGCAAAACGCATTTCTCCCATGAGGCTCTGTGCGTTTTCATATTGAAAATCTGCTGCATAGCCGATGAGTTGGACGGTCTGGCGCTTAAGCAGCCCTTCTTTCGAAGCATCGCCAACTATTGAGGACATGAGAATCAACTCTTTGCCTCGTCCAGTGGCAATTAGATTTCGCATACTTTCGCGAAAGAGCGAACGGTACTGCGATGCATCACCAGATTCCTTGGCATGATGCAAAGACTTTATATGCTCCTGTTTATCTTGGAAGTGCTTGCTCAACCTCGAATGCAAATTTTTTCTACCCTGGCTATTTGATTTTGACTGTAAAAGTAGCGATGTCCGTATTAACGGATTTAGAGCAAACTTGTAAACAGAATCAGAGGTATGAATTAGAAATAGCGCCTCGGTTGCAAAGGAATTTAATTTAGCCAGTGAGAATTTATCTTGAAGCGCAATTTCTGCTGCTTCTACAGAAAACTCTTCGAAAATGGAGAGAGTTTCAAGCATCTCGCGGTCTGTAGGATCAAGTGATCGTAATAACTCGGCAACAATTAAGTTTAGTGGTTCCGCAGAATAGCTTCCAATTTCTTCCACTGACTTTATCTTTACGCCTCTACTTATATTTGAGGCAATGAGATTTACCGCAGCCGGCCAACCTCGAGCAGAATTGAGAATCTTGAAGGATTCTTCGTCATCAGGGGAAATTCCATAAAATCTAGCTATCTGTTCGACTTCTTCGTCTCTTAACTTCAAATCATTTAATCCGTAAGCCCTAAAATTTGGCATATTTGTTAAACTCGAATAGTTGGCAGCTGGGCTATTCCGTCGAATTACAATTGTATGTACATTTTGTGGAAGAAGATCTATCACTCGATTTGATAAGGCCTCATCATCTGCGATTGCCATTCTGTTGCTATCAAAAACGATTACAAAGTGTTTTCCTGTAATTCCAATTTCGCCGAAGATTCTCCCAAGCAAATCAGGAGAAGAAATATCTTCAGGGCCCGTGAACCAAGGAGCGAAATCAGGTAAAACATTTCTTATTGCTTGCAGTAGGTGCGCGTAAAAATCTGCACTTCCATCACGTTCGCTTGCGGTGTACCAAATAACTGGGTGGCTAACGCTGGTTAAATACTCGGCTACGAGCGATGATTTTCCGAATCCGGATGGCGCCGAAATCAAAGTCAGGCCAGCACGATCTATTGCAACTTCAGCAAGTATTTCTTTTCTAGATAGAAAGTTTGGGGGCAATACTGGAGGCAAGGTGCGAGAGAGCCCAACCCCAGGGATCACCCCAGCGGGTTGACCCAAGTTAACGCGATGTGGAGCCACGCCTAAGGGTGAGGCATGAAGGGGCGAAATGGCTAGTAGAAATCACCCTAGTAGGGTGAGGCAAGCGGGTGAATTTAGAGGGTGGCGAAAGCTTCTTCCAGAACGCCGAGCGCATCCTTAAGCAATTCATCGCTAATTACGATCGGTGGCAAGAAGCGAATGACGTTGCCATAAGTGCCGGCGGTAAGAATGAGAACGCCTTTGCTCTGGCAATACTTAATTACCGTAGCCATGGCAGCAGGGTTTGGGTTCTTGGTTCCGGCCTCAACGAGTTCGATCGCTTGCATTGCACCACGACCGCGAACTTCGCCGATGATTGGATATTTCTTGGCCAGCGCAGACAGTGATTCGTTAAGAATCTTTCCAATGTGACGGGCGCGTTCGACAAGTTTTTCTTCTTCAATAGTTTCAATCGCACCAAGCGCTGCTGCACATGCGATTGGGTTTCCACCGTAGGTTCCGCCGAGTCCACCAACGTGTGATGAATCCATAATTTCCGCGCGGGCAGTAACTGCAGCAAGTGGCAAGCCACCTGCGATTCCCTTTGCGGTAACGATCATGTCAGGAACAACGCCCTCATCTTCGCAAGCAAAGAGATCTCCGGTACGAGCAAATCCGGTCTGAACTTCATCAGCGATAAAAACGATTCCGTGCTCAGTTGCGAACTTTGCAAGTCCTGGCAAGAATCCCTTTGGTGGAACGATAAATCCACCTTCACCCATGATTGGTTCAATGATGATTGCGGCAACGTTATGTGCGCCAACTTCTTTTTCGATCTTTGAAGTAACAATGTCCAGATAATCCTGCGCCATCGTTGCCAGGTTGCCTTCATAGTGGAATGAGTAAGGCATCGGCATGCGATAAATCTCGTTAGCAAATGGACCAAAACCTTCTTTGTAAGGAACGTTCTTAGCGGTCAGCGCCATAGTTAAGTTGGTGCGACCGTGATAAGCATGTTCAAAGACGATAATTGCTGGACGCTTAGTTGAGTGACGCGCAATCTTGATCGCATTCTCAACAGCTTCTGCACCAGAGTTTTGCAAAATAGATTTCTTCTTATGGGTGCCTGGCGTTAAGCGATTAAGTGCTTCGCAGACTTCGACATAACCCATATATGGAGCGGTCGTGAAGTTGGTATGTGTAAATGCCTGCACGGCTTCAGTAACACGTGCAACAACGCGAGGTGCAGCATTTCCAACGTTTACAACGCCGATTCCTGCACCAAGATCAATAATGCGATTGCCATCTACATCTTGCAGGATTGCGCCTTCACCGCGTTCGATAAACGCTGGAATTGCCATTCCTAAACCTGCTGAAACTGCCTCTTTACGACGAGCGATTAACTCCTGCGACTTTGGCCCTGGAATAGCGGTAGCCAAGTGACGTGATTGCGGGAGAGGGTCCTTTGAGGTCATGGATAAATTGTAGAGCCTCTTTTTAACTTCTGCGGCGCAACGAGTTAGGCTCAGACAGTGGAGAATAATTCTGAACTACGTCGCAGCGCTCCGCTGCTTGATGCATACCTGTCTTACTTTGAGGCAGATCACACTCCCTTCACAATCCCTGGACATAAACAAGGAGCTTCACAGATCGATGCTGGATTAGGCGCCGTAGTTGATTCTGATATCCCTCTTTACGGTGGTTTAGATGAAATCAAATTAACCAATCAGATTTTGGCAAAGTCGGAAAAGATTGCAGCGCAATTCTGGGGCGCAGATTTTGCACGTTTTTCAACGGGTGGATCAACCCATGCCAACCAAGCAGTCATCCTGGCGCTTGGAAAACCTGGAGATAAAGTTGCAGTATCGCGCACCGCTCATCGCTCAGTTTTAAGCGCGTTAGTACTTGCAGGGTTAGAACCAATTTGGATGAACCCCGAACTTGATAGTGCAACAGGTGTGCCGATTGGAATTGCCGTAACCGAATTACAACGCGCGCTTAAAGAAAACCCCATCGCAATTTTATTAACGGAACCCGGTTATCTCGGAACGCTCTCTGACTTAAAACCTTTGATTGCTGCGGCGCATGAAAAATCTATTCCGGTAATCGTTGATGCTGCTTGGGGCGGACATTTTGGATTTCATCCCGACCTGCCACAGCACGTTATTGCACAGGGTGCAGATGCTTTAATTACTAGCGTTCATAAGGCGCTTCCTGGATATAGCGCCTCTGCGTTGCTGCTTGCTAAAACTAAATACATAAGTGCCGAAAGACTTGAGCAGAGCTTTGAAACTACGCATACAACGTCACCGGCTGGCGCTCCCCTGGCTTCAATTGATGCGGTTCGGGCGCTCCTACAAACTCGCGGTCCTGAATTACTGGGCGCCCTAATGGAAAATGTGGCGCAGTTTAAATTGGCAGTGCAGGCAAACTTTGACCTACCAATCTTCTTAAATCCGAGTGACTTTCCTGCGGGAAGATTCGATCCGGCCAAGATCGTGCTGCGCGTACAACAACTTGGTGCTGCAGGCGTTGAAATTGAGCGCGCCCTAATTGCGCAAGGTATTCGGGTTGAGATGGCAGATAACGACACCATAGTTTTCTTAGCAACCTTGGCCGATACCAAAGAAGATTTCCAGGCACTTGCCATGACTTTGGTACCAATTCTTAAGAAGTTACAGAACGCACCACGCCAGAGCGCAACTGCGCTGAGTTGGTCAGTTGTGCCACAGATTGCAACTTCGATGCGTGATGCCTACTTTGCAAGGACCGAAATGGTTGACTCAAGCGATGCGATTGGACGCATCTCAGCAGATCTCATCGCTCCATATCCACCTGGGGTTGCAGTCGTTGCTCCAGGCGAAGTTCTGACAGAGCAGATTGTCAGCGGGCTAAGTGCATCTCAAAAAGCGGGTGTTCGCATTGCCTACGCCACTGATCCAACGCTAAAGAGTTACAGAGTCGTAAAGAAGTAATTACGACTGGCTAGCAAATTTCTTTAACGCATCTCCATAAAGTCTAAAGACAGTCCAGTCATCCATCGCCACAGCCCCAAGTGATTTATAGAAATCAATTGATGGCGTATTCCAATCCAAAACCCACCACTGAAAACGCTCGTATCCGCGTTCAACGCAGAGCTGGGCCAAGGTCTTCATAAATCCTTTACCGATTCCGTGGCCGCGATATTCCGGCTGCACAAAAAGGTCCTCAAGATAGATGCCAGGTTTGCCAAGCCAGGTTGAGTAATTTAAAAACCAGAGCGCAATGCCAACAATTTTTCCATCAACTTCAGCAACATGACAGAAGGCAACTGGGTGGCTGTTAAACAAGGATTGCTCTATTTGTCCGATCGTCGCAACCATTTCATCCGGTGCTTTTTCATAGACCGCTAATTCGTATATCAAGCGATGAATATCAGAAGTATCTTCGGGAGTTGCTAGGCGGATAAGCATGAGTTGAGTTTAGGGGAAAAGAAAAACGGCCAGGTTTCCCTGGCCGTTCTCCCCTCGTGGATAGGTTAAAAATTAACCGATCTTAGCTACTAGCTCTTGAGCCTTCTTAAGGAAAGCTCCATCTAGAACGCTGAAGCCAAGAGCTTCGCCCTTGTCCTTTGCGCATGCTGGACTCAAGATAAATGATGCAAGTGACTTAACAGCAGCCGCCTTTGTCTTATCTGTGTAAGCAGTGTCAACCAACATGTAAGAGACGATACCTAGTGTGTAAACGCCAGCCTCTTTTGTTGCGTAATCAAATGACATGATTCCGTTTGCATCAATTGATGCTTGTGACAAGAATGCTGATGTTGTAACCGATGTTGGCTCAACAGCGTTACCTGCGTTGTTGATTACGTGTGCAACCTTCAACTTATTTGCTACAGCGTAGTTAACTTCAGCGAAAGTGATTGAGTAAGGAGTCTTACCAGCAAGCTGTGAAACGCCTGTTGATGATGATGCTCCAACGATACGTCCCAAGTTCTCAGGAGCATTGATATTTCCTGGGAATGAAGTTGTGAAGACTGCAGCCTTAGCCTTAGTCCAAACTGTTGGGGCTGACTTATTTAGGTAGTTAGTGAAGTTCTCTGTTGTACCTGATGAATCTGAACGGTAGACAACCTTGATTGGCTTATCTGGAAGTGTGTAGCGAGTTGTAGTTGCGATCTTCTTGGCAACGATTGGGTCGCCCTTTGAATCCTTAACCACAGCGCCATTCTTTGTCTTGTAGACAATTTTGTCGTATGCACGGTTGTTATCTCTCACGATCGCTGGATCGTTCCAACGTGTGATTGCTCCGGAGAAAATTCCAGCGATTGTCGATGCTGAAAGTGAAAGTGTGTTACGTGATGGAAGATTGTGAAGAATTCCAATTGGTGCTGCAACTACTGGTGCGTGAATAATGCTCGCACGCTTTGTTGCTGCTGTGTGCGCTGCATCTGAGAACCAGAAATCTCCAATTGACTTATCTGAGTTCGTGCGACCTGCACCTGAACCAGATGATGCGTATGTAAATGAATGTCCTGAAGCTGTTGCAAATGGAGCCTTGCAAGCTTCGATTAGAAGCGCAGGAAATGATGCGCCTGAACCTGATAGATCAACTGCGTGAGCTGGAGTTGAAGTTACCAACCCAAAGGCAAGTGCTACTGCTGCAGATTTTGCGAGCATTGAAACTTTCATTAATTTCCCCTTGTTTGAAATAGGTGACGAACAAGGAGAAAACTATGTATCCCGGGTTAACTAATTGGTCCTATGAGGCAAACGTTGGTCAACCTTTAGGTGAACAGCAGGTTACGACTATCCGAAGCGGCCGGTGACGTAATTTTCGGTGCGCTGGTCCTTAGGTTGCGAGAAGATCTCACTGGTGCGGGCGACTTCGATCATTTCGCCAGGACCGCCATCAGATAAGAAGAATGCGGTGTAGTCAGATACGCGGGCTGCTTGCTGCATATTGTGAGTCACGATCACGATCGTCATCGAATCTGAGAGTTCGCGGATAGTTTCTTCAATACGCAAGGTTGATCCTGGATCAAGTGCCGAGCAAGGCTCATCCATAAGAAGTACCTGTGGGCTTACTGCAAGCGCACGAGCGATGCAGAGACGCTGCTGCTGACCACCAGAGAGTGATCCACCATGTGCATCGAGGCGATCTTTAACTTCATTCCAAAGGCCAGCACGAACTAAGCAAGACTCAAGAAGTTCTTCCTTGTTATCTACTTTGAGTTGCGCCAGCTTTAAACCAGAAAGTACGTTCTCACCGATAGTCATTGATGGGAATGGGTTTGGCTTCTGGAAAACCATGCCGATCTGTAGACGAATCTTCGTAACATCAACGCCCGGTGCGTAAATATCTTTGCCATCGAGTCGTACTTCACCGGCCATCGCTGCGCCAGGAATAAATTCGTGCATACGGTTGATCGTGCGGATAAATGTTGACTTACCGCAGCCAGAAGGTCCGATGAGCGCGGTAACTGATCCTGCTGTGAAATCTAGGTTGATATCTGAGAGAACATGGTTCTTCCCAAACCAGGCGTGAATGCCGCGAGTTTCTAGACCAGTACCTTGCGCGGTGCTGGCTTGAGTCCGTGGCGCCTTTGCATTAGCCACACTTGCTAGCGAACTAGGTTGCGTAGGAGTTGACATTTCTTTCTCGCTTTCCGGAGTCTGGATCATTAGGAAACCTTTCGTGAAGTTAGTGCACGAGCCAAAGTGAAGAGAAGTAGAACAAGGACCATCAGAACTAAGAGACCGGCCCAAGCGCGTGTAATCGCTTCAGGAGAACCGGCGTTAAAGGCTTTCCAGATGTAATAAGGAAGAGATCCGACCGAGCCGTTAAATGGATTTGGATTTACCTTGTCCCCACCACCTGTTAACAACAAGAGCGGTGCGGTTTCGCCGGCGATACGAGCAACACCCAAAATCACTGCAGTCATCAAGCCACTTCGCGCTGCTGGAAGAACGATCATTGCAACCGTGCGCCACTGAGTTCCGCCTAAAGCTGTCCCGGCTTCACGGAGATCATTTGGAATAAGCAATAAAACTTCTTCTGATGTTCGAGCAATCGTTGGAATCATCAAGATGGTTAGCGCTAGTGCGCCCATCAAAGCAGAAAAGCCTTTTGTTATTGGATAGAGAACGGCAGAAAGAATAAAGAGGCCGGCGACAATTGAAGGAACACCCGACATTGCTTGAACCAAGAATCTAATTGGTCCAGCAAATTTTCCCTTAATTTCAGTTAGATAGAGAGCTGTCAAAATTCCAAGGGGAACGCTCATAACCAATGCAAGCGCAACCAAAGTTAGCGTTCCGGTGATTGCGTGTAAGACGCCACCTGTTGGAATTGGATCTGTTGAAGTAGCCATCGACATGTCGTTGCTGAGCAATCCGAAGTGAAGGCCTGGCAAGCCTTTTTGAAGCACTGTAAAGAGAATGCTGCTTATCGGAAGGACCGTTAAAACGGCGCCCAAGGCAACAAGTGTTTTAACGAAAGCATCTTTGGCAGCTGGTGCGCCTCTTGTTATGAATGAGTAAGTTGATGAAAGCACTGCATAGGCTACGAAGAAGATAAATCCGTAGGCCAACTTTCCTTTCATCTCTGTTGCGGCAACAAATCCATATGAGAAAGCTAGCGATCCAAGAAGAAATGAAGTCTCGCGAATTCGATCAGCCGGCTTCTTAGCCCAAGGCTTCTGCGGAGTAGCTACTGCGCTCATCGTCCCGACTTTCCTGTTCGCTTAACAATTACATTCGCAATCGCATTGACTGAGAGAGTGAGGAAGAAGAGCACTAAGCCAGCAGCCATCAGAGCTTTGATTTCATACTCGCTGGCTTCGCCAAACTTTAGAATAATTAGTGATGCAACGTTTCCACCTGCACCAAGCAATACATACCAGTTAATCTGGAAGACGATATTCAGCACTGTGTATACGGCAACTGTTTCTCCCATTGCGCGACCGAGGCCAAGCATCGCTCCACCCACTACACCGCTACGACCATGCGGAATTACAACTGCCTTGATCATGGTCCAACGAGTTGCGCCAAGAGCAAAGGCTGCTTGGATGCGATCAAGCGGTGCTTGGGCAAATATTTCGCGTGAAACTGATGTGATGATTGGAATGATCATGATTGCAAGAACTACGCCTGCAACAAATGGTGAGCGTGTGAAAAAGTAAGGTTCGACCTGAAAGATCGGAATCCAACCTAAGTACTTATTGATCAGCTTGCCCCAGTATTCAACGCTAGGCATTAAAACCAAGAAGCCCCAAATACCGAAGAGGATTGATGGAAAAGCGGCCATCATGTCAATGATCGCAACCAGGATCTTCTTCATCCACTGCGGTGCATAAAAGTTCAAAAAAAGCGCTGAGAAAACCGAAATTGGCACTGCAATTACAACTGCAACTAGTGAGCAGAGAATGGTTCCAACTAGCATTGCAGAGAGCCCAAAATTACTTTCGACTACGTTGGCAGATTCATCCAGTGTGATGGTCCATTCCGGACTTGTTATAAAACTCAAGCCTTCTTCGCGCAAGACTTCATAGCCGCGGTAGAACAAGAAGAGCGCGATCAAGCCCAAAATAACTAGCGAAGAAAGACCTCCACTAGTTACAACTCCACGAAATACCTTATCCGAACGACGGGGTTCGGTTGAAAGTTCTCGTGGGCTTGGAATCGTGGTCGTTTGTGACACTTTAGGCAAACTTTCCAGTTACCAAAAAGATTACGCGACGTGAAACTGATACAGCATGATCTGCATATCTCTCGTAGTAACGACCCAGTAATGTTAAATCAATCGCAGTTTCAACTCCGTGTTCCCAAGTTGGAGCGATTAGCGCTGAAATCAATTGACGATGGAGCAAATCCATTTCGTCATCATCTTTTTCAACCTGGGCAGCCATCACAGTGTCGCGAGTTGAAATAACAACTCCGGTCTTTGTTGCAATCTTCTCGGCGGCAACGCCCATAGCTTCAATCAAATTAACAACTGCATCAGGCACGGCAGGGGCTGGGTGGCGCAGACGGACTACCTTGGCAACGTGGTGTGCAAGATCTCCCATACGTTCAAGGTCTGCTGACATGCGAAGTGCGGTAACAAGTGCACGAAGATCTGACGCCACTGGTTGTTGGCGCGCAATGATGTCGATAATGCGTGCATCTAAATCGTGTTGGACGGTGTCAATATTCTCATCGTAAGAAATAACTTCTTCGGCAAGCTGCAGATTCTTCTCCATGATGGCGCGAGTTGCTTTAGCCATTGAGTCAGAGACCATGACGCTTAGTTCGAAGAGAGTTTGGGAGACGCCATCTAGCTCGTCTTGGAATACAGATCTAATTAAAGGCATGGTGCGCACGGTAGGTGGAGCGGATTAACGGCTGCCCAAGAGATGGTTAACGCAAGGTGAACTGCTTAGAATAAGATGCGCTGGGGCTATAGAGTTTAGACATGTGGCGCCGCGAGAAGAGTTTGGCCGAACGTGATGAGCGTGAACTGCCTGAGTTATTGCTTAGAACCCTAAGCCAACTCGATGGCGCCAGCCTGATTCTCGCCCCGGGTGAGATCGCTATCTACGCCAATTCCGAAGCTGAGAATTTAGGCGTTTTAAAAGATGGTCGGATTCAGAGCGAAGAGCTACTTGCTTCGGTTCGAGTTGTTCGTCGCACAAATTTAAAGCAAACCGGAACCGTTGAAATTGCGCGGGGACCAATCGGTGAAGGAAAGCGCGAGATCACAGTCAATGTGATTCCACTTTCCGAAGACAACTTAGTCTTGGTCCTACTTCGCGATGAAAGTGAAGCACAACGTGTTCATGAAGTTCGTAGAGATTTTGTTGCAAATATTTCACACGAACTAAAGACGCCCATTGGCGCGCTCTCTTTACTTAGTGAGGCAGTGCTCGGCGCAAAAGATGACTCAGAAGCGGTGACTAAGTTTGCAAGCCGAATGCAAATTGAAGCAAAACGATTAACAGATCTAGTTCAAGAGATTATTCAGCTCTCCCGAGTTCAAGATTCTGACCCGTTGCAAGAAGCGCAATTACTTTCAGTTAATGACTTGCTCAAAGAGGCGTTAGATCAATGTCGAACCACCGCTGATTCTCGTGCAATCTCTCTAACATTTGCAGAGAGTATTGATAGTAGAGTTTTGGGAGACCGCGAGCAGCTAACTATGGCGGTTCATAATTTGATTGAGAATGCAGTTAATTACTCACCACCAAATACACAGGTTTCGGTGAGTACAAGTATCGATAAAGATATCGTGACGATTTCAGTGGCTGATCAAGGAATTGGCATTGCGGATGCTGAAATTGAAAGAATATTTGAACGTTTCTATCGCGTTGATCCAGCCAGGTCGCGCGAAACAGGTGGAACCGGCTTGGGTCTATCAATTGTTAAGCACATCGTTTCAAAGCATGGCGGAGAAATTTCGGTGTGGAGTTCAGAGAATGTAGGAAGCACATTCTCAATCCGGCTTCCAATTCAATCAATTAAAGAGGATGAAGCATGACAAAAGTTCTGATTGTTGAAGATGAAATCTCCTTCTCCGATGCTCTGGCGTATCTTCTTAAGAAAGAGAGCTATGAAGTTGAAGTAGCGGTAAATGGCGCCGAGGCAATTGAGCGCTTTCAAAGTTTTAACCCAGATCTAATTCTTTTAGATCTGATGATCCCCGAGGTTTCAGGAACGGAAGTCTGTCGAGTAATTCGCTCAACTTCACAAGTACCGATAATTATGTTGACCGCGAAAGATTCTGAGATCGATAAGGTCGTTGGGCTAGAACTGGGCGCTGATGACTATGTAACAAAGCCTTACTCCTCGCGAGAATTGCTGGCGCGAATGAAAGCGGTAATGCGCCGTAACTCTGGTGATAGCGCTGCGCTAGAAGAAGGTGCGCTCTTAACTGCCGGATCAGTTCGTATGGATTTAGATAAGCACCAAGTAACAGTTAATTCAGTCGCGGTTACATTCCCGCTTAAGGAGTTTGAACTCCTTGAATTTTTAATGCGCAATAGCGGCCGAGTACTAACTCGTAGCCAGTTAATTGACCGCGTCTGGGGTAATGATTACTTCGGTGATACCAAGACCTTAGATGTACACATCAAGCGCTTGCGCGCGAAGATCGAGGAAGATCCTGCAAATCCCAAGATCATTCATACGATCCGAGGTTTGGGCTACAAACTCGAGATTTAAGGGCCAATAAGTCGATTGGTGAACTCGTTCCCAAATTTATTGGTCGGATCTATTTCTGAGACAAGCTTCTTGAAATCTTCAATCTTTGGCATCACAGACGCGAAATACTCTGGGCTTGCCGAAAAGACCTTACCTAGGTGTGGGCGATAGCCAAATGGCGCAAGCGTTGCTTCGACAACTTTAACCATTTCATAGACCGCATCAACTTTCTTCCACGTAAAGTGAATTCCAATTGAATCTCGCTGATAGTGCGGGCTCATCCATAGGTCATCTGCTGCAACGGCACGGATTTCGGTTACCCAGAGAATCTCATTTATCTGTGGCGCAATTTTCTCAAGTGCTGCGATTGCTGCTGGTGCATCTTTGCGCACAACGAAGAACTCGCTTTGAATTTCATCGCCGGCACTTGGTGTGAACTCCATTTTGAAATGCGGCAAACGTAAATGCCATGGTCCACTTACAGCCATTTGTTCGGTGCAAGGTTCAGGGTTTAAACCCGGCAGTGGATGTCGGTTCGATGTTGCTGGATATGCCTCAAACAATTCGGTTGGCGCTGTTGTTCCAGATTTAAACTTCGCCCAGACTTCTCCCCCACCTGCAGCAGCCCAGGTGGTGAAGTAACTAACGCTGTAAGCAAGGCTCATAATTTCATCTAAGTTTGCAGCATAGCTTTCGCGAGACATTCCACGATAAACAGTTTGTGCAATATTAAATGTTGGCTCAATTGCCAGATCTAAATTAACTACAACGCCAGTTAAACCTAGGCCTACTACATAACCTTCAAAACTTGCATCGCCTTTAGAAATTCGCTTGAGCGATCCATCAGGTAAAACTAGTTCTAGGCTTTCAACCGCTGTCGCAAGATTTCCGTTTCCAACGCCAGATCCGTGGGTTGCTGTCGCAACAGCACCAGCAACAGATATATGAGGAAGCGAAGCCATGTTATGTATCGCCCAGCCTCGATCGTGCAGAGCAACTGCTAGCTCTCCGTATTTCATCCCTGCTGGAACTCGGACAGTTTTCTTCTCTTTATTGATATCAATATCTGAAGGCATGTTCTCAAAGGTGATCGCCGTTGCAGAAGTATCTGCAATGTCATTGAAGCAATGCGCGCTGCCACGTGCACGAACTCGTGCAGAATTGGAGACAAACTCCTGTAGCTCCTCAACTGACGTTGGTGCTACCCGCTGCGCATCTCGAAAATTTACAGTGCCCGACCAATTAGCGCTCATGAGATAACCCCTAGTGAGAGAAGGAGAATTAATAATGAACCCAGAGCGATTCGGTAGATGATGAAGGGCGCAAAGCTCTTGGTAGTCACATACTTCAATAACCAGGCGATTACTGCGTAACCAATTACAAAGGCAACTGCAGTCGCCATGAAGGTTTCTGGAAGTGAAAATACTCGCGCTGATGCAGTCTCGTCAAAGGCGCTCTTCAACTCATAAAACCCACTTCCAAATACCGCGGGCAAAGCCAATAAAAATGAATAACGCAGCGCTGCCTCGCGGCTGTATCCCATGAATCGACCCATTGCGATAGTTGCACCTGAGCGGGAAACGCCTGGGATCAGTGCAAGTGATTGCGCAATTCCATATAAAACGCCATGCACAGGAGTTAATTGATGGAGTTGGCGCTCTGTCTTTCCATATTTATCTGCAAATCCAAGGATCAGACCAAAGATTATGAGAGTGGACGCAATCAGCCAGAGTGAGCGGAAATCATTTCGGATGATCTCTTGACCGAAATAGCCCAAGGCCACGATTGGTAATGTGCCAAGAATTATCAACCAACCCATTCGCGCATCTGATTTTTCAGAAGCCTGTAATTCTTTGCGGGAAATCTGGCTAAACCATGCGCTGATTATCCGAACAATATCTCTGCGGAAATAGATGAGTACGGCAAGTTCGGTACCAATTTGAGTTATCGCAGTGAATGTCGCACCAGGATCGGAGTTCGTTCCAAATAGCTCTCCAGCGATCCGAATGTGCGCACTGGATGAAATCGGGAGAAATTCGGTTAGCCCTTGGAGCGCGCCAAGAAAAATCGCCTCAAACATCGCTACCCCATAACCGAATTAGTAAAGCCAAAAGTTCTTAACTAAAAGAATAGCGAATAGAATCTAGATATGAGCGCAAAACAGGTCATTGCAGATCTCAAAGCCCTGTCATCTGTTGGAAAAGCCGCTGAGTTGCAACGTTTCTTTAAGACCGGCCCCGGTGAATACGCTGAAGGCGATGTCTTCATTGGAGTAGTTGTTCCTCAAACTCGCAAAGTCGCTGCACGATTCAAAGAGTTGCCTCTCAATGAGATCGCAAAACTTACCAATTCAGATATACACGAGGTTCGTCTCTGTGGGCTAATCATCCTCACAAATCAATTTAAAAGATCTAGGGATTTAAATGAGAAGAAGAAGCTCTTCAACTTCTATCTAAGGGAGCTGAAAGCTGGCAACATTAACAACTGGGATTTAGTTGATGTGACTGCGCCGACTTTGGGCGAGTATTTACTCCAGCTAGAAGATCCAATGGCGGTCCTAAATAAGTTGGCCAAGAGTAAATCTCTCTGGGAACGTCGCGTTTCTGTCGTCTTTACCTTCGCCTTTCTTCGCGCTGGCGATCTCGAACCAACTTACGAAATGGCAGAGCGACACCTTGGAGATAATCAAGATTTAATGCATAAGGCGGTCGGCTGGCTTTTGCGAGAGATGGGCAAGCGAGATCCTGGTTTGCTCAGGGCTTTCTTGCAAGAACATTGCACCGAAATGCCCAGAACAGCGCTGCGTTATTCGATTGAGAAGTTTTCGGAAAGTGAACGAAAGAGATGGCTATTGACTAGATAGTTTTTGCAAAAGACAAGTAATCCTCTGTAACGCCATCGTGCATAAAAAGTTTCTTAAGTCGACCTTCATATTCCCAGCCCGCTTTTTCAAATGCTTTCTGCATCGCTACATTTCCTTCAGAAGTAGAGCCTTCTAGGCGATGAAAACCATTGGCAATCGCCCATTCCCACGCCAAATCAAGCGCTGCAGTACCTGCACCTTTGCCACGTTCATCTTCTGCGATATCAAGACCAATATGACCGGATCCATCAGGCATCGTTTTGTCGCAATGGCGTAGCTGAATATCGCCAATCAATTTCCCATCACGCACTAGGGCAAAATGCAGATAGTGATCAAGCCAGGTACCTGAGGAATCAAAGCGCGCTTTAAATCTCTGTTGCGCTTCGCTGGTTTCAAGGCCGCGAACTTGGCAGGCGCGCTCAAATTCTTCTGGCTTGTAAGGGCGCATTTCAAAGTTCATAGTTGAAACTTTATGGCATAAAGGCGGAATCTACTAAGATAGAAATATGACTCAATCACCTTTCCTTTATATGAAAGAGAACTCCAAAACAGTTCTTTGGAACGACTCAGCCGATCCAAAAGAGTTAATGGATGCGCTGACTTGGGGAATTGTTGGGGCGACATGTAACCCGGTAATCGCGCTAAGTGCGATTAAGGCCGATAAGGAATATTGGGTTGGGCGCATTAAGGAGTATGCAAAGAACCACCCAACTGCAACTGATGATCAAATCGGCTGGGCGATGGTTGAAGAGCTTTCAATTAATGCAGCAAAGATATTTGAGCCAGAGTTTGAGAAGCAGAATGGTCGCAATGGTCGTCTATCTATTCAAACAGATCCACGTAACTTCCGTGATGCCAAGGCTCTAACTGAACAAGCAGTTGTGTTTTCAAAGTTAGCCAAGAATATTATTGTGAAGATTCCTGTTACTTCAGAGGCGATTAGCGCATTTGAAGAAGCTACCTACCAAGGCGTGAGTTTGAATGCGACTGTTTCATTCTCGGTTGCACAAACTATTGCAGTAGCCGAAGCGATTGAGCGCGGTCTTAAGCGCCGTGAAGCAGAAGGTTTAGATATCTCACAGATGGGTCCGGTCTGCACGATCATGGTTGGTCGCGTTGATGACTGGGTAAAGGTTTCAGCAGAAAAATCTGGCGCGATGATCGATCCAGGCGTTATGGAATGGGCTGGCGTTGCCGTATTTAAGCATGCACACCAGGTTTACAAAGAGCGTGGCTATCGCACTCGTTTGTTATCTGCAGCATTTCGCAATCACATGCATTGGAGCCAAATTCTTGGTGGAGACTCTGTTATCTCACCTCCATATGCTTGGCAGGTAAAGATCAACAAGGCAGGGCTTGTTCCGAATCTAAATAGCATCGAAGAGCCAGTTGACCCAACGATTCTAAAGACGCTTCAGATGCTGCCAGAGTTCAACAAAATGTATGACGTCGGCGGACTTAAGGTCGATGAGTTCACCAACTTCGGTGCAACTCTTCGCACTTTGCGCGGCTTCTTACAATCAGTTAACGATCTCGAAGCATTTGTTCGAGATGTAACTGTTCCTAATCCAGATAAGTAAATTATCTCTTTAGGTCGAAGCGGTCGGCGTTCATCACCTTTGTCCAGGCGTTTACAAAGTCCTTAACGAACTTTGCCTGGCCATCGCTCTGGGCGTAAACCTCAGCATATGCACGCAAGATTGAGTTAGATCCGAAGACCAAATCAGCGCGAGTAGCAGTGAATTTAACTTCGCCAGTTGTTCTGTTGCGTAAGTTATAAACGTTTTCGCCTGCTGGCTCCCAGATGTAGGTCATGCTGGTTAGCACGCTGAAGAAGTCGGTGTTAAGTGTTCCAACTTTTTCTGTGAACACACCATGCTTTGTGCCGCCGTAGTTTGTTCCAAGCGCACGCATGCCACCCATTAATACAGTCATCTCTGGCGCAGTTAGCCCCATCAGTTGAGCGCGATCAAGAAGTAGTTCTTCAGGCTTAGCTGAGTATTCCTGCTTCAACCAGTTACGGAATCCATCATGAATTGGTTCAAGTGGTGCAAATGAATGACCATCTGTCTGTTCTGCTGTTGCATCTCCACGACCTGCTGCAAATGGAACGGTGATATCAAAGCCAGCAGCCTTTGCTGCGGTTTCGATTCCGACGTTTCCGGCCAAGACAATTACATCGGCGATGCTCGCACCAGAATCCTTTGCAATTGGCTCAAGTGCTGCGAGTACCTTCGCTAAGCGCGCTGGCTCGTTGCCTTGCCAATCTTTCTGCGGTGCAAGGCGGATACGAGATCCATTTGCGCCTCCGCGCTTATCTGAACCTCGGAATGTGCGAGCGCTATCCCAGGCGGTTGCAACAAGATCAGAAACGGAAATTCCTGTCGCTGCAATCTTTGCTTTAACTGCTGCAACATCGTAAGAAGTTGAGCCAGGAGCAATTGGATCCTGCCAAATTAAATCTTCCTTTGGAACATCTGGTCCAAAGTAATTCACCTTTGGGCCAAGATCGCGGTGGGTTAACTTAAACCAAGCGCGCGCAAAGACTTCGCTGAAGTAGGCAGGATCTGCGTGGAAACGCTTTGAGATCTCAAGATAAATCGGATCCTTGATCATCGCCATATCGGCATCAGTCATCATTGGGTTATAGCGAATTGATGGATCTTCAACATCTACCGGCTTATCTTCCTCGGCAATATTGATTGGCTCCCATTGCGTTGCTCCCGCTGGAGATTTCTTTAACTCCCAGTCGTACTTAAAGAGAAGTTCGAAGTATCCGCCATCCCATTTAGTTGGGTGCGTAGTCCAAGCTCCTTCAATTCCACTTGAAACAGTGTCGCGGCCAATGCTGCGAGTTGTGTGGTTCATCCAGCCAAGACCTGCTTCAGAGATGTCTGCACCTTCTGGGCTTGGTCCGAGTCGTGAAGCATCACCGTTTCCATGTGCTTTTCCTACGGTGTGACCTCCTGCTGTTAGCGCAACTGTTTCTTCATCATTCATCGCCATACGCGCAAATGTTTCGCGAACATGTTGAGCAGTCAGCAATGGATCAGACTTTCCGTTTACGCCTTCAGGGTTTACGTAGATCAAACCCATTTGAACTGCTGCTAATGGATTTTCCATTGTGCTGGCATCTTTAACATCCTTATAGCGCGCATCACTTGGCGCCAAGAATTCGGTCTCAGGACCCCAGTAAATATCTTTCTCAGGGTGCCAAATATCAGTACGTCCAAAACCGAAACCAAATGTCTTTAGACCCATTGACTCGTAAGCAATTGTTCCGGCGAGAACCAATAGATCTGCCCAGCTAACTTTGTTTCCGTACTTCTGCTTAATCGGCCAGAGAATACGACGAGCTTTGTCGAGGTTTACGTTATCTGGAAAAGAGTTAAGTGGTGCAAAGCGAAGGTTTCCAGTTCCGCCACCACCACGACCATCGGTCGTGCGGTAAGTACCGGCGGCATGCCATGACATACGAATCATTAAGCCGCCGTAATGTCCCCAGTCCGCAGGCCACCAAGGTTGGCTATCTGTCATTAACGCGTGAAGATCTTTTTTGAGCGCTGCAAAGTCGAGCGTCTTTAGCTCTTCGTGATAATCAAAATCTTCACCGAGCGGATTAGATTTTGTATCGTGCTGATGCAAAATATCTAGATTTAAATTCTTTGGCCACCAGTTGACATTAGATGCGCCAACTTCAGTATTCGAACCGTGAACAACTGGACACTTACCTGAATTTTCAGACATTTTGCACTCCTCTAACTAACGCTTAATGATTTGGACTCTATCAAAACTTCTACCAGGCCAGATCCTTGAGTCTCAGCAACTGATACGAGAATGGGTGTTTTCACCCCTTTGATTGCTGGCGTTTCTTCCAAAATCGATAGTTAATCCAAAGTATCAGCGCCAAACCCAGACCCTGTAGTCCAGGTGAATCATCGGCTTCGCCAGAAACTAGCGCTAGCGCTCCAATTACCAATCCAAGTATTGGAAGAATTTTTCTAATCAAGTTCATGAGTGTTCGTTGCATTAAAGAAGTGGGCGAAGTTCGACTTTGCGATTACATGCTTTAGAACCCGCAAGTGCTAGCTCTTTTGCAACTTCAGCACTTGCTGCCTCAATCAACCAGAATCCGCTGAAGTTTTCCTTTGCATCAAATAACGGCTTGCCAGTTTCGATTCCTGCATCTCCTCGATTATCAATCACGCTCGCATTTGAAGGTGCGCTTAATCCCCCAGCAAAAATCCATTGACCATTGGCGCGCAGACTGTCGTTGAACGCATTGATTTCGACCATCTCAGCCGGAGTTCCAGAATTAGTTAAATCATCAATTACAAAAATGATAAATTTCATGGCGCGAGTTTACATACACCCCAAGTGAATGGCTACGAAAAACGAGTTGAGGTTAGAATTAAGCATGTCCAAATACGACGATGAGGTTCAAGCGCGCTGGGGAAATACCGCCGCATATGAGCAGTCACAAGCAAAGACTTCGAAATACTCCAAAGAAGATTTTAGAAAAGCCAAGGTAGACCAAGAGGCTGCCACCGAACTCTTTGTATATGCCTTTGGCAATGGGCTAGATATTCATTCCGAAAAAACACAAGCTGCAGTTATCGCCCATAGGGATGCGATTTCTAAGTGGTTCTACGACTGCTCTCCTGAAATGCAAAAGAATCTGGCTGTTATGTATATCGAGGATAGGCGATTCAAAGAGTATTACGACGGCCGCGTGCGCGGGTTAGCGCAATACGTTCACGACGCCATAATGGCTCAATAAATTCACTCATTCGAAATTAGTCTTGGCTATTAGCCTCAGGATGCTTTCCAGAGGTAACGCGACCAGCATGAGCCTGCGCCTTTGGATCTCGCTTTACCTTTATAAAGCTCGCCACCGTTGAAACCAGCAGAATCAATCCGATCACAGCCAAACTGCCAACTGTTGGGATCTTAGGAATCTCAGTCCAGGTTTCGTGCAAGTAAGTCAGGATCAACTTAATTCCGATAAACATCAGAATTACTGACAGACCAAGAGATAGGTAAACCAACTTATCTAGCAGCCCCTTGAGCAAGAAGTACAAGGCGCGTAAGCCCAAAAGCGCGAATGCATTGGCTGCAAAGACCAAGAATGGCTCTTGTGTAACACCGAAAGTCGCTGGGATTGAATCCAGCGCAAAAAGTAGATCGGTTGATGCGATAGCGATCATCACCAAGAACATAGGTGTGGCGATGCGCTTGCCATTTTGCCGTGTAAAGATCTTCGAACCATCGTATTCATCAGTCATAGCAATACGTTTTCTGATGGTGCGCACCATCGCGTTATCTTCAGGTGAAGGGTCTTCATCCCAGTGCTTGAATAAGCCAACGCCGGTCCAGATAAGAATTGCACCGAAGATCACGAATGTGAAGCTAAAGGCGGCTAGCGCTGCTGCACCAACTGCGATAAAGATTGCGCGGAGAACGAGCGCAAGAATGACGCCAAACATCAACACTCTTTGGTGGAATATTGATGGCACCTTGAATTGAGCCAAGATGATTATGAATACAAATAAGTTGTCAACAGATAAAGATTTCTCCACGAGATAAGCGGCGAAGTATTCGGTTCCAAATTGCGAACCCGCGCTTTGCCAGACCCAGACTCCAAAAGCAATGGCGACGCCGATGTAGAAGATTGACCAAATGGCCGCTTCTTTAAACATTACATCGTGGGGTTTACGGCTTACGGTGAGTAGATCAATAACGATCAGCGCGGTGATCACGCCAATAACTACAGTCCAAGTTAAAAGGGTTACATTCATGATTATCAAACCTATTCGTTAAAGGGGCCAGTGTTGCCAAGGTCTCCCTCACCACAAAGTGGTCGCAACCCCGGGATAATTTCTATCCGTATTGACGAAGGTGCGTTAGCGAGGTACTCCCCTTAACTTTGCGAAAGTCTATGTTGAGATTTTACGCTGCGCAAATTAAACACTCGGCTATAAATCTTGGCGAAGAACCTTCTCCATTGGTCGGCCCTTGGCTAGTTCATCGACCAACTTATCCATGTAGCGAATCTTCTTCATCAGTGGGTCTTCAATTTCAGCAATCTTTACGCCACAAATACTTCCTGTGATCAGTTTGGCTTTCGGATTAATCTTGGCCGCTTTGAAGAACTCTCTAAATGTGATTTCATCCTTAAGATGCTTTCTCAGAGTTCTTTTGTCGAACCCCGTCAGCCACTTGATAACCTCAATTAGCTCATCCTCAGTCCGATCTTTTCGGACTACCTTGTTTACATAGTGAACATAAACCGACGCCACTGGCATCTCGTAGATCTTGTGAGTCAATTAATTACAGGCCGTTCTTTTGTCGAAATACGGCCACGGTTAAAGTGCTTCGAACTCAGCTTTACGTTCGGCCATCCATGAATCCATTCCACCTGTCTTCATGAGCTCCATCATCTTGCCCATTGCAGCCATATGTGGCCCATCGTTTGCACCGAACATTTCCTTGCCATGCTGTTGGCTTTGAGCTGCTAGTTCATCAAAAGTCTCACCAGAAAAAACCTGCTCGCAGGCGCCACCAAGCTGATTGCATGTCATTGATTTCATATCGTAATTGTATTGAAAAATCTATTTTAAATCAGGAAGCCAGATCAGGGATTTCTTCAAGGCTCATAAATATGAGTTTTCCTAATTCTTTTGCCTTTGCCATCTCAAGATCAGCGCCCCGAGATTCACCGGGGATGCGCAGCACTGCATCACACTTTTCTAAAAGCCTATGAGCAACCGGGTATTGGTATTCGGAGAATTGATCTGATGAATGAGAATCACCGCCCGCTTGTCTAATCACCGGCCAGGCAAGCCATTCACCCACGACGGCAAGATGTCCCTTGGCAAAAATTGGGAGCGCGTAATCTTCCATCGCCTTGAGATTCTTAGCGATTGCCGCTTCATCGCCATTAGTTCCTGACATGTATGGCCCAGAGATCAGAATCATTAGCTGCTTAGACATTATAAAATCCTAATTTAAAATGAAGAGTCGACCTATAAGCCGGAATGCCTCGATTATCTTCAGCCAAAATTTAAGCCTTTCTCACAATGCTAGATTTCAAATTCATTGGTCCGAAACCATCTACCTTCGCCTCTATGTCGTGATCACCAGGCCCATCGACGAGTCGAATCCCTCGTACTTTCGTTCCAACTTTCAGAGTATTCGAGCTTCCCTTGACCTTCATATCCTTCACGATGGTTACATCATCACCATCGACAAGGACGTTTCCCGAAGCGTCTTTAATTACGCGAACAGTCTCAATTTCAACTTCAGTTGGGTTCCACTCGTGAGCACATTCGGGGCAGATGAGTAGCTCGCCCATTTCGTATGAGAATTCAGATTTACATTCAGGACACGGGGGTAGTTGATCACTCATAACTTGATTCTAAGTGATTTTATCGAGACTTAATGTAGATCCGCCTTATAAGCCGGAACAATTGGAAAGGGCCTCGATCTCTCGAGGCCCTCCCATGCATATCTGCTGCAACTCTTTTGATCATTACCAATAGATCGAGCTGAGACAGCTAAGACTGTGGTGGAGGCGACGGGATTTGAACCCGCACTTCGGGTTTGGTAAACACGATTGCTGCCAATTACAACACGCCCCCAACACGGAAGCGAAGTTATGCAATTACTAGCTAACGAAATTTCTAAATCGGGCTACATGTGCATAAAAACTAACTTGAAAAGCAAAAGGGACTTGGAAATTAACCAAGCCCCGATTACTACCAAACCCGTAGTGCAAGAAAATTATGACACAAATATTTAGTTACTCGCAGTAACTATGATGAAAAGAAGAGTCGCCCTATAAGCCGGATCCTGTCGTTCTTGCGAACGGATCACCATCCATCTAGATCTGTAATTGCTTACAGATTCAAGCAACCTACCCGATGGCTCGAACGAGCAGTTCTCAAACGCCATCTGCGTGGTCTTGCTTCAGGTGGGGTTTACCAAGCTATCTGCATCACTACAAATACTGGTGGTCTCTTACACCACCGTTTCACCCTTACACATTTGCATGTGCGGTCTATTTTCTGTGGCACTAATCCCGCGGATTTCTCCGGGTGGGCGTTACCCACCACCTTGCTCTGCGAAGTCCGGACTTTCCTCGGTCCACTCAGAAATTAATCTGGGCGCAACGCGGTGATCCGGGCGACTCTTCGTGCTGATTGTAGTCCAAGAATTAAGCCTTACGATTAGCAAATGATGAGCGCAAATCTGCCGCATGATCCAAAGTGGAAGCGCGCCAATACTTTATTTGCCTCCACCGATCAAAGTGCTGACATCGCATTAGTCGGAGTACCAGCACATAAAGGTTCCATTTCACCGACTAACGCAGATCAAACTCCACATGCAATTAGAAGTGCGCTAGCTCGTTATTCAACTTATTCAACTTCGCAAGGCGTTGATTTAAGCGGTCAATCATTTATCGATTTAGGAAATATCGATTCACCCGATGGTCCTGAAGGCATCGCACGAGTTGGTGCTTTTGCAAGCGGTTTGTTAGCAAAACATAAATTGATAATCGCACTTGGTGGCGATAACTCAATTACCTACTCAGTGGCATCAGGTCTGTGGCCAGATTTATCAAAGATCGGCTTGATCACTTTTGATGCACACCATGATCTTCGTGATGGCCAATCAAATGGTTCCCCAGTTTGGCAATTGATCCAGGCTGGTTTGCCAGGACAAAACATTGTGCAGATTGGTATTGCCGACTTTGCTAATAGCGCCGAGTACAGCCAACGTGCGAAAGAAAATGGCATCACTGTGTTTTCCCGCGCGCAGTTGCGTGAGATGACAATTACTGAAGTCTTAAAGAAAGCGCTAGAAATCGCTGGCGCTGATGGACGTGAGATTTATGTTGATCTAGATGTCGATGTCTGTGATCGCAGCGTCGTTCCGGCATGCCCAGCGGCAATGCCTGGTGGAATATCTGCAGATGAACTGCGCCAAGCAGCGCTTCTACTGGGTGCTGATAAGCGAGTTCGTGCCATCGACATTACGGAAATCGATGCTGCCGCTGATTCAGATGATCAACGTACTGTGCGCTTAGCAGCTCTCTTGATTCTTGAAACAGCCGCTGGATTTGCAACTAGATAAGTTCTTTAACTACTTCTCTTGCAGCAGAAACGATTGATCCTGAATTAACCAACGTTGTCGCCGCTTCAAGTTCTGGAGATAAGAAACGATCTGGCCCAACTCCCGGAACTACTTTTCGCAACTCTTTAACAACTCGACCTGTTGCAGGTGATGGGCTCAAACCTTCGCGGAGTTCAATGGCACGCGCCGCGGTAACGAGTTCGATAGCCAGGATGCGTGCAAGATTTTCGACAACTTTGCGCAATTTACGCGCTGCCGACCAACCCATAGATACATGATCTTCTTGCATTGCAGATGATGGAATCGAATCAACGCTGGCAGGGGTTGCAAGGCGTTTATTCTCGCTGACTAATCCGGCTTGTGTGTATTGCGCAATCATTAGCCCTGAATCAACACCAGGATCGTGCGCTAAGAATGGTGGCAAACCGGCAGAACGATGTTGATCTAGTGCGCGGTCGGTGCGACGTTCGGCAATTGAGCCCAAATCTGTTGCAGCGATTGCAAGGAAATCTAATACGTAGGCAACAGGTGCCCCGTGGAAGTTTCCATTGGATTCAACGCGTCCGTCAGGAAGTACGACGGGATTATCAATCGCCGATGCGAGTTCGCGCTCGGCGATAGTTGAGGCGTAAGAAATTGTGTCACGGACAGCGCCGGCAACCTGAGGCGCACAACGTAATGAATAAGCATCTTGTACGCGTGAATCATTTTCGCGGTGTGAGGCAACAATTCCCGAGCCCTTGAGCATTGCAAAAATGTTGGCGGCGCTAACCGCTTGGCCAATTTGTGGGCGCAGCGGTGCATGTAGATCGGGGGCAAATACTCGATCAGTGCCGAGTAAGCCTTCAATGCTCATCGCAGTTGTTATATCTGCGACAGCGCAGAGTTGTTCGAGATCGGCGCATGCCATGATCAACATTCCGAGCATTCCATCGGTGCCGTTGATTAACGCAAGACCTTCTTTAGCCTCAAGTTCAATCGGCTTAATTCCTGCAGCATCCAAGGCTTGCATAGTTGGCATTTCAACACCGTTTGCGTCATGGACTTTTCCTTCACCCATTAGCGCAAGTGCGCAATGAGATAGCGGCGCTAAATCGCCACTGCATCCAAGTGATCCAAACTCTGGAACAACTGGCGTGATTCCGTGATTTAAGAAATCGATATAACTCTGCGCCAGTGCAACGCGAACGCCGGTGCGACCGGAGGCCATTGTTCGAAGTCGCAAGAACATAAGAGCGCGAACGACTTCACGCTCCACTGCTGGGCCAACGCCAGCGGCGTGTGAGCGAATCAGTGATTTCTGCAGTTGTGCGCGATCTGCCACGTCAATATGACGGTTTGCTAGGGCGCCAAAGCCAGTAGATACGCCATAAACCGGAATTCCACCGGCTGCATACTCTTCAATGTATTTTCTCGAAACGTTTATGGCATCGATTGATTGCTTTGAAAGCTCAACTTTGGCGCCGTATCTGGCAACATCAATTACATCAGCGAAAGTTACGCCTGAGGTTGAAAGAGTTACAGTTCTATTTGATTTGGAGGCCATCGCGCCACACCTGTTCTATTAAGTTAGCACCTGGGCGATATGCCAAGTGAATGTACGAATCTGCAGAAAGAATTGAAAAATTAGCGCGTGCACCTTCAAAGAGATGTCCGATATCGTCGCGGCGAAGCGCTTTTGCGCCTCCCATAGTTGCCGACCATAAAGCTTGTTCTGGTGAGAAATGCATCTCGCGAACTGCGATCGCGATAATGAACGGAATGTTGGTTGTGTAAGAACTTCCGGGATTGCAATCAGAGGCAAGTGCCACGGTGATGCTTGCTTCTAACAGTGGGCGAACATCTGGATAAGCCGAACGAGTTGAAAATTCTGCGCCAGGCAAGAGCGTTGCCACAGTATTAGAAGTTGAGAGCGCTTCGATATCTTTCTCGCTTAGGTGCGAGACATGATCAACGGATGCAACATCTAGTTCGACGCCGAGGCGGACGCCCTGACCTTCTTGAAGTTGGTTGGCATGTAGCCGAGGTTGCAAACCTTTCGCCATTCCTGCCTTAAGAATCGTGCGGGCATCATCTACTGAAAATGCGCCTTTGTCGCAAAATACATCGATCCACTTTGAGTATGGATGCACTGCATCCAACATCGGACCGGTTACTAGATCCACATAATCTTTTGGGTTCTTCTTATATTCGACTGGCACAACATGTGCGCCCAGGAAAGTTGTCTCTTCGGTAAAACTCTGGGCAATTTCAAGAGAGCGCCGCTCATCTTCAACAGTTAATCCGTAGCCTGATTTACATTCGATAGTTGTGGTGCCTGATGAATAAGCCTCATGTAATAGTGATTTCGCATTGTTTGTGAGCGCCTCATCACTAGCGCCGCGAGTTTGTTCAACGGTGTGGGCGATGCCGCCTGCTGTGTAGCTCTCCCCCAGCATCCGTGCGCGAAATTCTTTACTGCGATCTCCCGCAAAGATCATATGTGTGTGGCTATCTACAAAACCAGGGATAACCGCCTTGCCGTGAGCATCCATCTTACGTTTGATGTGATGCGTTGGTGCATCGGCGTTGGGCCCGGCCCAAGCAACAACGCCATCTTCAATCAATAGCGCGGCATCGTTAATTACTCCGAGCTTGGTGCCATCGTGCTGCGGATCATTTGTAACTAGTTGCCCGATATTGAAAAGGAGCGTGCTGGTCATTCAATATCCAGCATCGGTACATGAACATGGCGTTCCTTGGCAGTATCAATGGCGATGTCATAACCAGCATCTGCATGGCGAATGACTCCCATACCTGGATCATTTGTTAATACGCGCTCTAACTTCTGAGCTGCAAGTTTTGTACCATCTGCAACAGAGACTTGTCCGGAATGTATTGAACGTCCCATGCCAACGCCACCACCATGGTGAAGTGAAACCCATGAAGCGCCAGATGAAATGTTGACCATCGCATTTAGCAGCGGCCAATCTGCGATTGCATCTGAACCATCTAACATCGCTTCGGTTTCGCGATATGGCGATGCAACCGAACCGCAATCTAAATGGTCGCGACCAATAACAATCGGTGCAGAGACTTCACCACGTGCAACTAAATCATTGAAGGCAAGGCCGGCTTTATCTCTTTCGCCATAACCCAACCAGCAGATACGTGCAGGCAAACCTTGGAAGGCGACTTTCTCTTGCGCCATTGTGATCCAGCGATGCAGCCCTTCATTTTCTGGAAACAAATCCAGTACAGCCTTATCTGTGCGATATATATCTTTTGGATCTCCTGACAGCGCTACCCAACGAAATGGACCTTTTCCTTCGCAGAAAAGTGGACGGATATAGGCAGGAACAAAGCCCGGAAAGGCAAAAGCCCGTGAATAGCCACCTTGGCGGGCTTCATCGCGGATCGAGTTACCGTAATCAAAAACCTCTGCGCCTTTATCCATAAAGCCAACCATCGCTTCAACGTGTTTTGCCATGGATGCTTGTGAGCGTTTAGTGAAATCTTCTGGGTTATCTTTCGCCATCTGTGCTGCGGCGTGAACATCAATGCCAGCAGGTATATATGAGAAAGGATCGTGTGCAGAAGTTTGATCTGTGACGATATCAATTGGTACATCCATGCTGAGCAAGAGCGGGAATAACTCGGCAGCGTTACCTTCAAGCCCAACAGATAGCGGAACTCGCGCATTCTTCGCTTTGAGAACTCGCTCGATCGCATCGTCGATGTTGTCGGCAATTTCATCTAGGTAGCGAGTCTGAATACGTTTTTCCAAACGAGTCTTATCGATATCGATAATTAGGCAGACGCCACCGTTCATGGTCACAGCAAGTGGTTGTGCGCCACCCATGCCGCCGCAACCGCCGGTCAGAGTTAGAGTTCCTTGCAGCGTTCCGTTAAATCTTTTCTGTGCAACTGCAGCAAAGGTTTCGTAAGTTCCTTGCAAGATTCCTTGCGTTCCAATGTAAATCCAAGAACCGGCAGTCATCTGCCCGTACATAGTCAAGCCAAGTTGTTCAAGGCGACGAAACTCTGGCCAATTCGCCCAATCGCCAACCAAATTTGAGTTTGCGATAAGAACGCGTGGCGCCCATTCGTGAGTTGCAAAGACTCCAACTGGTTTACCTGATTGAACTAGAAGCGTTTCATCATCTTTTAAATTGGTAAGACTTTTTACTATTGCATCAAAAGATGGCCAGTTACGTGCAGCTTTTCCGGTTCCGCCATATACAACTAAGTTCTCGGGATGTTCTGCAACAGCTGGATCTAAGTTGTTATGAAGCATGCGCAGGGCGGCCTCTTGTCCCCAGCCTTTAGCGGTCAGAGTTGAACCGGTTGCGGCATGCAAAATACGCGGAGTGCTAGTCATGGGGTGAACAATATCGGGCGTACGGGAAATGGACAGGGGCTGCTAACCCTTAAGGGCCACCTCGATATTGCGCATAGAAACCCCTGATTTTTCTTCAGCCGGCTCGCGCGCTTTATCTTGTTCGCTCATCATCCAATCCGAGAAGCCAAACTTTTCAAGTTCTGCAAATAGCCCAACTAGATCAAGTGCGCCTTCACCGGCTGGTACAAAGAGATAGTGATCTTCAACTGCAACGTTCATACCTTCATATTCACCAGCAACTAACTTTTTAAGAATTGCTGGATCAACATCTTTAATGTGAACATGTGTAACACGTTTTCCGTATTCGACTACACCAGCAACGGGATCTCCCCCACCAACCAACCAATGTCCAACATCAAGACACATGCCGACCAAGTCATAATCAAGAAGCGCCATTAGCTTTCTAGTCTCTTCAGGCGTTTCAATATATGTGGCTGCATGTGGATGGAATGAAGAACGAACGCCAGCGGCCTTGGCGAGAAGTGCGTACTTAGTAATGTGCTCAGCAAGACGCTGATAGCCATTTTCATTTAAGCGTGGTCCAAGATGTGTGCGACCTGCGTAGATATCTCGCTCTAGCGTTCCATCTACTGCAAAAACCAACATTTCAACTTTGGCACGAATAGCGGCATCAACAATCTCTTGCGAGTGCGCATCTGCGGTTGCAAGTGGGCCGTTCTCATCGCAGGCAATATCTAGATACTGTTCGGCAGTCGCCAAACCATTCTGCTTCATTTGAGATAAGAAGTTGTCGGAATTGGCTTGCTCAACTGAGATCTGGATTCCTTTGAAACCGTAGGCCGCAATGCGCTTTAGAAAATCTTCGGACTTTGCCATCTCAAATTTCCAGTTAAGAGCAACGATTCCAACTTTGGCACTTTTTAAGAGTTTGCTCATTTTTTATTTCACCTCGTGGATTAGATCTAAAAGAATAGTTGACCAGCTAAAGTCAGGCGCCCCGCGACCATGTGCAGTTTGCGGGTTGTAGTACTCGCGGAATCCACTCTTACGTACCATTGCGATGCTCTGGTTGGTTATGTGGCGCGCTAAATCATTGCGACCGTGGCGCTTTAATCCACGAGCGATATACCAATTGCTATTGATCCACGAAGGACCGCGCCATACTAAATTCCCACCCACCGTATCTGGGCGATAAGTCGGATGGTTCATAGCCGTGCTCGGTATTGGATATTCGGCCCAATACTCTTCAGGATTCAAGATTCGTGCGATCAATGAATCTGCTTTGCGCTTATCTAGATCAGGCAAAAGCAGTGGCATCAAACTCATAAAGGTGTTTATACGCAGTTGCTTATTCTCTTTACCGTTCACACCGTAATAAAGACCGTCTTCTTCGTTCCAGCAGAGTTCATCAAGTGATTTGCGAGCTTTCACTGCTCTGGCCTGGTATTCGTCGTGACCGGCTTGATCTCCAACTTGCTGGCAGAGATCGGCAAGGACGCAGAGATTTTCGATGTAGATCGTATTTGTCATTACATCGGCTACAACAAAGTGGTTTAGCTCGATCATCTTCTTTGGATCGCGATCAAACTTGTCGTAAGGATCGCAGATTGAATGCCAGCCGCGATCCCAAGATTCGTGTTCTTCATCCTGGATATTCATGATTTCATCCCAGACTGGAGAGTGATCAATACCGGTCTCATCTGGTTGAACTACACGAACCAAGCCATCACCATATGGATTGCGCACAGTGTGAAGCCATTCGTAGAACCGCTTTACAGCTGGCAACACTTCGTTGATGAATTCAACCCCGCGACCACGCTTTGCAACTGCGCTTACCGCTTCAGCCAAAAGAGGTGGTTGCATCTCATCTGATAGGTATCGACTGCGGAATGCAATCGCATAAGTCGAAACCATCTCTTCGTAGGCATCGCGCTGCCAAAAAGTTACGTGCGAGACAAAGCCATCCGAGTGCTGATTCTTAAGCAGACTCTTTAGTTCGGCTTCAGCTTTTTGAAGGTCTACGTGGCTCAGCGCAATTGCGTGGAAGCAAGAATCCCAGAACCACTGAAATGGATAGGTAACGGAAGAAGGACAAGTGAAATCGAAGTCATGTTCGCACCATTCGGCGCGGCCGCGTTGGCGATTGCGTTCATGTATCGCTGCGACTTCATCGCTCACCCAAGAAATATCATCCGGAGTTGGGGTGTAGTCGTTAATCTGCATTATTTCGCTACGATATCAGCCACGTCTAAGAATAGGAATGCAATGAGCGCGATCAAGGTTGGAATTGTTGGAACTGGATCAGTTGCATCTTCAGTTCATCTACCGATACTAACTCGCCGCACTGATCTATTCGAGATCGTGGCTTTGACTGACATCAATGTTAATGCTGCACATGCCTTAGCTGATCGCTTTGGTATTTCAAGAGATGTTTGTTTTGCCGATCCAAGGAAAATGATCGAGTCAAAAGAAGTTGATGCGGTTCTAATCTTGAATTCAGGATCACATGCTGACATCGTGGAGATGGCACTTCGAGCCGGCAAGACGGTATTTTGCGAAAAGCCACTTGCATACTCACGTGCCGAGTTAAAGGTAATTGAAAAAGCCAAATCGGAATCAGGTTCGGCTTTAATGATCGGTTATATGAAGACCTTTGATCCAGCAGTTGTTGAAGCGCAGAAAGCTATTAAGACACGTCCGCGGACGGTCGATGTCTTGGTTTTACACCCAAGTGGAGATAGCCAGTTGGTCACATCAGATGAATCGCTGAATATGCCTAAACCATCTGCTGAGTTAATTGAATTGTTTACAAAATCTCGCACAGCAGTTCAGGAGGAAGCTCTCGGTAAAGCGGGTGCAGCTTCATTTGGAAATCTGTATTCGGAAATGGTTCTCGGAAGCGTTATCCATGAATTCTCAGTGCTTCGCGCACTTGATATCCATATAACTGAAGTCGATCACGTAGACCGCTGGCCAGCAGGTTCAGCGAGTGATTCGATCATCATCTTTGGTCGCACTGCAGATGGAGTTCGCGTAACGGTGCGTTGGTTCTATCTCGATCAATACCCAATGTATCAAGAGGAAATTCGCTGGGTAAGCGATGAAGAAGGCCATCACATTATCTTCCCGAGCCCATATATCTTGCGCGTGCCAACGCAGCTTATTTCAACTTATCGCAAAGGTATTGACCACCAATCAAATAAATTTGAATCTTATAAGCCAGCCTTTGAAGTTGAATTAGAGGCGTTCTATCAACTAGTTAAGACTGGCAAGCAGGACGCAGATCCAATTGCTGATGGTCTCGAAGATTTAGCTTTGGCGCAGAATATCGCCAAGAAGATTGCAGAAAATGAAGATATCGCTTTGGGGGGCGAACTACTCCTTTGAGATTGCTTTGTTACGAGTTGCGTAGAGACTTGTAAGGGCTGTAATCGCCAAGGTGGAGACGATTACGGTCAAGCTAACCTCAAGTGAAATATCAACAACGTGAACGCCATTTTCGTGTAACGCATGCAAGATCATCTTCACACCGATAAATGCCAAGATAAATGAGAGCCCGCGTCCAAGGTGAACTAGTCGATCCATTGCACCTTGAAGTAAGAAATAGAGCTGACGAAGACCCATTAGAGCGAAGATATTTGCGGTGATAACAACGTAACTGCTTGTTGTTAAGCCAAGGATTGCCGGAATCGAATCGAGTGCGAAGACCAAGTCGGTAACGCCCAAAGCGATTAGCGCAATTGCGAAAGTGCTAAGACCGCGGTTGCGCAAGAAGGTGATGAGCTTTCCTTCATCTTCTTCTACTTCTTCTTTTTCGTTGATCAGCTTCCATGCTGTGAAGATTAGGAAGGCGCCAAAGACGTAGAAGGCTGATGTGAATCGTGAAACCAGCGCGACGCCGGCAAAGATAAGGATTACTCGTAGAACAATCGCGACCAAAATTCCAAAGAGAAGAACTAACTGTTGTGATTCTTTCTTAACCTTGAGCGTTGAAATCAAAATAATAAAGACGAAGATGTTATCTACTGATAGGGCGTACTCCGTTAGCCAGCCTGCAAAGAATTCAGTCCGGAGTTGATCTGATCCCCAGCGTGGCAAGAGCAAACCAAAGGCGATCGCTGCAGCGATGTAAAAGAGGGTCCAAGAGAGCGCTTCTTTTGTAGTGGTCTCTTTGTTGCGGCGGATGATTGCTAGCGCTAGATCAAAGACAATAACTGCTGCAAGAACTCCAACGGTTAAAAGCCATTCAGTTGAGCTAATCATGGGCGAAAGTGTCCTGTCTCGTTAAGGCTACGCAGGGCGCGCAGTCCATCTGATGGCCAAATTGATATTGATGTTATTGAACATGGTGCTGCATCTATATGAAAGACCGCTTCGGTGGGTGCCCCGGTTGCGATCTGTGCCGCTAATTTAATGACTCCGTTGTGAGTTACTACGACGACTCGCTGACCAGGATATTCAGCAGCTACTTTTTCTAACGCTTCCTCAACGCGAATCCCTGCCTGATCGTAAGACTCGCCACCAGCAGGTGCGTAGGAAGATGAATTTAGCCAGGCTTGATATTCATCGGGGAACTTCTCTTTTACTTCCTCAAATGAGAGGCCATCCCAATCGCCGAAAGAAAGTTCGAACCAAATTTCATCAAAGTTGATTTCAAGTCCTGTGGCATTTGCAATTGCTTGCGCTGTTTGGGTGGTGCGCATTAGAGGAGAAGCTATTAAAACTTCTGGCTTTAACTTGGCTATCTCTTTGGCAACAGCGGCAGCCTGAGATAAACCTTTATCGGTTAGCTCTGGATTAAGTGCACCTGTGCCTGAGAATTTACGCATTGGAGTTAAAACGGTTTCGCCGTGGCGGACCAGGTAGAGCATGGTCGGAACTTCGCTACTGCGAAGTCGCTCAGATAAATAGTTCTGTTGCACTTGCGGTTCAGGCTTGTGTGCAGAGCCACCATCTAAAGCCTTATTAGCTAAGCGATCGGCATGTGAATTTTCATCGCGTGGAATCCAAGAGTATTTAACGAGCGAAGGATCATGGGCTGCACGGCACTGCTTTGCCAAATCGCGCATATCCGCATGTTTGATCTGCCAACGACCCGACATCTGCTCAACAACTAACTTTGAATCCATTGCTACTTCTACGGTTGCTGCGGAATCCAATTTATTTATATGGCTTAACCCGGCGAGAAGTCCGCTGTATTCAGCAACGTTATTAGTTGCAATTCCAATGACATCGAAAAGTTCAGCAACAATCTTCCCGTTTTCAGTAACCACTGCGCCGTAACCAGCAGGGCCTGGATTTCCACGAGAACCACCATCGGCAGTTAACTTAAAATTGCGCGCCATTTATAGACCACGCACCAAAATGCACCGACATTCTTCACAGCGCACTAGTTCGTCTTCAGGCAAACCGGCAATGCGCTGTAGTTCGATGGTGTTTAAAGTTAAGTGACAACCTTTGCATTGGTTTCCAACCAAGGCTGCTGCCCCTGTTCCGTTATTGCTGGTGCGAATTTTCTCGTAGAGCGCCATTAGCTCTGGGTTAACACTTGCTGCTGTCTTTACGCGATCATCAGCCGCTGCTTTGAGATCTGCAAAGATAACTGTTAGAGCGTTCTCTTTCGAAATTTCCAAGTTGGCAATCTCTGCTGCATGAGCACTTTCTTCGGCGCCAAGTTCTGCGATGCGCTCCTTAATGCCATCAACGCGCATCATGATCTCGAGCTCAACTTCTTCGAGTTCTGTACGGCGTGCAGCAAGGGAAACAAGTTCGTGTTGCAGTTGTTCTAACTCTTTAGCAGTGCCTGTGCCTGAAGCAAGGCGGGCTTCATCGCGATTGATTCGTGAGACAACTTGTTCAACATCTGTCTCGGCCCGATTTAACTCGCGCTTTACATCGTTTAACTCTGTTTCAGCGGCGATACGTAGATCGCGAGCATTGTTCTGCTTGATTGTGAGTGAATTAATCGCCGGTATCTCTGGAAGGCCAGCGGCTTTGGCGTTTAGGGAAGTTGTAGTGAAATCGAAGTTCTGAATGTCGAGAATGGAGCGCTGATCGCTAACGCTAGCCTTCACAACTCACTCCTTATAACTGCACTTCTTCGTCGCGCACCGGATATTGAATTCTATGGAGAACCTTACTTGATTAGGGCCAGTTGTACTATTTCTCCGTGGAAAAACAGTTACCTGTCGCAGTTCGCGCACATTATCAATCGGCCCCGTCGCCACATAAAGAAACAATGCTTGAGATGCGCAAGCGAATTTTGGAAATAGTTCCAGATGCGCAAGAAGTAGTGAGCTATGGAATGCCGGCATTCAAAGTGGATGAAACGATTGTTGCCGGATTGCTGGCCAATAAGAAGCATGTTGGTTACTACCCTTTTAGCGGTTCAATTTTGAAGTTGTTCCCGGTCGAATTAGCTGGCTTTTCAAAGACAATTAGCGCAATTCATGTTCCGGTTGATAAGCCACTTACTAAAACTCTATTGAAGAAGTTAATCAAAGCGAAATTGACTCAAGCCAAGTAGTTGCCTTACCTTTTCCAAATGGAAATGACTACCTGCCTCTGGTTTAACGGCCGCGCGCGCGAAGCCGCAAACTTTTACTCATCAATTTTCCCAAATAGCTCAGTTTCCGATAACTGGATCGCTCCAACTGATACTCCTGGCAACCAACAGGGTGAAGAGATTGTTGTTAACTTCAAAATGTTCGGGCAGAACTTCATCGGACTAAATGGCGGTCCGCAGTTCCCACATTCAGAGGCAATTTCATTTCAGATTCCATGCGCCGATCAAGCAGAGATAGATAAGTTCTGGGATCTACTTACGGCAGATGGCGGGCAAGAAAGCCAATGTGGTTGGCTTAAAGATAAATTTGGAATCTCTTGGCAGGTAACTTCACCTGAGATGATGAACTACTTGGGTGGGCCAGATGCTGAAGGTTCTCAGCGCGCCACTAAAGCGATGCTGGAGATGAAGAAGATTGATTTATCTGCCATGAAGAGCGCGTATTTAGGAAGATAATCTCTTCGTAATGTGCGTTTAAAGAAAGTTCATTCGTTCATTGGGCGTGTTTTCCGGTTCCTTTTGGACTTTCCATTACCTTAAACTCAAATTTAAAGGCGAATGGAGATTCGGATGGCCGCGCAAATTAAGCATATAAGCCACAAATTAATTGATTCCCTTAGCGATGGTGTTTTTTCAATTGCTCTTACACTTCTAGGTTTAGACGTGGTTGGAGTTGTTTCAGAGGTTAGCCATAGCGATAACCTCAACGCCGCGCTCTTAGATCATTGGCCAACATTTCTGTCCTACGCCCTTGGATTCCTGGTTCTTTTCTCCATGTGGTACGGCTATCACGCATTGGGCCAATACGTAGAAGGAACAAATGCTCACATTGTTTGGAACCATGGAATCACAATGGCATGGGTGGCCTTAATTCCATTTGGTGTAGCGCTACTTGCTGAAAATTTAAATACTCCAAATCAAAAATGGGGAGTGTTTTACTTTGGCGTTTGCCTATTTGGTCAATTCTGGACGAATGTAATCGCTTTTCCATTTATAGGATTTAAATTCAAAATTAATTTCACCGAAGATTGTCCCTATCCAGCGAAGAAACTCCGAAAGGTCCTACCAATTCTGTGGGGTATAGGAGCTCTATGGGGCATCGTCTTAGTACCACTGGCGCTCATTAATTCTTGGGTTGCGCTTATCGGTTTTGCAATTTTTGTTCTTTTGCAGGCCAATCCGATTAAGTCTTACGAGAGAATTATTCCAACGCTAATAAAGAGAGTTTGATTAACTGGCGTTCTCTTTAATTGGATAGATTCAAGAACCAATCCAGCGTTGGCTTGAATTTAGATTTCTGAATTTGGGCGACCTGGTCCCCATCAACCGCGCGAACCTTCACCAAACCAGATTTTTTAAGAATTTCTAAGTGTTTATTTATTGAAGCCGGTGTGAGTTTGCAGGTCTTAGATAATTGCGTGATCGCCATTGGCTCATCAATCAGCGCCTCAATTATTCGCCGGCATTGCGGCGCGGATAAAGCTTCTAGGTTTAAGGAAAATTGAATCTCATGAGGCTTCATTGAAAACTCCGCTTTAATCTCGGATCTAAATTACCTGCGTGGGCGCTGAGGGTTTCGAACCCCCGACATTCTCGGTGTAAACGAGACGCTCTACCACTGAGCTAAGCACCCGATTGTTGCGAGGCAAATACTACCTCAACTACAGGGCAGCGATTGCGGCCTTGTAATCCCCGTTATTACGCGCATCGCCGAGGCCATTTACGACTGACCAGCGAACTACGCCTACTTTATCGATGATAAATGTGCCGCGCATTGCGCAACCAATATCTTCGTTAAATACCCCGAAAGCTTTTGCTGCTGCGCCATGTGGCCAGAAATCCGCAAGCACTGGGAACTTGTAACCCTCTTGTTCTGCAAAAACTTTTTGTGTGTAAGGCGAATCGCATGAGACAGCAATTACCTGAACGTTGTCGTTTTGGAATGCGGCTAAGTCATCACGAATTGCACATAGTTCGCCAGTGCAGGTTCCGGTGAATGCAAAGGGAATAAAGAGAACGACTACGTTCTTGTTTCCCTTAAAAGATGAAAGTGAAACTTTGGCGCCATGCTGATCTTTTAATTCAAAGTCAGGTGCAACCGATCCAACAGAAATTCCAGTAAGTGTTTGGCTCATACCGCCAAACTTATCGCTTGCCAGCCTTACGCGCCACTAGACGTGTTGCCGTCCAATCATTTGCTACGACAAGGGTTGATGTTTGGCTCATCCCTGCAATTGGTGCCGCATCCTGAATGTCACTTGGTTCAACATGTCCATCGCGACCAACTTTTGGAGTCAATACCCAGATCGGTCCGGTCTCACTTAAATATGTGAGGGCATCCATTAATTCATCAACGAGATCGCCATCGCCATCGCGCCACCAGAGAAGTACTGCATCGACAACTTCAGTTGCAGATCCTTCTAGAAACTTGGTTCCAACTGTGGCCGCGATCTCTTTGCGAAGTGCGTCATCGCAATCAGAGTCATAGCCGACTTCAAGGACTATCTCTCCTTGAGCAAATCCCATCCCCTTTGCCACGGGATAAGTCCACCGAATTGCGAGCGCTTTGACAAGAGTTTCGGGTGGCCCATTTCTGCGCGCCTTTCTGAGACAGAAAGTGGTCGGATTTTGCTCTACTACCGCGTAAGCGCGAGAATAAGCCCATGAGCGAGAACTTCGGCGTCCCAGACCAGATCATCGACCAGCTAGTAGATATCGATCCAAGTGAGACCGCCGAATGGCAAGCCTCCTTCGATGCCGCACTCAATGGCGCAGGACCGGTCCGCGCGCGTTACCTAATCTTGAAGTTGCTGCAGCGCGCACATGAAAAAAATATTGGCGTTGCCGCTCTTCGCAATACCGATTACATCAACACCATTACTCCTGAAAACGAACCAGCATTTCCGGGCGACGAAGCGATCGAACGTCGCATCCGCGCTTACATCCGCTGGAACGCTGCGATGTTGGTTCACCGCGCACAACGCCCCGGCATCGGAGTCGGTGGACACATTTCTACTTACGCATCATCTGCCGCACTTTACGAAGTTGGTTTTAACCACTTCTTCCGCGGACAAGATCACCCAGGCGGCGGAGATCAGATCTTCTTCCAGGGCCACGCATCTCCCGGAATGTATGCGCGCGCATTTATGGAAGGTCGCTTAAGCGAACACCAATTAGATGGTTTCCGTCAGGAACTTTCACATCAAGGTGGCGGACTCTCTTCTTATCCGCACCCACGTTTGATGCCTGAGTTCTGGCAGTTCCCAACGGTTTCGATGGGTATCGGTCCGATCAATGCAATTTACCAAGCGCGCTTTAACCGTTACCTACATAACCGCGGAATTAAAGATACGAGCCAGCAAAGCGTTTGGGCATTCCTTGGCGATGGTGAAGTCGATGAAGTCGATACCTTGGGTGCGATTGGACTGGCATCACGTGAAAATCTAGATAACTTAACTTTCGTTGTTAACTGTAACTTGCAGCGCCTTGATGGACCTGTGCGCGGCAACGGCAAGATTATTCAAGAGCTCGAATCCATCTTCGGTGGCGCTGGCTGGAATGTAATCAAGGTTGTCTGGGGCCGCGAGTGGGATCCACTGCTTGCCCAAGATCGCGAAGGCGCACTTGTAAACATTATGAACACCACACTCGATGGTGATTACCAAACTTTTAAGGGCGAGAGCGGCGCATACGTTCGCGAGAAGTTCTTCGGTCGCGATCCACGCACTGCAGCAATGGTTGCAAACTGGTCAGATGATCAGATCTGGAACCTAAAGCGCGGTGGACATGATTACCGCAAGCTTTATGCCGCTTACGCTGCTGCATCACAACCAAATGGTCGCCCAACAGTTATCTTGGCGAAGACCGTTAAGGGTTGGACACTTGGTTCGCACTTCGAAGCGCGCAACTCAACGCACCAGATGAAGAAGATGTCACTTGAAGATATCGTCGAATTCCGCGATCGTTTGGGTATTCCAATTGCAGATGAGAAGTTGGATAAGTACACACCTCCTTATTACAAGCCGGCTGCAGATTCTGCTGAGGCGAAATATCTTGAAGAACGTCGCGCCGCACTTGGTGGATCAATTCCACGCCGCCGCAGCGTTTCTCGTCCTTTGGCACAGCCTGCCGATGAAGCATACGAATCTGTTAAGCGCGGTTCTGGTCAGCAAGAAGTTGCAACCACGATGGCATTTGTTCGTATGTTGAAAGATCTCGTTAAGGATCCAGGACTTGGTGCTCGTTTAGTACCGATTATTCCTGATGAAGCTCGTACCTTCGGTATGGATTCGTTGTTCCCAACGCTAAAGATTTACTCACCACATGGTCAGCAGTACACCGCAGTCGACCGCGAGCTAATGCTTTCCTATAAAGAATCAACTGCGGGCGTAATCCTTCACGAAGGTATTAACGAAGCTGGATCAGTTGCTTCATTTACTGCAGTTGGATCTTCATATTCAACGCACGATGAACCTATGATTCCGATCTACATCTTCTACTCAATGTTCGGATTCCAACGCACCGGAGATGCTTTCTGGGCTGCTGCCGATCAGTTGGTACGTGGATTCGTAGTTGGTGCAACGGCGGGGCGCACAACTCTTAACGGTGAAGGTCTGCAACACGAAGATGGTCACTCACCACTTCTCGTTTCAACTAACCCGGCAGTTGTCGCATATGACCCAGCATTTGCTTACGAACTCGGTCATATCGTTAAAGATGGTCTACGTCGTATGTATGGCGAAAATAGCGAGAATGTTTACTACTACCTAACTGTTTATAACGAGCCATATGTTCAACCAGCAGAACCTGAAAATCTTGATACTGAAGGTTTGCTCAAGGGAATTTATCTCTTCCAGCAAGGTCCAAAGCAGCGTAAGAAAGTTGCGCAGATCTTGGCATCTGGCGTTGGTATGAACTGGGCGCTAAAGGCAGCGAAACTTCTGGAATCTGATTGGGGCGTATCTGCTTCAGTTTGGTCAGTTACTTCATGGAACGAACTACGCCGCGATGGTTTAGCGGTAGATCGCCACAACTTCTTAAATCCATCTGATCAACGCACCGCATACGTTGCCAAGAAACTTGCCAACGCAGAAGGTCCGGTCATCGCAGTTAGTGATTACATGCGCGCAGTTCAAGATCAGATCGCACCATGGGTTAGCCAAGATTTCACTTCACTTGGCACAGATGGCTTTGGTCTATCCGATACACGCGGCGCACTTCGTCGCCACTTCAAGGTCGATGCCGAATCAATCGTTATCGCAACGCTTGCCGCTCTTGCTAAGAGCGGAGATGTAAAGGCAAGCATGGTTCAGGAAGCGATCAATAAGTATCAGATCAACGACATCAACGCTGCAGATCCGGGAAATACCGAAGGCTCTGGCTGAGGTAACTCTTGATTACTCGCATCCCCATTACAGATATCTCTCCTGCGGTTAATTTCGGAGGCGAGTTAGTTCCTGTAAAGGCGGTTGCGGGTGAGGTAATTGCAGTTACTGCAACGATCTTTCGCGAAGGCCATGATGCACTTGGTGCGCATGCTCTGTTATTTGATGACAAAGGTAAAGAGATTGCCCGCAATGCGATGCGTGAAATCTGGCGTGGTGGCGATCGCTTTGAAGGAACGATCACAATTCCGGCGCGCGGTGAATTCAATTATGCGATCGAAGCTTTTGATGATCCCTTCGCAACTTGGGAACATGACTCTGAAATCAAGATCGCAGCCGATATCGATGCCGAACTTTGCTGCACCATCGGCAAGTTAATATTCGAAGAGAAGCTAAACGAAGATCCATCTGCAAAGAAGTTGCTCTCTCCCGCAATCAAAGCGCTAACCGATACCTCACTTGCACCAGCCAATCGTTTCTCTCAGGCAACAACCACTGAAATTCGCGCCTACTTTGCCGCAAACCCACTGCGCCGTTTAGTAAGCCGTTCTGAGCTAATCCCAGTTCGCGCAGATCGTGATCGCGCACTTGTCGGTGCTTGGTATGAATTCTTTCCTCGCAGCGAAGGCGCGATTGTTGATGCGCATGGGCGAATCACAAGCGGCAATTTCGCAACTGCGGCAAAACGAATTCCAGCCGTTGCTGCAATGGGCTTTGATGTTCTCTATCTGCCACCGATTCATCCAATCGGTACCGCTCATCGCAAGGGGCGCAATAACACTTTAACTCCCAGCGATACCGACCCAGGTGTGCCTTGGGCGATTGGAAACGTGGAAGGTGGCCACGATGCCATTAATCCAGCACTTGGCACTATGGCCGATTTTGAAACCTTTGTATCGATAGCCAAGAAGAACAACGTGGAAATTGCTTTAGATCTAGCACTACAAGCATCACCTGATCATCCTTGGGTTAAATCAAACCCTGAATGGTTTACAACTCGCCCTGACGGCACGATCGCTTATGCCGAGAATCCCCCAAAGAAATACCAAGATATCTATCCAATTAACTTTGATAATGATTACTCAGGAATTCTTGCTGAAGTTCTGCGCATTATCCGTTTATGGGTTTCTAAAGGTGTAACTATCTTCCGCGTTGATAATCCCCACACCAAACCGGTTCACTTCTGGCAAGAAGTTATGTCGGTTATTTACAAGGAAAGCCCAGACGTTGTATTTCTCGCGGAAGCATTTACCAAACCAGCGATGATGCACGCACTTGGCAAAGCTGGTTTCCATCAGTCATATACATATTTCACATGGCGCACTAGCAAGGCTGAACTTATGGAATATGGACGTGAAGTTTCGCAAGAGACCAGCGCATTCTTTAGACCAAACTTCTGGGTGAACACTCCAGATATCTTGCCTTTCCATTTGCAATCTGGAAACCCTGCAATGTTTGCACTTCGTGCAGTGCTGGCGGCAACGCTTACGCCATCTTGGGGAATGTATGCCGGCTATGAACTCTATGAGCACCGCCGCTTTAAAGAAGGTGGCGAAGAGTATTTAGATTCCGAGAAGTACGAGATTAAGGTACGTGACTGGGATGGAGCGGCTAAAAAAGGCATAACCCTGGCACCCTTTATTACTCAGTTAAACCAGATCCGTCGCGCGCACCCGACGTTGCTGCAACTTCGCAATCTGCGCTTTCATCACACCGATTCTGATTCGATCATCGCTTATTCCAAGCGCACCGGTGATGATTTGATTTTGGTGGTCGTAAATCTTGATCCAACATATGCCCAAGAGACCACAGTTCATTGGGATATGAAGGCGCTCGGAATTGCGGCACATTCATTCGAGGTCAAAGATTTACTGGATAACCGGAGCTTTACATGGAGCCCAGATACCTTTATCCGCCTTGATCCAGCAAGACCAACTGGCAAAGTTGCACACATTTGCCAGGTAAGGCTCTAACCTCAGATCATGTCTTTCTTCCAGAAGCTCTTCGGTAAGAGTAAAGACGCAAAGGAAGAGATCTACATAGCGCCCGCCACATTTTTAAATCCTAACTCCACACTCGGCGAGCTAGATTTTCATCTACTTGCAGAAGGTCGCCATGAGAAGTTATGGGAAGTCCTTGGCGCGCATGTAAGGCGCGATCAAAATGGTGAACTACTTGGAACCGCCTTTACCGTTTGGGCGCCAAATGCCCACGCAGTTAGTTTGATTAGCGATTTAAATTACTGGGATAAGAACACCCATCCCATGATTCGCTTAGGTTCATCTGGTATCTGGGAGATCTTTATTGCAGATATCGGTGCAGGAGTTAAATACAAGTTTGCCATCTGCGGCATCGACGGTCGCTGGGTAGATCATGCTGATCCACTTGCCCGCCAAACTGAGACTCCCCCACACACCGCATCGATTGTTAACGAATCAAATTATCAATGGCAAGATTCAAAATGGATTGCTGAGCGTTCTAAATTTGAACCTTGGCGCAGCCCAGTAGCAGTCTACGAAGTCCACTTAGGCTCTTGGAAGTTAGGGCTTTCCTATCGCGAACTAGCGACCGAACTCGTTAGCTATGTAACAGAACAAGGCTTTACCCACGTGGAATTCTTGCCAGTTACCGAGCATCCATATGGACCTTCTTGGGGTTACCAAGTAACTTCCTTCTTTGCACCGACTTCGCGCTTTGGATCCCCTGATGAATTTAAATTCTTAGTAGATGCGCTTCATGCTGCGGGTATTGGCCTAATCCTGGATTGGGTTCCTGCGCACTTCCCCAAAGATGAATGGGCGCTTGCGAAATTCGATGGCACAGCACTTTATGAGCATGCCGATCCGCGTCTAGGTGAACACCCTGACTGGGGCACCTTGATCTTCAACTTCGGTCGCAATGAAGTGCGTAATTTCTTAGTTGCTAGCGCTCTTTATTGGCTTACCGAGTTCCACATCGATGGCCTTCGTGTGGATGCCGTTGCTTCAATGCTCTACCTTGATTACTCGCGTAAAGAGGGCGAATGGCTGCCGAATAAATTTGGGGGTCGCGAAAACCTCGAAGCAGTTCAGCTTTTGCAGGAAGCAACATCGACTGCATATAAAACTCATCCCGGCATCATGATGATCGCTGAAGAATCAACGGCGTGGCCGGGTGTCACCAAGGAGACTTCTTCAAACGGTCTGGGCTTTGGTTTTAAATGGAATATGGGTTGGATGCACGACACCTTGGAATATTTGCAGCACGATCCAATTCACCGCGTCTATCACCATAACGAGATTACTTTCTCAATTCTTTATGCGTGGTCTGAAAACTTTATGCTTCCGCTTTCCCACGATGAAGTTGTTCACGGTAAGGGCCAATTAGTAAATAAGTTTCCGGGTGATCGCTGGCAGAAGCTAGCAACGCTTCGTGCTCTCTATGGATTTATGTGGGCCCACCCAGGTAAGAAGTTGCTCTTTATGGGATCTGAATTTGCACAAAATGACGAGTGGAGTGAGAGCGCTGGTCTGCAGTGGTATTTAACTGAATTTGCCGAACATAACGGGGTGCAGAAAGTTGTTGCCGAGTTAAATGCCATCTATAAATCACAACCTGCGCTTTGGCAGAAAGATACAAGCCCGGAAGGTTTCTCCTGGCTGGTTGGCGATGATGGTGCAAGCAATGTCTTGGCCTTTACCCGCTGGTCTGATGATGGAAAGCCACTTGTTTGTATAACTAACTTCTCACCAGTACCGCATGAGAGCTACCAACTGCCGCTACCAACTGCCGGTGTGTGGCGTGAAATTCTAAATACCGATGCCATTGCCTTTGGAGGTAGTGGAATCGCGAATGACTCATTTGCCGTTGATGTAGATACAGATTTAAAGCGGACTTTCCGAGTCCCGCCACTTTCTACAGTCTGGCTCGAGCGCGTTTAATCTACTTTAAGTACTTTTGCGAAAAAGGCAGTTGCAATCAACATCAGCGCAGGGATTACCAAAGCAATTGCCAGAGATCCTGAAAACTCTGCTGTCCAAGCCACGCAGGCTTTGAGGATAAAAACCGCCGTATTGTTTACAACGCCCATCTGTCCAACAACTACTGCGCTCGGTAGCGCTGAGCGTCGATTGCCAGCGGTATAAAAAGTTGGAGCAAGCAGCGAAGATCCGGCGCCAGCAAATGTGAAAGCCAGACAAGTTGCCAGCAGCGCCCAGTATTTATGTTCACTTGGAATATTTACAGCAAGCGCTAAGAAGACGATAAAACCAGTTCCACCGGCGAAAGATAAAAATCTCACGGTGTGATGGATATGAAATATCTGGCTTAGGCGATTTGCACCGAGTCGTCCGGCGATCATCGCAATCATAAAGAAGATATAAGGCAGCGCTGCAAGCCCTGCGCTCACGCCGATACGTTCTTTTGTGAAAATTGCAGACCAGTCACCAGTGGCAAACTCTAAGAAGACTGCGCATAGCAGGCCACCGCTAACGAGCCAGTCGACTCTAAATGATGTGAACAAGGTGCGAATAGGTAAATGTTCTTCACTATCCTCATTTGGTTTCACTAACACGGGATTTAACTTATTAACCGAAATAAAAATCAACACCGCCATGATCACAGCGACTCCACCAATATGAAGCGCTAAACCAACATAGCTAACGATAAGTCCAGATAGAACAGCGGTGGTGAGTGCTCCAAGGGCCCACATGCCATGCAGTCGAGCGATCGTGAGTCCCTTAACGCGCTCAATGGAATTGAAGGCTTGAGCATTTACGGCGATGTGATATCCCGAAATACCCCAGCCTAAAATCACATTAAAGATCAAAAATAGCGTTGGAGATTTAGTCTGCACAATTGAAATTAGCGCCGCAGACATCAAGAAAGTGTTGGCCAGAATCACAATCTTGGTACCAAACTTGTGCACGATATGGCCGGTTAAGAAAAGGCTGGCAAGTGCGCCTAAAGTGCCTGTACTAATCAGCGTTCCGAATTGCCCATTACTTAGCCCAAGATTGGCTTTAACTTCAGGAAATCTAGGAACCCAAGCCATGATGAAGATGGCAAAGACGAAGAAGAGAAGTTGAAGTTGAAAAGTTTCAGATTTAGGAGAAATAGTGCGCATCAGAAAAGCGCATTCGCTAACGCAGCGCGCGCCTTGATGACTCGTGGATCAGCTGGATCTACTAGAGCGAATAACTCGATGAGGCGATCCTTAACTAACTTCTTCTCAGCGCCATCAAAGAGTGGAATCAAACGTAGCAACCGCGCAAAGGCTGGCTCCAGATATCCGCTAACTATTTCAATATCGGCACATTGCAATTGAATGGCGATATCGTCTGGCTGAGCCGAAGCATCCTTCATTACTTTGGCGCCATCAATTCCATCAGTACGCGCCATCAACTGCGTCTGCGCAAGGCCCAGAATGGCAAAGTTATCATTTGGTTTGCGCGCTAATAACTTCTTATATGCCGCTTCTGCCTTGGCGTAATCACCGGCATCTAGAGCAGCAATTGCTTCTTCCTCTTCGGGTTCAATCTTTTCAGCAGGTGCGCCACCCACGCCTTGCTCAGTAGCTAACGCCAAGACTTTATCGATAACCATCCGGATCTGTTCTTCTGGATAAGGCTGCTCAAAGAGCGGAACCATTTGCTCATTGATGATTGCAACAGCAAAGGGCACCGCACGCGTCTGCAAAGCTTGTGCAACTTGTGGTTGAGCATCGACATCAACGCGACCAAGTACCCAACTGCCCTGATCTGCTAACGCTAACTTTCCAAGGATTGCTACGACCTCTTGTGATTCAGGTGAACGAGGTGACCAACAAATTAGTACAACGGGTTTGGCTTTTGATAGTGAGAGGAATTCATTAGTTAAATTCTCAGGGGTTATCTCAATGCCGGGCATAGGCCCTGCAGCCTCAGGCTTTGGTTTTCCGAGTGAACTCAGATCAACTGCGCGTCCAAAGTTAGGAGGAAGCGTCATGCTTGCGCCTCCGCTTCTACTCCAGAATCACGACGAAATGGCAGTACATCTTCAATATATGACTGTGCTGCAAAGGTTAGCCCAACATCATGGCCTTCACGCTCACTTAAATACCAGCGATGCTCTAAAACTTCATGGAAGAACTGTGCTTCTTCGATTCGGCCCTTTAAATTATCAGGAATCATCACAACGATCGGCATATAAGTTTCATTTAGCCAACGACGTGCGGAATCTTGCATAGGTGGTTTCGGACTTTCTTCACGGCCCCGGAAGCGATCAAGAGATGCCAACAAGCGCTTTGCTTGCAGCGCTTCAGTTTCGAGTCCAGTTAACTCGCGCAAACGATTGCGGTGATATCCAGGTGCCACAAGTTTTGGCTGGAAGTAAAGTTTTTGTGACTCACCATCTAGAGAAACCGAGACTTCATCTACCGCAAACCCGAGATCATGTAGCTGACGCATCGCGCGTTCGACGGCGTGACGATCTTTTGGATCTAGAACCTGACGCTCCTTAAGCGCTTTCCAGATTCGGTGATAACGCTTGATTACCGCCTCGCTAGCGCGGATCGGATCCATGCCAGGATATAGAACGCCAGAGAGAGCTAAATCTTCAAGTTCAGCGGCAACGTTAAAGTGCGCGATCTCTAAATCATGTTCGCGCTGTCCATCGCTTAATGTCTTTTGAAATTCGCCAGTTTCAGCATCAACTAAGTAAGCGGCAAAGGCTTCCGCATCGCGGCGGAATAAAGTATTGGAAAGCGAGCAATCGCCCCACCAGAAGCCAAGTAAGTGCAACTGCACCAGCAATAGAGCTAAAGCGTTGGCCATCATCGTGATGTCATTTGCAGTCACATCTTTACCGCTAAGCAGAACGCGATATGGCAATGAGTATGGCAAGAAGCGAGTTACCAGCGCACAAGGAAGTTCTTCGCTTGCTTCGTCAGTACGGCCTTCAATAACAGCGATCGGCTGAACGCTTGGTGCTCCGAGGTGTGCCAGTTCGCGCAGCGCTTTATATTCGCGGTTTGCGAATTCAGAGACCGTCTCTTTAACTGCATAGACTTCCGCATCCGGATCATCGGTGGATCGAACCAAGCGAACGATATGTCTGGAAATACCGCGCTTTTCGGTCAGCGCTGGATCTTCCGGCCACTCCTCCAAATTAATATGCCAAGGCAAGCCAGTAACGGCGGCGATTTCTTCGCCTAATCCCGTAATGCGTAACGCCATGTATGAAGGATATCGCTTTAGAATAGGTCACATGGCAATAGCAGATCGCATCAAACGTAAACCTAAGGCAAACACTGCACCAACAGATTTTGGTACTCAAGGAAATCCGATAGATAGATCACATCCGTTCTATTTTGGATTTGTCGCAACGCTCGGAGCCTTAGTCGCAATCGTCTTGATGCGCGCACTTGCCAGTACCAGCCAGATATTTGTCTTGATTGTCGTAGCCCTCTTTTTAGCAACAGGGTTAAATCCGGCAGTTGTAGCGATTCAACGGCGTGGTCTTTCTAGAACTAATTCTGTAGCCATTATTTTCGTTTCAGTAATTCTTTTCACGGGTTTCTTTATCGCCGTGGTCGTTCCGCCCGTACTTTCACAAGGCACAAACTTAATTAATTCGGCGCCGACCTTACTGGCTGATCTAGAAAACAATGCGACGATCGCAGACTTAAATGACCAATTCGGAATTATTGATACTTTGCAGGCTCAATTAAAAGAAGTCACCGCGGATGGATCGTTGATTATCTCTGCATTCGGTGGCGTGATTGGTGTTGGAAAGTCTGTCCTCTCAGGTGCTTTCTCTGCTCTAACAATTCTAATTCTGACCCTCTACTTCATTACCTCCCTTCCACAAATGGTTGAACTCGGAGTGCGCTTCGCACCTGCTAGCCGCAGAGAACGATTAACGCTTCTTGTTAATGCAGTTATTTCTAGAGTGGGATCATTCGTTGGAAGCCAAATTGCAATTGCATTTATGGCTGCAACATTTGTCTTTGCCCTTTCGCTTGTTTTGGCACTTCCATCACCAATTGCAATTGCGATGATTGTTTTGGTCTGTGGTTTGATTCCACTCATTGGCCATTTCATAGGTTGCTCCGTCGTGACAATCATTGCCCTAACCCAATCGGTATCAATTGGCTTAATAGCATTTCTGGCATACGTTGTTTATGTACAAGTTGAAAATTACGTAGTGACACCACGAATCATGAAGCGCACTCTTGCTCTTCCTGGCGCAGTAACCATCATCTCCGCGCTAATTGGTTCATCACTTCTTGGCCTAATCGGCGGATTACTTGCTGTGCCAATTGCTGCATCAGTGATCTTGATCCTTGATGAAGTCGTCTTCCCGCGCGCAGATAACTCTTAAATCTCAGTAGGCAGCGGCAAGCGCTCTGGCGCAATCACTTTAGTTATCTCACTCAAAACGGTGTGGACAGCAGGCTCTCCTACCCAGAGATGTTTCGCACCAGCAACAGGAATTATTTCTATTTGAGTCAACGGTTTGAATCTTTCAATCGCTTCTGGTGGTTGCAGGTAATCATCAAATTCGGGAACCAGTGCAATAACGCGACGTCCATCTTTTGCCCAATACTCAAGATCGCTAACTTCAGATGTGCGAAGTGGCGGTGATAAAAGAATTAAACCCGTGATTCGTGGGTCTTTTGCATGTCGAAGCGCTAAATCAGTTCCAAACGACCATCCGACTACCCAGACATTCTCTAACTTCAAAGTATCTAAGCAGTAGGTCATCATCGCTTCGACATCGAATTTTTCTAAGCCACCGTTATCAAATGTTCCGGTGCTGCTACCTGCTTCACTTATTGTTCCGCGAGTATTGAAACGAACAACTGCTATGCCAGCCATATCTGGCAAGCGATTAGCAGCCTTCTTATAAACATGGCTGTCCATCATGCCGCCTGCTGTCGGCAAGGGATGTAAGCAAAGGATTGCGCCGGTGTATCCATCAAGTGGTGCCGCGCTTTCGCCAATCAGCGTTTGGCCATCGCTTGTTGTAACGATAAATGGAGTGCGCAGCGCCGGTAGAACTGTGCTTGGACGTACTGGCTGCAACATGCAGGAGAGTCTAGTCTTTCCCTATGTCCACTTCTACAAACGCATCTGCCAATACATTTGCCTCGCACTATCCAGTTACTGGTGAGGTAATCGCCAATTATCCAATCGCAGATCGCGAGACTGTCTTTAGCGCGGTTGCTGCAGCTCGCAGCGCATCGAGCGCTTGGCAGGATTTGGGATTCAAGGGTCGCCGTAAAGTATTGCTTAAGTGGAGCAACTTACTTATTTCACAACTTGATGAAATTGCCGAACTTGTATCGAGAGAGACTGGAAAGCCAGTTAGCGATGCCAAACTTGAGGCATCCCTTGCAGTTGGCCACTTAGGTTGGGCAGCGCGTCATGCTGAAGATGCAATGCGCACATCACATCGTTCTCCTGGCGCACTTATGGCAAATATGTCAGCAACTGTGGAACGTTCTCCAGTTGGAGTAGTCGGTGTGATTGGCCCTTGGAACTATCCAATCTTTACGCCAATGGGATCTATTTCCTACGCACTCGCTGCTGGAAATACCGTTGTCTTTAAGCCAAGTGAATACACACCAGGTGTTGGCGCGATACTGGCTAAGACTTTTGCAGAAGTTGCACCATTTGCCGACATCTTCACCTGCGTTACAGGTCTTGGCGCTACCGGAAAAGATTTATGCGAAAGTGGCGTCGATAAATTGGCGTTCACTGGTTCTACTCGCACCGCCAAGTTAGTTGCTGCAGCATGTGCTGCAAATATGACACCAGTTGTTCTCGAATGTGGTGGCAAAGATCCAGTAATCGTTGCTGAAGATGCCGATATCAAGCGCGCAGCTGATGCCACTATCTGGTCTTCCATGTCTAACGCTGGGCAAACATGTATCGGTGCAGAGCGCGTATATGTTCATGAAAAGGTGGCCGATAAATTTATTGAAGAAGCGATCAAGGTTGCTAAATCAATTCACCCGGGCGCTCCCGGAGTTGGCAACTACGGGCCTGCAACAATGCCTTCGCAGATAAACGTTATTCAAGGACATATCGATGATGCGATCGCTAAGGGTGCCAAGGTTGCACTCGGTGGCTCAGATTCAGTTAAAGCGCCGTTCGTTGAACCAGTTATCTTGCTCGATGTTCCTGAAAATTCCACAGCGATGTTGGAAGAAACCTTTGGGCCAACTATCGCGATCAATCGCGTGAAATCAATGGCTGAAGCGATCGCGTTATCTAACGCCTCTAGATACGGGCTTGGCTCATCTATCTGGTCTAAACGTCAAGGCAAGAAGATTGCCCGCCAATTGCATTGCGGAATGGTTGCCATTAACTCAACTATTTCATTTGCAGCAATTGCTTCAGTGCCATTTGGTGGCGTGAAAGATAGTGGTTACGGACGTATCCATGGCCCAGAAGGAATTCTTGAATTTACCTACCCGCGCACCGTTGTTCGCGCGCGATTCCAATTACCAATTGCATTCACTAGCTTTAAACGCACTAAAGGAAACGATAAGTTGATTGTTACCTTGACGCGCTTACTTAACGGCCGCTTGGGCTAATTTCTAAAGTCAATTAGAAGCGCGGCGCATTACGTGTGCGCTCTGTATTTGGCTTGCGATTATTGCGCTTTGCCCAACATGCATTGTGCCAATGGCGACGACCATCTTCATCACCGATCATCCATGCAACAGTGTGCGGAGTTGCCATTGGAATTACTTGATCACAACCAGGACAGCGATAAGGTTTATTTGAACTGGATCCGGTGATCTTTCGAACAATAAAATCGCCATCTGTATGTTCTTCGATAGTTTGATTAGAGGTCGCGATATCGCGCTCTTCATCCTTTGGGCGACGCCCCTTTGGATAGTTGCGTCGTGGGCTCATGGATTCATTTTCTCGCACTTTTGCCCTGAATGTGGCATGGTTGCCATATGAGCAGCGTGATTACCGTCCGTGGCCTGGAAAAAAGTTATGGCGCCAATAAGGCGGTAGCCGGTATCGATCTAACTATCGAACCCGGCGAGATATTTGCCCTTCTTGGTCCAAATGGCGCAGGTAAGACGACCACCGTGGAAATCCTAGAAGGCTTCCGCGATCGCGACCGTGGTGAAGTTTCAGTGCTCGGCACCGATCCCGGAGTTAAAGGCGAGCAGGCCCGTAAATGGCGTAACCGCATCGGCATAGTTCTGCAATCAACTAACGATGCTGGTGACCTATCTGTTTATGAAACTGTCGCACACTTTGCAAAGTACTACTCAAATCCACGCGGTGTTGATGAGGTAATCAACGCAGTTGGATTAACTGATAAATCTAGCGAGCTAATCAGAACGCTCTCTGGCGGACAACGCCGCCGCCTTGATGTAGCGCTCGGATTTATCGGATCCCCCGAACTTCTCTTTCTAGATGAACCGACAACCGGCTTTGATCCTGAAGCGCGTCGCGCATTCTGGGCGCTGATTCAAGATCTGCGAAAGTCTGGCGCAACAATCTTGCTTACTACCCATTATCTAGATGAGGCTGAAGCGCTAGCTGATCGAGTTGCCGTGATTAATCAAGGCAAGATCATCGAAGTTGCAACCCCTGCTCTGTTGGGTGGCCGTGCTACATCACTTGCCACAGTTTCTTGGAAGGGTGCCAACGGTATTCAAACTGAGCGCACCGATAATCCAACCGCACTCATTCGTAAACTCACCGAGACTTATAAAGATGAGATCCCTGAACTCACCGTCAAGCGCGCTTCACTTGAAGATATATACCTAGAAATGATTGGAGGCGCCGATGTCAGCGAATAAAGTGCAGACCAATAAAGTACCCAGCGCCTTAGCAATTGGTATTGCGCGCGGTGGCCTGGAAGTTAAACAATTTATGCGCCAGCGCGAATCCGTGGTCTTTACCCTGGCATTTCCAATTATGTTGCTCGCTATCTTTGGTTCAGTCTTTACCAACGAACTTACTGATGGCGTAACTTTTAGTCAGTACTTTGTTGCCGGAATGATCGCATCGGGCCTTGTTAACACTGGCTTCCAACAGCTTGCAATCATGATTCCCGTAGAACGTGATTTTGGAACGCTAAAACGCTTGCGTGGCACTCCGATGCCAGCATCAAGTTATTTCATAGGTAAATCAATCGTTGTATTTGTAACTATGGTTATTCAAGTAGCACTGCTTCTTATTGCAGGTGTCTTATTCTTCGGGGTAAATCTTCCAACTGATCCGGCAAAGTGGTTGACCTTTACTTGGTTGATCATCTTGGGAAGCGCCGCATCAACTGCGCTCGGCATTGCCTTCTCTGTCATTCCTAAGAGCGGTCGCGGCGCATCTGCAGTTGTCTCACCTGTAGTAATCATTCTGCAATTCTTTAGCGGAGTCTTCTTTGTCTTCACAGATTTGCCAGGCTGGATGCAGCAAGTCGCTGCGATCTTCCCACTTAAGTGGATGACCCAAGGTATGCGTTCGGTATTCCTGCCAGATTCATTTGCTGCGCAAGAAGTTGCCGGTACTTGGGAGACCGGCCGTACTTTCTGGATTATTCTGGCGTGGTTAATCGCCGGTTTAGTGATTTCGATCAAAACCTTTAAATGGGAGCAAGAGCGATGAGAATTAAGTTAGTTGCAATCTTCTCAGTGCTCTTTCTATCGCTCTCGCTGACTTCCACTATTGCGGCAACTAAAAGCCCTACGCCAACACCGAAGGCGAGTGCCACTCAGAAAGCGCCGGTAAAGAAGGCTCCAGTAAAGAAAGCCCCGGTAAAGAAGAAAAAGAAAGTTGCTAAGAAGTTACCTTCTCCATCACCGAAGTGGCCGCCAGTTGGCTTTAAGACCGATCCATTGGGTGAAACTAAGTTGTATCTAAAGGTTCCAAATGCAAAAGAGTTGGTGGGGCTTCTCTCGGCCAAATCAGCGCTGGCTTCGCAGGTTAAATCCTGTACACAATTCACTTGTGGAGCTGTCTTAGTAGCAGCCGAAACAGGTTGTCGTTGGTGGAGAGTTACCGCCGATGTGGTTGGTGCAACTTCACCTGAGAATCGCACTACTAAAACCTTCGGAAAAATCATTGCAGATGTGGGACGTAGCGCCCCTCAGCAAGTGGTGACCGTTCTCTTGGTTACAACTGAACCAATTGGTGCCGGCCAGATAGTTTCCAATATCAATGTGGATTGCAACCAAGGCGATCCATCAGGACCGCTTCCAAATACTGATTACCAAGTAAGCGCAAATTAGCGATGCTCGGCGGAATCAATAACGGGCTCTTTCTATCTAGTTTCGGCGGTTTCTTTGCCGTAGCAATTCTCTCGCTAATTCTGCGTTGGGCATTTAAGCGTGGAAAATCTGTTGTCGAGCGCACACCAAAAGTTGGCGGTGAAGATGATTACGGCGCGCTAGTTGTTATCGCATCACCAAATAACTACATCGAAGGCGAGCTGCTGCGCTTAAAGCTTGCCACCGCAGAGATAAAGGCAAACTTGGCCCAAACTAAAGATGGACCTCGTTTATATGTCTTTGAACGCGATGAAAAGATAGCGCGCGCAGTTCTAAAAAGTTAGCGGTTTGCTCCGGGTACCCAAAGTTGATCGCCGATTTCCTTATTGGCAACGCGCGCCAAAACGAAGAGAAGATCAGAGCAACGATTTAAATATTTAGCAGTCAGTGGATTCACACCTGTACCGAAACCATGGATTGCTGCCCAGGTGCGACGCTCTGCACGGCGAACAACAGTGCGCGCTACATGCAAATGTGCGGCTGCAGGAGTTCCTGATGGCAATACGAAAGAACGAAGTGGTTGCAGATCTGCGTTGTACTTATCGATCTGCTCTTCCAGAAATGTAATCTGAGATTCCAGAACACGCAACGGTTCAAATGCTGGTGAATCTACAACTGGCGTACAGAGGTCAGCTCCGACATCGAAGAGATCGTTTTGGATACGAACTAAAAGCGCGCGAATATCATCGCTGAGTTCGTCGGTTGCAATAACAACTCCGATTGTTGAATTTGCTTCATCAACGGTGGCATATGCCTCAAGGCGTGAATCGTTCTTGGAAGTTCGGCTCATATCTCCGAGGGAGGTAGATCCGTCATCGCCTGTCTTGGTGTAAATACGCGTTAAATTAACCATGGCCCTAGCCTATAAGTAGACTTCGGATATGGCATCTTCGCAAGGTTCGACCAACGATCGCTTTCGCATCGTCGGCGGATGCAGCCTAAAGGGCGAAGTAACGGTCACTGGCGCTAAGAATTCTGTCCTAAAGCTGATGGCGGCCTCGCTATTGGCCGTTGGCACATCAACGATCCGCAACGTTCCGGATATCGCCGACGTAGACATCATGGCCGATTTACTAAAGCGCCTGGGATGTGAAGTTTCACGCGATGGTTCTAATCTCTCAATTACCGTTCCCGAAGCGCCAGCACATCGCGCCGATTACGATCTCGTGCGCAAGATGCGCGCATCTATCAATGTACTTGGCCCACTGGTTGCTCGCGTCGGCAAAGCCGAAGTCGCACTTCCTGGCGGTGATGCGATTGGTTCACGCGGTTTAGATTTTCACATTAAAGGCCTCGAATCACTCGGTGCAACCGCTCACGTCGAACATGGTTATGTAATCGCCGAAGCACCTAACGGTTTAACTGGCGCCACTATCGAATTAGATTTCCCAAGCGTTGGCGCTACTGAAAACTTAATGACCGCTGCCGTTCTGGCAAAGGGCATAACAACGATCGATAACGCAGCGCGCGAACCTGATTTAGTTGATCTGGGTGAATTCTTAATCTCAATGGGCGCAAAGATTGAAGGACTTGGTTCACCGCTAATTAAGATCACTGGTGTTTCTAAGTTAAACCCAACTGATCACACCACAATTACTGATCGCATCATCGCCGGCACATGGGCATTTGCCGCTGCGATGACCCAAGGCGACATCACAATTCATGGTGGTCGCGCTGACCATATGGAAGTTATGCTCGAAAAGTTAGCGCATGCTGGCGCAATCATTACCTCAACTGCCGACGGCATTCGTGTGCAGATGAACCAACGTCCACGTGCAACAGATGTTGCAACACTTCCCTATCCAGGATTTGCCACCGATCTCTTGCCATTTATCATCGCAATGAACGCAATCGCCGACGGCCATTCCATGGTCACCGAAAATGTCTTTGAATCACGCTTTATGTTTGTAAACGAACTCGCACGCCTTGGCGCACACGTAACCGTTGACGGAAAACACGCCTCCATAACTGGTATTCCACAGCTATCTGGTGCACCCGTTGAAGCGACTGATATCCGCGCCGGCGCCGGACTAGTTCTTGCGGCTCTTGTCTCCGAAGGTGAAACCACCGTCGATGGCGCATTCCACATCGATCGCGGCTATCCAAATTTCGCTGAAGATCTTCGCGCACTTGGCGCCAACGTCACCCGCGAATAACCGAGGACTTAGTAAAAAATTTCAGTGTAAGAAACTGTGCCTTTGCTTTTCATGTTTCTGAAGCTGAAATTTTTGAAACTAACCGACCGTTTCTGTAAGTATCGAAACGCGATTGTTAGCGACAGATAAGAAGCCGCCCTGTACGTTGAATTCCTTCGTCGTTCCATCGACTGCTTTGATGCTCACGGCACCGTCGACTAGTACGCCAAACAAAGGTGCGTGATCTGGAAGGACACCGAGGTCTCCTTCAGTTGTGCGAGCAGAAACGAAAGTTGCCTGCCCGGACCACACCTGTTGTGTTGGCGATACTAGTTCGACGTTAAGTGCCATGTGATTAGCTCTTCGCTAACTCTGCAGCTCTGCGCTCGACATCGTCGAGGCCACCGCACATGAAGAATGCTTGTTCTGGAAGGTGGTCGTACTTGCCATCAGCTAGTGCTTCAAAGGCTGAGATTGTCTCTGATAGCGGAACGAATGAACCGTCGATACCAGTAAAGACCTTCGCAACGAATGTGTTCTGTGACAAGAAGCGCTGGATGCGACGTGCGCGACCAACTAGTACGCGGTCATCTTCTGACAATTCATCGATACCGAGAATTGCGATGATGTCCTGTAGATCCTTATAACGCTGCAAGATCTGCTTAATGCGGTTTGCAACACGGAAGTGGTGCTCACCGATATAGCGTGGATCCAAGATGCGTGATGTTGAGTCAAGTGGATCCACAGCTGGGTAGATACCAAGCTCTGAGATCGGACGAGACAACACTGTTGTTGCATCTAAGTGCGCGAAAGTTGTGTGTGGGGCTGGGTCGGTAATGTCATCTGCAGGAACGTAAATTGCCTGCATAGATGTAATTGAGTGACCACGAGTTGAAGTAATGCGCTCCTGCAACTGACCCATTTCATCTGCAAGTGTTGGCTGGTAACCCACAGCAGATGGCATACGGCCGAGAAGTGTTGATACTTCAGAACCTGCCTGAGTAAAGCGGAAGATATTGTCGATGAAGAGCAATACATCCTGCTTCTGAACATCGCGGAAGTACTCAGCCATGGTTAGCGCTGAAAGAGCAACGCGAAGACGCGTGCCAGGTGGCTCATCCATCTGACCAAAGACCAAGGCTGTCTTATTGATAACGCCGGTTTCGGTCATTTCCAGGAACAAGTCGTTACCTTCGCGAGTACGTTCTCCAACGCCGGCGAATACAGATACACCACCGAAGTTTTCCGCTACGCGGTAGATCATTTCCTGGATAAGAACAGTCTTACCAACACCTGCACCACCGAAGAGACCGATCTTTCCACCCTTTACATAAGGTGTTAGAAGGTCGATAACTTTGATACCAGTCTCGAACATTTCGGTTTTTGACTCGAGTTGATCGAATGCTGGTGCATCGCGGTGGATTGGCCAACGCTCTTTAATATCAAGTGATGATGTTGGAACATCGAGTGATTCGCCAAGTGTGTTAAAGACGTGGCCCTTTGTAACGTCACCGACTGGCACTGAGATAGCTGCTCCGGTATCTGTTACCTCTGCGCCACGGACCATTCCGTCTGTTGGCTGCATAGAAATTGCGCGCACAAGGTTGTCACCAATGTGTTGTGCAACTTCAAGGGTCAAGGTACGAGTAGTGCCACTCATGGTGGTCTCTACGTGGAGCGCGTTAAAGATCGATGGCATTGAATCCGCTGGGAATTCAATATCCACGACCGGTCCAATAACTCGGGCAACGCGGCCTTTACCTGTTGATGACATCATTCACTCCCTGCACTAGCTGAGGCTAACGCGTCTGCGCCGCCCACAATTTCACTGATTTCTTGGGTAATTTCGGCCTGACGAGCCGCGTTCGCAAGTCGGGTTAGCGACTTGATTAAATCATCAGCGTTGTCAGTCGCTGACTTCATAGCGCGACGGCGAGCAGCATGCTCGGAAGCAGCTGATTGCAACATCGCGTTGAAGATTCGGGCTTCGATATAGCGAGGAAGAAGTGCGTTAAGTACTTCACCTGCATTTGGTTCGAACTCGTACATTGGAAGCAAGCCAGATGGTGCTGGTGTATCGCTCTCAATAACTTCCAGTGGCAACATGCGCTTGGCCATTGCATTTTGAGTCAACATTGATTTGAACTCGGTAAAGATGATATGGATTTCATCCACGCCAGCGTTATCGGTTTGAGCATCTGCAATGAATGCAGCAATCAAAGCTTCGGCAACTTCTTTAGCGTTCTCATATGTTGGGTTATCTGAAAAACCTGACCAAGAACCTGCGATATCGCGGTTGCGGAACTTGTAATAGTTAACCGCCTTGCGACCTACAAGATAGTTAGAAACTTCAAGACCACGTTCACGGATCATGGCGGCGAGTTGTTCGCCTTCCTTGATCGCGTTATTTGAATAAGCACCAGCCATACCGCGGTCGGCAGAGATAATTAAAATCGCTGCGCGCTTTGGGTTTTCAGAAGGTGTAGTCAATGGGTGGTTTGTTGAAGAGAAGCTAGCAACAGCGGATACGGCACGGGTCAACTCATTTGCATATGGAGTCGAAGCAGCAACGCGTTGCTGTGCTTTGACAATACGAGAGGCAGAGATTAACTCCATAGCCTTCGTAATTTTCTTAGTCGCCTTAACGGATCTCATCCGTCGGCGATATATGCGTAGTTGAGCGCCCATGGGTTACTTCTTCACCGCCGGTGGCACAAACTTTGTGATCGCTTCAGCGCCTTCTGAATCAAGTGCTTCAGCAGGTGCATCGTTAACGATTCCTGCAGCAGAAGATTTGAATTGCTTCTTGAAGTCAGCAACTGCTGTCTTCATCTTGGCAACGGTGTCATCTTCGAGCATCTTGGTCTCTGAAATTACGGTGAAGATATCTTTACGTTCGCGACCGATGAAGTCGAGAAGTTCAGATTCAAAGCGACGGATATCAGCAACTGCAACAGAATCAAGTTCTCCTGAAGTTCCGGCCCAGATTGAAACAATCTGACGCTCTAGTGAATAAGGTGAGTACTGACCTTGCTTTAGAAGTTCAACCATACGTGCACCGCGCTCGAGTTGAGCCTTTGATGCCGCATCTAGGTCAGAACCGAAAGCAGCGAAGGCTTCGAGTTCACGGAACTGTGCGAGATCAAGACGCAGACGACCAGCGATCTTCTTCATCGCCTTTGTCTGTGCAGAACCACCAACGCGAGAAACAGATACACCTACGTTGATCGCTGGGCGAACGCCTGCGTTGAAGAGATCTGTTTCAAGGAAGCACTGACCATCTGTAATAGAAATAACGTTGGTAGGAATGAACGCAGAAACGTCATTTCCCTTTGTTTCAATGATTGGAAGGCCAGTCATTGAACCGCCACCGAGTTCATCAGAAAGCTTTGCGCAACGTTCTAGCAAACGTGAGTGTAAGTAGAAAACATCTCCTGGGTACGCTTCGCGGCCTGGTGGACGACGAAGTAGAAGTGAGACTGAACGATAAGCCTCAGCTTGCTTTGATAAATCATCGAAAACAATTAGAACGTGCTCGCCCTTGTACATCCAGTGCTGACCAATTGCAGAACCGGTGTAAGGAGCGAGGTACTTGAAGCCCGCTGGGTCTGATGCAGGGGACGCGACGATTGTTGTGTACTCCATTGCGCCAGCTTCTTCGAGTGCGCCCTTAACAGATGCGATCGTTGAACCCTTTTGACCAATTGCAACGTAGATACATTTAACTTGCTTCTTCTTATCGCCAGTTAGCCAGTTTTCGCGCTGGTTAATGATCGTATCTACCGCAACTGCAGTCTTTCCGGTCTGACGATCACCGATGATCAACTGGCGCTGTCCGCGACCAATCGCTGTCATCGCATCGATCGCCTTAATACCTGTTGCAAGTGGTTCCTTAACTGGCTGGCGCTCAACTACAGAGGGAGCCTGTAGTTCAAGTGCACGGCGTGCGTCAGGTTTGATTTCACCCTTGCCATCAATTGGGCGACCAAGTGGATCAACAACGCGACCCAAGAAGCCATCACCAACTGGTACAGAAAGAATTTCACCAGTACCGCGTACTGATGTTCCTTCTTCAATTCCTGCGTAACTTCCGAGAATAACAACACCGATCTCGCGCACATCGAGGTTAAGTGCAAGACCTAGTGTTCCGTTCTCGAACTGTAGAAGTTCGTTTGCCATTGTTGAAGGAAGTCCCTCAACGCGAGCGATTCCATCGCCTGCCTGGCTAACTGTTCCTACTTCGTCGCGAGCTGCGGCGCCTGGATCGTATGACTTAACGAAATTCGCTAAGGCATCCCGAATTTCATTCGGTTGGATCTTGAGCTCTGCCATGTCGTTCTCCCTTTTTCGTTTCTTCTTAAATCTTCTCTATTACTGATTTGTTACTTTTTTTCTTACGCTGACTGACCAACTAGTGCACGCCCAGCATTTGCCAGGCGGTTTACAACGCTTCCATCGACTAACTCATCTGCGAACTTGATTGAAACTCCACCCAGAATTGTTGGGTCGATTTGTACGTTAATGCGGATTGGCTGACCGACGTTCTTCTCAAGAACTGTTGCAAGTCGCTTTGACTGTGCATCAGTTAGAGCAGTTGCTGTACGCACAACTGCGATTAAGCGGTTGCGACGATTTGCCAAACCAAAGAGGTAATCAGCGAAGGCTGCTTCGATGCTGCGTCCGCGAAGGGAGGCAACAAGTGCGCTAGCGATCTTGATTGTTGAGGCAGATGCCTTCTTGCCAAGTACTTCAGCGATTAACGCTGACTTGGCCTCAGTTGAACCAACACTTACGAGCGCCTTGCGGAGCTCGAAATTATCGGCAACCAGGCGTGAAGTTTCGAAGAACTCATCTTCTACGCGATCGAGTTCGCCAGCAATATTTGCTGCAGATGCTTCTGCCTCAATTGCTAACTGCTCTGTTGCATAGACCAGATCCTTAGTTGCTGACCAACGAAGACCAGAGAGTTCGCTGAGAAGTGATACAGCGAGCGTTCCGGTTGATTTTGTAAATAGATCTTTAACAAGTGCAGCCTTTGCTGCCTTATCGCGTGCTGGATCTGTAATTGCGCGACGCACAGAAGTGTTATCGGCAAAGAGATCTGCTGCTGCGAAGAGGTGAGAAGACAACTCTGAAGCCGATGCCGCGCTTGCGCCCTTGACTGCAACATCGAGTGCAGCACGTGCAGCCACGAGTGACTGACGGCTACTGCCTCCGAGGTGAATTCTCATTTTCCTTACTTGCTCTTCTCTAGATCATCCAAGAAACGGTCAACGATCCGTGATTGACGAGCCTGGTCATCTAAAGATTCCCCGACAATCTTTGAAGCGAGTTCAACTGCAAGCGCACCGACTTCGTTGCGAAGTGATGTGATTGCTTGTTGGCGCTCTGCCTCAATGGATGCGTGTGCAGCAGAAGTAATTCGTGCTGCTTCTTCTTGTGCTTTCGCACGAAGTTCTTCAACGATAGATACGCCCTGTACGCGAGCTTCTTCACGAAGAGTTTGTGCTTCTTCGCGCGCCTTTGAAAGCTGCTCGTTGTATTGGGAAAGCGCGCGTTGCGCTTCGAGCTGCGCCTTTTCGGCGCGCTCCATTCCACCTTGAATCGCCTCAGTGCGTGCAGTGAATGCCTTTTCGAACATTGGCACCACTTTGCTGCGCAGAACAAGGAAGAGAAGTGTGAACGCAACCGCACCAACGATGATTTCCGATGTATGCGGAATCAAAGGGTTTAGCGTCTCTCCCTCGGCGGCAAAATAGAATTTATTCATAATTAGTTCAGATTATTTTCTGGGCTAATTAGAGAACGAAAGCTAGAACGAGACCGAAGAGTGCGAGAGCTTCAGCGAGCGCGAATCCAAGGAACGCGATTGGCTGTAGAACGCTACGTGCTTCAGGCTGACGTGCAACGCCGTTGATATATGCGGCGAAGATAAGTCCGGTTGCAATACCAGGACCGATTGCTGCGAGGCCAAAACCGACCAGGTTGAGTGTGCCTTCCATTTTTTACTGCCTTTCGTTAGGTGTTAGTGCTCGTCGGCAAGGGCGCCGGCGATGTAGAGAGCGGTCAACAGGGTAAAGATGTACGCCTGAAGACATTGAACCATGAACTCGAAGAAGGTCAACACGATGCCGATACCGAAGGCAAACGGGCTAACCAACTTCAAAGCAAGTGCACCCTGGGCAAGGTGTTCTCCGCCCAAGATAAATACGAGCAACAGTAAGTGGCCCGCAAACATATTTGCAAAGAGACGCAGTGAGAGCGTCAATGGACGAACTAAGAAGAAGGTAAGAATTTCAAGCGGGGTAATCAAGATGTATGCAGCCTTTGGAACGCCAGGCATGAACATGATGTCCTTGAGGTATTTGAAAACGCCGTGCTTTTTAATTCCGATGTAGTGGAAGACGAAGAATGTAAATGCAGCTAAGACATATGCGAAGCCAACGTGCGACATCGTTGGGAACTGGAGAAGCGGAATAATTCCGAACCAGTTATTGACCAAGATAAAGGTAAAGAGTGTAAATAGGTACGGAACAAAGCGAAGGAATTCGTGGCCGATTACATCTTTTGCAAGGTCATTTCGCACAAAGGCGTAAACACTTTCGCCGGCGAACTGGAGCTTGGAAGGCACGACTGCCGCTTTACGTGATGCGGCGATAAAGAAGACTGAGATCAAAACTACAGAGAGTAGAACTAAGAAAATCGGTTTAGTCGTATAAGGGTTATCGCCAAAAATGGGAGGAAGTTCGAAGTCTTTGGTACTTGGCGGGACAAAGCCTTCGCCTTCAGCGCTTGAACGAACTAACGCGAGCACACGAACTCCAATTTACTTAGACGAGATAAGGGAATTGCCTGTAACGGGGCAACCTTATGGGTAAAAGGCTCTACCTGTGAAATCCAAAAACCGATCTCCAGGGGTGGGGCTGGTCACTTATCTAGGCGTTATTCGCGGCCGAATCGTAGCCAGACCAAATAAATGGCCCCGCCCATACCCACGAGCAGACCGGCCAAGGTTAGGTAACTGGTGTCGAACCACTTATCTGCGGCATAGCCAACCCCGCCCCAGAAAAGTAGTCCAGAAAGGAGGTAACCGAAGATGGTCCACATTGCGTTTTCATCGCGCTTGTTCTGACTGCTGTTACTCACTGGGACCTCCGTGGCCGTAATTACTGTTTTGCTTGAGGGGGTAATGGTAGATGAGTTTTGAGCTTGAGGTAACTAGCGATCTCTCCCCCGAGCCAGGCGACCGTAAGCGCACAGGCTGCGACTCCGAAGCTCAAACGATCGATTACATCGCGATCGGTGTATTTGGCTAGCGCCCATAAGAAGAGGCCGAGGAAGAAAAGTTTTGCAAAGTAAGAAAATAGCGCCATAGCCATGGTGCTTATCGGATCAAGATTTCTAGTTAGGCGCGATACCAAGATATGCACGATGAAGTAAATAGCGACTATAAATTGCGCAAGCAAGGCGCCATAGAAACCAGCAAGACCGCGAGTTAAAGTAAATAGCACTATCGCGATTGCGCCAACAATCAGAGTTGGCTTTACCGCACCTCGCAGAAGTTGTGATTCATTTGATTGCGTATCAGACATGGCTCACACTTTCTGTAATTCGTAACGACTTAGATTTACCGCGGCTAAAGAAGATCGTGAACGCCAACATAGCCCCTGCAAATATCGCCGCCACCCAAAGTGGAGCAAATGCTGAAACGGTGACAGGAAAGGCAATCGTTGCGGTCCACAAATACATAATCGCAGCCGTGCGGATTTGCGTATTGCCAGCGCGCATAATGCGGTGATGTAGATGTTCTTTATCGGATGAAAACGGAGATTTGCCGGCGCGAATACGGCGAAAGATCGCCAGAGTTAAATCAGCAAGTGGAATTGCAAGAACTGCAAAAGGAAGAAGTAGCGGCAATAGGGCAGGCCCAAGTTTCTCTTCGCTAATTGCATTTGGATCTACCTGGCCAGTTAAAGTGATTGCAGAGGCTGCCAGCATTAAGCCAAGGAACATTGACCCCGAATCCCCCATAAAGATGCGGGCGGGATGCGAGTTGTGTGGCAGGAAACCTAAGCAAACACCGATTGCGATCGCGGTAATAAGCGATGGTGCACCTGCGCGGTTAAAGCCGTAAACAACTGCCAATAAATATGCGAAGGCGAAGAAGGCAGAGCCCGCAATTGCAACTATTCCAGCGGCTAAGCCATCTAGGCCATCGATAAAGTTAACGGCGTTGATTGTTACGAGAACTATAAGCACGGTAAGCAATTGGCCAACGCTCGGTGGCAACATGGTTACGCCATTTATCGGCAACCATAAGATTTGAATTCCGTATAACAACAAGATTCCGGCAGCAAGTGCTTGGCCTGCCAACTTGGTAATCGCATCTAGTTCAAATCGATCATCTGCCATTCCCAGTAGAACCAAGAAGGTTCCGGCTAAGAAAATTCCTTGCGCATCATTACCGAAAGATTTTCCAACGAGTTCTAAATTTCCGACAATTAAGAAGGTAGCTGACATCGAAAGCCACATCGCAAGCCCTCCCCAACGTGGAGTCGGAATGACGTGAATATCGCGCTTTCGAATCTGTGCCACTGCGCCAAAGTGCAAAGCCCATTTTCTTACAAAGGGAGTGATGATGTAACAGAGCGCTGCTGCAAGTAAGAGCGTTACGAGATATTCACGCATGCGCTAATCGCTGCCTTTATGCGGTGTAGATCGGAAAACGCGCAGTAAGTGCGTGTACTTCAGATTTGATTGCCGCATGTGCCTTCTCATCATCAGTCTTAATGGCGCGCGCGATAAAGGCTGCGATCTGCTGCATCTCTGCAACGCCCATTCCTTGAGTTGTTGTCGCAGGAGTTCCAACGCGAATACCGCTTGTGATACCTGGCTTTTCTGGATCGAAAGGAATTGAATTCTTATTCATAACAATTCCAGCTAAACCGCAACGCTCATCTGCAACTTTTCCTGTTACGCCAGTGCTGCGAATATCCATCAGCGCTAAGTGGGTTTGGGTTCCGCCAGAGACAGCGCGCATTCCCTCTTTTTCAAGAGCTGCTGCAAGTGCCTGGGCGTTAACAATTACATCCTTGGCATACTTTTGATAGGCAGGTGTGGCACATTCGGCGAGCGCAATCGCTTTGCCAGCAACCGCCGACATGATTGGTCCACCCTGCATACCTGGAAATACCGCTTTATCAATCGCTGCCGCATGCTCGGCCTTAGTCAAGATCATTCCGCCGCGAGGTCCGCGCAGAACTTTATGAGTTGTAAATGAGACAACATCTGCATAAGGAACTGGTGATGGAATTGCCTTACCGGCAACTAGTCCGATGAAGTGCGCCGCATCGACCCACATGATCGCTCCGACTTCATCGCAGATTGCGCGAATCTTTTCAAAGTCGACTAGTGATGGGTAAGCGGTTGCGCCAGAACAGATCATCTTTGGCTTAGTGCGGATCGCGATATCGCGCAGCTCGTCGTAATCAATTAACTCGTTATCTTGGCGCACACCGTATGACTCGACGTTAAACCACTTTCCAGAGAAGTTAACAGGTGAACCATGTGTTAAGTGGCCACCATGAGCAAGTGACATCGCAAGGACGGTATCGCCTGGCTTGGTAAATGCTTGATAGACCGCGACGTTTGCGCTGGCTCCTGAGTGTGGTTGTACGTTGGCATGTTCTGCACCGAATAAAGATTTAGCGCGATCGATCGCAATTACTTCGGCTTTATCGACTTCTTCGCAGCCGCCGTAGTAACGCTTGCCTGGATAACCTTCTGCATATTTATTGGAGAGGGTTGAACCAAGGGCCGCTAATACTGCGCGAGATGTGAAGTTTTCAGATGCGATTAACTGCAGATTGGTCTGCTGACGCTTTAGCTCGGAAAGTAGAACTGCTGCAATATCTGGATCCTGCTTGCTAAGCAGTGCAAAATCCGGGCCATAGAAAGTCTCTGCGCTCATGCGGGCAAGCCTAAGCCTTATGGCGCAGAAATGTCGGGTGCGATCGCTGTGATTTGCTCAGCCGAGATCGCCCCAACGCGCACGATACGGGCTGGCTTGCTATCGCCCGCGACAACTGTGGTGGCCGGTCCTTGGGTGATTGACCCAACTGAAAAGATTGCTGCCACTTCAAGTTCGGTAAATGTTAAATCAAATGGATCGGTAATTGGAGAATTACCTGCAGGCGCTGCAGAGGCGACCGCGAGTGGTCCGTGCGCTTTGGCTAATTGCAAAATGAAATCCGCACTTGGCACTCGCACACTAAATGAATCTAATTGTTGGCCATCACCTAAATCCCAATTGAGTCCGCGCTGTGGTTTTAAATTTATTGATAACTGTCCTGGCCAGAAATTATCAATCAATTTTCTTACTGGTTCGCTAATTTCACGGGCAATGCCATCTACCGCTGCGCTTGAACCGATCATTACTTGCGCAGATACACCAAGTTCATCTCCACGAAGTACATGCAGCGCGCGCACCGCATCGTGAAAGAAGGCATCAGCGACAAGTGCATATGAATTCTCAAGTGGCGCCACGATTACATAACCATCTTTAAGGGCCGCTGCCGCGCTGGCTAAGTGCTCACTTATCGCACCCGAATTGATGTCAATGGTTGCCATAGCCATTATTTTCTCACCGCAGAAGTCCAACGGGGACGATCATTTAAATCTTTATGTAGAACTATCTCGGTGAAATCGCGAGACAAGACCGCATCAATCGCGGCGCCTTGTTCTTCAGTATGTTCGATCGCTAAGACTCCCCCGCTCTTTAACAATCGAGCGGCGGCATCGATAAAACGTTTTGGGAGTTCCATCCCAGTTTCACCGCCAAAGAGCGCGATATGTGGCTCATGCTCGGCAACATCGCGAGGAAGCGATTGAGTGTTAGGAATATATGGTGGATTAGCTATAACGATGTCGCATTTAACGCCCGGCAATACATCAGCCACATCGCCTTCAACAACGCGTACGTTCTCGGAAATCTTCGCCACATTCTTCTTCAGCCACTCAGTAGCTTCAGGACTTTTTTCTACTGCGATGACTCTGGTTCTTGGCGCTTCAGTAGCAATTGCAAGTGCTAGCGCGCCAGAGCCTGATCCGAGATCTATTACTGAAATCTCTCCAGTGACTTTTTCTTCTAAGTTTTTAACATGTGTGAGTACGGCTTCAACCAGTAGTTCACTTTCCGGACGTGGCACCAATACCCCCGGACCAACTTCAATTTCTAGATGTCGGAAGTAAGCGGTGCCAGTTAGATATTGCAGAGGTTCATGTCCTGCGCGGCGAGAAATCAACTTTGCGAAGGTATCTTCAATTACGCCAAAGTCGCCAAGTGATTTAAGGGTGGCATCCAACTTAACCGAATTATGGAGATCCATTCGGGAGATGCCGAGAACGTATGCAAATAAATGTTCAGCATCGATTTCGGCGATATCGGCCGCCGCTAACTTCTCTTTCGCCGAACGAAGCAGGCTCTTGATCTCGCTCATTATTTTTTGATTATCTAATTAATTGAGATTAGTTCGTTGAAGAAAGCTTTGCTGCCTTATCGGCATCCAGTAAGGCTTGAACTACATCATCTAACTCGCCATTTAATACTGAATCTAAGTTATTTGATTTGTAATTTACGCGGTGATCACTGAGGCGATTTTCTGGGTAGTTATAGGTACGAATTCGCTCAGAACGATCAACAGTGCGAACCTGGCTCTTACGCTCTGCCATTGCAGCCGCTTCTGCCTTTTCCTGCGCATCTGCGAGCAAGCGCGCACGCAAGATACGTAGCGCTGATTCTTTATTCTGCAACTGTGACTTCTCGTTCTGGCATGAAACAACAATGCCGGTTGGTACGTGGGTCAGGCGCACAGCAGAGTCAGTGGTGTTAACCGACTGTCCTCCAGGGCCTGATGAACGATAAACATCTACGCGCACATCGTTCATATTTAGCTCAACATCTACTTCTTCTGCTTCTGGCAAGACAAGTACGCCTGCTGCAGATGTATGAATACGTCCCTGGCTTTCAGTCTCTGGAACGCGTTGCACGCGGTGAACGCCACCTTCAAACTTTAAACGCGCATAAGGAGTTGTTCCAGGTTCTGGTGTTCCCTTGGATTTAATCGCCATCGAAATATCTTTATAGCCGCCGAGATCGGACTCGGTCATATCGATGATCTCAACTTTCCAATTGCGCTTTTCGGCATAGCGTTGATACATACGGACCAAGTCACCTGCAAAGAGCGCTGATTCATCTCCGCCTGCTCCTGCCTTAACTTCAATAATCACATCGCGATCATCGTTGGGATCACGGGGCAGCAAGAGCTCTTCTAATTTATCCGCTGCTGCTTCAACAGCGGTCTCCATTGCTGGAAGTTCGGAAGCAAATGATTCATCTTCTTGCGCCATATCGCGCGCCGCTTCTAAATCATCGGCGGCAGACTTCCAAGCGTTAAAGCCGGCAACAACGGGACCAAGCTGCGCATAGCGGCGACCAAGTTGGCGCGCTTTGCCCTGATCTTCGTGGATAGAAGGATCAGCCATCTGCTTTTCTAGCTCTTGATACTCGCGCACCATTTCATGTGCTGATGCAAAGCGATCTTTATCTTTTGCCATTTGGCTTCTCCTTTCTTCGTTGTCTTCGTTGTATTTATAGTTTTGCTAGTAGTAAATAACTTTAAGAAATAAAAAGACCGCGCCGCAACCTCATTGGGTTGCGATGCGGTCTTTTAAGAAAGCTACTTGGAAGGCGCGGCGTTCTTTGATTTAGAGTTATTACCGAAACGCTCTTCGAACTTAGCGACGCGTCCACCAGTATCGAGGATGCGCTGCTTGCCTGTGTAGAACGGGTGGCAGACTGAACAAACTTCAACGTAGATAGATCCGCTGGCAACTGTTGAGCGAGTAACAAACTTTTCGCCGCAACCACAAGTTACTTGGGTCTCTTTATATTCTGGGTGAATATCTTTCTTCATTTTTATATTCCTTCATCTATGTCTGGGTCCGCGATAAACGGTGAACCAGGGCCACTTATGCCATTCGGTATGGCTAGGCGCTAATACTCTCGCGAAAAGAGAAAACCGCAAAATCCGTGCGCACGCAGCACGGATTTTGCGGCTTCCACCCTTTCGGGGGAAAGAGTTAGGCCTTTGGAGCCGCTGTTGGTGAAGCCTTCACTGGCTTAGCAGGTTTAACTGGCTTTGCGAGAGCTGCAATTGCAGCCTTGGCTGTTGCATCTGCAGCAGCGTTTGCACTCTTGCGCGCATCTTTTGCCGCTTGTAGTTGTGCATCAGTAGTTACATTTGCAAGCGCTGCTTGGAAATCTGCAAGGGCTTTTGCGCCAGCTGCACGACGGGCATCAATGATTGCGCGATGAGCAGTTACATAGGTATCCATCTGCGCTCTAAACGTTGCTTGTGCTTGCGCACGCGCAACTGCAGCATCTTTTGTATCTGCTGCTGTTGCTGATGAAACTCCACCAAAAAGTGAAGCCGCGACTAGTGCGCCTGCGAGGATCTTCTTTGAATTCAACATTTACTGCCTCCGTATTCGCCGGCCCGTTTGGCTTTGGCTGATATGGAGATAGTGCGCGCCGACTTTGTGAAGACCTTGCGAAGGGCTTGCGGTCAGGCGGTGAAAGTTAAGAAATTAGCCCTCGTTTGGACCAGAAGTGGTCTTCTGGATCTGCATCAAGAACTCGACGTTGGACTTAGTGCCCTTCATCTTCTCAAGCAACAGCTCAAGCGCTGCCTGTGGTTCAAGTGCATGCAGCACGCGACGCAATTTCCAAACAATGTTGAGTTCTTCAGTTCCCATAAGAATTTCTTCTTTACGAGTACCTGATGCAACAACGTTAACAGCAGGGAAGATGCGCTTATCGGCCATCTTGCGATCGAGGATGAGCTCCATATTTCCGGTGCCCTTGAACTCTTCGAAGATAACTTCATCCATACGTGAACCGGTATCGACAAGTGCTGTTGCAAGAATTGTTAGCGATCCGCCATCTTCGATATTACGTGCGGCACCGAAGAACTTCTTTGGTGGATATAGAGCAGCTGAATCAACACCACCCGAAAGGATGCGGCCTGATGCAGGTGCTGCGATGTTGTATGCGCGACCTAGACGAGTAATAGAGTCAAGGAGAACGACTACATCGTGGCCGAGTTCAACCAAACGCTTGGCGCGCTCAATAGCGAGCTCTGCAATTGTGGTGTGATCATCGGCTGGACGATCGAATGTTGATGCGATTACTTCACCCTTAACAGAGCGCTGCATATCGGTAACTTCTTCTGGGCGCTCATCAACTAGAACAACCATTAAGTGACACTCTGGATTATTTGTAGTGATCGCATTTGCAATTGATTGCAAGACCATGGTCTTACCGGCCTTTGGAGGCGAAACGATAAGTCCGCGCTGGCCTTTACCGATCGGCGCAATCAGATCGATAACGCGAGTAGTAAGAATGTTTGGTTCGGTCTCAAGACGCAGACGCTCTTGTGGGTAAAGCGGAACTAACTTGCCGAATTCAACGCGACCGCGCGCTTCCTCAGGAGTTACGCCGTTTATTGTTTCGAGGGTAATAAGTGGGTTGTACTTCTGGCGTTGTTCGCCTTCGCGCGCCTGACGTACTTGGCCTGTAACAACATCGCCCTTGCGAAGTCCGTACTTGCGTACTTGCTGCTGTGAAACATAGACATCGTTTGGACCAGGTAGGTAGCCACCGGTGCGGATAAATGAATAGTTATCCATGATGTCGACGAGGCCGCCAACTGGAACTAGAACATCATCTTCGCCAATTACAGGCTCGCGCTCTTCGCGTTGTCCACGATCGCGATTGCGATCACGGCCACGGTTGCGATCACGGCCACGACCGCGGTCGCGTCCACCAAAGCCACGGTCGTTATCGCGTGGTCCGTTATCGTTCACGTTTTCTTCGCCGTCGCCATCGTCATCTGACTCGTTAGCTGAGTTCGATGAGTTGTTCGCGTTTTCACGATTGGAATTCTTCTTTGCATTGCGCGCTTCACGGCGGGCTTCGCGTTCGGCCTTTGCGGCTTCGCGGTTTGCTGCCTGTAGATCAGCGATTGCGGTTACGAGCGCATCCTTCTTTAACTTTGCAGCGCCATCAATACCGAGCTGTGCAGCAACTTCTTTTAACTTTGGAAGACTCATCGCGGCAAGCTCTGGTGAATTTGAGCGTACTGGCGTTACTTCCTGATCTTGATCTGTCATCTCTATCTTTTCATTTGGGGCTTCGATTACGAGTTTGAGTTCGTAACAGCAAAAAGCCTGTTGATTTGGATTTATTACCTGCCGACTTTCACCGTAACTTCCGGCACTAGCAAGTGGGATAACCATAGCACCATACGGCTACGAGCGGCAAAACTCACTTGGCTTAGAGGATCGTTGCTCCAGTACGCGAAATCTCTAGGGATTTCGCCTCAAATTTCGAACCTGCAGCTCTACTTAATTCAGCAACATCTGCCTCGGTGCCAGTGTGCAAGGCAAGGACTGTTGGGCCTGCGCCAGAGATAAATGCCGCAACTCCTGCAGCACGTAACTTAGTTAATAAGGCAAACGATGCTGGCATCGCTTCTGCACGATATGACTGATGCAGAAAATCTTCAGTTGCGCGGTAGAGCAGATCTGGGCGCAAAGTAAGTGCGTGCACCAAAAGCGCTGAATTTGCAGAATTTCTCGTTGCATCGCGATGAGGAATTGTTTCTGGCAACATCTTGCGCGCCTTAGAAGTCGCAACGGCAGTTGCCGGAATAAATGCAATCGCACGAATGCGGGTATCAACGCTTAAAGAAATCGCTTGCGCAACTTCTTTCCCGTGTTGCTCTTCCTTCCAAGCCACAACTGCGTTTCCATAAAGCGCAGCCGCGACGTTATCGGGATGGCCTTCCATCTCTGTTGCGATCTGTAACAACTTCTCATCGCTCATCTTGTCAGAGCCAGTTAGAACTAGCGCGCGGGCAAGAGAAAGTCCGCCAACGATTGCACTTGCAGAAGAACCAAGGCCGCGACCATGTGGAATTACATTAAGTGCGCGAACGGCAACGCCCTTTGGCTTTCCGCCAAGGAAATCAAAACCTTTATACATCGCCTTAACAAGTAAGTTCTTATCTGTGCGTGGAACATCATCGGCGCCTTCACCGGTTACATCGATATCCAGACCAGCATCATCAAGAATTTGTGCAACGTAGCGATCGTGCATGCCGAGCGCTAAACCAAATGAATCAAATCCCGGACCCAGGTTGGCGCTAGTTGCAGGAACCTGCACCTGAATTGGATTGGCTTTAAAAGTTGGTTTAGCCATGGCTTTACTTAAGTCCTAAAGCCTTTGCGGCAGCAACAGCGTTTACCTTTACGATCTTTGGCTTTGCAAACTTTTCCAGCGCCCAAGAAATATCTTTTAGTCCGTGGCCAGTAACAGTAATTACGATCTTCTTACCCTTAGGTAATTTGCCAGCCTTCTTATATTTAATTAAGCCTGCGATACCGGCAGCTGATGAAGGCTCAACAAATACGCCTTCTTTTCCAGCAACAAGTGCGTATGCCGCCAAGATCTCTTTATCTGTAACTGAATCAATTACGCCGCCTGATTTATCGCGCGCTTCGATTGCTTGATCCCAAGATGCAGGGTTGCCGATACGGATCGCAGTAGCGATTGTTTCAGGCTTAAGAACTGGCTTTCCCTTAACAAGAGGTGCAGAACCAGCAGCTTGGAAGCCGTACATTTGCGGCAAGGAATTTGAGATTCCATCTTTGCGGTATTCGTTATAGCCCTTCCAGTAAGCAGTGATATTTCCTGCATTACCTACGGGAAGTGCGTGAATATCTGGCGCGTAACCCAACATATCGATTACTTCAAAGGCGGCAGTTTTTTGTCCTTCAATGCGATATGGATTGACTGAGTTAACAAGTGCAACTGGATAGTTATCAGAGAGATCGCGCGCCAGAGTTAAGCAATCATCAAAGTTTCCATCAACCTGCAAAATTTGTGCACCGTGGATAACTGCTTGGGCAAGTTTTCCGGTTGCAATCTTTCCGGCAGGAATAAGTACTGCAGAGATCATTCCGGCCTTTGTTGCATATGCGGCAGCGCTAGCTGAAGTATTTCCAGTTGATGCGCAGATAACTGCCTTTGCGCCATCTTCGGCAGCCTTTGAGATAGCCATGGTCATGCCGCGATCTTTAAATGAACCAGTTGGGTTGATGCCTTCGTACTTTAACCAGACATCGTTGCCGAGAAGTTCAGATAAATAGTACGCGTAGATAAGTGGTGTGCCGCCTTCTCGTAGTGAGACAACGGGGGTCTTTGCAGAAACTGGCAAGCGATCGCGGTATTCCTCGATTACTCCACGCCATTGATGTGCGCCAGATTTCTTCGATTTGAAAAGGCTCATGCGCTTGTTGCTCCTTCTACGCGGATAACACTTGAAATATTTTGAACAGCGTCCATCTTCTTCAAAGACTCAACAGTTGCCTTAAGTTCGCCTTCAGTAGCTAAGTGGGTAACGATTGTGACTTCAGCATCGTCATTACGTCCTGCTTGGTTAACTGTCTGAATCGATACGCCGTGGTTGGCGAAAGTTGTAGCAATTGCAGCCAAAACACCTGCTTTATCCGCAACTTCTAGGCGGATTAAGAACTTAGTTTTAGTTGATTCGATAGGTGCGATATCGCGGTCTGCGTAATCTGTTTCGCGCTGGCCAACTGAGTTAAGTGCGATGTGGCGAGCAACTGCAACCACATCTCCCAAGATTGCTGATGCTGTTGGGGCGCCACCTGCGCCACGACCGTAGAACATCAAAGATCCAGCAGATTCTGCTTCGACAAATACGGCGTTGTAAGCATCGCGCACTGAAGCCAGAGGATGGCTCTTATGCAACATAACCGGGTGAACGCGAACTGATATTTCATCAGCAGGTGTCAGCTCGGCTATAGCCAGCAACTTAATGACGTGATCCATTGATTTTGCGATCTTCACATCTTCCAATGTGATCTTTGAAATGCCTTCGCGGTAAACATCGTCAACGGTTACGCGAGTGTGGAAAGCAAGGCCCGACAAGATCGCGGCCTTTGCTGCGGCATCAAAGCCTTCAACATCTGCAGTTGGATCCGCTTCGGCATAACCAAGTGCTTGCGCTTCTTTCAAAACATCTGCGAATTCGCGGTCATCTTCATGCATCTTGGTCAAGATGTAATTTGTGGTGCCGTTTACGATGCCCATTAAACGAGTTACGAAATCGCCGGCAAGTGAATCGCGCATTGGACGAATAATTGGGATCGCACCAGCAACTGATGCTTCATAGTAGATATCTTCACCTTTGGCATATGCGGCGGTAAACATTTCAGCGCCATGGCTAGCAAGTAGCGCTTTGTTCGCTGTAACAACAGATTTACGATTTTCGATCGCAGTCATGATTAATTCGCGAGCTGGTTCGATTCCGCCCATAACTTCGATGATTAGATCGATCTCAGGATCGTTAACAATTGAAAATGGATCAGTTGTAAATAGGCTCGGATTGATTCCTTCGTAAGGCTTAATTGTGCGAACTGCGATGCGTGAGAGTTCCATCTTTACGCCGGCGCGAGTAGATAGTTCGGCGGTATCGGCTAGCAACAAGCGCGCGACAGAACTTCCGACCACGCCACATCCGAGCATGCCGATACGTACTGGTTTATCTGCTGGGCTCATCTGCCTATTCTTTCACATCAAGTGCGAGCAGATCTTCCTCATTTTCACGGCGGACAATTACGCGGGCTTTTCCATCTATTACTGCAACTACAGGTGGGCGCGGCACATGGTTGTAATTGCTGGCCATACTGCGGCCATATGCGCCAGTAGCCGGAATCGCTATCAAGTCACCGGGTGCGATATCGCTTGGCATATTAATTTCGCGGATAACGATGTCGCCAGTTTCGCAATGCTTTCCAACAACGCGTGAATTAACTGCAGATGCAGATGAAGCGCGATGGGCAATAACTGCGTGATATTCAGCGTCATAAAGTGATGGACGAATATTGTCGCTCATTCCACCATCTACGGAAATGTAACGACGGACTTTGCCATCTTCGAGAACCACATCTTTAGTTGTGCCAACTTCATACAAAGTAAATGTCGTTGGGCCAACAATGGCGCGCCCTGGTTCTATAGAGATAATTGGAATACTCAATTTATGTTTTTCACATGATGCTGTAACCGCACTGCGCAGCGCTGGCATTACCTCACCAGGTTCTAGAGTTTCATCGCCTGGCAAATATGCAATTCCGTATCCGCCACCGAGATCTAGTTCAGGAAGTTCTTTGCCGTAAACATCGCGGTACTTTGCTAGCAACGAGATCAAACGATCTGCGGCAAGTTGGAAGGAGTCTGTACCGAAGATTTGTGAACCGATATGAGAATGAAAACCGCGGAGTTCAAGTTCTGGGTGGCTTAAGACTTTTTCAACCGCCGCCCAAGCAGCGCCGCTGGCGATAGAGAAACCAAACTTCACATCTTCATGGGCAGTTGAAATTGATTCGTGGGTATGTGCCTGAATACCTGGAGTAAGACGCAACATGACGCCTTGTACTTTCTTATGGCTACGGGCAACGGTAGCTACGCGATCAATTTCATGGATTGAATCCATAACAATTGTCTTAACGCCCACGCTTACCGCGCGATCTATCTCTGAAACCGATTTATTGTTTCCATGTACTTCAATCTTCTGCGGATCGATTCCACCAGCAAGTGCAACCGCTAGTTCGCCTCCTGTGCAGACATCGATACCGATTCCGCACTCCTTAACCCAAGTGGCCACAGCAGTTGAGATAAAGGCCTTTGCTGCGTAATAAACAGTGCCAGCGTGCGAACCAAACTCATCGCGCAGGGCGTTATTCCAAGCCATTGCACGAGTGCGAAAATCATCTTCATCGATAAAGAATGCTGGCGTTCCAAATTCTTGCGCCAACTTTGTTGCAGGGATGCCCGATAGGTGAAGTTCACCATTTGTGAAAGAAATATTCTTCGACCACATAGCTACATCCGCTCCGGCGCGCTCACGCCAAGTAAGAGAAGACCATTCTTCAGTACTTGCAGAGTTGCCGCACATAAATTAAGTCGGGCGCTATGTAGCGCAGTTGCTGGCTCATCCCCCATCGGCAAGACACGGCAATCGGCGTAGAAGCCGTGATAAACGCCAGCAAGTTCTTCTAGGTATCGCGCGATGCGATGTGGTTCGCGGAGTTCGGCAGCACCTGCCACGATTCGTGGGAATTCGGCGAGCGACCCAAGAAGTTCGTTCTCGCGATCATGGGAAAGTTGTGCGGGATCAAAGTTATCTAAACCGCTTGCGATATTTAACTCGGCAGCGTTGCGCAGAACAGCAGCAATACGCGCGTGGGCATACTGCACGTAATAAACCGGATTTTCATTGGTGTTGCGCTTCAAGATATCGAGATCCATAACCATCGGAGTATCAACTGGGTAGCGAATCAGCGTGTAACGGGCTGCATCAACGCCAACTTTTTCAACAAGTTCTTCCAGAGTAATAATTGTTCCTGCGCGCTTGGAAAGTTTTACTTCCTCTCCGCCTTCCATGATCTTGACCAACTGACCGATCAGGACATCGATGTTGTATTCAGGGTTATCGCCAGCGCATGCTGCAGTTGCCTTAAGGCGATGGATATAGCCGTGGTGATCTGCGCCGAGCATGTAGATACAGATATCGAAACCGCGTTCGCGCTTATTGATGTAATAAGCGGTATCTGATGAGAAGTAAGTTAGATCGCCATTGGCCTTTAGCAGTACCCGATCTTTGTCATCGCCAAAGTCAGTTGTTCGCAGCCAGGTTGCACCATCTAATTCAAAGACATGTCCTTGGGCGCGTAACTTATCTAGACCGTGTTCGACGCTTCCACCATCGTGCAAGCTGCGCTCTGAGAACCAGACATCGAAATGAGTGTTAAAGGTATCTAGAACTCGTTGCTGATCTTTAAGCTGCAACTTGTAGGCAGCTTCCCGGAATGCAACAAAGCGTGGTTCGCCCTCTAATTTAATTATCTCTGGGTTCTCAGCCAGAACTTGCTTAGCTAAATCTGCGATGTATTCACCTTGGTAACCATCTTCGGGAATTGGTTGGCCAAGGGCTGCAGCTTGCACAGATTGTCCAAAGAGATCCATCTGATTTCCGCGGTCATTTATATAAAATTCGCGAACTACTTCTGCTCCTGCAGCGCTTAGAACGCGACCAAGTGCATCGCCAACTGCTGCCCAACGAGTGTGCCCTAAGTGAAGTGGGCCAGTTGGATTGGCAGAGATAAATTCCAGGTTGATCTTTACGCCCGCAAGCGCGCTGCCTTTTCCATAACTTTCTTTAGCGCTCAAAATTGTGCGCACTAAATCGGCCTGGCTGGCGCGATTTAATTTGATGTTGATAAAGCCAGGACCTGCAATATCAACGGAGGAAACTTCAGGTAGCTTTTCTAAATCTTTCTTAAGTAACTCTGCGACTTCGCGCGGGTTCTTTCCGGCAGGTTTTGCCAGTTGCAGCGCGATAGAAGATGCGTAATCACCGTGGTCGCGATTCTTTGGTCGCTCCAAAGGGATATTGGCAGGAACGGTTCCGATCAAATCTCCACGCTCAATGGCGTGCGAGATCGCTGCCTGAATTTGGGCAGCTAGTAGATTCGAATGTGAACTCACAGGGCAAGGTTACCCTGCGCAGCGAATTACTTTCCGAACCCCATTAGGTGCTCAAGAGCGAGCTGATTAAGGGCTTCGTACTGATAACCACGTGCGCCGGCTGCTTCAACATCGAATGAATCTTTAGAAAGATCCTTCCAACTTTCACCAGCGCCCATAGTGTTTTCAGTAAGCCCTGGAATGTTGGAATCTTTCTGTGCAGCGATAACGCGTGGATCGTTGCGATAGGCAGTTGCGCGATCTTTTAGCGCTAAATATGTGCGCATATTTGCTGTCGCAGAATCCCAAACGCCCTTGTCATCTTCGGTGCGACCTGGCTTGTAATCAAAGTGCTTTGGACCGTCGTACTTGTAGCGCTCAAGCAGTTCAACAAGGAAGAACGCTGACTTTAGATCGCCATGGCCAAATACCAAATCTTGATCGAACTTTGGACCGTGCTGACCATTTAGATCAATATGGAATAACTTCTTCTGCCAGAGCGCCTGAGCGATTCCGTGAACGAAGTTAAGTCCCGCCATTTGTTCGTGGCCAACTTCTGGGTTAAGTCCAACGAGTTCTGGGTGATCAAGAGTGTAGATAAATGCAAGTGCGTGGCCAATTGTTGGCAAGAAGATATCGCCACGTGGTTCGTTTGGCTTTGGTTCGATTGCAAATTTAATCTTGTAACCATTATCTAGAACATATTGGCTAAGCACGTTAAATGCTTCGCGCATGCGCTCGTGTGCAACATAGGCATCCTTTGCTGCATCTGATTCAGCGCCTTCGCGTCCGCCCCAGCAAACATAAGTATGCGCACCGAGTTCGACAGCGAGTTCGATATTGCGCATCGCTTTGCGAAGTGCGTAACGACGAATATCGCGATCATTACTTGTAAATGCGCCATCTTTAAATACTGGATGTGAGAAGAGGTTGGTTGTTGCCATTGGAACTTGCATTCCAGTTTCAGCAAGCGCCTTCTTAAAGCGATCGATATGTCCACGACGAGATGCATCGTCGCTTCCGAATGGAATCAAATCATCATCATGGAATGTAACTCCATATGCGCCGCGTGCTGCGAGTTCATTTACTGTACGAACCGGGTCGAGCGCACCACGCGTGGCATCACCAAATGGATCGCGCGCTTGCCAGCCGACGGTCCAGAGTCCGAAGGTGAACTTATCTGCTGGGGTTGGAGTCAATGACATGTAACTTCCTCACTTCTTCGCTGCATGAGCGCGCTGTACGGGCGAAAACCCGAAATTTTGTATAAGGCGAACTTACCTCTAACCTATGTTCCAGTACATGAGTTTTTTGTAACATTCTCATGACGCTCCAGCGGGAGTGGTGAAATGGCAGACACGCAAGTCTTAGGAACTTGTGCTCCGGCGTGCGGGTTCAAGTCCCGCCTCCCGCACCAGAATTATGTATAGGGTTTGTTTTCATAATGGCTAAACAATCTCCAGCAAAGATAAAGAAGCTGCGGGGCGAAGCTATGCGCGCAGCCGCCCAACGCAAGGCTGAAAAAGCGCAGAACCGATCTGCTGGAAATAAGAGTGAAGTTGATTTAGATGCCTACGCCGCAGTTGATGGCGCTTGGCGCGAACTTGGATTGGCCGCCCCAGCCCGCAGAGCGTTAATTGATGAGGGTCTTTACAAGGTAAGTGATTTAAGAAAATACTCGCTAGATGCCATAAAGGATTTGCATGGCATGGGACCAAATGCGATTCGGATATTGATTACCGCGATGAAGAAGAGCGATATTTCTTTCCGTAAATAACTTGGAAACTATGGACTAGTTAGTGATTGCCCAAGCAACTAAGACTCCACCAATTACGCCGAGCGCCACCATTACTTCGCGCTTTGCCAGAAATCCATGAGCGCCCTTTATAAAGGTTAGAGCCAGCGCGATAAATCCCGGAATGAAAACCGCTGCGCTATTTACCAAAACTCCATCTTTACCTGTTTGGTAGCGCAAATTAATTAGCCCGATAGCGAAGAGTAGATAGCTCGCCATTCGGTAATTATTGAGCGCGTACTTTGAGATGGGTGCATTTGTCATGTATCTATCCTACAAATATTAAAGGGGCGCCGGTTTCCCGACGCCCCTCTAATTTTAACTATTTACAGACGATTAGTGATCGTCCTTCATGCCTTCAGCCATTGACTTCATGCGAGCGATCTTCAAGATTGTTAGACCGAATACGCACTTAGCTAGAACGTCAGCGATTGTGTAACCAACCTGTACGCCAACGAACTGATCTGCTGATGCCATACCTTCGCCCATACCAAGAATGTATGAAACTGGGTATACGCCCCATGTCGCGATAAGAAGGAGACGCAAGCGACCAACGGTTGCTGCAACGCCTTCTGGCTGGCGATCAAGTGACTTACCAAGCTCTACGAACAAGACATAGAGGATGTAGAGGAATGGAAGTGTTGAAAGAACACCGTAAAGGATCTGTGTGTTCTGGTCGTTTGAGATTTCACCTGGGTAGCCAAGTGCGATCATCGCAGCTGATGCTGGAACCAAACGCATGATGAGTGACTTTGAAACTTCCTTTGCAAGTGCAAGCACTGCAATTACTTCAACAAGAAGTAGAGGAACAGTTAGTAGCCAGTCAACATAACGGTATGCCTCATTGAATGCACCCTGGTCTCCAGAAACCTTAACTGCCATTCCTTCAGATGATTCTGAGAATGAGTTAAAGATTCTCCAGTAGTGGTAGCCAGCAATGAATGTAACCATTGATGACATAACGAGAGCGTTGCGGTACTTAGGCAGTACGCGAGCCTGTGAAACAAGGGTATAAATTGTGCAAGCAAGCATTGAAACAAGTCCAAACGAGAATACGTTATAGACCAGGTTCCACTGATTTGCGGTTAGGGTTAACATGTAAATAAGCCTCCATGGGGTGCTTAATACTTCAAGAACCATTCGGCCCTAGAAGCCAGTGCTAAATCGATGAAGTCCTCGAGGAACCACATCCACTCACTCTGGTAGGTAATAGTGTGAACCTGCTGCGAGCGATTTGCATCAATACTCGGCGGTATTTTTGAGGTTTTTTCTAGAAAATTCGGAAAATCACGCTCAATTTGGACCTTAACTGGGGCAATCACCCGAACAACTACTCCCCAGCCCCCTCCCAGTTAGTCTTGCCAGATGCGCCGCGAGCTACAAGACCTTCACTCCCATCCGGGCTTTACCGCCTTGGCCGCTTCGCGCTTTATCTCGAATGTGGGAAATGGCATCTCGCCAGTTGCTCTGGCCTTTGGGGTCTTAGCTCTGCCGGGTGCGACAGCAAAAGATCTAAGCATCGTGATGGCCGCGCGTATGTTTCCAATGATCGCCCTGATGTTATTTGGCGGAGTAGTTGGAGATCGTTTTAAACGTAACCGAATTGTCGGTGGGGCCGATGTTATTGGAAGCGCATTTGCAGCAATTAGCGCTATCTCTTTAATTGTTAATAGCTCCAGTGTTTTACTTTTAGCGTTAATGGGCGCGCTCTTTGGAATTTTAAATGCGCTCTGGTGGCCAGCAATGTCAGGAGTACTTCCAGAGGTTTTACCGAAAGAGAAGTTGCAGCACGGCAACGCAGTAATCGCGCTAACTACAAATATTGGTTATGTGGCGGGTGCACTTTTAGGTGGAGTTTTAGTTACCGCATTTGGATCTGGTTGGGCGCTCTTGGTAGATGCCATCTCTTTCTTCATCGCTGGGATTATTGTCTGGAATCTCGATCTGCCAACTATCGTTCGCGAAAATGCGAATACAGTTTTCCAAGATTTAAAGTCAGGCTGGCGCGAATTTATCTCTCGGTCTTGGGTTGTGACTGTTGTAGTTGCTTTTGCAATAATCAACTTGGCCTACGAATCTTTATTGCAAATTCTGGGACCTCTGAACTTCTCGAAGTTCGATAACGGTCCGCAATTCTGGTCATTTAACCTCGCGGCGCTCACAACTGGAATGCTGATTGGGAGCGTGATTTCGCTAAAAGTTCACTTCGGGCGCCCTCTGCTCTTTGCTATGTTGATTATTTCAGCGACCGCAATTTGGGATTTCTCACTTGCACTCAGCACGCCTCTTTGGATTTCGCTGATCTGCGCATTTCTTGCCGGAATCGCGATCGATATCTTTATGGTTGTTTGGAATACTTCACTGCAATCTCATATCCCAGAAGAGTCTTACTCACGCGTTGTGGCATACGACGCTTTTGGCTCCTTTGGTTTATCACCCCTGGGAATCGCAGCTGCTGGACCACTAGCGGAACTTTTTGGAGTTAGCACAATGCTCTACATCACTGGAGCGTTAACTTTGACCGCAGCTCTTGCCGCGCTCTCCGTTAAATCGGTGCGAGACCTAAAACTCGTCCGCAAGGCGTAGTGTTGATACATGGGTAAAGAAGCGAGCGAGCGCGAGAAGTTAGCGGCAGTACCCCCACCAAAGTTACGTGGCTGGTTTCACCTGGCTGCGACCCCTGTAGTAATTATCGCTTCTCTAGTTTTATTCATATTAAGTAAGAACTCGCTTAAATTTGCCGTTGCACTCTATTCAATCACCGCGATTATGCTCTTTAGCGTTTCGGCGATCTACCATCGCGTTCCTTGGTCACCGGCAAAGAAGAAGATTTGGCGTCGTTGGGATCATGCCAACATCAATTTGTTGATCGCCGGTTCTTACACGCCCTTTGCGGTAACGCTTCTTCACGGAAACGATCAAATAATCTTGCTCAGCGTTGTCTGGATCGGCGCGCTATTGGGCGTTGCACTGCGCATCTTCTGGGTTGGCGCGCCCCGTTGGTTATACGTCGCCAACTATCTTCTTCTGGGCTGGGTTGCCATCATCTATACGCCGCAGCTATATAAAGAAGGTGGCCTCTGGGTTCTGCTTCCCATAATCATTGGCGGATTGCTCTATTCAATTGGAGCGATCTTCTATGCGCTAAAGCGCCCGGGGCGAACCGCAAAATACTTTGGTTTCCACGAGCTTTTCCATATTTTCGTGCTTGCCGCATGGGTCTCGCAGTACCTCGCCGTCTCCTTCGCGATATACCGCGACTAAATCACCCCACTTTTAAACTTTCCACCCTTTGCCCTAATCTAGGCACATGGCTGAGAAAAACTCGTTCCTTAATTGGGTTGGATTTAAAGAGAGTGAAAGCGCTACTCCAAGTTCGGTAGAGCGCATCCGCGAACTCGAATCACAACTCAACGACCTGCGCTCACGTCGCGATATCACTTCCTTAAGTAAGGAAGAGTTTGAAATTCTCGCGACCGAAACTGCGATGTCGATGATCAAGTCAGCGCAAGCTCGCGAATCAAAAGCTTATGCATCTTCAGAGCGCGTTGTTCTTGAAGCAACTCGTCAGGCGAAAGATGCCATCGAAGGCGCCGAAACTAAAGCGCGCACAATTTTATCTGGCGCTGAAGCTCGTGGACGTAAGTACATCACTGCGGCAGAAGCAGAAGCGGCAGAAAGACTTTCTTCAGTCGAACGTGAAGCGCAAGGAATCTTTGACGAGAAGCGTCGCGAAGCAGCAGCGCTTGCTCAAGCAGCGCGTCGCGAAGGTGAGCGGATCATTACAGAAGCTACTGGTGAAGTCGCTGAATATCGCCAATGGTTAAGTGGCGTTATCGCTGAAGCAGAGCGCCTCTACAAAATTCAGACCCAATCCTTAGTTTCAGCAGAACAAGCGATCGCACAGAGCCGTACTCGCTTAGATTCAGCATTTGAAAGACTTGCCAATCTTCATAAGAGCGTAAATGAAAATTTAAATGCAGATAACTCGGTGATTGATACTGGTCCAAAGAAGGTAATTAGTCAGCGAACCAAGCCAGCACTTGCTGCACCGGCTAAGAAGTCTGCACCTAAAAAGAGCGCTGCCAAGAAAAAACCTGCCAAGCGTCGGTAATTAATATGGCTACCAAACGCGGTATCCAGTACATCCCTGCAATTGATGGTCTGCGCGCTGTCGCAGTAATTGCGGTAATGCTCTATCACCTCGGTATCGAATGGATACCTGGTGGATTTCTTGGAGTAGATCTCTTCTTTGTTATCTCAGGTTATGTAATTACTCGCCTACTTCTTGATTCAATTCAGCAGCGCGGTGGTTTAGATCTGCGCGATTTTTATATGGCGCGAATTCGCCGATTGCTTCCACCACTTCTATTTATGTTGATTGTGACCTCAGTTGTCGTTGGATTGTGGGCGCCAGATACAACGAAGAAATTCTTAACCGATGCCCCGTTCTCGATCTTCGGCGGCATGAACTGGTGGCTCGTCTTTAACGAGCAGGATTACTTTGAAAGCAGTGGACGTCCACCACTTCTTCAACACACGTGGTCGCTGGCAGTTGAGGCCCAGTTCTACTTAATCTGGCCGTTAATTCTGCTCTTGGTACTGCGCTTCTTCGGTAAGAAATTGATTTCCATTGCAGCGCTAGTTATTGCGATGACTTCCGGAATTGTTTTGATGTTAGTTTCTTTCCAAGTAGATGCCTCAAATACTTCAAAGGTAAGCCATATCTACTTTGGTACCGATACCCACAGCATCGGCCTCTTCTTAGGTGCAGCGCTTGCTGTTAGTTGGATCCCCCAGAATTTCCGTCCTGAAGTTAGCCGCAGAGCGCAAGATTTCATCGACGGTATAGGTGTCTTTGGTTTTGTAGGAATCTTGGCCACTTTCTTACTTATCGATGAATCAAATCCCGCTCTTTACCGAATCGCTTTTCCATTAGCCGGAATCTTTGGCACTGCAATTCTGATTTCGATTGTGCACCCGGCATCTCGCTTTGCGCCACTTTTACGTAATCGCGTTCTCCTTTGGATTGGTGAGCGCTCATATGCAATCTATTTGTGGCACTGGGTAATCTTTCAAATCTCACGCCCACAAGTTGATCTAGATGGAGAAGATTGGGCGCTCTTTACCCTGCGCATCTTGGTTGTACTCGCCTTAGCCGATATCTCTTTACGCCTAGTCGAACTACCCATTAGAAGCGGCGCAGTTGCCTATTGGTTTAAGGGAATGAAGTACCGCACTCCATATGTGCGCAAAAGGCAGAAAATTGGTGTTTGGTTGATCTCATCATTGATCCTGCTTCTCTCTGCAACTGTCTCTGTTAACGCTTTAGTCGAAATTGACAATAAGAATAAAGATTTAGCGCAGCTACTTAAAGATGCCAGTAAACCAATCACGGCGGTCGTAGATAGCTCTGAACCTGGCCTATGGGTAACAGGAGATTCGGTAATTCTAGGAATTAGATCTGAGATCGAAGATAAGTACCCAATTGCGCTTATTAATGCGCGGGTTGGTCGCCAAGCCGCCGAGCTACTTGATGTGATGAAGGTTGATGGTCCAAAGGTTTTAAACTCCACTGTTATCTTCAATCTTGGTAATAACAATGCGCTAACCCGTGATCAAGTAGTCGAGATCTTTGAAACTGTTAAATCTGCACCAAAAGCGATTGTTGTAAATACAGCAGTTCCACGGCCTTGGAAAGAGGGTAATAACGCTTTGATTAGCGAAGTCGCAACTAACTATCCAAATATCTCAGTAATTCCTTGGGATCAGATATCTCAAGGCCGCACCGAGTACTTCGCTCCTGATGGCGTGCACCTAGTGCCAGCCGGTGTTCGCGCCTATGTAGCAGCTATCGAAACTCAACTCTAGTAATACTTTAGTAATAGGGATAAAAAATAACCCCCACCGAATTGGTGAGGGTTATTTTCTCCAGTAATTATTTGATTGGAATTATTCGAACTGACCTGCAAATCCAAATGCCTTGGCAGTTGCGATCTGACCATCTGAGTACATTGATGAAACTCGGAATGATGTTGAACCATCAGTTGAACCCTTTGTGAATTCAATTGAGAGTTGATCTGCTGGAAGCACACCTGATTCTCTCCATTCGCCCATTCCTGAACGAACTTCAAACTTATAACCAGTTAGACCAGCAGTTGCTGCTGGCGCCTTCCAAGTAATAACCATTACTGATTTAGATGAATCTTTCCAGTTTCCAATAAAGCGACCTGGCGCTTCAACTGCTGCGACTGCTTCACCATTTGTTGCTGGTTCGCTCGCTTCAGGTGTTGCCTCTTCAGACATCTCTGGCGCTGCTGACTCAGAAGCTGTTGCTGTTGCTGATGGAACTGGTGCAACGTCATCACCGTCTGATGCAGGACGTGAGATAACAACGATTGCAAGAAGTGCGATACCGATAATTGCTGCGATCAAAACACGTGGTGAAGTGGATTGCTTTGGCGCTGCACTTGGCTTAGCCGCTGGTGCTGGCTTAGCAACTGGTGTTGTAGAAACATTTACAGCAGATGGACGTCTTACGCCACCAACCGGAACTGGAGGAATTACTAAACTATTTGCAGAAGATGACTTCTTCGCAGCAGATTTCTTAACCGCGCTCTTCTTACGTGCAGGGGCCTTCTTCGCTGCCTTCTTTACAACCTTTTTGGCAGCGGCCTTCTTCTTCGCAGGCGCTTTCTTGGCAACCTTCTTAGCGGCAGCCTTCTTCTTCGCTGGAGCCTTCTTCGCTACCTTCTTAACAACTTTTTTAGCTGCGGCCTTCTTCTTAGCCGGTGCTTTCTTCTTAACTGCCACGATGTGACTCCTTTGAAAATTGGAAACGATCAGGGTTTGAACTAACTCGTATAGGCCAAGTTTAGCCTAGGGAGTTGAGCAAATTGATGACATGAGGTGCGATAGCGCGGAGTGATTTTCCGCGATGGCTTATCGCATCCTTCTCCTCCGCGCTCATTTGTGCGCTAGATATTGAATAACCATCGGGGCGGAAAATTGGATCGTAGCCAAATCCCTGATCCCCAATCGGCTCACGCAGAATCCAACCTTCGAACTTTCCTTCTTCTACATGGGTTCGGCCATCTGGCAAGGCAAGGGCAGCAACGCAAGTGAAGTGCGCGCTGCGCTTCTCATCTGGAACATCTGCAAGTGAGGCCAATACCTTTGCAGTGTTTGCTTTGTCATCACCGTGGCTTCCCGCCCAGCGAGCCGAGAAAATTCCGGGATCACCGTTTAAGTAATCAACACAAAGCCCGCTGTCATCTGCGATCGCCGGAATTCCCGATGCTTCACACATCTCGCGCGCTTTTAACAGAGCATTCTCTTCAAAGGTTGAACCGGTTTCATCAACATCATGAAGGTTAGGAAATTGATCGAGGCCAACTAATTCAATCTGTCCTGCAGCAATATCTTCCAGGATGCGACGAAACTCTTCGATCTTGCCTTTATTGCGCGTAGCCAGAAGTAATTTATGGGGAGTTTGGTTAGAACTCACTTGAATAAATTCACTTTGCTAAGGCAGCCTTCTGTATTTCACCGAGTTCAACACAGCCAGCGACTGCGAGATCAAGAAGTGAATCAAGTAAGTTGCGATCAAATGGCACACCTTCTGCAGTTCCCTGAACTTCAATGAAGCGTCCATCTCCACTGCAGACCACATTCATATCGGTATCTGCACGAACATCTTCTTCGTAGCAAAGATCGAGCATTGGAACGCCATCAATAATTCCGACCGAGACTGCAGCAACAGAATCGCTAAGTGGTTTTGAATCTGCCTTGATATGGCCTTGTGACTTAGCCCAAGAAATTGCATCGGCCAGTGCTACATAAGCACCGGTAATTGCAGCGGTGCGTGTTCCACCATCTGCTTGCAGAACATCGCAGTCGATAACAATTGTATTTTCGCCAAGTTCCTTCATATCTACAATCGCACGAAGTGAACGACCGACAAGGCGCGAAATTTCTTGAGTACGTCCGCCGAGCTTGCCCTTAACGCTTTCGCGATCAGAACGGGTATGAGTTGCACGTGGCAACATCGCATATTCCGAAGTTACCCAACCCTTACCGGAATCCTTCAACCAACGTGGAACACCTGGAGTAAATGAGGCGACGCAGAGAACGCGAGTCTTTCCAAATTCAACGAGCACTGAACCTTCGGCATGATCTAACCACTTGCGAGTGATTTTAATTTCGCGAAGTTGGTCATTACTTCTTCCGTCGTTGCGTGCCATGTACTTCCATTCTATTTATTTGGATTTATTTGAGGCTATTTATATGTTGAACAGAACCCACTTCAGGTCCTAAGAATCGACGGGCTAGAACTTCAAAGGCGGCCGAGTCCCCTGTAGCTAAAAAACGATGTGTTGCCGGCGTAGAAGAAGGTGCGCGAAGTAATGAGTTTTCAACCAGAGTTCTATAGAGATCTTTTGCAGTCTCTTCGGCGCTAGATACAAGTGAGACGTTATTGCCCATTACATAGGAGATAACGCCGGTTAATAGCGGATAGTGAGTGCAACCTAAAACCAAGGTGTCGACATCGGCATCCATTACTGGCTTCAAATATTCGCGAGCGACCTTGGTAATTGCTTCGCCAGAAGTTTCACCGCGCTCTACAAACTCCACAAATAGTGGGCAGGCGATAGAAGTTATCTCTAACTGTGGAGCAGCTGCGAACGCATCTAGGTAAGCCTTTGAATCAATAGTTGCACGTGTACCAATTACACCGATGCGACCAGTTCGACTTGCTGCAACTGCGCGGCGTACCGCAGGTTGAATCACTTCAATTACTGGAACGGAGTAACGCTCACGCGCATCACGTAACATCGCAGCACTTGCGGTATTGCAGGCAATTACCAAAGCTTTTACGCCTTGCTCAACTAGATAGTCGAGGGTTTCCAATGCAAAGGTACGAACTTCAGCTAACGGTCTTGGGCCGTATGGACCGCGCGCGGTATCACCAACATAGAGCGTAGATTCATTTGGAAGTTGGTCGAGAATTGCACGTGCGACGGTTAAACCGCCGACTCCTGAATCGAATATTCCGATTGGTGCATCGCTCACAGGGCAAGACTACCGCCTCGCACCTTAAGCCCAGAGCGTGCCGTCGAGCCCTTCGGTTGCTTCTTCTATCTTTGAACCATAAATACCAGTTGAAAGATATTTCCAGCCCGCATCACAGACGATAAATGCAATATCTGCATCGCGTCCTGCAGCAAGGGCTTCATTAGCCATCGCGATCGCTGCATGCAAAATTGCACCCGTTGATATACCGGCGAAAATTCCTTCGACTTCCAACAGCTCGCGCACGCGACGAACTGAATCTTCTGCACCTACTGAAAAGCGACGAGTCAGAACAGATGAGTCATATAGCTCTGGAACAAAGCCTTCATCAATATTTCTTAGCCCGTAAACAACTTCTCCGTAACGTGGTTCTGCCGCGATGATTTGAACATCAGGGTTCTGCTCGCGTAGATAGCGACCTGCGCCCATCAAAGTTCCGGTTGTTCCAAGTCCTGCCACAAAGTGCGTAACAGTTGGTAGATCTTTAAATATTTCCGGACCAGTGCCTTCGTAATGCGCCTTGGTATTTGCTGGGTTTCCATATTGATAGAGAAAAACCCATTCAGGATTTTGCGCCGCTAACTCTTTGGCAACGCGCACCGCTTCGTTAGAACCTCCGGCAGCAGGAGATGAAATTATCTTTGCGCCCCACATTTCAAGGAGTTGGCGACGCTCTGGACTTGTGTTCTCTGGCATTACACAAATTAATTTATAACCACGCACCTTTGCCGCCATCGCAAGTGAGATTCCGGTGTTACCGCTTGTTGGTTCCAAGATTGTGGCACCAGGTTTTAACTGGCCGCTCTTTTCAGCTTCGTTAATCATAGAAATCGCTGTTCGATCTTTAATCGATCCCGTTGGGTTGCGATCTTCCATCTTTGCCCAGAGGCGAACATTTGGCGCAGGAGAAAGTCGAGGTAGACCGATTAGCGGAGTATTTCCTACCGATGCCTCAAGTGATTCGTAACGCGACAATTTAACCGCCAGCGACAGCAGGAAGAATCGTTACTGAATCACCATCTTTAACTGGCGCTTCTAAACTTCCGAGAAAGCGCACATCTTCATCATTTACATAGATATTAATAAAGCGGCGAAGCGCACCATTTTCAAGGAGTCGATCGCCAATTCCTGGATATTGCGCATCGAGATCTGAGATAACCGCGCTAAGCGTTGTACCGGTTGCAGTTACTGCTTTTTGATCCTTGGTAAATGGACGAAGAATTGTTGGGATACGTACATCGATGCTCATGCCCTTATTATGGCCAAGATTTGCGTTAATCGGTAATTGAAACTTCTTCCTCGGTTACAACTCCATCGATTATTCGGAAAGAACGGAATTCAATTGCAGGTGCAATCTCTTTGCGACTAGAGACCAAAACATAGTGCGCACCAGGTTCGCCGGCATATGCGATATCCGTGCGGGATGGAAAGGCTTCGGTCTCAGTGTGTGAGTGATAAATGACGACAATTTCCTCATCGTTATCGTCTACTTCACGATAGAGCGCCAATAAATCCTTTGGATCAAATTCGTAGAAAGTTGGTGAGTGCGCCGCATTAATCATCGGCTTTAGCCGTTCTGGCGAGCCCTTACCAATTGGCCCAAGAATTACGCCACAGCATTCATCTGGATATTCAGCACGAGATTGCTCAATAATTGCATCAACGAAAGCTCTAGAAATAGTTAGTGACATAAGAGTCGTATCCTAACTCTCATCCATAAGGGCTGCTAACAAACCTTCTTGCAACCATCCGAGCCATCCATAAACAATATAGACGCCACGAAGTGGATCATCAGGTGCTAGAAGTTCTAACTCATCGCTAGTGCGTTCTTGAACATTTAAGCGAACGCCAAGCGCTAAGCGAATATCGTTAACTGCGCCTAACCATGCGTTAGCGCTATCGTGATCGAGATCTACCGTTCCATCTTTAGCGCTCTTTAAATACATCCGCATCGCCATGGCATGGGCCTGCTTCTTATTGCGAAGAGTTGATTCGGTATATCTACGAAACTCTGCCGAATCCACTTGATCTTGATAAGCATTAGGCAAGAGGCGATGCAGAACTTCATCTTCAGGTGGCGCATCGTGCGATGTTATGCCGACCATCGCGGCAAGTGGATCTTCATGTCCATGGTCTACGCGTTCGGCAAGTAGTTCAATGATTTGTTCGGCTAAATTAATTAAAATCTCGCGTTCATTCTCAGCAAATTCAGCGACGTAAGAATTGCTGCCGTGGCGTTTGAATCCTTCTGAAGTCATAGCGCCTGGTCTCCGCGTTGCAACGTTGCCCAGAGCCCATATTCATGAAGCCGAGCCACATCGTGCTCCATCTCTTCACGACTTCCTGTTGAAACAATCGCTTTGCCTTCAGTGTGCACTTTCATCATTAACTCGTGGGCTTTCTCTTTAGAGAAACCAAAGAGCTCCATCAAAACGTAAGTTACATAGGTCATGAGATTTACTGGGTCATCCCAAACGATGGTTACCCATGGAGTATCGCCAGAGAAGATTGCACGAATCTGCTCTTCGATATGAGTATCAGTCTTAACCATCACCGGATAATGATAGAGAACTCTGGAGCAGCTACCTGACGCCAAAGTTGATCGCCTTCGACAATTATTTGATAGCGCGCTACCTGTCGCGGTTCTTTCTCTAAGGCAAAGGCAAAGACGCCTTGTTCGTTGGTGGTTGCGATCGCAACCTTCTTCCATGCACCCGCGCTAAATTTCATTAGCGAGACTTGAGCACCAGCACTTCTTGGGCGAACTACCCCATCGATTGCAAATGAAGAATTGGCTTTTACCGAGCCGGGAGCCGAAATAGAAATTGTGCGATCAATCAATATTGAGATCTCATTGCTCAAGGATTCTGCGCGCTCCCATGTGCCATCAGTTGCAATACGGATGGAGGTTGCCTTGCCTAAGAGAATTGGTGTTGTAAATCTTCCATCTACGCCAGTTACTGCTGTGCCAAGTACGCGCCAAGTCGCATCGTTTGCGCTCTTGCCTTCAATGCGAAGTGGAAGGTTAGCGGCCGGTGATTTATCTTCTAAGTTCAATTGCGCAGATATCGAAACTGAATTTCCATAGAGCGCCGCAGTCTTATCCACCGTCAAGGCGCTAACAACTTTTACTGGTGAGATGCCGAGTGCAGTCTGGCGAATCGCTTCCATGGCAAGTGGCTCTTCCATGCCCAAAGTCCAAGCGGTAACGCCACCTAATTTATATTTAGCAACTAGCTCGCTTCTTAACTTATAGCTCTGTGCATTCTGATACCAAGCCGTGCGCGTTGCAGTACAAATTGTGGAGCGCCCGTCTGCAGTGGTTCCTTCATAAGACTTTGTATAAGTAAATGTTGCTTCGCCAAATTTTGCATCAAATACTGGTGTTACTTGGTAACTTGCTGCAAGTGCTGCAGCATCACGCATCACAAAAGTTGCAGCCTTTGCGCCAACTTTTATCGCATTTGCAAAAGGTGCAGGACACACGCCTTCGACCTTGGTTACCCAGTCACGGCCGTAACCTGCAAGACCGAGATAAACCTTTGACGCCGGCATAATTGAAGCGGCATAGGCAACTGTTTTCTCTGTCCAAGCAAGCGGCCCGATTGGACCAACTTTAGAAACAGAATAGTCATAGGTCATGATTCTTAAACGATCAATAAATGGAGCGATCTGCGGCCAGGCGTAAACCGTGTAGCCCTTCTGTTTTTCGGCAGGGTTAAAGTTGTAAGGAGTTGAAACCGAAAGCAATTTATTATTTGCGCGCAATAACCCTGACAACTCCTTAACTAAAGCAACCCAAGATGGCGCGGTCTTTGCCCAAGTGGTATTTCCATCAACAAATGCGAAACCTTCAAAATCTAGATCAATACCATCGAAGTTATTAGCCATCACATAGTCATTTAACGTTTTGGCAATTTGGGTTCTGCTCGTTGGATTGGCAAGCAAATTGGATAGAACTAACTTATCTGTCCCGTCGGTGATTGTTGGAATAATCTGAAAACCGGCGGCACGCATTGCAGCAAGCGGAGTTGCAATTGGAATACTTGGATTACCACTGACATATAGATCGCTGACATACGCTGATTTAGTCTTTCCGTTGTATTTCAAGGTGTACCAAAATGGCATTACCTCTTTAATTAAATCTGCGTTATTTAGCGCAGCCGGTAGCGAGGTCTTCATTGAGTAGTAAGGAATCCACCCCGTTAAGATTTTGCGAGGCTGATTAGCGCTATGTGCTTGCGGTGAAAAAACAACGCTTAGAGCGAATACAACGACTAAAGATTTACTTGTCAGGCGTTTTACGCGGGAGGCCGTCATAGATTTCTTTACAGACTGGACAGACTGGATATTTCTCAGGATCGCGTGATGGGATCCATTTCTTGCCGCAGAGCGCTCGTACCGCTTTACCGGTAACCGCTGATTCGACGATCTTTTCCTTCTTTACATAGTGCGCAAAGCGATCGTGGCCCCCATCATCTTCTTGAAGCCGTTCATCTTGTTGATTTTGGGGACGGGTAAGAAGATCAGTATCTCCCTCTAAATCAGGAGAGTTCTTACGGAAAATACCCATGTCCGAAAGGATAGTGGCAGCAGGTAGAATTTGAAGATGAAGGACTTGCTGCGCACGGCTGATTTATCGCGAGCCGATGTTGATTTGCTGCTAAACACTGCAGCCGAATTCGCCAAGAACCCACTTCGTTCTCAGGATTGTCTAAAGAACAAATCCGTTGCGATTTATATGACAAAGCCTTCAACTCGTACTCGCCTCTCATCTGAAACAGCAGTTGCCCACCTTGGCGGTACTCCAATATTTATTCGCGGAGATGAACTGCAATTAGGACGCGGTGAAACTATTGCCGATACCGCAAAGATAATTAGCGGATATTGCGATGCTTTGATCATTAGAACATTTGCGCAATCTGATGTCGATGAACTTGGAGCCAACGCTTCAATTCCTGTAATCAATGCGCTAACTGATGACGATCATCCAACTCAGTTGCTTGCTGACTGGTTAACGATCCGCGAAACATTTGGAAGCGATATCAAAGATCGAAAATTTGTTTACCTCGGCGATGGAAACAATATGTCTCATGCCTGGTTAACGATGGGCGCAATTATGGGCGCACATGTTGTTGCTGCAACGCCTGATGGAAAATGGGCGCCAAGTCCTGATGTAGTTGAGCAAGCGAAAAAGATCGCTGAAAAAACTGGTGCAAAGATTGAAGTAACTAACGATCCCGAGGCAGCATCTAAGGGTGCAAGCGTTTTATATACCGATGTTTGGATGTCTATGGGAGATCCCGAGGCAGAGCGCGCAGAGAAAATTAAGGTGCTAGCACCATTTGCTGTTACAGATAATTTGATGGCACTGACCGAAAAAGATTCAGTCTTCATGCACTGCTTGCCAGCGCACCGCGGTGAAGAAGTAGCAGCTTCCGTGATCGATGGGCCGAAGTCGGTCATTTGGCGCGAGGCCTATCACCGCCGCACAACTATTCAAGCCCTGCTCTATCACCTCACCCGCGGAGAACTCGCAGGTAATTAGATCAGCAAGTATGGTTTGTCCATGCGTGTAGCCGTCCCATTAGAAGTTAAAACTGGAGAAAAGCGCGTAGCGCTAGTTCCTGACATCATCAACAAGTTAACTCGCCTCGGATATGAAGTAGTTATCCAATCAGGCGCAGGAGATAACTCGCAGGGTACCGATGCTGCATATGCCGCTGCGGGTGCCTCTGTAGTTAAAGGCGATGTCCTTGCCGGAGCAGATGTTGTTCTCTCTGTTCAGCCGCTAACACCAGCGCAGATGGCAACGCTAAAGAGTGGTGCAGTCACAATTTCATTCCTATCTAATGTCACCGCCGTAGATTCAATTGAGGCTGCAATCAAAGCTGGCGTCACCGCATTTTCACTCGAATTAGTTCCACGTATCTCACGCGCTCAATCAATGGATGCGCTTACTTCACAAGCTTTGTGCGCTGGATATCGCGCAGTTCTTGTTGGCGCAGAGATGTCACCACGATTCTTCCCACTCTTGATGACTGCAGCCGGAACCGTTACACCTGCACAGGTCTTAGTTCTCGGAGCAGGCGTTGCAGGTCTACAAGCGATTGCAACTGCTCGTCGCTTGGGCGCAGTTGTCTCTGCATACGATGTTCGTCCATCTTCAGCTGATGAAGTTAAATCAATGGGTGCAACATTTATCCAACTCGAACTTGAATCACTCGAAGGCGCTGGCGGTTATGCGCGCGAGATGACAGAAGAACGCGCTGCAAAGCAACGCGAACTTCTAACTCCTTACATCGCAAAGTCACATGTTGTTATTACAACTGCTGCAGTTCCTGGTCGCACTGCGCCGCGTTTGATGACGCAAGCGATGATCGATGCCATGGAACCTGGCACAGTAATTGTTGATTTAGCTGCCGAGACTGGTGGAAACGTAGAAGGTTCAAAGCCTGGCGAAGTAGTTGTTACCAGCGGCGGAGTTCGCATTTGGGGCGGTAAAGATGTACCGAGCCAACTGCCATTCCACGCCTCAAGTTTGTACTCACGAAATGTCGTTAACTTGTTAACTTTGATGACGACTGGAACAAAAGATGACGCACCAGTTGCGCTAAATCTCGACTTTGCAGACGAAATAATTAATGCATCGGCGGTTACTCATGGTGGCCAGCGACGCGACCCAAGTGCAGGAGGAGCCAAGTGATGGATGCAATGGCGATCGTCTCAATCTTCGTACTAGCAGTATTTGTGGGATTTGAAGTTGTTTCAAAGGTTTCCTCAACACTTCACACACCTCTTATGTCAGGTGCCAACGCGATTCACGGCGTTATCTTGGTCGGTGCGATCATCGTCGCCGATCACAGCAAAACAACGCTCGAACTATCTCTCTCTGTAGTCGCGATAATCCTTGCAACTATCAACATGATTGGTGGCTTTGTCGTTACCGATCGCATGCTCGAAATGTTTAAGGGAAATAAGAAGGGAGCAGATAAATGAACCGCACTATGTATGACTTAATCGGTCTCGCCGCTGGCGTCTGCTTCATCCTTGCTCTCAAAGGTTTATCTCACCCAAAGACTGCCCGTCGTGGAAATCTAATCGGTGCACTCGGCGCAACGATTGCAACCTTGGTTGTCTTTGCCTATAACGCACCACTTAATAACCTTGGTTGGATCATCGGTGCAATCGCAGTCGGTTCGCTAATTGGTGTGCCGGCAGCGCGCAAGGTTCAGATGACTCAGATGCCACAACTGGTTGCGTTATTTAATGGTGTTGGCGGCGGTGCCGCAGCGCTCGTTGCAATTGTTGAATATCTTGCCCTTGGCGCTGACGCTTCAACAGCAGTCGTTATCTTTACCGTCTTCACCGTAGTAGTTGGTTGCGTCTCTTTCAGCGGTTCGATCATTACCTTCTTGAAGTTGCAAGAGTTAATGACAACGCGTCCAGTTGTTTTCCCTGGTGGAAGATTTGTAATTGCCGCAACGCTAGCCGCAGTATTCGGAGTTTCAGGTTGGGTTGTAGTTGAACTCGGCACTACTCCGCTCTTGGTTTTAGCGGCACTTTCACTGCTATTCGGTGTTCTCTTCGTGCTTCCAGTTGGTGGCGCAGATGTGCCGATCGTTATCTCGCTACTTAACGCCTTTACTGGTCTAACAGTTGCAGCAAGCGGATATGTTCTTGATTCAACTCTTTTGATCATTGCGGGAACACTCGTTGGCGCATCCGGAACAATATTGACGCGCTTGATGGCCGATGCGATGGGACGTTCGCTCTTTGGAACTCTCTTCGGTGCATTTACTGCCAAGCCACAAGATGTATCTGCTGCTGGCGAAGAACGTCCAGTGCGTTCTGGTTCACCGGATGACGTAGCTATTCTTCTTAACTACGCACGTCGCGTGGTTATCGTTCCTGGTTTCGGTTTAGCTGTTGCACAAGCACAGCACACCGTGCGCGAACTCGCTGATTTGATGATCTCTAAGGGCATCGATGTTGCCTACGGAATCCACCCAGTTGCAGGTCGTATGCCAGGACATATGAACGTACTTCTCGCTGAAGCAAATGTTCCTTACGATCAATTGGCTGAAATGGATGAAGTAAACCCAACCTTCGGTCAGACAGATGTTGCGATCGTTATCGGCGCAAACGACGTCGTTAACCCAGCAGCGCAGACAACACCTGGTTGCCCAATTTACGGAATGCCTATCTTGGAAGTTTCTAACGCTGCAAATGTTATTTTCTTGAAGCGTTCAATGCGTCCAGGCTTTGCGGGAATTGAGAACGAACTTCTCTATGATCCAAAGACGATGTTGCTCTTTGGTGATGCGAAGGCTTCGCTAACCAAAGTTGTTAGCGCGCTCAAGGCGCTTTAAACAAAACTCTTTAATTAAAAGAGTTAGCCAACCATCTCGGAGTCGCGCACTTTAGATTGATCGTGCGTGCACTTGGTGCTTGCAGGCAGGTCGTTGCAAGAATCGCAGAGCAGAATCAGTTCGTGGCAGGTCTTAGTGCGGCAATTGCGGAAGATCTTGCTAGGCGCCTGGCAGATCTCGCACTCACCGATGACCTTGGTCTTAGTTGAGAAATCGATCGCCATACGTGAATCAAAGGTGTAGAGCGAGCCTTCCCAGAGGCCATCGTCAGCAAACTTCTCACCATATTTAACGATTCCGCCATCGATTTGGTAAACCTCTTTAAAGCCACGGTTCTTCATAACAACTGACAAGATTTCGCAGCGGATTCCGCCGGTGCAGTAAGTAACGACTGGCTTTTCCTTCAAGTGGTCGTACTTTCCACTTTCAATCTCGCGCACGAAATCACGTGAGGTATCAACATCAGGAACAATTGCGTTTTTAAACTTGCCGATCTTGGCCTCAAATTGATTGCGACCATCGAAGAAGACAACGTCATCGCCGCGTTCTTTAACTAGCTCGTGAACTTGTTCTGGGCGAAGATGCTGACCTCCGCCGACAACGCCCTTTTCATCAACTTTAATTTCATCAGGGTTATCGAATGCGACGAGTTCTTTCTTCACTGCAACGTAGAGTTTTGGGAATTCATTGCCGGTGCCTTGCGACCATTTAAATCCGATCTTCTTAAAGCCCGGATACTTCTTTGTGTACTTCACATATTTGCGAAGATCATCAATATCGCCACCGACGGTTCCGTTGATACCTGCTGGAGAAATCAAAATGCGGCCCTTTAGGTTTAGCGCTTCACAGAGATTTTTCTGCCAGAGTTGAATCGCGACAGGGTCAGCTATGGGTGTGAAGCCATAGTACAAAAGGACTTTCTGCGGATTCATAAGCACATTCTAACTCTTCCAGACCGGCGCAAAAGTCCGTCGGCGACTGAAAAGATAACTACACAGTCGCCTCATGAACTTATTGCGCTGCGTAGATCAAACGGTCAACCTCCGTCGGCGACTGAAAAGATAACTACACAGTCGCCTCTCGAAGGTTTCCCTTACTTCTCTTGCAGCTCGGTTGGAGCGTTATGGACGTCCAGGACATCGGCAGCCTTTACGTCTCCGGAGAGTTTGTCGGTGCGGTTCAGTGTTTGTCCTGACTGGGGGCGCTTGGCATCTTCCTTATAAATCGCAGGGATTGAGCCAAGTAAACCCTTCTGGAAATCCTCAAATGCTTGCAGCACTTCGCGCTTGGTATTCATTACGAATGGCCCCATCCAAGCAACAGGTTCCTTGATTGGTTGGCCACCGAGAATAAATAGTTCAAGGTTTGGTGAACGAGTTTCCTGGTTATTTGCAGCGCGTACAACGATTGAATCACCATCGCCGAAGACAGTTAGCTGACCCATCTGTACTGGACGGTTTTCATCGCCGACAAAGCCGTGGCCTGCGATTGTGTAAACAAGTGCGTTGTAATCCTTACGCCATGGCAAGCGAAGTTCTGCACCAGGTGCAACAGTTGCGTGAATCAAAGTAATTGGTGTTTGTGTTGTGCCGGGACCAACATGTCCATCGAGTTCACCTGCGATAACGCGAATAAGTGATCCACCATCTGCGCTAGATAAAAGTGCGACATCATTTGCACGCACATCTTGATAGGCAGGTGGTAACCATTTCTTTTCTGCAGGAAGATTTACCCAGAGTTGGAAACCGTGAAATAAACCACCGCTCATTACCAAATGCTCTGGTGGAGTTTCAATGTGAAGAATTCCGCCGCCGGCTGTCATCCATTGTGTGTCACCGTTTGAAATTGTTCCGCCGCCGCCGTTGCTATCTTTATGATCAAAGATTCCATCAATAATGTATGTAACTGTTTCGAATCCGCGGTGTGGGTGCCATGGGGTTCCCTTAGGTTCACCTGGCGCGTATTCAACTTCGCCCATTTGATCTAAGTGAATAAATGGATCGAGTTCTGCCAAGTCAACGCCTGCGAATGCGCGACGAACCGGAAAGCCTTCACCTTCAAAACCTTGTGGCGCGGTCGTGATGCTCTTTACGCGACGTGCACGTGAATTTGGCGCATCGGTGACGCGAGGTAGAACGGTGATGTCACTTACGGTAACTGCTGGCATTTTTGCTCCTTATGTCTGAGCCTGATTTTAGTTGAACTTTCAACTACCTGCAACTTAAAGTTATATTCACATTTATGTGGATAAAGCGCTCAATGAGCCTAATTTTGTCAGCCCTGCAAACGATTATCTGCCCATGTCTACCGCCGCCGAGATCGCAACTTCTATCGGGCCGCTGGATGAAAATACATTTCAGAAAGACTTCCAAGCTCAGGCTCTGGCTTCAGACCTAGATATAACAAGCAAAGTTACTGAACTTTTAAATTCCATGCCAGGGATCAAGACTCTCTCCGAATTAGTTTCAATCGATCCTGGCAAACTTTCGCCCAGTTCGCGTATTGATTACTTAACAGCGCTAGAACGCCAAACCGCTTGGCTTCAGGCTCTGATGCAACGGGCAATCATTGCTGTGGCTGGAAATGATCCAAGCGTCGCAAATGGTCAAGAACCATTCTTTGGCGTTGATGAAGCAGAACGTGAAGATGTTTCTACTGCCTTGCGCCTTTCCGCAGGAACTGCCCAATCTCGTATAGATGTTGCGCGAACTTTGGTAAATCACTTACCCAATACTTGCTCAGCTTTAGCAACCGGCGATATTTCTCTCGCACATGCAAATGTAATTGCCAAAGAGACCGCAGCTGCAATTCGTGATGGACTAACTGAGTTTCAGATTTTTGAGGTAGAGCAGCGCGCTATTGCCCATGCAGAATTTCACACTCCAGCCCAAGTTGCCAGCCAAGTACGCACTTCTTTGGCGCGGATCGCTCCAGAAACTTTTGAAGATACGGTCGCACGGGCACGTGATACTCGTCGAGTTTCTTGTTATAACGATAGCGATGGAATGTCTACAGTCGTAGCAATCTTGCCTGCCGCGGATGCGCAAGTAGTAATGAACGCGATCGAGAGCTTTATCCGTTTAGCCAGCGCCGATATTGAAAACAAAGATGGATCTGTTAGCGCTAAAGATGCAAGAAACACAGATATGAAGCGCGCGGATGCACTAACAGCAATCGCTGCAGCCTCACTTTCTGCTTCTCCTGTTACACCTCATCGCCGTCCGATATCAATAAACGTCACAATCGATCTTCCAACGCTGCTCGGTCTTGCTGAAAACCCAGGACAGTTGAATGGTTACGGGGCAATTCCTGCATCGGTGGCTCGCGAATTGGCTTCCGACGGAAAATGGATTCGTTTTATAACCGATCCACAAACAGGAAATCTATTGGATTACGGTCGGGAAAGTTATGAACCTCCGCAAGCGCTGAAAGATTTCTTAATTGCTCGAGACCGCACTTGCCGATTTCCGGGATGTCGAAGATCGGCAGCGCTCTCAGATTTGGATCATGCACAAAGTTGGGAAGAAGGGGGGTCTACTTCGGCGGAAAATTTAGGAGCGCTGTGTAGGCGACACCATCGATTAAAAACTCATGACGGTTGGAGCGTAACTAGCCATGGCGATGGTTCCTGCACTTGGGTATCTCCACTTGGAAAGAAATTCTTCACACCAGCACGTTCTATACATGACGCCGTTTGATTCAAAAGCCACCTTGCGAATAACCCTGCGTGGCTCCTTCTTGATGAGCGATACTTACTTCCATGATTTGGTGGCCAAGTGAGATTCCTACTCTCCAATATGGTCGCGTCACCCTGCGTCCGCCAGCGGAATCTGATGTTGAGCAAATATTTGAAGCCTGCCAAGATCCGCTAATTCCCCGATTCACCACGGTCCCGGCCGAATACACCATGGCTCACGCCCTGGATTACGTTCAACGTGTTCCGGCTTCGCTTGAACTACATCGTGAGTTCCCGTTCATAATCGAATTTGGCGTCGGAGACGACAAGGAATTTGCAGGCGTTGTCTCACTCCACACAATCAGCCTAGATAACCACCGCGCAGAAATCGGTTACTGGATGCACGCTCCGATGCGCGGAAAAGGTATCGGCACAATCGCTGCCAAGATGATTACCAACTATGGATTTCTAACGATGGGCTTTCGCCGCATTGAAGCAGCTGTTGATTTAGATAACCATGCTTCGCAGAAGTTGTTAATGAGCTCCGGCTATAACAAAGAGGGAATTCTCCGTCAGCGCGTTACACGCTCTGACGGAAGTCAGATCGATATGGTTGAACTCGCAGTTCTTGCTAGCGAATGGGATGAGTTAAAGTAAATATGGAATCTTTAGCACTTGTAGTTGCAGCGCTAGTTGCTCTAGTTCTCTTTACTGGCCCAATTGCGCTGCTACTTACGAGCAAACTCTTCTGGGAATTCACTAAGAAAAATAAGGCAATCTGGTGGATTCGCAGATTATCCGTTGCTGCAATTGCTTTAATTGGCATGCCGGTGCAGATGGTTTTTATCTTTAATCAAATTCCATCGGGAGTTAAAGCGCTCTCCTTTATTGGATTTGGTCTAAACACAATTGCACTAAAGCGCGAATTTGTAAGAAACATTCCTTGGCGTTCGCTCTTTAAGATGCAATCTGGCGATGCCAATGGACCGGCAGGGCAGCGTTAAATAAAGATAAGTGGAGGTGCCGGGAATCGAACCCGGGTCCTTCGGAATTAAAACAGGGCTTCTACGGGCGTAGTGTGGCTATCGTTTTCTCAGTTCCGAATCTCTTGCACACAAGTATTCGACAAACTCATTTGCGAAACTGTTCTCCGGTCGCGTTCGCAACGCCACAACCGTGAAGAGCCCTCTATCGGCGCTAGATTCCAGATCGAAGGCGAGTCTGGGCTAACGGATCACAGAGCTTGCTTAGGCAGCAAGAGTGAGATCATCGGCAGTTGTACTGACGATTATTTTTTGCACAGGTTTTTGGTTAACGAGATCATCCTGGCTTCCTCGGCCCGCTTCCCCTGCCTCAACAACCAAAGTCGAGACCGTTCACCCCCATGGGTGTGGAAAGCTATTTCCACTATTTAGTTGTGTTCTTATTGTACGGAACGCCAACGAAAAGTGAGAAATTCCCCTGTTATTAATGCTTTTTAAGCGTGAGAACTAAGCCTGAAATTCTCTCTTTAAAATCGCATATAGCCACATATCGCACCATTCGCCTTTAAAGAACTCTCCATCTAGGTACGTTGCTTCGCGACGCATACCTAATTTTTCAGCAAGCGCTGCCGATTCAGGAACTCGAGTATCGATATCTGCAATAACGCGATGTAAATCAAAGTTTTTAAATGCATAGCCAAGAAGCGCCTTAGTTGCTTCAAAGGCATAACCTTGGCGTTGGAAATCTTGATGAGTTACCCAACCAATATTTGATGCTTTATTTATCTTTGATATAAGTCCCATGTTTGATTGGCCAATAACTTGACCTGTGCTCTTCAGTTCCCAGACGAGAACGATGAAATCGTTATCTTCTTTTAAATCAAACTTTCCTGTGGCAATAGTTTCTTCTGCAGCTTTTTTCACTTGTTCGATCGTTCTAGGTGGCCAAGGGATGTATCGGACTATCTCGGGGTTTGATTGATATTGCAGAAGATCATCAATATCTTCTATCTGCATTGGCCGAAGGATCAACCGATCCGTTTCAATACGAAGAGACAATTATTACTGGTCTTTTCCTGATCGACGACGAGAAATCTCGCGTTCAACTTCGCGGCTTGCTTGGCGTTCCATAAGTGAATCGCGCTTGTCGTGCGCTTTCTTGCCGCGAGCAACGGCTATTTCGATCTTGGCTTTGCCATTGTTAAAGTAAAGCTGCAAAGGAATGAGAGTTACTCCGCCTTCTTTGATCTTTATGTGCAGTTTCTTAATCTCCTGCAAATGCACAAGCAGCTTTCGTTTGCGGCGGACATCGTGATTAGTCCAAGTTCCTTGGGTGTATTCCGGGATATGAACACCGGCTAACCAGAGTTCGCCATTTTCAACGGTTGCATAACCATCAATAAGGGAAGCACGCCCTGCGCGAAGTGATTTAACTTCGGTGCCAGTTAGGACAATGCCACATTCAAAAACATCTTCAATTGAATAGTCATGACGCGCTTTCTTATTCTGCGCGATGAGTTTGCGGCCTACTTCTTTCACCACGGCAGGTACCGATTAGACATTTACCTTTTAAACCTTGAGGTAACGGCGGAGCGTGATCAGTGAGGCAATAGTAGAAACGGTGAATCCTGCTAGTAGTAACCAAGCAGATGCGATCCAGACTTCATTCCAACCAAAGAAGTTGGTGAAGGTAAGAAGTGGGGCAACTTTGGAATCAACCACAGTCTTTAGCCCTGCCAACAAGCCGGTCGCAAATCCCCAGCCAATGAGGGCTGAGAAAATACCTTCGAGCAAGAATGGAAGTTGGATAGACCAAGAAGATGCACCAACGAGTTTCATAACCCCGGTTTCGCGGCGGCGGTTAAATGCTGCAATACGCAAGGTATTTGATATCAAAAGACCGGCAGTTAGCACTGAGAAGAGACCAACAAGAAGTGCGCCGTTACGCAATACATTTAGAAGTTTAAAGAACTTCTCCAAAATTGTGCGTTGATCCTGAACAACATCTACGCCAGGACGACCCGAGAATGCGCTAACAACAACTGCAAACTGGGTTGGATCTTTCAACTTAACGCGGAATGACTCAGGCAATTGATCTGCAGTTACGTTCTGAGCAATTGCAGAATCCTTAAAGCGCTCTTGGAAACGTGTGTATGCCTCAGATTGTGATTCATAGAAAGTACTCTGAACAACAGGAAGTGCATCTAGATCTGATTTAATCGCAAGGCGTTGTTCGGGAGTTACTACACCGCCAGAACAGCTTGGAGATTCAGATAAAGATCCACACAAGTAAACAGATACTTCGATCTTGTCATACCAATAATCTTTCATCGCATTAACTTGGGCGTTTGAAAGTAACCCAATACCTAGAAGGGAAAGTGAGATCGCAGTAGTAACAATGACCGCAAAGGTCATTGTTAGGTTACGGCGTAGCCCAATACGGACTTCGCTTAATAAGAATCCTGCGCGCATGTCTTTACCTTATCCCTTGAATCTAACTAGCCCGTGTATCCGTAGACGCCGCGAACCTGGTCACGAATAACGTGGCCTGCATCTAATTCGATGACGCGCTTGCGCATCTGATCCACAATGCCGGCATCGTGGGTAGCCATCAAAACAGTAGTGCCTTCGCGATTAATGCGATCGAGCAACTTCATGATTCCAACAGATGTTGCTGGATCAAGGTTTCCGGTTGGTTCATCGGCGATGATGATCGCCGGGCGGCTCACATATGCGCGGGCAATTGCCACGCGCTGTTGTTCTCCACCTGAAATCTCGGTTGGCATGCGATCTGCCTTATCTTCCAAACCAACGAGTTCAAGAACTTCTGGTACTTCGCGAGCAATCTCTTTCTTGGAATAACCAAGGACGTGCAAAGTGAAGGCGACGTTTTCGGAAATTGTTTTATTCTGTAGCAAACGGAAATCCTGGAAAACAGTTCCAACTTGGCGACGCAGATCTGGAATCTTGTGATTTGGAAGTTGCCCTAAATCTTTTCCAGCAACGTGGATGACGCCCTGAGATGGTCGCTCTTCACGCAAGATCAAACGAAGGAAAGTTGATTTACCTGAACCTGAAAGACCAACAAGGAAGACGAACTCTCCCTTAACAATTTCTAGGCTCACTGTGTCTAGCGCAGGTCGTTCTTGACCTGAGTAAAGCTTCGTCACATTCTCAAAACGAATCACACGAACTCCTTCGTTCCTTTTGGGCGCCATGGATATGGGGGAATTTGGCTGCCGTACTGAGACCTAGTTTAGGTATAGATCTGCGAAAAGCGCCTGATATCGGTGCAAATTGCGTGGATTCTCAGGAAATATCACCAGATATCTACGCGTGAATTGCGCTCAATGTGAAAAAAATTACTTGAAATAAATATTTATGAAGCGCTAGATCTGCGCCAGCGAATTCCCGCTTCGATGAAATCATCGATTTCACCATTTAATACTGCTGAAGTATTTCCAGTTTCGTGGTTGTTTCTTAAATCTTTAACCATTTGGTAAGGCGCTAATACATAAGAGCGCATTTGGTTACCCCAAGAGCCTGAATTATCGCCCTTCAAAGCATTGATCTTGGCTTGTTCTTCTTGGCGACGACGTTCCAATAATTTTGATTGCAAGACAGCCATTGCTGTTGCTTTGTTCTGAATCTGTGAGCGCTCGTTCTGACAAGAGACAACAATCCCAGTTGGAATATGAGTTAAACGAACCGCAGAGTCTGTTGTGTTTACACCTTGTCCACCAGGGCCAGATGAGCGATATACATCTACGCGGATTTCCTTTTCATCAATTTCAATGTGATCGCTCTGTTCTACAACTGGCACAACTTCAACGCCAGCAAATGATGTGTGGCGGCGAGATTGCGAATCAAATGGAGAGATACGCACTAAACGATGAGTGCCTTGCTCAACGGATAAAGTTCCATATGCATAAGGTGCGCCAACGCGGAAAGTAGTTGATTTAATTCCCGCTTCTTCGGCGTAGGAAGTTTCAAGCACATCCACTTTGAATTCGTGGCGTTCGCAGTAACGCAGATACATACGCATCAACATTTCTGCCCAGTCCGCGGCTTCAACGCCACCGGCTTCAGAGCGAATAGTTATCAAAGCATCACGATCGTCATATTCACCATTGAGAAGAGTCGTAACTTCTAACTCGCTAATCGCCCTAACTGCAGAATCTAATTCGAGTTCCGCATCCGCTAATCCAGAACCATCAGGTTCAGAGCCTGCGAGTTCAAACAAGATCGGTAGATCTTCAACTCTGCGACGAAGTGTTTTCAATCGAGCGATAGTGCTCTGAACTCGAGATAACTTACTCGTTACCTTCTGCGCCGCTTCTGGGTCATCCCAAAGATTCGGAACACCGGCAGCTGCTTCAAGTTCAACGGCTTCTGCCTCTAACTTAGGAAGATCCAAGACCTTTTCGATAGAGAGAAGCGTTGCACCAATTGCAGCTATCTCTAGATCGTATTCGCGGGCCATGGGGTAAGGATAGCGAGTGTTAGAAAATCCTTATACCGAAGGTAGAGTGGCCTGATTTTTAATCAGCGACCAAGAAACTATGCGAACTCAATTGCAAGGCTGATTCATTTGGTGAAGAAATTTTGAAGAGTTCTGAACTAAAGGGCTCTTTCACGTGTGAAATTCTTCTCAGCGAGTTCGATGATGTCGTCGAACTGATTAACTCCGAATTCAAAGCCAGGCTCCTGCATTGCGGGATGAGAGGCATTCAATTCATCTCTTCTTGAGTGAATATTCGCGGTTTTATAGGAGGAGCAAGTCGAGACGTATTCCGCTCCCAGTAGTTCAACTTGAGCTCTTATTGATTCAATTTCAGCATTAACAAGTTCTCTACTTAAGAATAGATCTGATCCAAGTTTTGCCAATTGCCTTTGAGTTTTTTTCACTTTTCTCTTTTCAAGAATCAAACTCCTCTTCGAAGAATGGAGTTCATGAGATATGGGTGAGTAGTGAAGAAATGCCATGACCGCGCCAACGATAAGAAAGGCTGCCTGTAATAGAAAGAAAAATACAATGAGATAAAGCACTCGTGAAAGGTCTTCTTTTCCAAGTACTCTCTCAAGTGAGACAGACTTTCCATCAGCTGTGTTCGCCGCTCTGAGAACAGCTAAAAAAATCACGACAGAGATAAGACTTATTCCCAGTACGAGAGTAATGCGTTTAACCCAGTTTTCTTGTGGGCGCTGACGGTCCAACTTCATTTTGAGTAACGTGCCAATTAGGTGGGCTCCCATGACAGTCAGAAGAGCCACTGCGATTGCTACCGTCTCAGGTTCTAAACCATTTCCACCAATAATTTTAATTACCGCATCTTTTGTTACGAAGTACTCACCTGCTGCCAGAACTAGCAAAACTGGAAAATGCACAATTGAACTAATGGCTTGAACTCGAGCAAAGCGCCCGATTGGCTGTTCCTCCTTGTAACCATTCAAAGTATCCTTAATTTCCTGAATTCTGGCTTCACGCTTTGCCGCATAGCTTTCCTGATTCACAAGTTCCTTCTCTAAGAAGTGAATTTCCTTGGCACGGCCCAAAATTGCATCAATCTTTGCATTCAGTTCGAGCCGAGAGTTCAGGATCAAATTCTTAGCCCGCTTTTGATACTCTGCAAGGCTCTCAATGAAAAATGGAACAGAGCCGGTTCCCCAATCTTCACTCGGAATCTCAGCCTTTCCATCACGGGTGCCGCTTTCCTGAGCCCAAGCTTTCATGCCCTTAGAAATTTTTCTTGCCATTACGCTCTCCCGTCTGTCGAAGTTTTTAGATCAAATCCAGAGGCATCAGCAAAGCATTTCCAGAATATAGCCAAAGCTTCACCTTCGTCGGCAGAGACGCTCTTTGCATTTCCCCGACCAATTATGTCCACTCTTACTCCTTGAATATTTAAGGCAGAAAGCTCAGCCTGAGTTTTGGCAATAGCACAGATCTGATCTTTGCCAATTAACCCGCTTAGTAGACCTGAGGAACCGAAGAGATCTCTTTGGCCATTTGTCCAATGGACCATATCTGAAGCGAAAATAACCTTAATACGTGCGCTTGGTTGCTCTACTTTAATTTTTTCTACCCAAGTGTCAATTTCTCGAAATGCACCAAAAACGTCAGAACCCGATGCCTGAAGAAATGAATCTGGAATCTGATTCTCAATCAAATTAATTGTAGAAAAAGCGCCATCACAAAGTCGGGCTGCAATTTCCTTGGAGATATCGTCACCAAGGTTGACTTCCATCGTTCCATAAATCTTATTTATACATGCCTTAGCATCATCAATATTTTTCAGACTTAAAGCCTGTCTATAGGATGCGAGTACCAGTGGCCAGTCCGTTGAAATCTGATCACCTGTACGTCCATAGACTTTTTCTAAGTCCACAAATAATTTATACCCAAAGTCGGACTTGGTTATTGATGTAACGCTTGCTTGAGAAGCACTTCCCACGATGTAAGTCATCGACAGATCAATTGGGCCGGACGGTTCCGGTGAAAATGGATTGCCTAGTGAATCTAGGGCTAACTCTTTGTAAATACTTGGTTTCATTCGGTCGTACTGATTATTCACATCATTGGAGCCAGAAAGATCTAGCACAAATCTGGTCACTTGAGCGGGGGGCATCGCGATTGGTGGCTCAGAGGAGCATCCAGTCAAGACGCCAGTCGCTAAAATCGATGCAAGTGTAAGACCTATTAGTGGTTTACCTCTGGATAGGAAAATCGGCCAATTTCGGGCTGAGAGGATTACTCCAAAGAACTTCACCCCTTTACTCTAGCCAAATCCTTTTCATTTGCCCATCTTTTGAAAAGTTGAGATTCAATCGCATAGTGATGGCACGTCTAATTCAATGGAAATACAATTAATTGTGTCTAAAAAGACGGTTCCCAAGGATGCAGAACAGCTCATGCTGAAGTCTGGTTTGAAGCCTTTAGAGCCATACAAAAGTGCTAACGAAAAATGGAAGTGCCTACATCTTGATTGTGGGCAAATAGTTTTTCCACGATACAGTTTAATTAAACGTGGGCAGGGTGGATGTAGACCATGTAGTTTTGCAAAAACAGGATTGGCAAGCAGGGTATCTCCTGATCAGGCACTAATGAAGTTGAAAATACAGAAGCTGGAACTTGTTGGTGCATATAAATGGGTGGATAAAAGAACATCATTCCAAATCAAATGTTTACTCTGCAAAAAAGTTTCTAATATTAATTGGGACACTCTTGGGAAAAAGGGGAGAAACAAAGGTTGCGAAAAATGCGCACGAACATCAGCAGGCTTATCTCAGGTAACCCTTGAAAAACACATTCAATTACTTGCTAAACATAATTTAGATGCAGTTGGAAAGCACACGGGAAATAGCGATCTTGTTAGAGTCCGTTGTTTAGTTTGTGGAAAGAATAAAGAAATTAGAAGAAATTTCTTATTAGCTAGAAAAAATCTAAGGCTTGGCTGTATGGACTGTGCAGGAGCCAAAATTGCAAATCCGAAAAAAATCGCCCAAGTAATGAGGAAAGCAAAACTTGAACCGCTTGTGCCATATCCTGGAACACATGCAAGATGGAAATGTAAATGCTTAAAATGTGGAGAAATTGGTTATCCAGAATATAACTCAATTCTCAGTGGGCAAGGCGGTTGCATCCCTTGTGGACTTGTGGCCATTGGAAACTCGAAAAGAACCCCAGAGGCCGCTGCCGTAGCAATCATGTTCAAGGCAGATTTAAAACCCCTAGAAGCTTATGTGAACATGAATACTCCGTGGAAATGTAGGTGCCTAATCTGCAAAAGAATCATCACCCCCTCTCTTGGAAATGTTAAAAGTGGGCATAAAGGATGCGTTTACTGCGCTCCAGCGGGCCTGGGCATGGACAAAAATTCATACGTTTACCTAATAACAAATCAGGAACTAAATGCCCATAAAATTGGAATCGGCAATGTAAAAAAGCATATGGATCGTTTAGGTAGGTTTAATGCGAGGGGATGGGTTACCTACAAAGTTTGGCAATTTGAGTCTGGGAGAGAAGCGCTCGACGTAGAAAAAATGGTATTCAAAGTAATTCGAAAAGACCTTCAGATCCCAATTTTTTTGTCCTACGAAGAAATGAGGAGTACGGGCGGGCATGTGGAGACGATGGGGGCAGACTCAATTTCCTTGATAGAGCTTGAGAAGATAATTAAGAAAGTCATCAGGAACTATAAAAAATAGGGATTTCTACCCGGCTTTCGTGCCCGATTGCCCGATTTTTCTAGCCGTAAATTTAGGAAAACTTGCGATATGTAATGTCACAAATTGTTTAAAACAAATCAGGAAGGTGAGAGAAGATTTTGTCTCTACCCGCCTGTATTTATGAAGAGCCAACCCAAAAGCCGGATACAGCACCTGTTGATTGTAGGCCTGATCAATTACTCATTTTTTATGACTTTGTGTTGATAAATTTGTGCTCGATTTTTCGTAATAATTCATTACCGACCCATTTCCATTGTGCTACACCCCAACGCGCTCAAAGTTGATCCTGATATCCTTCCGACTTATGAACACCGATCCTGCCAAGCAAGCGCGTAAGCGCTCCATCGCGTCAGCCCTTCTCTATATAGAGGGTGCAGTTGTGTTAGCCCTAGGTGTCTGGGTCGGCGTAATGGGAATTACCCATGAAGATCGCGAGATTCCGCCGCTAGCGGGAGTGCTGCTCTTCTCGTTGGCAGGTGGCCTTGGGCTCTTGGCATGTGGGCGCGCATTTGCACAGAGAAAGAATTGGGGCCGCGGGCCGGCAGTCTTTGCAAACTTAATTGTTTTGGGAGTTGTTAAATATCAATTCGAAGGTGGCTTCTTAATCGGCGCAATTCCATTGTTATTACTTGCAATACCAGTGCTCTATTTTGCCGTAACGATAATTCCCGAAGAGCGTAAATAATCTAAAGACGGGTTAGTTTAAAAAGGTACGATCTTTCTATCTTCCCAAAGCAGTCCCGTTACTTGATCGGTTCCACGTTCTGAAATATCTGCAGTTGCAAGCCAGATTGCTGTCTCGGCACCTTCTTCGGCGCTACGTGGTGCATCGGGCCCGCCCATATCTGTGCGCGAATGATTTGGACAGATCGCATCAACATAAAATCCGCGAGCGCCAAGTCCGGTTTCATGTGCCAGGTTTCTAACAAGTGCGTTAACGCCAGCTTTACTAATTCGATACGGTGCAAGTCCCCCAGCATTTCCTGGTCCCGACATTCTTCCTAAACATGCTGAGTAGATAACTAGCCTTCCATTGCGTGCATCGGCCATCGCAGGTGCAATCACATTTACTAATGTAAAAACAGAATCTAAGTTAATCGCCATTACGCGATTCCATTCGGCATCGGTTGTGCGCAGAGTCTTCGACATCTTCTCGCTCATCACGCCATGTGCCAAAACCATTACTTGTGGCGTTGGAAGTGAAGCAGTTATCTCTTCAGCGACTTTGCGGGTAATTTCTTGGTTTTCTAAATCTGCCACATGCGTTGTAATGTTTAAACCAGGTTGCGAAGTGGAAAATTCTGAAAGGAGTTGTTCTCTCGCTGAATTCAACCTTGCCGGATCTTTCGCGATCAGCGCTAAGTCATAGCCGCTTGCCGCCAACCCCCGCGCAGTTTCAAAGCCCAGCCCACGGCTTCCACCGCTGACAATGGCCATTGGTCGCATCGGAGATCCTGAGTTCATGCGCCAACTCTGCCAATCCTCTGGCCCCTTGTCGCGCTGAGTTTCCGGGCGCGATTGTGGTCAATATCGCGCTCGAGGTCGGCGCTACGGGATTTATTCATGCTCGGCTCAGCCGATAGTCTTAGCCACGTATTAAGCGTTAATTACCACTGTAATGCTCAAGGTTAATCGCGAAGAAGGGGTTGCCCGTGTCGGCAGATTTCGGAGCCAATGATTGGCTCGTCGAAGAGATGTACGAGCGTTACCAAGCCGATCCAACTTCCGTCGAACCTTCATGGATTGAATTCTTTAAGACTTATAACCCAGGTGCAGCTGCAACAACAAGCGCGCCAAAAGTTGGAACTCCACCAGTTCCACCAATTCCAAAAGCGACACAACAAGTTTTAACACCTGCGCCATCAACCTTGGCAGCACCTGTTACATCTACTCCAGTTTCTGCGCCAGCACCTGTTGCTGCCGCACCTGTCGTTTCAACACCAGCGCCAGTTGTTGCACCAATAGTTTCAACTCCAGCTCCGGCACAAGCGCCAGTTAAACCTGTACCGGTTTTGATTACACCGAGTGCGGCAACGATGGAACCACTTCGTGGGGTTGCCGGTCGCGTTGTTGCATCGATGGAAGCATCGCTGACAGTTCCGACTGCAACAAGTGTGCGCGCAATTCCTGCCAAGTTGATGATTGATAACCGCACCGTTATTACAAATCATTTAAAGCGCACACGTGGTGGAAAAGTTTCATTCACTCACATCATCGCTTATGCCATGATCAAGGCGCTTCGTGCGATGCCAGAGATGAACGCTTTCTATGGCGAGGTAGATGGCAAGCCTGCACTTGGAAAGCCAGAACATATCAACCTTGGTATTGCGATCGACTTGGCAAAGCCCGATGGAACCCGGCAACTACTTGTTCCATCAATTAAGGGTTGCGAAGAGTTAGATTTCGGTCAGTTCTGGGTTGCATACGAAGAGATCGTTAAGAAGGCCCGCGCTGGGGCACTTACCGTTGAAGATTACGCAGGAACAACTGTCTCGCTAACAAACCCAGGCACAATCGGCACAGTTCACTCAGTGCCACGTTTGGTGCAAGGACAAGGCCTAATCGTTGGCGTTGGCGCGATGGATTATCCAGCCGAATTCCAAGGTGCAAGTGAAGAGACCTTGGCCCGCATGGCGATCAGCAAGGTAATAACTCTGACAAGTACTTACGACCACCGCGTTATTCAAGGCGCGCAATCTGGTGATTTCCTTCGCCGCATTCATGAAATCTTGCTCGGTGCCGAAAACTTCTACGATGAAATCTTTGCAGCACTTCGTATTCCATACGAGCCAATTCGTTGGGCATCTGACTTTGAATTCTCTAAAGATGAAGAGATCAACAAAACTGCGCGCGTTCAGCAGTTAATTCAGGCTTACCGCACCTACGGCCACTTGATGGCAGATACCGATCCGCTCAAATATGTACAGCGCTCACACCCAGATCTTGATGTCGTAACTCACGGACTTACTTTGTGGGATCTCGATCGCGAATTTGCAACTGGTGGTTTTGGTGGCGAGAAGTTTATGAAGCTGCGCAAGATCCTCGGAATTCTGCGCGATTCATATTGCCGCTCTGTTGCAGTTGAATATATGTATATTTCAAATCCAGAAGAGCGTAAGTGGATTCAGCAACACGTTGAAATCGGCTTTACCAAGCCAGATCGCGAAGAACAGATCCGCATCTTGCGCAAACTAAATAGCGCAGAAGCATTTGAAACTTTCTTGCAGACTAAATTCGTTGGACAGAAGCGCTTCTCACTCGAAGGCGGCGAATCTGTAATTCCAATTCTTGATGCAGTTATCTCATCTGCTGCCGAAAAGAATTTAGATGAAGTCTGTATCGGTATGCCACACCGCGGTCGCCTAAATGTTCTGGCAAATATCGCTGGCAAGTCATACGGACAAATTTTCCAAGAGTTCCAAGGACATTACAAAGAGAATGAAGTACACGGTTCGGGCGATGTTAAGTACCACTTAGGTACTGAAGGAGTCTTCACCGCAGAATCTGGTGCACAGACCAAGATTTATCTCGCTGCCAACCCTTCACACCTTGAAGCGGTAAACCCAGTACTAGAAGGCATTGTTCGCGCCAAGCAAGATAAGTTAAATGTTAAGGATCTGTACTCAGTTCTGCCTATCTTGCTCCATGGAGATGCTTCATTTGCGGGACAAGGTATTAACTTTGAAACTCTGCAGTTATCTCAACTAAAGGGCTACCGCACCGGTGGAACTATCCATATCGTTGTAAATAACCAAGTTGGCTTCACAACTTCACCTCATGCATCACGTACATCTCGTTACTCAACAGATGTTGCCAAAGCTATCGAGGCGCCGGTCTTCCATGTAAATGGCGATGACCCAGAAGCATGTGTTCGCGTAGCTCGCTTAGCCTTCGAATACCGCCAAAAATTTAATAAAGATGTTGTCATTGACATGGTTTGCTACCGTCGTCGTGGCCACAATGAAGGCGATGAGCCAAGCTTCACACAACCAATGATGTACAAATTAATTGATGCCAAGCGCTCAACTCGTACCTTGTATACCGAATCACTTATCGGTCGCGGAGATATCACTCCGGAAGAAGCCGAGCAGTTAGCGCGCGACTACCAGACACAACTTGAAGAAGTTTATGCATCCGTTGCTAATTATGAAGAAGAGCACGATCCAAACTTCCAGCCTCCAATTGTTCCAAATGCTGAAGATGTCCCAACATTTATCTCAGAACAATTGGTTCGCGAAATTGCAGCGACACAACTTGCGATCCCAGAAGGTTTCCACATCCATCCTAAGATGCTTCCACAGCTGCAAAAGCGTGCGGAATCAATCAACGATGGCACCATCGACTGGTCAACTGGTGAAATGCTCGCCTTCGGTTCACTTCTCAAAGAAGGTCGCCCAGTTCGTTTAGCGGGACAAGATTCACGTCGCGGAACATTTAGCAATCGCCATGCAGTTGTTGTCGATAAAGAGAATGGTTCTGACTGGTTCCCGCTTCGTTCGCTAATTGCCGATGAAAGTCAGTTCTTTGTAGTCGATTCGCTCTTATCTGAATATGCTGCGATGGGCTTTGAATATGGCTATTCGGTAGCTCGCCCAGAAGCGCTTGTGCTTTGGGAAGGTCAGTTCGGTGACTTCGCCAACGGTGCGCAAACAGTTATCGACGAATTCATCTCATCGGCACTTCAAAAGTGGGGCGAGCGTTCATCAGTTGTCTTGCTTCTGCCACATGGTTATGAAGGACAAGGCCCAGATCACTCATCTGCGCGCATTGAACGCTTCTTATCACTTGCTGCAGAGAAGAATATGACGATTGCACAACCTTCCACACCGGCCTCTTACTTCCACTTGTTGCGCTTCCATGCAGCAAATCCAAAGCGCCGTCCGATGGTTGTCTTCACACCGAAGTCGATGCTCCGTCTGCGCGCAGCTGCTTCATCGATCAGTGATTTCACATCTGGAACATTTTTGCCAGTAATTGGTGATGCCACAGTTAACAACGCATCACGTTTGATCTACTGCTCAGGAAAGATTTATCACGACCTTGTTGCAGAGCGAACCAAGTTAAATGACAGCAGTACTGCAATTGTTCGCGTTGAGCGTTTATATCCACTTCCTGTTGCACAGATGGAAGTTGAAGCGAAGAAGCATCCAAATGCAAACTTGCTCTGGGTACAAGATGAACCTGCTAACCAAGGTCCATGGCCACACGTTGCACTCAGCACCACTGAAGTAATCGGTGGAACTGCAGTTGACGGTCGCATACTTCGCAGAATTTCTCGTCGCGCATCAGCATCTCCTGCAACTGGTAACCACCATTTGCACGAGGAAGAAGCTAAAGCGTTGATGTATGAAGCGTTTACGCGTTAATTCTTCTTTATTCGCGTAATTATATTTCCAATAATTTCAGCCTCGCTTAAGAAACCCCATTTGCGAGAATCTGTTCCAGCTTCGTTATCGCTAAGTACGTAGTAACTCTTCGTGCCGCCGTTATCGATTGATATTTCTACGATCCGCTTTACATAGAAGATGCCAGGCTGGGTTTCGCGCTCTACGACAACGACATCGCCGAGGCGCAGAAACAGGTATTTTTTGCCTAAGAAGCCGTAGTGAACAAGTAGCCAATCAAGCGGGTTATAGGTCGGCTGCATCGAAGTGCCTTCCACGATCACACGGCCGAAGATGCCAAAGAAGCCCATGGGCGGTAGTCTCACACATACAGGTTTTGAAATAAAGATAAGAAATATAAAGATAAAGGGAGAGAAAATGAAGAAGTTCTTCACACCAAAGGTAACTGTCCACGCACACTGCGATCTGCCATGCGGAGTTTACGATCCAGCACAGGCAAAGATCGAAGCGCTCTCAGTTAAGGCATGCATGGAAAAGTATGCAGCTAACCCAGATGCAGATTTTCGTTCACGTTCAGTTGCAATCAAAGAAGAGCGTTCACATCAAGTTAAAGAGCACCTCTGGGTTCTCTGGACTGATTACTTCAAGGCCCCACACTTTGAGGCATACCCACAACTTCACTCACTCTTTAACGAGGCGACAAAGTTGGCAGGAGCTGCCGGTACAAAGGGAACTCAAGATTTGGCTGTTGCAGATAAGTTGATCGCAAAGATCGATGAAATTGCCGAGATCTTCTGGGCCACTAAGAAGGCTTAATTAAAGATTGCGCGGCGGTGCGGGCGAGGAAAGATACTCGCTCCACCGCCGTTCTTTCTATTATGGCAAAAGCGATATGGCGCTCACCTTCATAGATATCGCATTCAAAGATCATCGAACGCCCATCCATTTCCGTACAGCGCGCGGCTCCGCGAATTTCAGAGCCAATTCCAACGGAATCAATAACCGAGATATCGAACTTATCGACGATCGTTGTCTCGCCAGTTTCTAAATACTCGCTCAGCGCTGCAACACATGCGCTCTCCATCACGCTCATTAAATGGCCCGGCGCAAGAATTGGTAGATCAGAGATTCCCATTGCTAGACAGGTATCACCGGGGCGAACGGTCATTACCGAGAAACCGACTGCTCCGATTACCTCATCTGCTGGGCGCATAAATAGTTAATTACTTCTCGTCGTCTATGAAGTGCTGAACATGAGTTTGTTCAATCTGAATTTCGCGATGTTCTACGTTACCGAACTCATCGATTTCAATTGAAATTTCGGTCATGCTGTATTGCGTTACGACTTCAGTAACGCCAGTACCACTTGCTTGGCGGAGAAGCTCTTCGTGGATGCTGCGATGCAAATCTTCCGGGGCCTTCTCATCGCAAGAACGACGCAGCACATCCTGCAAGAGGGTATGCATTGCTTGCTCGTGCTCAACTTCTGCGCGACAAGCAGCGCAAGTATTTAGGTGAGATTCAATCGCTTGTGGGTTATGGGTCTCTTCAACAACGCCTTCGATGATAAAGACAACGGAGGAGAGAACCTCAATACATGGAATCTCTTCGAGATGGCTCATGCCTTCTCCCCCTTTCCGCTCTTATTTGCCGGCTTGGCATCGGTGGAGTAACCAAGTTCTTTTGCATAGTCGGCTAATTTTTCGCGCAGTAACTTACGTCCGCGGTGCAGACGTGACATCACAGTGCCGGCAGGAACATCGACGATATCTGCGATCTCTTTGTAGGAAAAACCCTCAACATCAGCCAAGTAAACGGCGATGCGAAATTCTTCGGGGATGTCTTGCAGCGCGCGTTTGATATCGCTATCTGGCAAATTCTCTAGCGCTTCTACTTCTGCAGATTTTCCGAGATCGCTCGTATGTGATTGCGCCTCAGCTAACTGCCAATCTTCGAGTTCCCCAGCTGCAAGTTGTGGGCGGCGTTGATCTTTACGATAAGAGTTAATAAATGTGGTTGTTAAAACGCGATAGAGCCAGGCACGTAAGTTAGTGCCTTCTTCAAATTGGTGGAATGAGTTAAAGGCTTTTAGATAAGTATCTTGAACTAAATCGCGCGCATCTTCGGGGTTCTTTGTATAACGAAGCGCTGCTGCATATAACTGGTCCATAAACACAATGGCATCGCGCTCGAACCGAGTATTGCGATCGGAAGCGCTCTCTAGGACTAGATCTTTAGATGCCATCTCTTACACACTATCCCAAAGTCGTAGAAATCGCTCTTTATGCCCGCTTAACGCCGAACCTTAAAAGAGCGTCTGCGCCTCTCCCAGTTCGATCTCAGCAATTAATTCGGGGCCGTTATTTGCCACCAGATTTACCTGCGATGAAACCGGTCTAGTTACCAACCCAGCGGCTGGATCTGGGTTCTGCATTAACGCAATTAAATCTTCGATCTCACGATTCTTTGGATCTAACCAATCGCTCCACTTATTGCGCTCCATAAAGACTGGCATCCGGCTATGGATAGTTGCTAACTCGCCAACTGCTTCGCGAGTAATAATCGCGGCAGATTGAATCTCTTCGCCTTTCTCATTCTTCCAAGTGCTCCAGATTCCAGCGATCGAAAGTGATTTTTTGGGTTCTGCAGAAGTTATGTAGAAAGGTTGTTTTGGTGGGTACTGACCTAAAGATGTCGCCCATTCGTAATAACCGGTTGCTGGAATTAAACATCGTGTTGTGCGAAAGGCTTGGCGAAATGTTGGCTTCTCATGAATTGATTCGCTACGCGCATTAATTGCATGTGATTGCGAGGCGCGCGCTTCGGCAAAGTTCTTCTGCCACGGCGCGATGATTCCCCACGATGCGCTATCCAATATTCTCTCTAAAGAATTGGTGTTTCCTGGAGTATCTCGAATAATGTAAATCTCATTGGTCGGTGCGATATTCCAATTCAACGGCAGCGAAGCATCAAGGGTTGATCCATCGAGGTTAAATTCCCCGATGATCTCGTCCATCTCTTGCGCTCTGGCATAACGACCGCACATAGGTAGAGAGTAGACTGTTGCTTATGCTCTGGCCCGCTCCATTTCGTGGAGATAAGAAAGTCAGCGCGCGAGTAGTAATCCCGGGTTCAAAATCGGTGACCAACCGCGCGCTAATTCTCGCTGCGCAAGCCCAGAGCCCTTCACTTTTAAAGCGCCCACTTATCTCACGCGATACCGAGTTAATGGTTGCTGGACTTCGTGCAATGGGCATATCCATAAAAGAAACCGATTGGGCTTGGGAGATAACTCCTGCGCCACTTCGCGGGCCTGCCAAGGTTGATGTTGGAAACGCCGGAACCGTTATGCGCTTCTTGCCGCCACTTTCTGCGCTGGCACAAGGCGATATTTCATTTGATGGCGATCCCCGTTCTTACGAACGTCCCCTTGGGCCAGTTATCGCAGCACTCGAAGATCTCGGAATCGAAATCGAACATGGTGGTCGTTACAGCTTGCCAATGGTTGTTAAGAGCAAAGGCGAGATTCCGGGCGGTGCGTTAACAATTGATGCCAGCGCATCAAGTCAATTCTTATCAGCGCTCCTTTTAATTGCGCCAAGTACGCGCGATGGAATAGTTGCAACGCATAAAGGTGGACCACTTCCATCAATGCCACATATCGATATGACGGTGCAGATGCTCCGTGATTTCGGTGCAGAAGTAACTGTTGATAAATCAGCTAACAGTTGGAGCGTCTCTGCAGGTGCGCTGCACGGACAAGATTTAGTTATAGAGCCAGATCTTTCAAATGCTGCACCGTTTCTTTCTATAGCTATGGTCTGTGGCGGATCAATCACTATTGCAGATTGGCCAGAAGTTACAACTCAGCCTGGTGATCAGCTGCGCGAGATCTTAACTGCGATGGGCGCAACTATCTCGCGCGGTAAAGATGGCTTAACAATTACAGGTGGCGAAAGCATCCACGGAATCGATATCGATTTACACGATGTTGGTGAGTTAACGCCAGCAATTGCAGCTTTGGCAGCTCTTGCAGATTCGCCATCTCATCTACGCGGTATCGGGCATTTACGTCTGCATGAAACAGATCGTTTAGCCGCTCTTACCCGCGAAATTAACTCACTTGGTGGCAACGTCGTTGAAGATGAAACTTCACTCCATATAACTCCGCACGGCGCAATGGGTAAAGGTTTACATGGCGGCACATTCCACACTTACGAAGATCACCGACTAGCAACAGCTGGTGCTGTTATTGGATTGGTAATTCCTGGCGTTGAAATCGAAAACGTTGCAACAACCCGTAAGACCTTGCCCGATTTTCCTGGGCTTTGGCAGAGTTTGGTCTCATGACGCCACGCGAATTTGATGAATCAGATGCGCGGATTCGCCCTGCGCGGCGCACCCGCCCAAGAAGTAAAGATCGCCCCGCTCACGCTGATGCAATTCAAGCCTTAGTTACAACTGTAGATCGCGGTCGCACAACTTGTATTACAGATGGTGGCGTCATTGTCACCGCGATGAAGGCGCGCGAGATGGGTCCAAAATCTGTCGTTGTTGGTGATTTAGTGAATCTTGTTGGAGATGTTTCGGGCACCGAAGGAACTCTGGCGCGCATTGTTTCAATCGCACCTCGCCGCAATAGTTTGAGTAGAACCGTTGATGATGCCGCCAAGATGGAGCGCACCATCGTTTCCAATATTGATCAGTTGGTGATTGTTGTTGCCGCGGCAAATCCTGAACCTCGCCGTGGTCTTATTGATCGCTTCTTGGTCTGCGCTTTCCACGAAAACATTAAACCTATTTTGCTCGTTACCAAAACGGATGTTGCAGCTGTTCCAGATTTCTTACATGAATATGAAACTCTCGGGGTAGAGATCGCAACTGCCGCGATTAAATCTGATACCCGCGAAAGAGATTTGGCTAATTTATTTTCACTACTAAATGGCAAGACTTCGGTCTTAGTTGGCCATTCTGGCGTTGGTAAATCCACTTTAATTAACGCACTTGTGCCACACGCTGATCGCGTTACGGGCGATGTTAACGATGTAACCGGACGCGGTCGCCACACCTCATCAAGTGCAATTGCGCTGCCGTTATCCCCCGATCTATCTCCTTCACAAGGCTGGATTATCGATACTCCAGGAATCCGCGCCTTTGGGCTGGCTCATCTTGATTCCAATCGGATCGTCGCTGCATTTAACGATCTCTATGAGGTCACACAAACCTGCATGCCAAATTGTTCACACCATGAAATCGGCTGTCGCTTAAATGAATGGGCTAACCCAGATGGCGTTGTAAACGCTGAGCGAAGCGCACGAGTTGCAAGTCTGAGATCACTTTTAGAGCTTAAAGATTCAAACCCGCCCGCGATAGACTGACAACATGTCCTTTTCGCGCGGCAATGATTTAGCGCTGGCTATTCGCCTGGCAGATGCAGCAGATTCAATTACCTTAGCGCGCTACCAATCTATTGATTTAGTTGTTACAACTAAGCCAGATAACACACCTGTCACAGATGCCGATAAGGCAACTGAAGAAGCTTTGCGCGCGCTACTTAAGAACCACCGCCCAGATGATGGAATCGTTGGTGAAGAATTTGGAAATGATGCAGGTAGTGCAGAGCGTTACTGGGTTATTGATCCAATTGATGGCACCAAGAATTTTTTGCGTGGAGTTCCAACATGGGCTACTTTGATCGGTTTAATTGAAAAGCAGAGCGATGGCCGCGAAGTTGTGGTCGTTGGCGTAGTTAGCGCTCCTGCACTATTTCGTCGTTGGCATGCCAGCGAAGGCCACGGCGCATTTGTTTCGGTAAATAAAGCAGCCCCACAACGCATCAGCGTTTCGCAGGTAAGCGAAGTTAAAGATGCCTCAATTTCTTACTCTGACTTTATTGGTTGGGGCGAAAGACTCGCGCCCTTCCAAGAGTTAATGTCATCTGCTTGGCGCACCCGCGGTATCGGAGATTTCTGGTCACATATGTTGGTTGCCGAAGGTGCGGTAGACGTTGCAATAGAACCATCTCTGGCGTTGTGGGATATGGCCGCGCTCGACATTATTGTGCGCGAAGCAGGCGGAAGATTTACCAATGTAGCCGGCGTCGATGGCAGCCTCGGTGGAAGTGGGCTTTCTACAAACTCTGCGATTCATCAGAAGATTGTGGACAAATTAAATGGGAACTGAAGATATTAAGATCGAACTTTCTCGCCCAGCCAGTGTGGAGCCAGAAAAGCCAGGTAAAACAATTGATTTAAGCAAGAGTTCGCTCACAACTCGAACGTTTTCGGTTTCGGGCATGACTTGTTCTTCATGCGTGAACACTGTTGAGAAATCACTTAACGCGATGAGCGGGGTCAGCGCCAGCGTTAACTTTGCAACTGAAACTGTTCATATCTTGGCACCTGCTGAAGTAAAGACTGCAGATTTGATTAAGAAGATTAAGGGTTCTGGATACGGTGCAGTTTTGGTTGAAGATGGTGCCGGCCCTGCGCTACATAGCAAAAAGTCTGGAATTGCGCTCTTCTTCGCAATTATCTTCGCAGTGCCTGCGATCTTGGTTTCCATGGTCGAACAATGGCGCGAGACAATTGATACCGAGATTCTCCTAACTCTCGATTACTTCAATATCTTGCCGCCGCTGTATTCACCAACTGCTTGGCTGGCAATCGGTCTAACTACGCCGCTGATTTTGCTAGTTGCCTTGCCGATTCACCGCGCGGCGATCCGTAATTTCTTTCACCCAACAATGGATTCACTTATCTCGCTCGGTTCATTTAGCGCATTCGGTTGGTCGATATATTCAAATGCAACAGGACAGGGTGATGTCTATACCGAAGTCGCTGCCGGAGTTTTGTTATTTGTGATTCTCGGTCGCCATCTTGAATCACGCGCCAAGCGTCGTGCTAGTAGCGCCCTTGCTGCGCTTCTCGCACTCGGCTCAAAAGAGGTAATTGTTCTCCGTAAAGGGCTTGAAGTAATCGTCCCAATTTCAGAGTTGCAGATCGGTGATGATTTTGTTGTAAAACCTGGTGCGCGAATTCCAACTGATGGATTAGTTATCTCAGGAATCTCAACGGTAAATAACGCGATGATGACCGGTGAATCAACTCCTGTTGAAGTTGGACCCGGATCTCGCGTTATCGGGGCATCGCTAAATAACAATGGCCGCATCATTGTGCGCGCTACCCGCATCGGAAGCGATACCGAGCTAGCGCGCATCACTTCAATGGTCGTTCAAGCCCAAGGAAATAAGGCGCCAATTCAGCGCTTAGCCGATCGAATTTCCGCAATCTTTGTTCCCGTTGTTACAACGCTAGCGATTGGAACCTTCTTCGCTTGGTATTACCTAGGTAACGGTGGCGAAGGAAGTTCACTCGCTGGTTCAATTCAAATTGCGATCACCGTCTTAGTTATCGCCTGCCCATGCGCACTTGGTTTAGCAACTCCAGTTGCTTTACTTGTTGCATCAGGTCGCGGCGCGGCTCGCGGAATCGTGTTGCGTCAGCCACGTGCATTGGAACTGGCACGCAAGGTAGATGTTGTTGTTCTTGATAAGACAGGAACGCTCACAACTGGCGTCATGAAGGTGCATGAGACAACTATTCCAACCAGCGCTCACAAAGTTCTAGGCGCTACCTATGCTGAATTTTTAAATGAGAAGACAATTCTTTCGACTGCGTTATCGCTTGAACTAGCCAATGACCATCCGATCGCACAAGCAATCGCATCTCACGCGCTTGCCAATGGCGCAGTGCGTAAAGATGTTATCGAATTTACCCAGACACCTGGCGCCGGCGTTGCCGGCAGAGTTTTGATCGGTGCAATCTCTCCAGTGGTTTTAATCGGAACACCAAAGGCAATCGCCCATAGCGCAACAACTTTTGATCCTGGAATTGAAGCTGCAATTGCCCGCGGCGAAGAATCTGGCCACAGCGTTTCAGTACTTGCCTGGGATGGCGTTGCAATCGCAGTCTTTGCAACTGGTGATCAGGTTAAAGCAGATGCCGCTGCAACTATCAGCGCACTTATTGATAAGGGAATTACCCCTTGGTTAATAACTGGAGATAACGAGGAGAGCGCTGGCGCAATTGCGCGCGCTGTAGGAATTAAGGGCGAGCATGTAATTGCCCGCGCGCTACCTGAGGAGAAACTTGATCGAATCAACGCTCTAAAGTCAGCCGGCCAGACTGTTTTGATGATCGGTGATGGCATTAACGATGCGGCAGCACTTGCGGCAGCAGATTTAAGTATGGCGATGGGAACTGGTACAGATTCTGCGATCTCATCTGCAGATATAACTTTAATGCGCCCTGAGTTAATGAGCGTTGTAGATGCGCTCAATTTATCCAAGCGCACACTGAAAACAATCAAAGTTAACCTGGGATGGGCCTTCGCCTACAACGTGATTGGTATTCCAATTGCTGCAGCAGGAGCGTTAACTCCTATGTATGCAGCGGGTGCGATGGCGATTAGCTCGCTATTTGTAGTAACTAACTCTTTAACTATTAGATAGTTAGATTACTTAAGGCGAAAAGTTGGGTACTTGTCTGTAACAAGTAACAACATATAACCCTGAACGCGGTTCCAGTATGCGATTGTGCCGAGCACGATTTCACCGGCCCATTCAGGATATCTTCCAGTAATCGAAGTCTGCACCCAGGCAATGACTGTAACAACCAGAGAAATTACAAGGTAGATCGCGCCAACGATGTAATGCGGGATAGCCAAGAACCATTTAACTAAAGGCAAAACGCGATTTAACTTTTTGCCGCCTTCAACATCAGGGAAGAGAACGGCAACCTTTGAATTAGCTTCAATTGATGGGTACTTGTCATTCAAGATCAATACGTAGGCAGCCAAACGAGTTGATAGCTCAACTACCGCGTGGTTAAAGGTGAGAACGTAACTTGGATATTTTCCGCGAAATACCAGGGCTAGCAAAGTTGGCAGTGCGACTACTCCTGCAGTTCCTGCAGCCCAGCTTTCGCTCTCGCTAAAGGATGATTGCGCAAAGGTCGCTACGAAGATGATCGCTGGGAAGGCGATAATTCCGCGGAAGAAAACAGTCTTGCGGTTGCGATCTTTATGTTTGATCTTGACGAGCGTCTTTACTTGGTTACTCATAATGAGACCTCAGATTTCATTTGTACTTCTAGTAGCGGGGGCAGGATTTGAACCTACGACCTCTGGGTTATGAGCCCAGCGAGCTACCGAGCTGCTCCACCCCGCGTCGGAAGTGTCAGTCTAAAGGGTGGGCAAGTAATAGCCAAATCCGCCTAATTAATGGTTAATTAAAGCGATAAGAAAATTACTTACGTCCTTCAGCAGCGATAGCAGCGGCAAGTGCAGCTTTTAAGCGATCTTGTGCGCGACCGTAGGCAGCGAAATCACCCTTAGCGAGTGCAGCATTACCGTCGGCAAGTGCTTGTCTTGCGTTTTGCAACGCTGACTTTAGATCATCAGATGCGTTATTGGTTGTTGATGTAACTGGTGATCCGGATGAAGAAGTTCCAGAGTTACCACCAAATACTTGATCGAGTGCGCCCTTAAGTGAGCTATCGAATCCAATTACATCACCGAAAGATACGAGAACTTTCTGTAGCAATGGATATGCCGCAGTGTTTGAAGTTGCTCGCACATAGACAGGTTGTACGTAGAGAAGGCCGCCACCGACTGGCAGTGTTAACAAGTTTCCAAGTACAACATCTGATCCACCTTGGCGGAGCAAGGAGAGCGAGTTAGCAACTTCAGGTTTTGCTTCGAAGTTAGAGGCAACCTGTGATGGACCTGCCACGTTTGTGCTTCGTGGTAATTGCAGAACTGTGATCTTGCCGTAATTTGGTCCATTATTTGAATCAACAACGGCGAATGCGGAAAGGTTTTCACGTCCACCACGTGGAACGAATGGCGTCGTTAAAGTAAATGTTGGTTTATCAGTACCTGGCATTTCTAGAGTCATGTAGTACGGAGGTTGTGCTCCAGCGTTTGCTCCGAATGTAGAAGGATCACGTGGCACGCGCCAGAAATCTTGTCCACCGTAGAACGCAGCGGCAGTTTGTACGTGATACGAGCTAAGTACATCGCGTTGTACACGGAACATATCTTCCGGATAGCGGATGTGCTCGAGAAGTTCTTTAGACATCTTGCTCTTTGGAGTAACTGTATTTGGGAAGGCCTTCATCCAGGTCTTTAGGACTGGATCCTTCTCATCCCATTGGTATAGAACAACTGTGCCGTCATAGGCGTCAACAGTGGCCTTAACCGAGTTACGGATGTAGTTAATGTTCTGATTTCGCTGCGCAGTAACTGCTCCAGAATTTGTGGTTAGAGCATCTGTAGTCGCTGCTCCAAGTGCTGTGGTCTGTGAATATGGGTAACCAGAGCTGGTTGTATATCCGTCGATGATCCACTGAATCTTGCCATCAACAATTGCTGGGTATGGATCTCCATCAATAGTTAGCCATGGCGCAACCTTGGCAACGCGATCACGTGGTGAACGGTTGTAGAGTATCTTTGATTCTGAGTTGATCAAACTTGAAAGAACGATTCGCTGTTCTTGGTATTGAATTGCAAAGAGCAATTTCTTAAAGAGGCCGCCCATTGGGACGCCGCCCTTACCTGTATATGTGTAGTTCTTCTGTCCATTTGCTGAAGCATCATCTGGATAGTCGAATTCAACAGGAGTATCGGTCTTTGGTCCACCGATGATTGAGTAATCAGGAACGTTCTCACCGAAGTAAACGCGTGGTTGGAACTTTCCAAGACCGGTTGTTGGAGGAAGATCTCCAACTAGGAAGTTTGGCTTGCCATCGGCATCAACGGTATTTCCAAATGCAGATACAAAACCGAAACCGTGGGTGTAAACCAAGTGATCGTTAATCCAGTTACGGCTTGGGTTACCTTCGATATTTAGTTCGCGAACTGCAACAACCGCATCGCGTTGCACGCCGTTAACTGTGTAACGATCGATATCGAGTGATTCTGGGAATGAGTAGTAAGGCTTGATCTGCTGTAGTTGACGGAACGTTGCAGAGAGAACGTTTGGATCCATCAAACGAATATTTGCAATTGTCGCTGCATCATTTGCTAGCTGACCTGAATTCGTTGAAACAGTTGCTTGGTAATCCTTCATCTCAACGCCGGCAATGCCGTAGGCATCGCGGGTGGCATCGATATTGCGCTGAATATAAGGGGCTTCCTTAGATGATTCAGATGGCTTTACTTGGAACTGTTGAACCGCACCTGGGTAAACGCCTGCGATAAGAACTGAAGCGCCAACCATAAGCGCGGTACCTGCTGCAGGAAGTAGCCATGATTTGCGGACGATATTTGCAAAGAAGAGAAGTGAACAGATAACTGCAATCGCTGCCAAAATTGATTTTGCCGGAAGAGTTGCATTTACATCTGTGTAGGTAAGGCCGGTGATCAATCTGCTCTCTTTAAGTGCGAGTGCAAAGCGATCGAAGTAGTAAGCAACCGCCTTCAAGAGAACGATTAAGCCAAGTAGAACTGAAAGCTGAACGCGAGCAGCAACTGTTGTGCGCTCTTGTGGAACCTGCGGACGAATTCCACCGTAGAGGTAATGCACTGCAGCACTTGCCAGAGTTGCCAAAATTAAAGTTGAGATTCCCCAGCCGATAAGTGTTTGAAAGAACGGTAGGCGGAATGCGAAGAAGGAGATATCAAGGCCGAATTGCGGATCTTGGACACCAAACTCGGTTGAGTTGCTAAAGAGCAACCATGAGCCCCAAAGATTTGAAGCACTTGTTCCACCGAAGTAGAAGAGAACTAAAACAATTCCGGCAAAGACTAGTTTGCGGATTGGATCGATCGTTGCGCGGTAGCGCTCTAGGTTGTCGGCTTCAACCGAGGTTGGAACATAAAAGGGGCGACGACGAAATGCTAGAAAAATATTTAGCGAAATAATTAAAGATGTTAGAAGACCGGCGATTACAAAGAGCGCGACCTTCGTTGTTAGGACAGTTGACCATACGCCAGTGAAGCCAACTGAGTTGAACCAGAGCCAATCAACATAGAAACCACTTAACGCAACAAGTGCGCCAGTGATAACTGCCAGAATAGTTAGGGTAATTGCTAGCGGGCTTGGCTTTTTCATCATGCTCCTAAGTTAGCGCACCCTCGCGGGTCTTCCGAATTGAACGCGGCCATAGCCTCTTTTAGGCTGCTAACCGCTGCGATTTTAATCCCAGATGGAATTGTCGCAAGATTTGGTGCAAGGTCTTTGCAATTGGCCTCTGGAACAAGGATGAGAGTTGCACCAGCCTTCTTTGCCGCCAAAATTTTCTCAGCAACTCCCCCGATACTTCCCACTTTTCCAGCGCTATCAATTGTTCCTGTCACTGCAACGCTCTTGCCCTGCAAAATGTTCTCGCTCGTAAGTAGCTCGATTATTCCGATTGCAAAGGCGAGTCCGCCACTTGGACCACCGGTCTTAGCAAGTGAAATTTCCAGATCACTTGGTTTGATAACAACTGCTGAAGATTGCGAGTAATTCGCTTTGAGATATTCCAGCGCCACCGATTTAGCAACAACCTGCGAATCAACCATCTCAGTCTTTGCAATCGCCTTCTCTGCTTCTGCACTTCGACCATCTTTATAAAATAGCGATCTCGGCATTACAGCATTTTCACTCTTCATCCAGGAGTAAATAAGTTCAACGCCAGTTACATATGCCGATGGGTTGGTGATCAAAATTGAGAGTAGATAAAGGTTTCCATCGCTGGGATAAATCTGCAGCGATGCCGGCGCCGACTTAGAAAGAGCGATCGTCTTTTCTTTAGCGCTTTGATCTAAAACATTCTGCGCATTACCAGGCATCAAAACTACAAATGGAAGGGGGGCAAGAAAGGCGGTACCGAAGAAAATGGCTAGAACAAGGGATGTGGTGCGAGGAAGTCGAACGGTCACGAGATTTAGTCGCTGGTACTTGAGCCCGCAGGTGCGCCATCGGTAGATGGGTCAGTTAATTCATCTAATTCATCAGTGTTCGCTGCAGTGTTTGTAGTTATCTCAGCGGCGCGGAAGGAGTCTTGAAAGCGTTGAAATTGGCCGACAGAGCGGGTGGTTTCAGATTCAAACTTTGATTTAAATTGGGTAACCCATACGACATAGCCAAGTGCGCCAAGCAGGCCTGCGAGCGGAATTACCCACCAGATGAGAGCCGTGAAAGCGTTGGACATGTTAGATAGCCTAGCGCCTGCGGGAAGGAATTTCGCACCCAAGGTGTTGTAGGTAAAACAAGATAGAAGTAACAGAGAATGGAGTCGGATTGTGGCCGGTTTTGGTTTTACTCCCGATGATCCCAACGATCCCGATAACTCCAATAACTCTGGAAATGAGGGCGGTACAGATTTCGAAGCGATGATGCGCCAGATGCAAGAACAGATGAAGGCGCAATTTGAACAACTTGGAATCAATCCTGCAGGGTTTGTAAATCCTTTCACTTCTCTCTTTTCGCAAGTTGGAAAAACCAATAGCGGTGCTAATGGAAAAGAAGAAGTTCTTTCAATTGCAACGGCAAGGGATACCGCTACTAAATTTGTAAAAGTGCAAGGGTTAAAACCACTAGGAACGAAAGATGTTTCGGTAGTTGAAAACGCCTTTGAAATTTCAGAGCTCTGGCTAAATGAAGCGACTGCCTTTCCGGCATCCACTCACGCACCAATTGCAGTGAGCCGAATGGATTGGGTTCTTGAAACTATGCCAGGTTGGCATAAGACCATTGAGCCGCTTGCTGCTGGTTTATCTTCAGCAATTTCCGATCTAATGGATCAAGCGATGAACGCACAGGCTGCCGATCCGGAGCAGGGCCAGCCGCCGATCGAGATGATCACTGCGATGTTGCGCTCCTTTATCGGCACCATGATCGCAACTCAACTGGGGCAGTCGATTGGCACCTTAGCCACCAGCGTTACCGGCGCCCACGACGTTGGCCTGCCGCTACTAGATCCCGCCCGCGCCATTGTTATTCCAGAAAATATTGAGAATTGGGCAGTTGATTTAGAGATCGCTAAATCTGAAGTCTTTATCTTTCACGCTCTACGCGAAGGCGCAGTAGCTCGTTTATTTGCGCATAACCCTTGGCTAGTTTCATATATTCAAAGCGCGGTTGTGGAATATGGAAAAGGTATTCATATCGATATCGATGCCATTCAACGCCAGGCGCAAGAGGCTTTTGAAGGTATGCAAGCAAATATGCCTGAAGGCGCTGGCGAAGGAGAAGCGATTTCCTTTGCTTTAGATAATGGAATTTTTACACCTGAAGAATCACCGGCGCAGAAGAGTGCGCTGTTAAAACTGGAAACTGTTTTGGCGCTAATCGATGGTTGGACTGATGAAGTCGTTTCACTTGCTGCTGGAGATCGAATTCCGAGTATCGAACAACTCCGCGAATCACATCGACGTCGTCGCGCTTCTTCATCTCCTGCGCAACAGTTATTCTCATCGATGCTTGGTCTGCAAGTTTCGCCAAAGCTAACTCGCGAGGCAAGCACTTTCTGGAAAAAGATCCGTGAAGTAAAGAGCGTTGGCGAGCGCGATCAAATCTGGAGCGGCTTTCTTCCAACAGCTGATGATTTGTTAGATCCTGAGAAGTTCCTGACAAGCACTTCTATTCCAGATGATCTCTCGGGTTTGCTCTAGTACTTCAGAATTAGTTAAGAAAAGAAAAGCGAAGTCCCCGGGCGCACATTCATATATCTGCCTTCCCCTTGCAGATATAGAACGGTTATCCGAGGACTTCGTAAGCGCAACTTATGACCAAAAGTGCCGAGAATCAAATAAATAGAGATTTGACACACCCATTAATTACCTTGTAATGAGCGTTTAACTCATCGCAAATCTCTCAACACGTACTTTAGATTTCGCGGATAGATAAGTTAAATTCGAATCGAAGGAGTACTTTTTCCATATGGAGTTTCAAAATGGCCTTTGATGACATTGCTGGCGAAGATGATCTAACCCTTCCGGGAATTTCAGAGGGTGAGATTCTCGTTATTCGTTCCGCCCGTCGCAAACGAAATATCTCGGCATATCGCCAAGGCGGTCGCATCATCGTCTCAATCCCTGCGCGGATGAGTAAGGCAGATGAACACGCGATCGTGCCCGAGATGATCGCCAAGATTCGAAGCCAAGAATCAGAACGAACTCCGAGCGAAGAACGCCTTATAGAGCGCACCCACGAACTAATGGCATCCCTAGCCCCAGAGATCACGGCACGTCCTGCATCGATCAACTGGCGGCCTATGCGCGAGCGCTGGGGCTCTTGCACCAGCGTTGACCGCACGATTCGGATCTCAGATCGACTAAAGCTCGCCCCGGATTACGCTCTCGACTATGTCCTCTTCCATGAGGCGATCCATCTGGAGCACTTTGATCATGGCCCAGCCTTTACCGAGGTCTTGGCCCGATTTGAGGACTCAGAGCTGGCCAGCGCCTATCTAGATGGGTATGAGGCGGCAGAACGCGCCCTGGCTGAGCCTGTTGAGCTAAAAAAACTCCGCACAACTAGGGGTTAGTTAAGCGTATTTGAGCGTGGACAGGGGTATCGTCATGCTTGCACGCGTGGGCGCTCAGAGCTCAGGCGGCGATTGGAGGCAAATCATGACAGCAGAGACATACAAGGGTGACGCTTACTGCGTTAAGTGCAAAGAGAAGCGTGACTTCGAAGGCACTGTGAAGATCTCAGACTCTGGTCGTCGCATGGCACAGGGCATCTGCCCAGTCTGTGGCACCAAGGTCAACAGAATTCTTGGCAAGGCTCAGTAACACAAACCCAAAAAATTAAAGATTCACCCCGTTGTTCGCCGCACGTTGGCGAGCACGGGGTGAATTTATTTTTATCCCCTGCGTAAAGATTGGCGCGCGTATCTGGCCCTGACACACAGCCTCACCGCGCCTGCTTGGCCCGAGCGCCAATCCTTCGCAGATGACAATTACCAAGAACCTAACTAATCAGAACCCAAAACTTAAAGACGGCGCTGCGTTATACCGCCAGAGCCATGTGGCCAACGGCTTTCTCATCGGAAACTCGCGCTCGCAGGTTGCGATTTATTCCAGCGATGCCCCCGCGCTTTACTCGGCGCTTAAGGCCGGCGCCAGCCGCAACGAAATCTGCGCCAACTTATCGATCTCGCATGAAAGCTTTGAAGAGTTGCTAGCAGAGCTCGCTGCGCACGAACTCTTGCAGACCGAAAACAGTGCGATTCAGATCTCGCAAAGATTTATCTCGCAGATTACAGAGCGGGCAGAGAAGTTTGGTGATCGGAGTAAAGATGCCGCCTTCTCTCAAATGAGTAATCGCATCGGCGCTGAGTTAACGCTGACTCGTTGGTTGCCAGGCGTTACCGACTCCGGTGTAAATAAAGTTAGCGCACGACAAAGTGCGCACATCGAAATCTCAGGAAACTCTCGCGCCGTTCAACATCTATATGCACAATTAATTGCAAGTGGTGTCACCGATACGCAATTTGCTCCAAATTTTCGCCGAGGCGCTGAAACAATTGGCGATCTTGATGTAACTGGTGGATATCTATCAGCTACAGATAACGGACAGATTTTCACTAAGAGCAGCACTGCCATTGCTAAAAGTCTTTCGCTCTTTCCAGCCGCTAATGAGAGCGCAGAAGAGATACCCAATAACTTCGCCGAAAACGTTATCAAGGTGCACTTTGGAGAAATTGATCCAGCAATTCATGCGCTCTGGATGGCAGCTGGGCAAGAGCATGTTTTAGTAAGCGAGATAAGTGGCGCCCGTTTAACTATTTCGCATTTAGTTAAACCAGGTTTAACGCCTTGTACCCGCTGTTTAGAGCTAACTATTAACGATCAAGGAAATTGCGAAGTTATCGAATATCCGAAAACACGTGATGAAATTCCGGTAGTTGGCGCGCATTACCTATCTGCGATTATCGCTGCGCAACTGCTCTCAATAATCGACACCGGTAGCGCCGTTTTAACGCGCGATGCGATTGCGATCGACCTAACCGATCTCTGTAATACAGAACACATCACAATTACCCGCCATCCCATGTGTGGCTGTAGCTGGTAGGGCCCTTTCCAACTGATTTCTAACATTTTCGAATAGCGCGATAACCGCTTTTTCTGAACAATACGGGCATGGCCAAGAAAGATCAGATCGAAACGGAGATTCCGAAATCCACCGCCGCTCGTTCGGCAAAGATGGTTTCGATCCCCGTCGGTTTGGCAGGTCGCGGTGTTTTAGGTCTTGGTAAACAACTCGTTGGCCAATCATCTTCTGTAGTCATCACAGATATTCAAGAGAAGACTGCAGAGCAACTCTTTAAAGTTCTTGGCGAACTCAAGGGTGGCGCGATGAAGTTCGGCCAAGCACTTTCCGTTTTTGAAGCAGCGCTTCCGGAAAACATTGCAAAGCCTTATCGCGAAACTCTTACTAAGTTGCAAGAGTCTGCTCCTCCGCTTCCAACCCGCGTTGTTCATAAGGTATTGGCGAAAGAGCTCGGTGAAGATTGGCGCGATAACTTCACATCATTTGAAGATAAAGCAACTGCTTCGGCATCTATCGGGCAAGTACATAAAGGTGTTTGGAAAGATGGACGCCCAGTTGCAGTAAAGATTCAATATCCGGGCGCGGCAGAAGCGCTGATCTCTGACTTAAATCAGATTCAACGCTTTGCCAAGATCTTCCAACTAGTTCTACCGGGCCTTGATATGAAGCCACTTCTTGAAGAACTTCGCGCGCGCATCATTGAAGAAGTTGATTACAAATATGAAGCAGAGGCGCAAGAAGCTTGCTGGCGCGCGTATGAAAATGATCCTGACGTTGCGATTCCAAAAGTTGTTATGTCATCGGACAAGGTTTTAGTTTCAGAATGGTTAGAAGGAACTCCGCTTTCCAAGATCATCACTGAAGGAACACAAGAGCAGCGCAATAACGCCGGAATGCGTTTGGCGCGTTTCCACTTCACCGCACCTGAGCGCGCAGGTTTGCTGCATGCAGATCCACATCCTGGAAATTTCCGCTTGCTCGCAGATGGCCGCATTGGTGTTCTCGATTTTGGCGCTTGCAACCGTCTGCCAAATGGTTTCCCAGAACCATTTAAGAATCTCTTGAAGCATGCACTCGATGATGATGCCCAGGCTTTATACGATGGATTTAAGAAAGATGGATTTATCTTGCCTGAGGTTGATGTAGATCCGAACCTAGTTCTAGATTTCTTGGTTCCACTTGTCGAACCACTGCGCACCGAGACCTTTAAATATTCACGCGAATGGTTGCGTGATCAGAGCGCCCGCGTTGGCGATCCTCGCAATCCAACTGCGAAGATCGGTTTCCAACTTAATTTGCCTGCTGAATACGTGTTGATTCACCGCGTTACTTTGGGAACAACTGGGATCTTTTGCCAGTTAGAAGCTGAAGGAAATTTCCGTGATGAAGCGCTCTCTTGGTTCCCCGAGATCGCACCGGCAAACGCTTAATTACTGATTAGCGAGCTATCTTGCGAACCATCTTCCAGTGGTACAGATAAACCGGCACTGTTACTAGAAGCGTTACTAGCGAACTAGTTATTCCCCTAATTGCGTTGCGACGATTCTGATCGATATTGGCTTGTTTGATAACTTCTGGATCAATTTTAGGATCGTTCTGCGCAGCATATGGATCCACATAACCAGCATCAGGAACGATCAGATCAAGCCCGCGATTGATAAGGCTAATTACAGTGAAGAGGCAGACAAGAAGAGTTATCAGGCTAACCGCGTATAGATACAGAGAACGCCAATCAACGCCTTGGTGCGCAACTTCTTCCTTAACCGCGCTCTTCTTCGCCACAGTCTTGGTCGCTGATTTTTTCTTAGCTGCTGTCTTCTTCGCTGTAGTTGCCATAAGTAAAGAGTACTCCTGATCTCAAAAATTAATCGTGTGCGTTCTGCACCATACAAAATGGATGTCCTGCCGGATCTAGATAAATACGGAAGCGATGTGGTTTTGGTTGAAACTCCGCTTTGACCGCCCCTATTTCTAGAAGAGCTTTTTCTGCAATATCTAAATCTTTTGCGTGGAAATCCATATGTGCCTGCTGTGGCAGACCGCCTGTTGGCCAAGTTGGTCTTTGGTATTTTTCAATCTTCTGAAAAGCCATCGCCGTAAAGTCTGCTTCATCAATCAGCTCTAGCCATTCGCACGTTTCTGCAGTTTCTCCTTCATCGAAGGGCTGCACTTTATATCCCGTGATCTTCGAGTAAAAGTGCGCTAACTCAACGGGGTTATCGCAATCAAGTGCGGTGTATGCAAGATGTGCAATCGTCATGAATCAATAATACTTACTGAATCATCGTTTCTTGTAGCCTATTGGGCAAAGAGGCTTTACTGCTGTCACCTTCTTGATCTTTTTGCCCTTTATACAGGTAACAGTTGTTTTCTTTGGAACGTTTGGTGCTACCGCATTAACCGGTTGTAATTGATTCTCCGACCAGTCATCACCAAAGTTCGAGGTTAATTTCGCAGTCGAGCCTGAATCTAAGGCACGCTTGGCAACAATTTTTGGGGAGGAGAAGTGAAAACCGGTCACCGAAATGTCAATAACGCCGTTATTCATAGACACAGCTGAGGTTGCCACTTGCGGTACGCCATTTATATCAAGAACCTGAACTTCAAGTTTTGTAGCCGTCGACAAATTATTGTCAGGGAATCTGCAATCAAGCCAGGCCTTTTGAAACTTAGTGCGGAATACCCCAAGATACTCTTTACCAAATGGATCAGTGTGCGGTGCATACATATTGAAATTCAAACTCTGAGTTCCACTATCCCAAAATAACTGCCCCGCTAGAGGTGCATTCCACATCGTTCTAGTAAACCCTTTATCCATACATCTTGGATCCCAATAGGAGTCACTTAAGTCTTTCCCACCGTGGTCAAGCGCAAAGTACAAAGTTGGGTTAAGCCGATCCGGGATCATATTTTCATTACCTGGCTTTACAGACTCAGTCAACTTTGAAGTATCACTAAACATGGGTTGAAGGTATTCACTGCCACTTAACTTCCACTGAAATCCACCATTAATTTTTCGGTAGTCGATGTTGAAGTTTTTGCCAGATCCTGAGGCTGAAACAGGGGCCAGCCAGCTCGTTCGCAAATAAACATGGAATACATCTTCGGTATCTAGCGCTGGGTAATTCGCACATTGCAATGGAGTGCTCACGGAACAGATTCCGTTTTTGCTTTGCTGCGCTGGTTCAGTTGAAAGCAATTCTCTTTGCAACATAATCCAATATGCACCAGCTTTCTTTCCGTTAAAGAATCCGGTGGGGCTAATGACGTGGGTAGAAAGCCGAAGTCTCTTTATCGGTCCATTTTTCTTACCGCTACGAAAATCAAACAGAATGTCACCGTATTGAACTTTCTGCCCACTTTCGGAAGGCAAATCAACCAGCCTTGTGTCTACAAATACTGCCTCTTCTACAGACGCGTCGCTGTGTTCAACTACCACTTTTTCTACACAATCAAGTTGCTTTGGCGAGATACATCTAATCAATGGTGATTTCTGCGGGATGGATGGATCTATCGATATTCGGTTGAGAACATCTGCGGCTTGTGCCGGAGATATCAATGTGGCACTTTGTTGGCCAAGAAGAGTTAGAGCAAGAACCACTACTGCACTTTTCTTCATGAGGAAATTATCTTCTAACTACGTCGAATTACCTAGGGAAATACCTAAAGTTTGTAATGAGTTAGATCAACCCCGAGTCTGAGTTCCTAGATAAAAACACAAACTCGGGGTTGATCTATTGACGGATCCTTCTAGACAGAACGAATTAAACGAACGCTGCAATACGCGGCGGACGACCCGCACGACGCTTGCGTTCGATAATTACGCCATCTTCGATTAGCTGTCCGCCCCAAACACCGCATGGTTCTTCGCGTGACAGAGCACCGTCTAAACACTTATTGCGCACGGGGCATCCACCGCAGAGCGCTTTAGCTTGCGCGATGCCTTCGTCGCTTTCCGAGAAGAAGAGCTCGGGATCAGCGTTATGGCATGGCAAGGTAAAGGCGATCGCCGAGTCATACGTACCGGTTACTTCATAGAGACCGATCTTCTCGCCTGTTTCTGCCCAGCCTGGTACCTGTAGTTCGCTGTAGAGAACGCTCATCGTTCTCACCCACTTTCTTCTCTCTCGTTTTCTTTCTCTGGATTGGTTTATGTTTTTTGTAATAAAAAAAGGCCTTCAACTCCTTTGTGGAGTTGAGGCCTTGGGTTGGGCTCGTATATCGGCTTTATCCGATCGAACCTCCTGTGGCCTCATCCACGGCATAAAAAGCGGCGTAAAACGCTGGCTTTGATGCTGCGGGCCAATTCGTATGCTTCTTAGTAGTCGCATGGAAATTGGCAGGCGAATTAGCAGCACCGCGTGTAACGCGTGCTGTGGTGAATGACTTAGATGTAAACATCTTGCATTCTCCTTCGCCTAATGAGCTTTTCACCAACTTGGTGAAAGGCAAGGGTAAACCACAGATAGTGATCTGCGCAACCTAATTAAATCTAGCTATAAATTGCTCAGCTGAGAAGGCCCGCTTCACGCAGGAATCGGCTTGGATTCTGGCGATGGCTGATATGTAGATCCACCTTCGCACGCGTCATTCCAACGTAGAACAAGCGGCGTTCTTCATCTATCACCGCATCGGACTGGCCAGTAACCCCAGATTCCAGCGGCAGAATTCCTTCAGATGCGCCGATCAAAAATACGCGTTCCCATTCCAAACCTTTCGCCGCATGCAGAGTTGCCAGCGTTACGACCGGCATCGTTGGCGGATTATTCTGCTGAACGCGATCTTCGATCTCGCGTAAATAACTGCGCAGCGTCTTTGGGCTAAATCCGGCATCGGCATCTAGTTCGCGCGCTAAATGCAGTAGTGCGGCAATGCCATCGATGCTTTCGCCAGTTAAGAATGGTTGTGCAATTGTGCGAAGTTCATCGATCCAAGAAACGCCTTCCGTTGGCAGCACAGATGCGCGACGTACTTCCTTTAAATAATCGCGGACATCTTGGCGATCAAAGAATCTTTCGGTGCTGCGCACTTGATATGGCAGACCCAACTTATTCATCGATCTCTCAACACCGTTAAGTTGGTTATTGGTGCGAGCCAAGATCGCAATTTCTTGCGCTTGAGTGCCGCTTTGTAGAAGCGCGGTGATTTCGCAAAGTACGCCAGCTATCTCGGCATCTTCATTGGCATAGCCATCTACAGAAGGCTTGGTGCCATGATCGTTAAGGGCAACCAACTCTTGCCCCATTGCACCGTGACGCAATAGAGAGTTTGCGGCAAAGGTGATTTCAGGAGTTGAGCGATATCCAGTGCTTAAGCGAATTACTTCAGCATCGGGAAAACGATTGGTAAAGCTATTTAGGAAAACCGGCGTTGCGCCCGCGAATGAGTAAATAGTTTGTGCCGGATCTCCCACGACACAGATATCTTGGCGAGTACCCAGCCAAGCGTTAATCAATCGTTGTTGTACCGGTGAAATATCCTGATATTCATCGATGGTGAAGTAACGGTATTGATCTTGCACGCGTTCGCGAACAGTGCGCTCTTCTTCGAGCATTGCGGCGGTCAAAAGAAGCACATCTTCAAAGTCGATCGCTAGTTCTTGTTTCTTCACGCTTTCATAAGCGGTGTAAACCTTTGCTAACTTTTCAGCGCTAACGCGTGGCTTCTGAGTTCGCTTATCGATTTCAGTTACAAAATCTTCGGGTGCAACTTGTGAAACCTTCGCCCATTCAATTTCGCTTGCGATATCGCGCATTAGCTCGCGCGATGTGGCACGAAGTTCACCAGATAAACCTGCGCGATTAATTGCTTCACCAATAAAACCTGCCTTAGCGGTCATGAGTTCAGGTACGCGGCCACCGAATACGGTGGGCCAGAAGTAGATCAATTGCTTGAGCGCTGCTGAGTGAATCGTGCGTGCGGCAACGGTTGGAACGCCTAGCGAGCGAAGGCGGGTGCGCATTTCACCTGCGGCACGCGAGGTAAAAGTTAGCGCCAATACTTTCTGCGGATCCATCGTGCCAATAGCTGCGGCGTAGGCAATGCGATGTGTGATCGCGCGGGTTTTACCGGTGCCGGCGCCTGCAATTACACAGACTGGTCCACGAGTAGCAAGGGCTACAGCGCGTTGATCGTCATCAAGTGCGGCGAGAATTTCTTCGGCGCGAATATCGCCAGAAGAACCATCTAGCGCCACGTTTCACCACCGATAAGTTTGGCGCCACCATTTCCTTCTTTATCTTGACCCTCTGCGCCACTTGCAAACCAACGATCGATCATCTTGCGCGCAACTGACATATTCGGTGGCAACAATAAAGTTCCGGCATCTGATTGCGCCTTAACTTCAGCGCGCGAGAACCATTTAACTTCGGTGATCTCTTGGCCATCGGGGCGGGCGACTTCTGGAAAATCTGTAACAGCATCAAATGAGATCATGATCGATGCTGGGAATGGCCAAGGTTGTGAACCTAAATAATCTATTTCGCGCACGGCAACGCCTGATTCTTCAAGAACTTCACGGTGCACGCATTGTTCAAAAGTTTCACCTGGTTCTAGAAAACCTGCAAAGCATGAAAAGCGACCTTCGGGCCAAACTGGTTGGTGGCCAAGCAGAATCCGATCATCGTGATCGCGAACTAAGACAATTACTGCTGAATCTGTGCGCGGATAGTGTTCGCTCTTATCTTTATCGCAGGTGCGGATTGCGCCGCCTTGAGCAACTGAAGTTGGCGCACCACATCGCGCACAATGAGTATGCGACCTATGCCAGTTAGCCAAGGCCACGGTATGCAGAGAAACTTCCATTTCGAATTCGGAAATCAACCCGCCAATTTCGCGAAGGGTTAAATATCCATCCGGCGTTTTCTCGCCTTGTGGTTCTACAGTGGAAGCGCTCCAGGCAAAAAATGGCTCGTGATCTAACGCATCTAAACCAAGGAAATACTTTTCGCCTGACTTGTAGTCATTAGATGAAATCAGCGATTGCACTTGGCTAGCAGTTAAGTAGCGGAGTTTGGTTCCGCCTGCTTCGACGGCTAAACGAGAATCCGCGACGTGAATAATCTTGGCGCGCTGCCACATCTGATCGAGAGCGGTCTGGTTTGTGCGCAGGTGGCCGGCGCGGTCCATCTTCGATACCTGTCCGTTGACCGCGCTCATAAGGGTGAACGCTACTAGCCTTGGCCATATGCGCATCACCTCGTGGAATCTGCTCCACGGCCAGCCAATCCCGCCACTTTCGGCCGGGCCCAGCCAGGAATCCCTTGCTGCCGCGGTGCGCCAGCTCGAGAGCGAGGTCATTGCAGTTCAAGAAGTTGATTACAAATTACCGCGATCAAAAATGCGCAATCAGGTTTCAGATATCGCAGATGCAATCGGCGCTAAAGATTGGGCCTTTGCACCAAGCATCATCGGAACACCAGGTGAGAAATGGCGGAAGTTAAATAGCTTAGATCCGCGGATAGTGAGCGGTGAGAATAACTCTCTCGAAGGAAGTTATGGGATCGCAATTGCTTCAACGATTCCGGTTGTGAAATGGCATCGCCTTGATTTAGGAAATTCAGTCATCGGGATGCCGCTAGTTGTTCCGACTGAAAGTGAGACAAGTAGCAAACCGAAGATCCGGGCGATCTATGTTCACGATGAGCCCCGTTTAGCACTCGGTGCAACGCTTGCAAATGGCTGGACGATCTTTAACACCCATCTCTCATTTGTGCCGGGTGTGAATTTATTTCAGTTGAAGAAGTTAAAGCGTTGGGCGCTCAAGATTTCGCAAGAGACAAATACCAAACCGTTGATACTTGGCGATTTAAATCTGCCAAAGAATCTGCCAGTTGTAGGCTCTGATTGGAAGTCATTGATCCAGCAAAATACTTATCCTTCATGGGGAGCCAAGATTCAATTTGATTACTTGTTAACTCATGGGGCAGAGAATCAATTCAAAGATTTAGGAACAATTGCAACTGGCATCAGCGATCACTTGCCGCTGCGCGCAAAGATTAACTAGCACCGGTAATTAGCGCGATCAACTGGGCTTCGCTCAAGAGATCTGCTGGACGATCGGTTTTGCTAATCGGCACATAATGGAAAGCTGCTGAAACTAGCGCTGGATCAATTCCCTTTAACTTCGCCCAAGCTAAGCGATAGACCGCCAGCTGCACTGCCGCTGATTCACCGAGCGTTGTTGCACCGGTCTTCCAGTCGATAACTTCAAAGCGACCGTTAATCTCATAGACCGCATCGATGCGACCGCGGATCAAAACCCCACCTAAAACAGCCTCAAATGGAACTTCTACTGCAACCGGAGAGCGGTTACCCCATTCGGATGCCAACCAAGTTTGCTTAAGAGATTCGAGAGTCTGATCTGGTTCAAGTGGGTCAAGGAAATCCAAATCTTCATCATCAAACAAGGTTGCTGCGTTGAAGTGATGTTCGATCCACAAGTGGAATGCAGTACCGCGACGAGAGTATTGATCTTGTGGGCGCGGCATTGGGCGGCGAATCGTAAGCGCTAGCTCTTCGGGATCTTTATGCAGTGCAACGAGCGTCGAAGTAGAAAGTCGTGGTGGCATTGGAATTTCGAGAACTCCGTTAACACCAAGTGCGCGCTCTTGAATTAGCGCACGAGCATCTTCAATCCATGATGAGGTTTCGATATCAACTGATTGCGCAGTAGCTAGATCAAGTGGCGCCGCGTTCTTAACAAGTTCTACCTTGGCGGTAAATGCAGAGCGAGTGTCGCCAAGTGGGTCGCGCGGCCAGATACCGGTCAGCGGATTTTCGAGCGCTGGGTTCTTGGCATCTTTATCTGGACGTGGAACCTCGCTGATGATCTTGCCGTGTTCTTGTGCAACTAAAGCGACTTGTTCAAAGATCGTAGAAGGCTCGACCCAATCCTTGCCATCGCGATACCAAGAGGTTGTTGCAATCAAGTGGGTGCGAGCACGCGTAAATGCGACGTAGCCCAAACGAATTTCTTCACGGGTCTTTGTGGCCTTACAGATATCTGCATACTTTGTAATCTCTTTGCCGGCATCAGAGTTTTTAGTGGCACCGTTAAATGAGAAGCGTGGAAGTTCCAGATGATCGCCGCGCAGATGAAATGGAATATGTCGTTCATTTGTAATCCAGTTATCTGGATCGTTCTTATTTAGACCAGGGAAAGTTCCTTCAGCAAGACCTGGAACTGCAACCACATCCCATTCGGCGCCCTTAGACATGTGAACGGTGAGGATCTGCACGACATCGCTGCGGACCTCTGGGGCCGCTGATTTCAGGCCTCCTTCTTCCTTTCCGGCGATATCGAGCCACTGCAGGAATGAATTTAAAGTGCCGCCACTGCGTGCGAATTTTCCAGCTTCATCTAAGAAGCGATCGATGTGGCGACGACCAGAGCCTGTGCCATCGCGAAGCATTACTTCAGTTTCTAGACTCAAGTAACTTTCGATCTCGTTAATTAAATCGGTGATGGTGCCGCCAGCGCGAGAGCGTAGACGTCGCAGGTCAGATGCAAAGTTAACTAAGCGCACATAACCGATCTCGGTAAAGGTTGATTTATCTGCGCCACCAATTTCATCAAGGGTATCGATAAGTGAACCTAAGAACTGATCATCGGCTTCGGCTTGTTCGGGATTGCCGGCGGCGATCTTCTTGATTAATGACTTACTTTCGGCGCGTGAGCCTTTAGTGCGATTACGTGAGTAAGCACCGAGCGCTGCTAAATCTTTTGCACCCAAGTTAATTCGTGGTCCGACTAAGTGGCGCATCAGTGCTGCACCAGAATCAGGATCTGCGATTACGCGGAGCATCGAAACAATATCGGCGACTTCAGGAACATGGATAAGTCCACCAAGTCCAAGAACTTCGACTGGGATATCAGCGGCGCGTAGCGCACCTTCGATAGTTGCAATTTGAGAGCGTTTACGAACTAGAACTGCAAAGGTAGAACGCTTTTCGGCAGGTTTTGCTAGCCGTCCTTTATCAAACCAAAGTGAGGTGAAGTATTCTGCAATCGCGGTTGCTTCGAGATCTAGATTTTCGAAGACTCCGCAGACTATCTCGCCATCGCCAGCACCTGGACGCGGAGTAAGTGGTGGAACATCTGCGCCGCTTTCACGGCGAATCTTTTCGGAGACAACGTTTGCAAGTTCAAGGATTGTCTTATCATTTCGGAAAGTTGTGAGTAGTGAATAACGTTCAGCACCAGTGTGGCCGGCGGCCTTTGGAAAGTACTTTCCGAATGAATTAATAGTGCCGGCAGAGGCTCCGCGCCATGTGTAAATAGCCTGGCATGGATCCCCAACTGCCATAACGGGATGTCCCCCGCCAAAGAGTGATGACAGCATTCGCACCTGTGATTGCGAAGTGTCTTGATATTCATCAAGTAATACAACGGAATACTTTGCGCGTTCTAGCTCGCCGATATCGGAAAACTTAACCGAGATATCTGCCGCAAGTGACATCTGATCATCGAATGAGAGTTGACCGGATTCTTGGCGGCGTTGGATAAAGCGTTCGACCATTGGAAGTAAAGCGGTACGTTGACTTAAGACTTTTGCAACTTTACGTACCTCTGGATTTGTTGCACCAGACATCTGTGCCAATTGCTCAAGGACTTCGTTATCTGCTGCAGCGATTGCTTCGGGAGAAACCTGATGTTCGAGCATCAACTTGGTTAGGCCAAGTAAATCTTCCACAACTGTGCCAACGGCAGATTCATTTGAGTACGAAGCATCTTCCCAATTACGCACAATGTCATTGGCGAGTTGCCACATCGCAGCATCGCCCATCGGTTGGATATCGGCATCGATACCAAAGCGAATTGAGTGCTCGGAAAGTAAACGCGCGGCATAAGAGTGATAAGTAGTAACGGCAACTTCAAGTGGTGTGTCCTCTGGGATTAACTTGGCGGCGCGAAGTTGGCGCAGTCTGGTGCGGATACGGATCGCGAGTTCCCCGGAAGCTTTACGAGTAAATGTCAGACCAAGTATTTGATCAGGTCGCGCAAAACCATTGGCAACTAAATAAATCACGCGCGCTGCCATCGTTTCAGTCTTACCTGAACCAGCGCCCGCGATAACAACGGCAGGTTCGAGCGGATTAGATGCGATAGAAATAATTGCGCTTTGTTCATCAGTTGGTTTGTAAACCTTGGCGCCAACTTTCTGCAGCGCGGCTGCGATATCTTGCGGTGAGTACTTCTCGATCATTCGATCACCGTCCGGCCCTGGCTCTGGATCGGACAACAGGCCTTAACGACGCAGTTTTCGCACATAGTGTTGATACGCGCCTGGAAAGTTTCGGCTCCCATGCCTTCAGCGATTTCTTCGATCTTCGCCTTAACTTCGACTTCATCGATCTTGTATTGCTGACGAGTTGTGACCTTTACTGAATCTTTTGCAAGGTAAACGAGTTCAGCACCTGATGAAGAGGTTGTTGTTAACTTCTTTTCGAAGCCATCGAGAGCAACTGCTAATTGGTAGCAGGCAAGTTGCAAATTCTCTTTCGCTTTTTCGGCGGTGATCTGAGTCTTGCCAGTTTTGAAATCAATTACGTAATGGTTGCCATCTGAATCGACTTCGATGCGGTCGACGCTTCCGCGAATTTCAGCGCGACCGACTTGGATCTTAAAGTTAAGTTCGGCGCCAACTACATCGCGAGTTGTGGCGGCGTGATAGCGGCTAAAGCGCTCGAGCATCTTTACTGCGCGCTTAAGGGATGAGTTGCTGATCCAGCCTTCAGTTGGATCAATCAAAGACCAAGACGCTTCGAGCTTTGCAATCAAATCGGTTTCAGAGATAGATGGATCTTCTACTTTGATCCGTGCGAATTCGTGAATTGCTGAACCAAGAATCTGCGCTGTTGAATCTCCATTTGTTCCACCGCTGCGTTCGAGGAACCACTTAACTCCGCACTCGGTAAAGTTTTCAGCACCTGATGGTGAAACAGGTACTAACTCATCTGCAGCAACAACGGTCTCTGTTGAAGAGATTGGAAGTGATCCAGTCCAGTGTGCTGGATCTGCTGAAGTGATTTGTGATTGGGAAAGGGTCTTTAAAATCGAAGCGGCGGTTTCTGCCGAATCTCCACTTAAATTCTGGCGCAGCGTTGCGACAAGTGCAGACGTTGTAAGAGGACGTGGCACTTTAGTAATCACGGGAGCATCGAGATCTCCGGTGTTATCTAGTTCTTCGAAATAGGCAGATGGTTCGTCATCTTCACGCTGCACTGCGGTGACGATTAAAGCCTGGCGGGCGCGGGTTACAGCCACATGGAGCAAACGACGCTCATCTTCAGCCAGCGCACCAGCTGCGATTAAATCAAGTTCTAAGCGCGCTAAGTCACCGTGGCGTTCGCGTTCTACAAGTCTTTCGCTACCAAGTAGCGAACTGCGCTGACGCAAGTTTGGCCAAACACCCTCTTGTAAACCGGCAACTGCAACGACTTCCCACTGGCGCCCCTTGGCAGAGTGCACGGTAAGGATTTCAACAACATCGGGGCGAACGCCTTGTGCAGTGATGATGTCACCGACAATTGATTCGCGGGAAAGCTCGTCAAGAAACGCTGATGGTTTGGAATATGGGAAGCGCTCCGAGAAGCGCTGTGCCGAATCAAAGAGTTGGATCATCGCATCGAGGTCGCGATCAGCTGCTGCCCCACGATTGCCGCCACGAAGTGCGGTGTTACGCCAAGCGGTGCTTAGCTTTTCATTATCGCTAGTTTTTGCGTTATCCCAAATAGCCCATAGCAAATCTTCGGGGCGAGCATCGATCGATGTTAATACTTTACGGGCAGCGAGCAATAGTTCGTGAACACGGGTGAGTCCAGCGCTTTCTTCAATGTTGATCTCACCTTTATCAATGGCATCGATTAAGAGCTGTGTTCCGCCACGAGTGTCGGTGGCATCATCGCGCGCCGCTAAAAGCGCTGTACGAATTCGGCGCAAAGAGATTGAATCCGATCCCCCGAATTCCGCGAGCAATAAACGCTCGCAAGTATCGAGGTTTAGCGGTTGATCACCAGTTGCAACTCGCGCGATGAGAATAAATGGCGCAATCGCAGGATTGGTGGAGAGCGCTTCGAGATCTCCGGCAACTGGAATTGAAACTTGAGCAAAGGCGCGTCGTAGTGCACTTGCTTGCGTGCCCGCAGAACGCAAGATAACTGCCATCTGCGAATAAGGAATGCCGTGCATTAAATGTGCGCGCTTGAAAAGGTAGGCGATGTATTGCGCTTCTTCAGATTGTGAATTAAGTCGTGCAGTGGTGAAAGGGTTATCTAGCGCTGGTTTGGCGCTATTTGTGCAGGTGCGAGAACGAGTACTAGACGGTGCGCGGAAGGCCGCTGTAACTTTCTGGCCGATCTCAAAAATCTCGGGGCGGCAGCGATAAGAGTTCTGCAAAAGTATTTGGGTTGCACCCTTTTCAAGGTATGAATCAACAACCTGTTTAAGACCATCGGGATCTGCACCTCGGAAGCGACCAACCGATGAATCGGCGTCATAGGCAATTACAAGATCAGGGCCAGATAAGAGATCGAGAAGTTTGCGCTGTGCAGGATCGCTTTCCTGGTATTCATCAACCATGATCGTGGCAAAACGCGCCTGCAACTGTGCACGCAGCTTTTCATTTTTCTGCAGATAAGCAATTGCCACATTAATCAATTCTGAAGGATCGATACGCATCTTGGCATCGCCGGCGGTGTCTTCGCGGATCGCCATAACTTCTTTGTAGCGCTTCCAGAAATCTGCAGCTGGCGCCCAGTATTTTTCATTTACTCGTTCTCCGCGATTAGCAAGCTCGTCAGGGGTAATACCGCGTTCATTGGCGCGCATAATTAAATCGCGGAGTTCGCGGATAAAGCCCTGGGTTAAAAGCGGATTGCCTTTCTTATCTTCGCCATCGTGTAGATCAGTTGGCCATTTTCGATAACCGTCGATGACATCGCCTTCAAGCAGTTGGCCGATAAAGTTTTCTTGTTCGGGGCCAGATAACAAAATTGGTTCGTGGTAGTTATCGCCTGAGTCCATCTTTAAAATCGAGTAAGCAAGTGAGTGAAATGTACGAGCCAGCGGTTCGTGCATCGTCACCGTTGTGCGAAGTGCAATGGCATCGCGGAGTTCGGATGCGCGTTCGCGGCCGTAAGTAATCAGCAGAATTGAATCTGGATCTTGCCCTGCCGCAATGCGCGATAACGCAGCTTCGATTAATACAGAAGTTTTACCTGTGCCCGGTCCACCTGCAATTAAAAGTGGTGATCCGCGGTGTGCCACCGCCTTTGCCTGTGTGGCATCTAGCTCCAAAAGCGCAGGCGCAGCGGGTGCGCGAGTGAGCTTTATGGATGGCGTGGTCATATGAGGTATTGAACCCCACACCACTGACTTTTATTCCAATTACACGCTTTTATAGCGCGCAGGCTTAACTATCTGCGGCCAGGTTGGCTTTCTTCTGGCGAGAAGTCGCACGTGCGCGCTCGTCACCATTTAAAGTCACCTTACGGATACGTACTACAGCAGGAGTTACTTCTACGCATTCATCTTCGCGACAGAATTCGAGAGCGCCTTCCATATTTAACTTCTTTGGCGGAATCAAACGCTCTGATTCATCAGTTCCTGATGCGCGCATATTTGTAAGTTTCTTTTCGCGAACACAGTTAACGTCCATGTCATCACTGCGAGAGTTCTCACCGATAACCATGCCTTCGTAAACTTCATCGCCTGGCTCAACAAATATTGTTCCGCGATCTTGTGTTCCGTAAAGTGCGTATGAAGTAACTGTTCCCATACGGTCTGAAACAAGTGATCCTGTTGCACGTGTGCGGATATCGCCGTACCAAGGCTCGTAACCATCGAAGACGTGGTGGAGCAAACCTGTACCGCGAGTTTCAGTTAAGAACTCAGTACGGAAACCGATCAAACCACGTGATGGAACTTTGTAATCAAGACGGATCCAACCGGTTCCGTGGTTAACCATTTGTTCCATGCGACCCTTACGAAGCGCCATCAACTGAGTAAGCACGCCGAGATATTCTTCAGGTGCATCAATTGTTAAACGTTCCATCGGTTCGTGAATTTTTCCGTCGATCTTCTTGATAACTACCTGTGGCTTACCAACAGTTAGTTCGAAGCCTTCGCGCTTCATGATTTCAACAAGAACAGCAAGCTGAAGTTCGCCACGACCTTGTACTTCCCAAGTATCTGGACGATCAGTATTTAGAACGCGCAATGAAACGTTACCGACGAGCTCTGCATCAAGACGGCCCTTAACCTGGCGCGCAGTAAGCATTTTTCCGCTTTTGCCAGCCAAAGGAGATGTATTGATACCAATTGTCATCGAAATTGATGGTTCATCAACGGTAATAAGTGGAAGTGCATGTGGTGATTCAAGATCAGCCAGAGTTTCGCCCAAGGTAATTGTTTCAATACCTGCAACAGCGATGATGTCGCCTGGGTGCGCTTCAAGTGCCGGAACGCGTTCTAGCGCTTCAGTAATCAAGAGCTCAGAAATCTTTACGCGCTCTTGAGTTCCATCTGTCTTAATCCAAGTAACGTTCTGACCCTTTTTGATAACACCTTCGCGTACGCGGCAAAGTGCCAGACGACCCAAGAATGGAGATGAGTCAAGGTTTGTAACGTGCGCTTGTAGTGGTGCGCCTTCGTGATAAATCGGTGCCGGAATTGCAGAGAAGATAGTGTCGAATAGAACATCGAGGTTCTCTTCTGCAGGCATTCCGCCATCTGCTGGACGAGTTAGCGATGCACGACCTGCCTTGGCAGATGCATACACAACTGGGAATTCGATTTGTTCTTCATTTGCGCCGAGATCTAAGAAGAGTTCGTAAGCTTCATCGACAACTTCAGCGATACGTGAATCGGGACGGTCGACCTTGTTGATCAACAAGATAACCGGCAAATTCTTTTCTAGCGCTTTGCGCAATACGAAACGTGTCTGAGGAAGTGGACCTTCAGATGCATCGACCAACAAGATCACGCCGTCGACCATTTCTAGTCCGCGTTCTACTTCGCCACCGAAGTCAGCGTGGCCTGGAGTATCAATGATGTTAACGATCGTGTTGCCGCGCTTTACCGCTGTGTTCTTAGCAAGGATCGTAATTCCCTTTTCGCGTTCTAGATCCATGGAATCCATCATGCGGTCTTGGCCTTCGCCCTGAACTTTGTGGGCAGCGAATGCACCAGATTGCCAAAGCATGGCATCGACCAGAGTGGTCTTGCCGTGGTCAACGTGAGCGATGATCGCTACGTTACGCAAATCTTCGCGCTTTTTTTCTGGCAGATCTTTTAGGTGGGCTTGTTTCTTAGACAAAGGAGCAACTTTCGTTAGGCATCACTAGGAATAAGGAAATCTCATTCAGACAAGTAGCGATCCTACTAAAGGCTCTTCATATGGACTAATTGCCCGCGTAGAAGCGATGAGAATTCTTCATTATTTGAGTGATTTACTACATACTAAATGCCTATTGGATCCAAATAAGATTCAAGTACGAACCCAATAATGAAGAGGTTGGAAGATGTCACAAGCAGTTAATGATCCAGCAAAGAGCGCAGCGATTTCAGCTGATGATCATGAATTTGTCTTTCACTCATGGTCTGCGCAGGGCGCAATTAAGCCACTTCCTATTTCTGGCAGCGCTGGTTCACGTTTCTGGGATTACGAAGGAAACACTTATCTAGATTTCTCTTCACAACTTGTCTTTACCAACATTGGTCACCAACATCCAAAGGTTGTTAAGGCGATTCAAGAGCAAGCCGCTGTTATTACAACTATGGCGCCACAACATGCCAGCGAAGTTCGTAACCAAGCAGCGCGTGACATCGTTGAATTAGCCGGCGATAAATTTGCGAAAGTATTTTTCACAACCGCAGGTGCCGACGCTATTGAAAACGCAATTCGCATGGCGCGTTTACATACTCGCAAGCATAAAGTTCTATCTACCTACCGTTCGTATCACGGCAATACCGGCGCTGCGATTAATGCAACTGGCGATCCACGCCGTTTCCCAAATGAATTTGCCTTCGGACATGTTCACTTCTGGGGCCCTTACCTTTACCGCACTTCATTCTGGGCAACCGATGAAGCGCAAGAATGCGCGCGCGCATTAGAACATCTTGAGCAGACCATTATCTTTGAAGGTCCAAACACAATTGCTGCAATTTTGATCGAATCAATTCCCGGAACTGCCGGTGTATTGGTTCCACCTAAGGGTTATCTCGAAGGCGTTCGCGCGCTCTGCGATAAGTACAAGATTCTTTGGATCGCAGATGAAGTTATGGCTGGCTTTGGTCGCACCGGTAAATGGTTTGGATTCCAGCACTCAGCTGCAACTCCAGATCTAATTACCTTCGCTAAGGGCGTTACATCGGGTTACATCCCACTTGGTGGCGTTGTTATCAGCGGTGATGTTGCAAAGACCTTTGATGAAACAGTTTTTCCTGGTGGACTTACTTATATGGGCCACCCACTTGCTACTGCAACTGCCGTTGCAACGATTCAAGTAATGAAGGAAGAGAAGATGGTCGAGAATGCAGCGACTATCGGTGAAAAGATTCTTGGCCCTGGGCTTCACGAAATGGCGAAGAAACATAAGTTAATCGGCGATATTCGCGGCATGGGCGTCTTCTGGGGCGTTGATCTCGTTACCGATCGCGCAACACGTGCACCGCTTGCACCTTATGGCGCTTCAAGTCCTGCGATGAATGAATTAGTGGCGGCCTGTAAGAAGAACGGGCTAATGCCATTTAATAACTTCAACCGTATTCACTTATGCCCACCATGCAATATCAGTGAAGCAGATGCGAAACTTGGCTTAGAGATTATTGATAAATCACTTGGTGAAATTGCTAAGCACTACACCGGCGCTTAAGTTCTTCAAAAAATTTAGACGTTAAATCTAAACTCCACAACGTCTCCATCGGCCATCACATATTCCTTGCCTTCCATACGGACCTTGCCTTTAGCTTTCGCTTCAGCCATTGATCCTGCGGCCATTAGATCTTCAAAGCTAACGATTTCGGCTTTGATAAATCCTTTTTGGAAATCGGTATGGATAACTCCGGCAGCCATTGGCGCAGTGTCACCTTTATGAATTGTCCAAGCGCGCGCTTCTTTTGGCCCAGCAGTTAGATAAGTCTGTAGTCCAAGAACGCTAAATCCAACGCGAGCCAGCGTTGCAAGGCCTGGCTCTTTCATTCCGATTGATTGCAGAAGCTCAAGGGCATCTTCATCGCTGAGTTCAGCAAGCTCTGCTTCAGTTTTAGCATCAAGGAAAATGGCTTCGGCTGGTGCAACAAGATCAGCCAACTTCTTACGCAGATCGCCATCGTTAAGTTCTGCGGCATCAACGTTAAATACATATAAGAATGGCTTTGCAGTTAACAGGTGTAGGTCGCGAAGTAGTTCGAGATCAAGACCTGATGATGAAAGTGGCTTTCCGCTCTGCAAGTGCGCTTCAGCTTTCTTAACTGCTTCTACAACTGGCGCAATCTCTTTATTGGTACGTGCTTCTTTTTCAAGACGGGGCAGCGCTTTCTCAATTGTCTGTAAATCAGCGAGCGCCAGTTCTGTATTAATTGTTTCCATATCGCTACCTGGATCGATGCGCCCATCAACGTGCACAACATCGCCGTCGTTGAAGACGCGGATAACCTGACAGATCGCATCGGTTTCGCGGATATTGGCTAAGAATTTATTTCCAAGGCCGGCACCTTCTGATGCGCCTTTAACAATGCCTGCGATATCTACGAAAGATAGGGCCGCTGGAAGCAACTTCTCAGAGCTAAAGATTGTGGCCAGTTTGGCTAAGCGCTCATCCGGTACGCCTACGACGCCGACATTTGGCTCGATTGTGGCGAAGGGATAATTAGCGGCGAGGACGTTATTTTTGGTGAGCGCATTAAAGAGGGTCGACTTTCCAACGTTTGGCAGTCCGACGATTCCAATTGACAGGCTCATAAGGAGTAGAGCCTACGCGCCATTGTCAGCCCTTCCTGCCACGATAGGCCCATGTCAAGCGCAGCAGTGGCCATTCTTACACTAGTTATCGGGCTCGTTCTCGGTTATTTCATCGCCAGCAGGCGCACCTCGAAAGATGGCGTCTCTGCTGCAGAGTTTGCATCAGTGCGCGCCGAACGCGATCTATATAAATCCGAACGCGATAACGCGATGGCCGGCTCAAAACTTGCAACCGAAATTGAAGCTATGAAAAGTGCGATGGAGAAATTGCAGAAGGAAGCATCTGATGCCGACCGTCGTCGCATCGAAGCCGAATCCGATATCCGCACTCAAGTTAAAGCGATGTCTAACCACAACGAATCACTTGTTGCGCAGACCAAAGCAATTGCAGGCGCACTTTCACATTCACAGAAGCGCGGAAAATTCGGCGAAGCACAACTAGAACTCATGCTCGAGGATGCAGGTCTCCATAAGGGCATTGAATACACCGCGCAGCGTTCCACAACCGATGATGACTCATCCGGTATCCCCGACATCACGGTGCGCATGCCAGGCGGTACCAAATTATTTATCGACTCCAAATTTCCATTCGATCGCTTCATTGAAGCCCACGAAGTTGAAGATGGCGCCGAACGCGAGCGTTTATTCCATGAACATAAGAAAGATCTCGCTAGCCACGTTACCGCCCTTGCCAAGCGCGGTTATCACGAGTCACAAGATTCACCAGATTTTGTAATTCTCTTTGTTCCATTTGAATCACTGCTCACCGAGGCGCTTCGCGTTGATCCGCTATTTCTTGACACTGCCTTTAAACAAAATGTCACAATTGCAACGCCAACCTCGATGATGGCTCTGTTGCGCACTATCGGCAACGTTTACTCTCGCAACTCAGTGGCTCTTAACGCTGAAAACATTGCTAAATCTGCCGGTCTCTTTATGAAAGATTTAACGCTGCTCCACACCAAGATCATCAAGGTCGGTACAGCACTTAATTCACTCTCCAAGGCGTATGGCGAGTTAATTCCAACTGCCGAATCAACTGTTAAGCGCGCCGCAGCCAAGATCATTAGCTTTGGAGTCTCGGGAGATAAAGATAAACTCTCACTTACCTACCCAGATGCGCCTGCTGAAGTGCGTGAGTTAAAGAACTCCGAACTCGGCGGCGAAGAAGATTTCATTGATGCAGAAGAAGTAAAGGATGAAGAATGAGCACAAATGTAGATACAAAACCTTTGATCAAAGGCCCTGGCCTAAAGAAAGAAGGCGTAGTCGTTCTGCAAACTTTATTTATCGCGCTCTTTGCCGGCCTTGAACTTCTTATCCGCAGCGGCGCCGGCATCGTCTCGGGCCTCATCATCTGCGTTGTTCTCTACGGAGGTCTTCGCTTTGGGCGCAAAGGCACAACATACGTCTCTGTTGTTACGCCGCCTTTGGCATATGCAGCAACAGTCTTGCTCTATCTAATTCTCTCTGTTGGATTTAAGCCATCTCGTTTAGGAATTGATTTCATCGCATCTCTTGCCAGCATCGCTCCATACCTAATGGTTAGCGCACTTTATGGCTGGTTTGTATTTCTTAACGAGAAAGCAAAAGCGCGTAAACCAAAGCCACGCGGTTAAGCAACTTTTTTATAGCCCTTTGGGCAGGTTGGCTTTACTCCGCTAACTGACTTCTTAACTTTTCCCTTAACGCAGTTAATTGATACTCGCTTCTTTGATTGATACAGCTTGATCTTAATTTTCGGCACTGAAAACGAAAAGTTATTCACGGAAATATATGAGACTCCTTTTTTCTCCAAGAACGACTTAGTGGCAATTTTCTCTATACCTGCATCATTTACCACTGAGATTTCAGCAAAGAGCGGTAGATCGGGCAGCCCATAAATACATCGGAGCATGCTCGATGACGCTTCTAAATTGAAGTTTCCAACTGTGGCTTGGGAGTTCGGCAACAAGTGTGGGGATGCGAGTAAAAACTGTATTTCATCGCCAATTAAACGAGGTGGGTTTCTATTAAATATAAGGGCATTCGTGGCAAGCAATCCAACAAAGTCTTTAGATTGCTCAACGCAGGGTCCGCTACCACCTTGAAGACAGTCAACTTGTAGATCCTCGGCACAAAAAGCGGTAAACGGAGAAGATCCATTTATATTCCAGAAATTCACAACTTTAGTTGATTTCTCTTTTAGCGCAGTAAACACATCTGTGGCATACATAATTGCAAGTCCTGAATCGATTTCTACATTTGTTCCATTTTGCGCGGCAGTGTTTACCATTTGGCTAGTTATGCCTCTTGGGTATTTAGCGAATAATGATGTAGGGACGCTACCTTCGATTAGTGGCACAGCAACACTTGCGCCGGAGATAACTACTTCCTTGCCCTGAGCTAACTTGGTGAACTTAATTGTTGGATCTGCCATTCTTCCCGCGAGCCACTTTGGTGGATCATTACTGAGGCGTAATTTAACTTCTGCAGAAAATGTTCCAGTGGTTTTATGAGTTACACATTTATCTTTAAACAAGAATAGGCATTGCCCTAGTGAATTTAAATTAATCTCTTTAATGTCAACGCTAAAGTATGGAACCTGTACGTCGCGATACCCAACAGGTAATTTACGAGACTTTAATTGTTGTATCTGTGCTGTCAATGCAAAGTATCGCTGGACGCCGTCTTTATCCTTTACTAAAAAAATGCTCGAAGTAGATCCTGCCGAAATTCCATTGGCAGCATCGCTAGGAAACGTGTTTCCGTCAGCGGAGCCCAAATAACTGGCTTCAACTTTATCGCCACCAGCGATGCCTATTCGTAGAAGTAGAAGGCAATTGGATTTATTCTCCGCATTGCAGAGCGGCAGAATAGTTGTAGCCACGATTCCGACCGGATTGGAATTAAGGCAATCTAAATCGTTGAAACTTTCACACTTTTGGAGACCATACATGTAGGGCAAGCCATTATTAATCCCAACCCAGTTAACTTTCTTTATCTCAGATTCATAAACGTTATCGTTCTGATTATCCACGCCAATACTTACTGAGACGTTTTCAGCAGCTATCGCTTGTGTTGAGGATAGAACTAACGCCAAGATCGAAAACAATAATCCGATCTTTTTCACTTTAGCTCCTTACTTACCGGCGGTCTTTAACTCTTTACGGAGCTCGGGTGGAAGTGCAAAAAGAAGCGTCTCTTGTGTCGCAGTAACTTCTTCAACGCTGCCAAAGCCGCGTTCTGCAAGCCAAGCCAATAGATCGCGAACCAAAATCTCAGGCACTGACGCACCGCTTGTAACGCCAATGGTCTCAACGCCATTTAGCCATGCATCATCAGCTTCTTCAGCAAAATCGATTAGATAAGCGTTTGCTGCGCCATATTCTTTCGCAACTTCTACCAAGCGAACAGAGTTTGAGGAGTTGGTTGAACCAACGACGATAACCAATTCTGCTTGTGGAGCAATCTGCTTAATCGCTTCTTGACGGTTCTGCGTTGCATAACAAATGTCATCTGATGGTGGATTAGCGATCTCTGGGAAACGCTCTTTAAGGATTGCAACTGATTGCATGGTCTCATCAACGCTTAAAGTTGTTTGAGTCAGCCAAACCAATTTCTTTCCTGGTGTTGGAACGATTGTGCGCGCTTCATCAAGACCATCGACGATGCGTACCTTGCCTGGAGCTTCTCCAGCGGTACCTTCAACTTCTTCGTGGCCGTTATGGCCGATTAAAAGAATTTCAGTTTCATCATCGGCAAAACGTTTTACCTCGTTATGAACCTTTGTTACAAGCGGGCAAGTTGCATCAATAGTCTTTAGATTACGAGCGGCTGCTTGTTCGTGAACCGCAGGAGAGACTCCATGAGCTGAGAAGACAACCGTTGAACCTTCTGGAACTTCATCGGTCTCGTTAACAAAGATGACGCCGCGAGCTTCGAGGGTTGAGACCACGTGCTTGTTGTGGACGATCTCTTTACGGACATAAATTGGAGCGCCATAGAGTTCGAGGGACTTTTCCACGGTAATGACCGCACGGTCTACGCCAGCGCAATATCCGCGTGGCGCTGCAAGGAGAACTCTCTTAGCCATGTGGGTGAGTCTATTAGGCTCGCCCCATGTTCGAAACTTCAAGCGAATCCCCCGCGCCAGTTCGGGTGGTATCTGAGGCGATCAAAGAATATGTAGAACGCCTCGGCCCGATTTGGATTGAAGGCGAGATCTCAGAACTCAACGAACGCAGCGGCGGAATGGCCTTTATGCGCCTGCGCGATACATCAGTTGATATGAGCCTTTCCGTGATGTGTTACAAAAACGTTTTGGCAGCTGTGCAACCTCTGCCGGCAAATGCGCGCGTTGTTATTCACGCCAAAGCATCTTGGTTTACAAAAAATGGTTCGCTCACAATGTCAGCAAAAGAGATCCGCCAAGTTGGCGTTGGCGAACTACTTGCACGTCTTGAAGCGCTTAAGGGCGTGCTGGCTGCAGAAGGTTTATTCAGTGCTGATCGCAAAGTCGCTCTGCCGCTCTTGCCACGCAAAGTTGGTTTGATCTGCGGCCGCAATACCGATGCCGAGAAAGATGTTGTTGAAAATGCGCGCCGACGTTGGCCCGCAGTTGAATTTGAGATCCGCGAAGTTGCTGTGCAAGGCGCCGCCGCTGTCGTTGAAGTCTCTGAAGCGCTGCGCGAGCTAGAAAGTATCGAAGATGTCGATGTCATCATCATTACTCGCGGTGGTGGATCATTCGAAGACTTATTGCCATTTAGCGATGAGAGTTTGGTTCGCCTTGCGGCAAGTTGTGAAACACCAATTGTTAGCGCAATCGGCCACGAGAAAGATTCACCGCTCCTTGATTTAGTCGCCGACTATCGCGCGTCAACCCCAACCGATGCGGCAAAGCGCGTGGTGCCAGATATCGAGCAAGAGATTGCCGATATAAATAAGATCCGCGATCGCATCTATCGACGCTTGGTTTCAACGATTGATTACGAGTTAAATCAGATTTCCCAACTACGCAATCGCCCAGTGATGAAAGACCCAAGCGTGATGGTCAAAGTTCGCGTGGAAGAGTTAAACGCTTTGCGCGATCGTTCCCATCGCGGATTCAAAGCGCTGCTTGATATTGAGAAGAAAGAGATCAAGGGCGTGATTGCCCATCTGCGTTCGCTTTCGCCGCAATCAACGATGGACCGCGGATATTCAGTAGTTCAAAGCGATGACGGAAAGATTGTGCGCGATGCCACAAAGTTAAAGGCTGGCGCTGTACTGCGTATCCGGGCCGCTAAGGGCGAAGCCCGTGCAAGCGTTCTTGAACTTAAACCAGAATGAAAGAGTAGATTTAACCCATGGCCGCTAAAGATGGAAAACCTTCATATGAAGAAGCTCGAGATGAGCTCGCTGAAATCGTTGAATCACTTGAAGATGGCAGCGCCACTTTAGAAGAATCGTTAAAGCTCTGGGAGCGCGGCGAAGAGTTAGCCAAGATCTGCCAAGAATGGTTGGACGGAGCTAAGAAGAAGTTAGATGCCGCAAAGAAGCCGGCGCAATAATGGCTCCACAATTTTCATACTCTGATTTGCTGCCAATTGGCGAAGATAAAACTAAGTACCGCAATATTGGAAAAGATGGCGTAAGCGTCATCAAGCTCGGCGATCGCGAATTCTTGCAAGTTGCGCCAGAGGCTTTGACTTTACTTACCGAAACTGCGATCCACGATATCTCGCATTACCTGCGCGCAGAACACTTGCAGCAGTTAGCAAACATTTTGAAAGACCCTGAAGCCTCACCTAACGATCGCTTTGTGGCGCTGGATCTATTGAAGAACGCCAACATTTCAGCCGGCGGAATTCTGCCAATGTGCCAAGACACCGGTACTGCACTTGTGATGGGTAAGAAGGGTCAATATGTATTGACTACCGCTAAAGATGAAGTTGCGATCTCGCAAGGAATTTACGATGCCTACACAAAGTTAAATCTGCGTTATTCGCAGATGGCTCCCGTGACTACTTGGGATGAGAAGAACACTGGCAATAACTTGCCGGCACAGATCGAAATCTTTGCTGACTCAGATCACCAAGATGAATACAACTTTATGTTTATCGCTAAAGGCGGCGGTAGCGCTAATAAATCATTCCTGTATCAAGAGACTAAAGCGGTTCTAAATCCCAAGTCATTTATGACCTGGCTCGATGAAAAGCTCCGTTCTATCGGTACTGCAGCATGCCCTCCGTATCACTTGGCAATTGTCATCGGCGGAACAAGTGCCGAGCACACAGTTAAGACTGCAAAGCTCGCCAGTACTAAGTATTTAGATTCACTTCCAACATCAGGAGATGCCGCAACCGGCCATGGTTTCCGCGATATTGAACTTGAAAAAGAGGTTCTAGAACTAACTCGCACCTTGGGAATCGGCGCGCAGTTCGGCGGCAAGTACTTCTGCCACGATGTTCGCGTTATTCGCTTGCCGCGTCACGGGGCATCTCTGCCGATTGCTATCGCTGTTTCTTGTTCGGCTGATCGCCAGGCAAAGGCGAAGATCACCAAAGATGGCATCTTCCTTGAAGAGTTAGAACGCGATCCAGCGCATTTCTTGCCTGAGACAACTGATTCTCACTTGGACGATAACGTTGTAAAGATTGATTTAAATCAACCAATGGCTGCAGTACGCGCCGAACTTTCTAAGCACCCAGTTAAGACTCGCGTTTCGCTAACCGGCACCATTGTTGTTGCGCGCGACTTGGCACACGCGCGCATTAAAGAGGGCCTTGATGCCGGCAAAGGCTTGCCGCAATACATGAAGGATTACGCCGTTTACTACGCAGGCCCTGCCAAGACTCCAACAGGGTTTGCATCTGGTTCTTTTGGTCCGACAACTGCAGGTCGTATGGATTCATACGTTGAACAATTCCAGGCAGCCGGCGGATCATTTGTAATGCTCGCTAAAGGAAATCGTTCAAAGGCTGTAACCGATGCATGTAAATCACACGGTGGTTTTTACTTAGGTTCAATCGGCGGACCCGCTGCGCGTCTTGCTCAAGATTGCATCAAGAAAGTTGAAGTCTTGGATTTCGAAGATTTAGGGATGGAAGCGGTCTACAAAATAGATGTCGTGGACTTCCCAGCATTTATCGTTGTAGACGATAAGGGCAATGACTTTTTCGCGGAGACTTCGAAGCCGTTATCTATCGGCAAGAGATCAGAAGTTTAATTCTTAGTTTTTAGTAGTAATTGCTGCGCTTGAACTTAGCCCATGCTTTACATGGGTTGTCATAGCGCGCCTCGATATAGCGAAGTCCCCAACGAATTTGCGTTACGGGGTTGGTGCGCCAATCGGTTGAAACAACATCCATACGCGATGCCGGCAGAGCCTGCGGAATTCCATGTGCGCCAGAGACCCTGTTGCGAGCCTTGTAATTCCAGTGGCTCTCTTTAGTCCAAAGACGGTTTAGGCAGAGGTACTGATCTTCGCCCCAGGCATATTCAGTCAGCGCGATCGCCTTGGCAACCTTCTTGGCACCAATGATTGTGCGAGCGGCTTCAACTTGCTGGCTCACTGCGGCGGCGAGCGCCATCTGCGAAGCAAAGAGATCGGCCTTCTCATCGAGCTGGGTGTAAAGAGCGGCGCCTTCTGAAAGATCGACCTCGTTATTAAAGTTAACTGATTTCATCAACTTCGCCGAAGTCGGCAAGGCCAGACTTGTCGTCGTTGGGAAGTCGAGACCGTTAGCCGTTGGTTGGGCCGCGGTCGTCAGAATGAAGGTGGCAACCAGAGTCCAAAGGGCGCGCGACTTAAAGCGGTTGGAGCGCGTAAGTGAATACGTACTCGACTTCTTTCTTGCCATCGTTGCCTCCTTCTCTGCTCTCGTTTACTTCCTTGGCCCGTGGCGCATCGACCTAAAAATAGGTTGATGACCTGCGGGGAATGAGTTAAGGGTGGCAAGTGGGGTGAGATGTCGCAAATTAAAGCCTGCGTGTGGCGTAAATTCTCAGGAAAGTCGCTGGCTGTGGACGAGCAAAAGTCCTGCTCAGTTAGGGCGAAGTCCGTAATGTCCGAATTGTGACTGTGAGATTTAAAAAGGGGTGCTAACTGATGGGTCCTTCGAGCATCTCGGTCACCAACGCGGCGATCGGCGAGCGCTCGCTTCGGGTCAGGGTCACGTGGGCAAAGAGCGGGTGGCCTTTGAGGGTTTCCACGACCGCGACGACGCCATCATGGCGACCAACGCGCAGGTTGTCGCGCTGGGCGACGTCGTGGGTCAGCACAACTCGTGAGGATTGGCCGATTCGGGACAGGACGGTGAGCAAGACGCCGCGTTCGAGCGACTGGGCTTCGTCAACAATCACGAATGAGTCGTGGAGCGAACGTCCACGGATATGGGTCAGCGGCAGAACTTCGATTAGGCCGCGCGCCATCACTTCTTCGATTACGGCTTCTGAAACCAGAGCGCCCAAAGTATCGAAGACCGCTTGGGCCCACGGCGACATCTTTTCGCCTTCGCTGCCCGGCAGGTAGCCGAGCTCTTGGCCGCCAACCGGATAGAGCGGACGGAAGATGATTACCTTTTTATGGAGGCGCTTTTCCATAACCGCTTCAAGGCCGGCGCAAAGTGCGAGCGCCGACTTTCCGGTTCCGGCGCGACCACCAAGAGAGACGATTCCGATATCGGGATCTAATAAAAGGTCGAGTGCAATCCGTTGTTCGGCGGAGCGACCGTGAAGACCAAAGGCGTTGCGATCACCGCGCACCAACTGCAGGCGCTTATCGGCGGTGACTCGGGCCAGGGCGCTACCTTTTTCAGAATGTAAAACGATTCCGGTATGCACTGGTAATTGATGTGCGGCTTCATGGTCTGCGCGATCTGAAGCATAGAGCTCATCGATAACGTTGTGACCGCAATCGACTTCTTCGATTCCGGTCCAGCCGCTATTGGAAACTAGTTCGGCTAAATACTCTTGCGCTTCAACGCCAACTGAAGATGCTTTAACGCGAAGCGGCAAATCTTTAGTAACGAGAACAACTTGTTTTCCATCAGACATTAAATTCTTGGCGATCGCCAGGATGCGCGAATCATTTGTGCCATCGCGCAAGAAGCCGTGAGGCAAGGTGCTCAAATCGGTGTGGTTTAACTCAACTGAAAGCGTGCCGCCTTCTGGGGTAATCACTAGTGGTTGATCGAGGCGGCCGTGTGAAACGCGTAAATCATCAAGGGTGCGAAGTGCGGCGCGGGCAAAGTATCCAAGTTCAGGATGATCGCGTTTGGTCTCTAACTCGCCAATTACTGCGATTGGGATGATGACTTCATGCTCTTCAAATTTCGAGAGCGCGTTCGGATCTGCCAGGAGAACGCTGGTATCTATGACGTAAGTCTTTATTAAATTCTTTTTCTTACTTGAAGATACTGGAGTAGCCAATGGCCAGCTCTCACATTCTCTTTAGTTGTATCCGATGGGACTTGCTTCTGACTAGAAAAAGATAGAACGCAGGAGAGGTCTTTCAGGTGCGACACGCCATAGCGATTTATTAACGCTTGATTAAATTAGAAACTTAACTACGCCCCTAAACGACGGTGGCGCTGTGAATATGCACGAAGAGCACGTAAAAAATCAACGCGGCGGAAATCAGGCCAATAGGCTTCGCAGAAATAGAACTCTGATAACGCGCTCTGCCATAACAAGAATCCGCCAAGTCGTTGTTCACCTGATGTGCGGATTAAAAGTTCTGGGTCGGGTTGGCCGGCGGTATATAAAAACTTTGAGATCTCATCAGCGCTTAGCTCGTTGGCTGCGCTTTCTAGCGTTGCGCCAGTTGCGCTCTTGCCCTGCAGATATCCCTTAACGGCATCCACAATTTCGCGCCGGCCGCCGTAGCCAATCGCAACGTTTACTTCGACTCCACCATCGATAACCGGAGGCAGGTTTGCGAGCTTCTCGCTAAGCCAAGGCGGCAATAGGTCTAACGCCCCTACGGCCTTGATATTCCACTTACCCGTTGCACATAGTTCATCAACGGTATCGCCAATAATCTTAAGTAAGCCATCGAGTTCTTCAGGGGTGCGTTTAAAGTTTTCAGTTGATAACAGCCAGAGCGTTACAACTTCTACTTGGGCTTCATCGCACCAGCCGAGAAATTCCACGATCTTGCTCGCCCCACGGCGATGGCCCTTGGGATCGACAGGACTTGGATTCTCTTTCGCAAAACGGCGGTTGCCATCGAGGATTACTCCAACGTGGCGCGGGGTCTTTGAGAAATCTAGATCTTTAACAATCCGCCACTCATAAAGTGGATAGAGCGCAGATTTGATTGCGTTACGAATAGGTCTTAACAATTTTGCGCTCTGCAATAAATGAAGCAATTGGCAAAGTGCCAGCTAGGGCCAGCCAGATAACGCGGCGCAACTCCCAGCGCGCTTTTACAGAAAATTGGATCGCCGCTAAAAGGTAAACGGCATAGACCCAGCCGTGAACAAAGGGAATCCAAGCGACTTTGGCTTTCCAGTCTTCATTATCAAGCAGGTATGCCACTGGCAGATCAACAAACCAGAGAAGCAGGGACATTACTCCGGCGATTAACGCCATTACTCGAAATCTCTTTACCGCACCGCTCATGGCTTAATACTACGGCGATAGAAGGGAAGGTAAAGAACGATTGCGGCCATTAGCCACCAGATCGCTACATAGGAAATATGTTGCCAGTAATAGCCGGCTACTTTGGAAACAGGAGGTGCGGCAACCACGCGATCGCGAATCAAATCACCAGCGCCAGTCTTTTCAGATTTTGCGACAACGAATCCGTCATATAGTTCAAGATCGGTAAGGCCAACAATTACGCTGCTGTCTAACCTTGAGATAACCCCAGGTACATTTTCTGCGCGATCATCGTTTTGATGCGGCTGCAGAGCGCCAACAATTTCAACCCTCGTCGACATAGCAACTTCTGGGTTATTTAAACGATCTGCCCAGAGCCCGCGAACTACCAATATTCCAGATAGTGGGTCAGAACCATCCACCTGCAACAAAGCAACTTCCCAATCACTTACCTGGCCATCAATATCTCTCTGTACAGGCGCTTTGAAGTTAGCAACATAAAACCCAGATACCGCAACGCTCTTGTTTACATTTCTTGAATCAAGGGTTACCGAAGGCTTTGCTAATTCACCTATTGAATAGATCTTTGGGTCAATGACTTTGGCTGCGGCATTTAACTCTCTAACAATTACTGAGCGATCTAACTGCCAATTACCTAGGGCTATAAAAATTAGCGCTAGCGAAATAACCGCAGCGCCTTGAAAAAACTTTTTAATTATCGGTTGGATTTTCATCTTTGCGGGCGTTCATACGCATGTAACGCTTGTAGAAACTACGCAGCAAAAAGGCAACGGAGATACAGAGAAATAAAACGGTAAGTGATCCGGGCCAGCCTTGATCTACAGTTTCTCGCATACCCTAATCATGCCATAATCAACTCATGAAAGAAGCGCAGGAGTTTTCCTACGAAGATCGCTATGGCAAAGCCGGCGGAAATCGTTGGATTGCATATGCCTTTGCGATTTCTATCGTAGGACTTCTGTGGATTTTCTGGGCAGGACTTCATCATGCAAATCCATCAATAAGTAGCCAATTAATTTCATTTGAAGTAACAGGTGAAAAAGAGATTTCTCTTCGCTATTCAATAAATCGCACAGATTCAGATCAAGTAGTTATCTGCACGCTAAAAGCTTTAGATCAAGATAAAAGCGTTGTTGGCCAAATTGATGACACTATCCCTGCAGGTGAGCGCTTTAGCCAGCAAGTAACTGCTATTCCCACACGCTCAGCGCCGTTCACTGCCAGCATCGCCCGTTGTCGCGCCGAATAATTACTTCGTATACCGTTGCCCCTTATGAGTACCCCACAAACTTGGCTTACCCAAGAAGCCGCTGATCGCTTACGCGCCGAACTCGAAAACCTCGAGAACGTTGGCCGTAAAGAAGTCACCGCAAAGATTGAGGCTGCTCGCGCAGAAGGAGATCTAAAGGAGAACGGCGGCTATCACGCTGCGCGCGATGAACAAGGCAAGATGGAAGCGCGTATTCGCCAACTCAAGCAGATGCTCGAGAACGCACACATCGGAACTCCACCAGCTTCTGAAGATGGCACCGTTGGTCCCGGCATGGTTATCACCGCAATCATTGCTGGCGATGAAGAGAAATTCTTACTTGGTTCACGTGAAATCGCATCTGGCGACCTAAGCGTTTATAGCGAGAAATCTCCGCTTGGTGCAGCCGTTATGGGCGCAAAGATCGGTGACACAGTTTCTTACACCGCGCCAAACGGCAAAGAGATCAAAGTCGAGATTAAAGCCGCAACTGCTTATTAATTACTTCTTTTTATAGCCGGCAGGGCACTTTGGTTTAACCGCAGTAACTTTCTTGGCAACTTTGCCTTTCAAGCACGTTATCGTCGAGGCTTTTGTTCCCTTAAATTTTTCCTGGATCGCGATCACGTCTGCCAGCAACTTATCGATCTCGGCTTTCGCTTTGGCCTCTGCTTTTACTACTGCCGGATCTATTCCGCAGTTTGACTTAGTGCCTGAAATTTCAGCACCACCAACGCACAATTTATAATCTAGTTCGCTTGTATAGCGCTGTTTACCTGTCCAATCGACAGCGGGTGCTGTTGGAGCAAGGTTGCAGGGTTTTCCAGGTAGAACCCAGTTCAATTTTGAAGTGTCATATTTTGCTGAGAAAAATCCTGAGTTGTATCCAATAACAAGTGGTTCCTTGGTTTTCAAGAATTCCCATGTGTATGTACGATCGCGTGTATCCGATGGGAAAAAGTAGTTAAATCCTCCATATTGCGGTTCAGAGGTTCCATCAGCGAAAAATAACTTGAATGAACCTTCATCTAGTTTCTTATCAGTTGTCGCATTCAATTGGTTGTACGAGATTTTTAATAAATTTGAGCCAGTTTTTTCGGTTATTTCTATTGACTTCATCGTTACAGTCAAATTGTCATCAGCAACTAACCCAACATTTAACGCAGCACACAATTCAGCAGCTTGAGCTGGTTGAATTGCAGTCAATGTTGAAAGCCCAAGGGCCAAAACCAAAAGAATACGTTTCATGTATCGATACTAACTACATTCGCGTGAAGATCTAGGGAAAACGATACTTTTCTTTTTTGACTAGTAAGTAGCGCGACCGCCAGAGGCATCGAAGGTAAATCCTGTTGTAAATGAGCACGCCTTAGATGCCATGAAGGCAACGATCTCGGCGACTTCTTCAGGCTGACCGACACGGCCCATCGGGATTCGGCTTATCATGTATTTCAAGGTTTCTTCGCTGGTATTTGAATTCATTGGCGTGCTGATGACTGCAGGAGCAAGCGCGTTGATTACAACACCATGTGGTGCAACTTCTTTTGCAACGCCTTTAACAAAACCGATCATTCCGGCTTTTGAAGTGTTGTAAGGAGAGAGTCCTGGGTTGCCTTCTTTGCCTGCGATAGATGCCAAGTGAACGATGCGGCCATACTGCTTCTCTTTCATCGAAGGAATAACAGCTTGAGTAAGCCAGATTGCTCCGTATAGATTTACTTGCAAAACTTTTTCAAAGTCTGGCCAATTAACATTTTCGACTGTTGTGTTCGATGGACCAACGATTCCAGCGGTGTTGATAAGCGCATCGATTTTGCCGTGGTCTTTCAAGATTGCTGAGATCGCTTTATCTATCTGGTCTTGGCTAGAAATATCGCAGATGTGACTTTGGTTTGTAGCAAGTGAAAGCTCTTTTGAAAGATCAGTCAGCGCTGCGGCATTGAAATCAAGTGCGATCACGGTGGCACCACGAGCTGCAATTAACTGTGCGCTAGCTTTGCCAATGCCGGTTGCTGCTCCTGAGATAACGACTACTTGGCCGTTGAATTCAACTGATGAAGTGCTGGTCATTTCTATTCCTTACTTCATCCGGGGATCGATATGGATCTTTGGGCCATCGCCGGCACCTGCAGGACGCTTACCCATAAATACATCATGTACTTCATTTAGTGAAATTGTTGCTGCAATTAGCGGGCGAGGATCTACTTCACCGCGCGCAAAGATTTCAATGGCACCTTTTAGACCGGGAGATGCCGACAAGATTCCGACTGCGGTTACATCTTTAAGCGCGAGATCACGTGAATCGATCAGGCTTGGCTCTCCTGAGATACCGATGTAAACAACGCGCCCGCCTGGCTCAACAGCCAGCACTATCTCGTGCGGAATAGATTTGTGATTAGTTGCATCAATGATTCCGTCAAAGCCAGTTCTTGGTTTTACTAACTCAGTTCCGGCGTTTTTGATTCCGATTTCATGTGCAAGTTTTATCGTGCGTTCGTTGCGACCGACTAAGTGCACGTTGGCACCTGCGGCCTGTGCAAGTTGCGCGCAGAGAAGTCCGATGGTGCCGGTTCCGTAAATCAATATTTCTTTGCCAGGTCCAGCAAGTGCTGCTTCAACTGCGCGCAGTGAGTTGCCGGCAGGTTCGATAAGCGCGCCAACGGCATCATCAATTGAATCTGGAAGTGCGTGTAGCGCGCGTTCTGGAACTAGAAGTTTTTCAGCGCAAGCACCGGGCCATCCGTTGCGAACTCCAATTTCAAAACGATCATCGCAAACATGTTGGCGACCTGATGTGCAGCGGTAACAAGTTCCGCATCCAAGCATCGTGTCACCGGTGACGCGTTGACCAAGCCACTTGGGATTTACACCTTTGCCAATTTCAGAAACAACACCGCACCATTCGTGGCCGATGCGAACTGGATATTTTGCTTGATTGCTGTGGAGATAAACCATTTCACCGGTGAAGAACTCTTGATCGGTGCCACAGATTCCAACTCGCGTTACATCGACAACGACTTGGTTATCCCCTGCTACTGGCTCTGGAACATCTTCGACAATGGAATTATTTGGCGAAGTTATAGTCAGGGCCTTCATGCCGTCACTATACTCAAACCGATATCAGCACCGATAGCGGTGCGAATTAAAGGAGTTAGCAAAGATGCGCAGCGCCCATTGGTATGGCGGCAAAGACCGTGATGGATTCATTCACCGCGCATGGATGCGCCGGGGTTTGCCGAAAGATGCCTTTGATGGCCGTCCACATATCGCGATTGCAAATACCGCATCAGATTTAACTCCCTGCAACTCTCACTTAAATGAAGTGATGGAGTATGTAAAGAACGGAATCTGGGAAGCCGGCGGCGTTCCGCTAAATATGCCAGCTGTTTCATTGGGTGAAACTCTGGTTCGCCCTACAGCAATGTTGTGGCGCAATATGGCGGCAATGGCAACAGAAGAATTGATCCGCGCTAATCCGATTGATGGCGTTGTTCTTCTCGGCGGTTGCGATAAGACGATTCCATCTTTGTTGATGGCGGCATCTTCAGTTGATATTCCAGCGCTAGTTGTTCCTGGTGGGCCGATGTTGACCGGAACTTTCCAAGGAACACCACTTGGCTGCGGCACAGATGTATTTAGATTGAGCGAAGAAGTGCGCGCTAAGAAACTTAGCGAAGCAAAGTTCTTAGATTCAGAATCCGCGATGATCCGTAGCCGTGGACATTGCAACACCATGGGAACTGCATCAACTATGGGAATCATGGCTGAAGCACTTGGCATGGTTATTCCAGGAATCGCAGGCACGCCAGCACCGGATAGCCGCTTGCTTCAGTACTCACAAGAGTCTGGTCGCCGCATCGTTGAGATGGTGCATGAAGGTTTAAAGCCAAGTGACATCATGGTTAAAGGTTCATTCTTAAATGCCATCGTGGCCCTTGCTGGTATCGGTGGATCTACTAATGCGGTTGTGCACTTGCTCGCGATTGCTGGCCGCTTAGGTATTGATCTAACGCTCGATGATTTCGATCGCACGGGTTCTCGTGTTCCGCTACTAGTTAATCTCCAACCTGCCGGCAAGTACTTGATGGAAGATTTCCATCGCGCTGGTGGTTTACGCGCAGTGTTTAAGGAACTTGAAGATCTACTTGATCCAAAGGCGCTAACAGTGCTCGGAACTCCTTTGGTTAAAGGCTTATCAGAAGCTGAAATTTATGACACAGATGTGATCCGCTCTCGCAAAGAACCATTGCAGCCAAGTGCTGGAATTGCCGTTCTGCGCGGAAATCTTGCTCCACTTGGCGCAGTTATTAAGCCAGCTGCAGCAAGTGCCAACTTGTTAAAGCACCGCGGTAAAGCGATGGTCTTCGACAGCATTGAAGATTTCAAAGCGCGTATCAACGATCCAAATCTTGATGTTGATGAAAATTCAGTTTTGATTCTGCGCGGATGCGGACCTAAGGGTTATCCCGGAATGCCAGAAGTTTCCAATATGCCGATGCCACAGAAGATGCTCGATAAAGGCGTACGTGACATGGTGCGTATCTGTGATGGTCGCATGAGCGGTACTGCCTACGGAACTGTTGTTCTACATGTTGCACCAGAAGCTGCAGCAGGTGGACCGCTCGGACTTGTGCAGACAGGTGACTTCATTGAACTCGATGTTGAAGCTCGCACGCTAAATATAGATATTTCCGATGCTGACCTTGCTGCGCGTAAGCCAAATACCGCAACAGTTGATGGTTTCGCTAAATCTGCACGTGGATGGCAGAAGTTATATATCGACCATGTAATGCAGGCTGATACAGGTTGTGATCTTGATTTCTTAGTTGGTTCTAGCGGAGAACATATCTCCCGCGAATCTCACTAACTATCTAGATCAGTTCTTAATCAGCAGCGCGCTTATATTTTCTTACGCTTATAGGAATAAATATCGCCATGATGATGATCATGTAGATAAATGAAGTTAGCAGCGGGTTCTCGCTTGGGAATGAGCCAGCGGTTGCACCGAACTGGTTTTCAAGGCCGAAGAGCTCGCGACAAGCCGCAACCATCGTTGAGACTGGGTTCCACTCCGCAAAGTACTGCAGCGCACGCGGCATTCCGGTTGTTGGCGCAAATGCATTTGATAAGAAGGTAAGCGGGAATGTCACAAGGAAGCTGACGTTCTGCACAACACGCGCATCAGATGCCGAAAGACCAACATAGATACCCACCCAAGAAAGTGCGTAACCAAAGAAGAGTAGGAATAAGAAACCAACGGCGACGTTTAACGCACCAGATGATGGACGCCATCCAACTAAGTAACCCGCGATACCCATAACTGCGAGAACCACGATGTTTAGTAGTGAATCTCCAAGTGTGCGGCCGATAACAAGCGCAGATTGTGAGATAGGTAGCGACCTAAAGCGATCGATCAAACCCTTCTTCATATCTTCAGCAAGGCCGGATGCGGTTCCCGCCAAGGTAAATGCCACGGTCTGCACGAAGATACCTGGCATCAAAAGTTGTACATATCCCCCAGGTTGACCTGTATCAATTGAACCGCCGAATACATAGCGGAAGAGAAGTACAAACATCACCGGCTGAATAGTTGAGAAGATTAAAACTTCTGGAACGCGAGTGAGCAAACGCAATTGACGTTGCGTAATGATTAGCGTGTCAGTTACAGCGCTCATTTCTTTGCCTTCTTTCTGCGTCCCTTGGTTTCAACTTCTTCTTCTTTCTTCTCCTCGGCAGCATGTCCGGTAAGTGAAAGGAAGACATCATCAAGCGATGGGCGCTTTAGGCTGACATCGAGCGGATGAATACCAGCAATATCTAGCGAACGAAGTGTTTCGATTAGCGCTGTTGCACCAGTTGATACTGGGGCAGAAATCATGCGCAGACCTTCATCGAGAGTTGCTTTGTTGCCGCTGATATTGGCTACAACTTCCATGGTCTTTGCGATGTTTTGGCTTTCGACAACGATCTCAAGGCGTTCGCCGCCAACCTGCTTCTTTAATACATCTGATGTACCGCGCGCGATTACTTTGCCGTGATCGATAACTGCGATTTCATCTGCAAGTTGATCTGCTTCTTCTAGATATTGAGTAGTCAAAAGCAATGTAACTCCACCTTTAACTAGCTCTTCAATAACGCTCCACATTTCCTGACGACCACGCGGATCAAGGCCCGTAGTTGGCTCATCTAGGAAGAGAACCTTTGGCTTAACGATTAGGGATGCCGCTAGGTCGAGGCGACGACGCATTCCACCGGAATAGGTTTTGATTGGGCGCTTTGCACTTTCAGTAAGTGAAAATCGCTCTAGCAACTCTTCAGCGCGAGCAACTGATGCTTTCTTACCCAAGTGATAGAGCTGACCGAACATAACTAAGTTATCCCAGCCAGTTAAAATCTCATCTACGGCTGCATATTGACCTGATAAACCAATTACTTCGCGCACTTTTTCAGGATGCTTGATTACATCGATACCACCGACCATCGCACGACCTGAATCAGGTCGTAACAGCGTTGCAAGAATGCGCACACATGTTGTCTTTCCTGCGCCGTTTGGACCAAGCACGCTCAACACAGTGCCTTCTTCAACATCAAGTGACAGGTGATCTAAGGCACGAACTGCCCCATTGCGATAAGTTTTAACTAAGTCTTCAGCGATAACAGATTTCACAGAGTAAACTTAGCGCAATCAACCCCAACTTTGAAACACTCTCGCTACGCCTGAAAGGCATACGGTAAAAACATTTGAACCTTTCGGCCCGATTCAAACGTTCTAATCCCTTTGCGGAATTTCCGAGAGAAGTCAGCGTTCTGGTCTTTTCTTCTTTCTTCGTGGCAGTTGGATTTGGGATTATCGCGCCAACAATTCCACTCTTTGCAAAGTCATTTGGCGTCAATAACGCTCAAGTGGGCTTGATTATCTCTTCTTTCGCATTTGCTCGATTCGCCAGTGGGCTATTTGCAGGAAAGTTAGTTGATAAATTCGGTGAAAGAATTGTTTACACAACAGGAATTGGCTTTGTGGCTATCTCTTCATTTGCTGCGGCATTCGCTCAAAATTACGAACAGCTGTTGAGTTTTCGAGCAGCCGGTGGCCTTGGTTCATCAATGTTCTCAGTTGCTGCTGGTTCAATCATGTTGCGTGCAACAGATGATTCAAGACGTGCCCGCGCACAATCTCTCTATAACTCAAGTTTTCTTGTTGGAATGATGGCAGGTCCGGTTATCGGTGGATTCTTAACCGCCTTCTCACTTCGCGCACCGCTACTCGTTTATGGCGTACTGCTCATCGTTTCTAGCGTTGCCGGTGGCTTCCTGCTTCGTAATTCAGTACTTGCTGCACGTCCAACAGAGAAGAGCGTTCAAGAGAAGACTTCTATTCGTGAAGCACTTTCCAGCAAGCCTTACCTAATTGCGCTAACCATCTCTTTCTGCAGCGCATCAGTGCTATTCGGTATGAGCCGCTCGATCTTGCCGCTATTTATGGTTGAAGAGATGAAATCAACGGCCGGATACCTCGGACTTGGTTTCACAATCTCATCTGTAATCCAAGGTTTACTACTAATTAAAGCTGGTGGACTTTCGGATTCCAGAGGTCGAAAGTTCTCTGCAATTATGGGCACATCGCTACTCGCTATTTCAGTGGTTGTTCTCGTCGGAACTGTTCAACCTTGGATGTTCTTGCTTTCAATGGTTATTGGTGCATTCGGCTCTATTTTCTTATCTTCAACCGCGGCAATCGTCGGCGATGTAATGAAGGGCAAAGGCGGACAAGTAATCGCACTCTTCCAGATGTCCGGTGATGCCGGTGCCATGGTTGCACCTATCGCACTTGGCTTTATCGCAGACCATTACGGATTTCGCCCTGCATTTGCAGTTAGCGCAGGACTAATGTTTATCGCACTATTTGCGGCAACAAAATTGCCCGAGACGCGGGCTTCGCATCTCGGGCAATCTAGTTAATCTATTTATTTAGTCACTATTACGAAGAATTGAGAGCAGTCTCAATACTTCTAGGTACAACCAAACGATTGTGACCATCAAGCCAAATGCCATGCGCCATGACTCTTCTTGAGGAGCGCCTGCAGCAATTGATTTTTCAATCTGATCGAAATCAAGAACTAGGAAGAATGTTGCAAGTGCAACAGCTGCTACTGCTACGAGCAGACCAGTTGCTCCACCTGGACGTCCTGTAAAGATTGTGATTAGTGAGAACACTAAGTAACCCATCAACGCACCAACCATGATGCGTGTGAACTTAGGAGTTACGCGGATCTTTCCGCTGCGGTATGCAACCAAGATTCCACCGAATGCACAAAGTGTTCCGATGACTGCTTGGCCAACGATGCCTGAATAAGCTTCGTTGTAGATACGGCTGATTGTTCCGAGTGCAAGTCCTTGCGCTGCTGCATAGGCAACGATTAGAGGTACACGAACTTTCTTGGAAAAAGTGTTAACCATTGCAAGAACAAAACCACCGAGGAAGCCAACAAGTGCAAGCCCTGGGCTGTTAGCGCCCCATGCAAATGCACCGACTGCAACCAACACTGCAAACAAAGTTGCGGTGCGCATTACGACATCGTCCATTGTCATACGACCGGTACGAAGTGATGATGCTGCTGGTGCTGCGTATGTTGCTTCGAGAGAATCGTTACTCAAACGAGTTGGATCCATTTGAGCAAAACCACGGTTCGAACGAGTTAGAACTGGATTTGAACTGCGCACTAATTTCCCTTTCTAGGAAATCCCGCCCCCTTCGGGGCGAGGTAGGTAGGACTATTTAAAACCACTTTCCTGAGAAATTCATTTCAAAGGGTAGGCCGCGCTCAAATTGAGCGTGCGAGCGGAGCTTGCTGAGCAACAGGAGACGCTAGGCGACCTTTTTGTAGCCAGACGGACACTTGGGGTTGGTGCCAGTCACCTTCTTGGTCGCCTTACCTTTTGCGCAAGTGATCGACTTTTTTGAAACTGGAGTTAAGACTTTAGCGGTAGGGCTAGGCATCGGCATAGCGTCGACAACTGAAACCTTAATTTTTGGAACCGAGAAGTGAAAACCTGCTGCACGGAAATAAACATAACCATTCAAGATCTGAAATGTGGTTGTTGCTACTTGTGAAGTTCCATCAGAATTCAAGATTTCGATTTTGGCACTGGTTTTTGCGAGATCTTTACCCCAAAGACATTTGGCAATATCTTCTCTTAAAACAAGATCGTAGACGCCTTTTTTCTTGTCACCATCAGAATCAAAACTTGGTGCTGCAACCGTGAATGAAAGTGAATCTGTAGCTGCATCCCACAGTGGCGCAGAAATTGAATAGACCGTCGCATTGGTGCTCACCTGACCTAAAATGCCTTTACTGAATTGCAGGCATCCATTCATCTGAGAGTAGATATCTGCACGAGATCCTGTTGAGTAAGAGACGGCGCTCCAGATTGATGATTCCCATTTTGCTTGTGTTGGGATCGCTTTTTCTAAACTGATCCAGTTGTTTATAGCCGTATTTGAATTGCTAAAAACTGAGTAAAGTTTGGATGAAAATTGATTTTGGGCTGATCCAGGCTTTAGATTTGGATAAGCATTAATCAGCGCATCAGAATATGGTTGATTAAACTCCGCTAGAACCGAACTTACTGACATTGAAGAGCCAACAAATGAGTACTCCGTGGGAGTCAGTTGCTGTATCTCACTATTTCGAATTCTGCTCTGAAACCATCCACTAAAAGTCGAGGCAAGATACTTAAGATCTAGCACAACTCGGAAAGTTACATCGCTCTTGAAATTGAATGAGTCAAAGCATGTTGTGAGCCAAACGCTACAATTATTTGGATTTGGAGCAGGATAAGTTTTTACTGGAATTATGGATAGAGATAATCTCCATGCCTTCGCGTTAGCACTTTGAGTCGTGCTCACGCCTTCAAGGATTGGCTGCAAGAGATATTCAGCTCCACCAAAATGTGGCGCTTTAGGAAAAGTAAAGACGCTTGAATCGGCTCCCGAGGGGAGTAAAGTTTTTTCATCTCCAGTCCAGTTCTTCGTCTGGTTTATAAATGATCCGGCAGGATACTTCGATTGATCAAATACTTTTGCGGCATAAGTTTTAGAAGATGTCGACGAGACCCAAGTTTTACCGCCGTCTATAGAAGCTTCAAATGACTTTACACAAGGATTAGTTAGATCAGCAGAACAATTGGGAAGTACTGCTGTGTAGTCAATTGAAGTTTTGTAATCAATAAATCCGCTAAATACAGGTTTGTAAAAACCTGAAGCATTTGCCTCAGAAAAAAGCAGTGCAAAATCGCTCTTTATCTGAAATTGAGTCAGCCCAACATTTGCAGCTCCGGATGGTTCACCAGCTAGTGCGGATGGAGTTAATCCAATTGCAACCATCAGCGCAGTCACGCTTGGAACGACAATTTTTCTCAGGAACATTCCTGAATATTAGCCATTCAAAATCAGATGCCAACCCCCACTCGCAATTGGAGGGGATTGGCAGAAGTACTTGAAAACCATTGTAAGAATCTGCGCACAGATGGTGCCCCGAGTGGGGGTCGAACCCACACTTGGAGGATTTTAAGTCCTCTGCCTCTGCCATTGGGCTATCGGGGCCATGCGAAGGTCAGAGTCTACTTGCCTTTTTAATAACCGAATCCAACATCTTCTCGGTCAATTTCCCTGTAAAAGTGTTCTGTTGGCTGGGATGGTAACTGCCGATGATGGTTCGCTTGATTCCATCTGGGCCAATAAATGTTTCCGTTACACCGTGACCAAACTTAGGTTTCGGCTTTGGAATCTCGCATCCAAGTTCTTGGAGAGTTGCAAGAAGTGTCGTCCAAGCAAGATTGCCAAGAGCTAAGAAGGATCTCGCGGTTGGCATCAGAAGTGCGATTTCATCTTTGTAGAAAGGTGCACAAGTGTTTTTCTCTTCGGTGGTTGGCTTGTTATCTGGTGGCGCACAGCGAACCGCGCAAAGAATGCGGGTATTTATTAACTGTTGGCCGTCATCTTTACTTTTACTTGTTGCGATCTTTGCTAAACCATTTTTGTGAAGAGATTTGTAAAGCCAATCGCCAGATGAATCACCAGAGAATACGCGCCCTGTGCGGTTAGCGCCGTGTGCACCTGGTGCAAGACCAAGGATGACTATTTGCGCATTAGAAGGACCGAAACCAGGGACCGGCTTTCCCCAATACTTCTCGTTTTCATAAGCTTTACGTTTTACAACGGCGACTTCTTCGCGCCATTGAACTAGGCGAGGACATTTCTTACATTTAACAATTGCTGAATCCAGCAGGTCGAGCGATTTATACAAGCGACCAAGCCATTCCATCGAGGATGTCAGATTCAGAAGCAACAAATTCAGCTGCACCTGTTGCGCGCATGATTCGTGAGAGAACGAGAGAACCCGCAGAGATAACGTCGACCCGGCCTGGGTGCATGTAACCAAGAGATTCACGTTGAGTGCGAGTCATCTTGATAAGCGTTTGTGAAACTTGGTGCACTTTCTCAGCAGGAATATGTGAAAGATGAATTGCATATCTGTCATATTCAGGCAGATCTAAGGCTGCGGCAGCAACGGTTGTTGCGGTGCCGGCTACTGCGATAAGAGTCTTGGCTTTAGTGATTGGAACTAACTTTGCAGCCTGGGCGATCGCTTCATCAATATCTTCGGTTGCTGCGGCTACTTGGCCAGGATCAGGTAGATCTCCAGTGAAGTGACGTTCTGACATACGCACGCAACCGATGTTTACGCTCTTTGCTGCTTCAACGCTTTCGGTGCCGAATACGAATTCAGTTGATCCGCCACCAATATCAACTACAAGGAATGGGCCGTCGGCTGCGGGTAGATCTTTAGTTGCGCCCATGAAAGAAAGGCGCGCTTCTTCATCGCCAGAGATAACTTCTGGGCGGATTCCTAATCGTTCGAAAACGCCTTCAATAAAGAGATCGCGGTTGGTGGCATCGCGAGTGGCGCTTGTTGCGCAGAAGCGAATCTTTTCAACACCGCGCTTTGCAATCTCTACAGCGTAAAGATCAACTGCAGCAAGTGTGCGAGCGATTGCATCTGGATGGAATTGACCTGTTTTATCAACGCCTTGTCCCAAGCGGACAACTTCCATAAGTCGTGTGACTTCTCGGAAGTTGGTGCCTTCAATATCTGCAATAAGTAAACGAATTGAGTTGGTGCCGCAATCGATGGCTGCTACTCGCATGGTTCGTCCTTCCACCATTCAGGTAACTTGGCTAGAGCTTCATCACCGAGTGGATTTACGCCAGGCCCTGCGGAAAGTGAATGTGCAACTAGTGAATGTAAACATTTAACGCGGTTGGGCATTCCGCCGGCAGAGATTCCTTCGACTTCAGGAACATCCATTTTTAGCGCTGCTCGTGCAGCTAGGTAATCATCATGTGCTGCGGCATATGCGCCGGCTAGTTCTGCATCAACGGCAAGGCGCTCGTTCATCTCTGCCATCAAACCAGTTGATTCGAGTGTGGAGATCGCACCTGTTAAACGTGGGCAGGTTGCGTAATAGAAAGTCGGGAATGGTTCGCCATGGCTAAGGCGCGGAGGTGTTTCAACAACTGCTGGATTGCCGCAAGGACAGCGGTAGGCAATGGCGTGTACATCGCGAGGTGTGCGTCCTAGTTGAAGTTCAATGCAATCTAAATCTTTCTGTGTTGCCTTATCGGTCATTGTTAAAGACCGGATTCAGTAACGGAGGCGATCAACTTGGTATACCAAGGTGCGCCTTCAGGGAGTTGAGAAACTACCTTTGTTGTATCAGGAAGGGTTGGATCGTCTTTGGTACCTGTGACGATGTATTGGCGTTCACCAGGCAAGACAAAGTGCAGACGTTCACGCGCTCGTGATTTAACGTAATCAGGATCTTTCCAAAGTTCTAACTCCGCGCGAGCAGCATCGAGTGCAGCGCGATCTGTGACTACTTGTGATTTAAGTGCGCTGATCTGTGCGCGCTGTGTGAAGTAATTCTTAATTGGTGGAGCAAGAGTCAGAGTAAAAACGAAGATGATTGCAATTAGTGCAAGTGGACGGGCGTTGCCACGTGATCTGCGGCGGTTAGATGAAAGACGGCGAGACGGACGACGTGAAGAGTAACTACGTCGCCCGCGTCGCATCTTTAAGCCTTAACTATCCCTTGAAACGTGGGAAGGCAGTGCGGCCTGCGTAAACAGCGCCTTCTGCGAGTTCTTCTTCAATGCGAAGAAGTTGGTTGTACTTAGCAACGCGCTCTGTGCGTGAAGGTGCACCTGTCTTGATCTGTCCGCAGTTTGTTGCAACAGCCAAGTCCGCGATGGTGACATCTTCTGTTTCACCTGAACGGTGCGACATCATGCTGCGGTAATTCGCGCGGTGCGCAAGATCAACGGCATCAAGAGTTTCGGTAAGCGTTCCGATCTGATTTACCTTAACTAGAAGAGCGTTTGCGGTATCGGTTTCGATTCCCTTTGCAAGGCGGATTGGATTAGTTACGAATAGGTCATCGCCAACGATCTGGATCTTTGAACCGAGTGATGAAGTCATTGACTTCCAACCAGCCCAATCTTCCTCGTTTAGTGGATCTTCGATTGAAACGATTGGGTAAGCAGCCACTAGTTCTGCGTAGTAAGCGATCATTTCATCTGACGAGCGAAGTGAACCTTCGAACTTGTACTTGCCGTTGTCGTGGAATTCAGTTGCAGCAACGTCCATCGCAAGTGCGATTTCTTTACCTGGCTTAAATCCTGCAGCTTCAATCGCTTCAAGGATCAAATCAAGTGCCGCGCGATTGCTTTCGAGGTTTGGAGCAAAGCCACCTTCATCACCAACAGATGTAGCAAGTCCGCGCTTCTTTAGAACTGACTTAAGTGCGTGATAGATCTCTGCGCCCCAGCGAAGTGATTCGCGGAAAGTTTCGGCACCAATTGGCGCGATCATAAATTCTTGGATATCAACGTTGGTATCAGCATGTGCGCCACCGTTGAGAATGTTCATCATTGGAACCGGTAGAACGTGGGCATTTGGTCCACCGACGTAACGGAAGAGTGAAAGGTCTGCTGATTCTGCAGATGCCTTAGCAACGGCAAGCGAAACGCCAAGAATTGAATTTGCACCAAGGCGTGATTTATTTGGTGTGCCATCAAGCTTGATCATCTCGTTATCGATTAAGCGCTGATCTTGCGCGTCAAAGCCTTCAATTGCAGGTGCGATTTCGTTATTTACAAAGTCAATTGCCTTAAGAACGCCCTTACCTAGGTAACGCTTCTTATCGCCATCGCGGAGTTCTGATGCTTCGAATGCGCCAGTTGATGCACCGCTTGGAACTGCAGCGCGTGCCTGTGTGCCATCTTCGAGTTCGATTTCTACTTCAACGGTTGGGTTTCCGCGAGAATCAAGAATTTCACGTGCGCCGATTGCTTCGATAATTGCCATTGGGTGTCTCCTAAGAATTACTAGTGATGAGCACGCTCAGCGCTGAACGGTATAGGGCAATACTACCGCGACTCAGTAGCCTTAATTTGCTCGGCAATTTGGCGCCCATATAGGCGCAGCGCGTTTTCTGGGTCAATTTCGTTATCGCGCGCCCATGCAATTATTGAAGCTAGCGCCTCGCCCACGCTTTCATTTGTCGCGGGCTGATCACTTTCATATTTCTTTAGCGCAACTGGAACTTTATATTTTTCGGCGCGATAGAGAAGTTTCTCAACAAGTGGCAGCGCTGGCTGTGCAAGTGCGACGCCATCAAGGGCTGATGTCCGGCCCTTTTCTTTTGCCTTGATCTCTTCCCAGTTATCGATGATTTCGTCTGTGCCAGATACTTCTAAACCTTCAAATACATGAGGGTGGCGGCGAATCAACTTATCTGCGATTGCGCGCGCTACATCTTCAATTGAAAATGGATCTGTTGGATGATCTTCGGCAATACGTGAGTGGAAATAAACTTGTAGTAAAACATCGCCGAGTTCTTCACGCATACCTTCGCGGTCTTTTGCATCAACAGAATCGATAAATTCGTATGACTCTTCAAGTAAGTATTTAACGAGTGACTCGTGGGTTTGTTCTGCATCCCAAGGGCAACCGCCCGGAGAACGCAACCGATCCATTACCTCAACGAGGCGTTGAAGTTCTGAGCCGGCCATCAAACTAACTCGCTTTGCTGTTATTCAGCAGATGGAGTTACGGCGCCGCCAGTTACATCAGCTGCGACAACATCGCCTGCTTCGGTATCCCAGAAGCCGTAGCGTGGATTTATCTTGACGCCGAGTTCTTTCGCTTTTGCAGAAAGTAGTTTGCCTAGTTGTGTTGCAACATCGGCTTCGGCAACGCCAGATTGTGCAAGCGCTGAAGTGATGCGCTCAGAGATAAGGATTGCGCGGACATAGGTATCAAAATCTTGTGGTGCAATCGCAGCGTTAACTAAGTTCTTTGGAAGTTCAGCATCGCCACCGAGAGATTGAGAGATCTGCTGCTTACGAGCTACAACTTGGCTTGAAGTAATCTCAAGATCTAACTCTTTAGCGATCTCATCAAAGGTGTGCATCAAAATTTTAAAGCGAAGCTGGCCGCGGTTTAGCTCATCGCCAGTTTCGAGCTGCATCTGTGATGTATCAACTTTTTTGCGCTCTGCCATCACTGCATCAATGCTGCTCTGTAGTTCAGTTTGGGTAATTTTAAAGTCGCCAACTGTTGCTGCTTCGTTGGACTGTGAGCAGCCGGTAAGGAGCAACCCTGTTGCGATTGTTAGGGCTACAAGGATCTTCTTCACGTGGTGCTCGCTTTCGTTAGCTGGTTGACGACCTCAGTAACCCAGGTCAGGAGAGAAGTATCCACTATTTCAGCAGTGGGATTAGACGGGTTCCATGCAGGGTTTTTCGGCAAAGTGACCAGCGCTGTATTCGTTGGGCCCTTATATATAGACCCTGGATACAACCGTGCAAGTCGTAATTGACGTGATTCAGGCAAGGAAATAGGTGAGAGGCGTAGGAATTTTCCAGTGGCTACTACTTCGCGGATTCCTTGTGATTTAGCTAGCGCACGTAATTGTGCAACTGCAAGTAAAGCTACGGCTTCTTCAGGGAGTTCGCCGAATCTATCGAGCAACTCTTCACGAATTGATTGCACATCTTCAGGTTTAGCAACATCTGCTAAACGGCGATAGAGATCAAGTCGTAAACGCTCTCCTGGTACATAACTTTCAGCCAGGTGCGCGTTAACCGGAAGTTCAACTTTACATTCGTGGCTTTCTTCTTCCTTATCAATAATGCCTGTCTTGTAATCATTAACTGCCTCACCGACCATGCGCATATATAAATCAAATCCAACGTCGGCAATGTGTCCTGATTGCTCACCGCCCAGTAAGTTACCGGCGCCGCGAATTTCCAGATCCTTAAGTGCAACGCGCATACCTGCACCTAAGTCAGTATTCGTCGCAATTGTTTTCAAGCGATCTAGCGCAACCTCGGTCAGTGGTTGATCTTGCGGATATAAGAAATAGGCATATGCGCGATCGCGTCCGCGACCAACACGACCACGCAATTGATGCAGTTGTGAGAGCCCAAAGTTTTCGGCGCGCTCCACAATTAAAGTATTGGCATTTGCAATATCTAGCCCGCTTTCCACAATCGTGGTGCAGACAAGTACATCGAAGTCGCGGTTCCAGAATCCCAGGATTACATCTTCAAGTGAACCTTCGGACATCTGCCCATGTGCGATGCGAATACGCGCCTCTGGAACTAACTCTTGGATCTTTGCGGCTGCGCGATCGATAGATTCAACTCGGTTATGAATGTAGAAGATCTGACCATCGCGTAATAGTTCGCGGTGAATTGCTGCGCGAATCTGCGCATCTTCACTTGGTCCAACATAGGTAAGAATTGGGTGGCGCTCTTCAGGTGGCGTTGTAATCGTGGACATCTCGCGAATACCTGTAACCGCCATTTCAAGCGTGCGCGGAATAGGCGTTGCCGACATCGCTAAAACATCTACAGTTGTGCGCATCTTCTTAAGAGATTCTTTCTGCTCAACGCCAAAGCGTTGCTCTTCATCGACAATAACGAGCCCCAGATCCTTAAAGATCACATCTTGCGAAAGCAAGCGATGGGTGCCGATAACAACATCGACGCTACCGGCTGCCAATTCCGCGAGGATTTCTTTCGATTCTTTAGCGGTGTTAAAGCGTGACATTCCGGCGACGCGAATTGGGAAACCTGAATATCGCTCTGCGAAAGTCTTGGCGTGCTGCTGCACAAGTAAAGTTGTTGGAACAAGAACAGCGACCTGCTTACCATCTTGCACCGCTTTAAAAGCTGCGCGGATTGCGATCTCAGTCTTTCCATAACCAACATCGCCGCAGATGATGCGATCCATTGGGTAAGGCTTCTCCATATCGCGCTTTACTTCTTCGATAGTCGAAAGTTGATCTGGCGTTTCGATGTAAGAGAAGGCATCTTCTAACTCGCGCTGCCAAGGCGTATCAGCAGAGAATGCATAACCAGGTGAGGAAGTACGTGCGGCATATAAACGAATTAGCTCGCCAGCGATCTGTTTAACCGCCTTGCGTGCACGACCCTTTGCTTTCTGCCATTCGCCGCTGCCGATGCGGTGCACTGCAGGTGCTTCACCGCCAACGTATTTGGAAACTTGTTCCAAAGTATCTGTTGGAACAAAGATGCGATCTCCGGGTTGGCCGCGTTTAGCGGGTGCGTATTCAATAACTAAGTACTCGCGAGTGACACCATTGATGGTGCGCTGCACCATCTCGACATAACGACCTATGCCGTGTTGCTCATGCACCACAAAATCTCCAGCGCGTAGTTCTAGCGGATCAACAGCTTGTTTACGTTTTGAAGGCATACGTACGCCATCTTTTGCCGATGCCTTACTTCCAGTTAAATCACGTTCGGTCATAAATAGAATTCGCGATTCAAGGGAAGAGAATCCATGAGCAATGGATGATTGCGTTATATGAATCGTTGCCTTAGTTGGGATTGCTTTTAGCTCTGGCGTAATGAAGACCGGCAGATCGGCATCGCGGAAGATGCCGGCATAGCGTTCAGCCATTCCTTGGCCAGCAGTTGAGAAGATAATTGAAAATCCTTGGCTTACCGCTTCCTGCATTGCGGCAACTGCGCGATCGGCATCTCCTCGTAGCGGATCGATGGCGCTGAAATCTAAGAAGGTGGCTTCGGTATCTAAATCCGTGCCAAATGGATTAAGGGCGCGTTGCTTTAAACCGCAACGAACTACTTCTTCATTTAGTGCATCCCATGAAAGATAGGTCGCATCAGTAACGGGTAAGGGTGCAACAGCGCCGAGTGCGGCGTGGGACCAGGCTGCCTCAAAGAACTCTTCATTTGTGGCAAGTAAATCCATGGTGCGCATACGAATTCGCTCGTCATCAATGAATACAACTTCACTGCCTACTGGAATTCTTTGAAAAATTGTCTCCGTTTCATTGATGAGAATGGGAATTAGCGATTCCATTCCTTCGGAAATGATGCCTTGCGCCATGCGATCGAGAATTTCTAGCGCTGCCGGGTACTTATCCTTCGCCTTCTCTGCGCGAAAACGAATTTCTTCACTTAGCAAAAGTTCGCGGCACGGCAGAATTGAAAGCTTTCCAACAACTGGGCTGGTGGTTCTCTGCGATGAAACCTCGAAATAACTTAACTCTTCGATCTCATCGCCAAAGAAGTCAATGCGTATCGGATGTTCCGATAGCGGTAAGAAGAGATCAACGATTCCACCGCGCACGGCAAACTCACCACGCTTTTCAACTAAGTCGGTGCGGGTATATGCCAACTGTGTTAAATGCTCCACCAACGAAGTTAGATCTACTTCGCCGCCTATTTCTAAAGTTTGCAGAGGCGATGTTGCTAAATTGGCGATGAATCTATGTATAACTGCGCGAATCGGTGCAACAACTATTGGGCTCTCTAAATCTTTTCTCGCAAGCGTTGATAGCGTCGCCAACCTCCTGGCAACAGTGTCACTGCGCGGGCTTAAGCGCTCGTGAGGCAGAGTTTCCCAGGCCGGAAATTCAAGAACGTTCTGATGTAACTCTCGGAGTTCGCTCGCTAAATCCTCAGCGCCACGACTTGAGCTAGTGATTACAAGTAGCGGTTTACTCTGTGCACGTAGCGCAAGCAAAAATGGATAGGTCGGAGCTGGTGAAATTATCTTTTGCGCACCGTCGATACAGGATGCAACGGCAGTATCTGCCCCAAGCATCTGCACTAATGCACGCATTTGATCAACCCTTTCCAATATGTGAGAAAACGCCGTAAGGCCCCGTTCCCAAAAGGGAGGGGGCTGAATGCCTTAAGTCTAACGCGCATAATCGCGTATCAAACTCATGAGTATTCCTGAGAGGATATGCCCGTGACACAGAGCCCCGCTAACGCCAACAACATCGCAAGCGATGATGCGATTTTGCGTAGCGATGTGCGAAAGCTTGGCGATCTACTAGGTCAATCACTTGTTCGCCAAGAAGGACAAGAACTTCTCGACCTCGTTGAATCTGTACGTAAAGCGGTCCGCGAAGGTGGCGGTATTGAACTGCTAGAAAAACTCTCTGTCGAAGATTCCGTGCAATTGGTGCGCGCCTTTAGTACTTACTTCCATTTAGCAAATGTCGCAGAACAAGTTCACCGCGCACGTGTTCTTGCGCAATCTCGTGCAGTAGGTGGCTCTTGGCTAAGTCGCGCGATCGATAAAATTGAAGAGGCTTATAAAGCACAAACTCCGGGCCATTCCTTTACTCAGGCAGATTTAGAACAATGGGTTAGCGAACTTATGGTTCGCCCCGTATTTACCGCACACCCAACCGAAGCTGCGCGTCGTTCGATCCTCAATAAACTTGGTGAAGTAGCAAAGTTGTTAGACCAAGATTTAAATCCGCGCCAGAACGAGCGCTTGGCAGAAACTGTAGATCTCCTTTGGCAGACCGATGAACTTCGCCTTAATCGCCCAGAACCACTTGATGAAGCGATGAACGCTCTTTATTACCTAGATGATCTTGCTTTGAATACCGTTCCAGAAGTTTTAAATGATTTTGCACGCGAGCTAACGCGTCTTGATATCAATCTTCCAGTATCTGCCCGCCCACTTACCTTCGGCACCTGGATCGGTGGCGATCGTGACGGTAATCCAAATATCACTGCGCAAGTAACTGAAGATGCAATTGCGCTGCAGGTTGCTCATGCGATCCGCACCACGATTTCGGCTATGGATGAGCTGCGCCAGATGCTCTCTATTTCAACTCGCATCGTTGGCACAACCCCTGAATTACAAGCTTCTATTGAAAAAGATTTAAAGAATATTCCAGAGTTTGAGCCACGTTTCTTGCGCTTAAATCAACAAGAGCCATATCGCTTGAAGGCCACAGCGATCGTTCATCGTTTGGTCTTTACGCGCACTCGCCATGCTTCACAGGCTCCACACGTTCCAGGGCGCGACTATGCGAACTCTGCAGAACTAATTGCAGATTTAACTTTGATGCGCGATTCATTGGCTGCCCATCGTGGCGAGCTAATCGCAACCGGCTTTCTAGAGCGCACAATCCGCAGTATCGCCGCCTTCGGACTTACCCATGCAACTCTCGATGTGCGCGAACATTCAGATGCCCACCACGGCCTTCTAAAGCAAGTCATGCCTGCTGGCTACATTGACCTGTCACATGACGAAAAGTTTCCGCTGCTCATTTCAGAGTTAGGTAAGAAGAGTTTGCTTGATCTATCAACGCTAGACGCAGCCGGTAAGAAGACTTTCGATACCTTTAAAGCAATTGATGATCTGATTGCAAGATTCGGTCCTGAAGTCATCGAGACTTACATCATCTCAATGACAAAGGGTGCAGATGATCTAGTTGCTGCAGCAGTTATCGGCAAGGCTGCCGGGCTAGTTGATCTCGACAAGAAGGTCGCCAAGATCGGTTTTGCACCACTTCTTGAAACAGTTGCCGAACTTCGTGCTGCCGGTGAAATCCTAGAAAAACTTCTTTCTGATCCTACTTATCGCGCACTTGTTGCACTGCGTGATGATGTACAAGAAGTGATGTTGGGATATTCAGATTCAAATAAAGATGCAGGTATTGCAACAAGCCAGTGGGAGATCCACCGTGCACAACGCGCGCTCCGTGATGTCGCTATGAAGTACGGCGTAAAACTTCGTTTATTCCATGGTCGCGGTGGTTCTGTCGGCCGTGGTGGCGGACCTACTTACGATGCGTTGGTTGCACTTCCATGGGGATCAGTTGATGGTCAGATCAAGATGACCGAACAAGGCGAGGTTATTAGCGACAAGTACGCACTTCCAGCACTTGCTCGCGAGAATGTTGAGTTAACACTTGCCGCATCTCTTGAAGCAACGATTCTTAATCGCGCGGCCCGTCAAAGCCCAACTGATTTAGCCCAGTGGAATGAATGCATGAATTTGATTAGCGATAACTCATTTGCGCGCTACCGAAAGTTGATTGATCATCCAGATCTTCCTGCCTACTTCTATGCCTCAACACCGGTAGAACAACTTGGAAATCTCTTCTTAGGTTCACGTCCATCGCGTCGCCCAGATGCTGCAGGCGGGCTCGATTCACTCCGTGCAATTCCGTGGGTATTTGGTTGGACCCAATCACGTCAGATCGTGCCAGGTTGGTTCGGAGTTGGTACTGGGCTTAAGGCTGCGCGCGAGGCAGGTAAGACAGATGTCTTGAAGAAGATGCTTAAGGAATGGCACTTCTTCCATACCTTTATTAGCAACGTGGAGATGACTTTAGCGAAGACAGATTTAGTAACTGCAAAGCGTTATGTGGAAACTCTGGTTCCGGCCGAGCTTCACCACTTCCTCGAAACAATTACTGAGGAATTTGAGTTAACAGTAAAAGAGATCCTCGCTCTGACTGAGAAAGAGACGCTGCTGGGAGATCAACCAATTTTGGCTCGTACCTTGCAGGTGCGCGATGCATATCTTTCTCCACTGCATCTACTTCAAGTAAACCTCTTGCACCGTGTGCGCACTGCTGGAGAATCATCTGATGCCATGTTGATTCGTGCGCTTTTGCTTACAATTAACGGCGTCGCAGCAGGCCTTCGGAATACAGGCTGACCAAATGTTCGCGTTTACCTGGATTTCACCAAGAATATGGGTAATTTTCCTTATCTAAGATTTCATTGTTCCATACTGTTTACAACATGACACATTCTGGATCTTCAGCGTTTGATGAAGTAAACGAAAAAGTTGCACAGGCTGGTGAATTACTAAAAATCAAACCTGGCGTAATAAAGGCCCTTAGCAGTTGCGAACGTGAAGTTGTTATCTCTATTCCGCTGAGACGTGATGGTGAAGTGGATGTGCTAACCGGTTATCGAGTTCAACACAACAGCGCACGTGGACCTCGTAAAGGTGGCATTAGATTCCACCAAGATGTTGATCTTGATGAGGTTCGCGCACTCGCATCCTTGATGACTTGGAAAACCGCCCTGATTGACGTCCCATTCGGTGGCGCAAAAGGTGGCGTCGCTGTTGATGCTTCTAAGTTAACGCCAATTCAAAAAGAAGAAATTATTCGCCGTTGGACCAGATCGCTTGTGCACGTTTTGGGACATCATCGGGATATTCCAGCGCCCGATATGGGGACTGATTCGCGCACCATGGCATGGTTGATGGATGAATTTCATCGCCTGGAAGGATTTCAACCAGCATGCGTAACTGGCAAGCCGGTAGAACTCTTCGGCGCACATGGCCGTGAAGAAGCAACTGGACGTGGAGTTGCACAAATTACTGCTGCAACCTTAGAGAAACACGATGCAAAAGTTAAAGGTGCAACAGTTGCCATACAAGGGTTTGGAAACGTTGGCAGATATGCGGCGCTGGTATGCCAAGAACTTGGCATGAAAGTGATTGCAATCTCAGATGTAACAGGTGGAATTAAAGATAAGAGCGGTATTGATATCAAAGAGATTTTCGGGCATAAGACTCTTGAAACCGTAGAAGGCTACGAGAGAATTACTTCAGATGAAGTATTGGAAATAAACTGTGAAGTATTGATTCCTGCAGCGCTCGGCGGTGTAATAAATGAGACCAATTGCGGAAAGATCAATGCAGATTTCATAGTTGAAGGTGCCAATCAACCGTTAACAATTACAGCCGACCGCGAACTTCGTGCAGCTGGAGTAGTGATAGTTCCAGATATATTGGCCAACTCTGGAGGTGTAATGGGTTCATACTTTGAATGGACCCAAAATATTCAAGAATTTAGCTGGCCCCTAGAAAAATTTCGTCGCGAACTTGATCTGCGCATGGATAAAGCGTTTGGAAATGTACATAAAGTTTCCAAACAATACTCAGTGGATTTACGGACAGCAGCAATGGTGGTTGCCGTTGACCGTGTTGCTGAGGCCTTTGACATGAGAGGTTCTCTAGTTTGATTTCAGTTAAAGCGTGGCCGCGGTGCTGGTTTTCACCACGAATACCTTCTAATTTATGAAGCTATTGTCTTGAATATTGTATTTGTTATATCTTCAAAGGTGGCTACCCAGGAATAACCGCATTCCCCGCATAGCGTCATTGGACCGAAATCGTCATTGCTCACTATTTCCAACTCAATTGATCGACAGACAAAGCAATTTGGAAATTCTAAATATTTTGACATGACTGCTTCCCTTCTTTGTGTTGAAATGGCCGGGGAAGCATTAATAGTATGAGCGTCTACTTGAAAGTAACCCGAAAGAAGTTAGTTACATTTAAATGAATAGCGGTAGAACGGTTAGAAAATGAAAGCCTAAAACTCAACCATTGAATCTCGACTGCGTGAAATCCAACCCCTTAGAAATTAAAGACTCAACAACATCTGCGCCACGATCTAGAAATTCTCCTAAATCTTTCTTCTCTTCCTTACTAAATTGCTTCAATACAAAGTCAGCTGGGTCTTGCTGTCCCATTGGGCGACCTATGCCGAGGCGAACGCGGTAGTACTCAGCGGTGCCAAACGCTGAGGTGAGCGATTTCAAACCGTTATGGCCATTATCTCCGCCTGCGATCTTGGAACGAATTGCGGCAAAGGGAATATCTAACTCATCATGAAGAACAATTACCTGTTGTGGTTCCACTGAATAGAAGTTAGCGAGAGCTTTGATTGGTCCGCCAGATTCGTTCATGTAACTCTTTGATTTTGAAAGGATCACCGAAAAAGCATCGACACCGACGCCTAACTTATAGGCGGCGATGTCGGTGCGTGACTTGTGTGTACTTAGCTTTACGTTGTGACGTTTAGCGAGTTCATCAATAACCATCTGGCCAACGTTATGGCGAGTGGCTTCATATTGTTCGCCCGGGTTACCGAGGCCAACAATTATCCAAGGAGATGTACTCACGAGGTAAAGAGTAAGGCTTAAGCGTCTTTCTTCTCTGCATCAGCTGCTGGTGCCGCTGCTGCATCTGCAGCGGGTGCAACAACTGCAACTTCTTCAACCGCAGTTGAACGCTCAGATAGGTGAACCACGATTGTGCGTGGGTCAGAGATCAACTTAACGCCAGCAGGAAGTGCAACGTTCTCTGCATAGAGTGATTGACCAGCTGCAAGACCTGTTAGATCAAGTGTGAAGAATGAAGGAATAGCAGTTGCTTCAACTTCAACTTCAATTGTGTGGTTAACGTGCTCAAGAATTCCGTCACGATCGTGTTCGCCTTCTGTGTGAACAGGAACGCCAACAGTAACTTTTTCACCACGACGAACAGCGACTAGGTCGATGTGCTCAAGGATCTGCTTAAGTGGATGGCGAACAATCGCCTTTGGAAGTGTTAGTTGATCCTTGCCATCGATATCGATTTGAAGGAGAACGTTTGATTGCTTCAAAGCAACGCCGAGTTCGCGCGCTGGAAGTGTGATGTGCTGTGGCTTCTCGCCATGGCCGTAGATAACTGCAGGAACTAGACCTGCAACGCGTGCGCGACGTGATGCGCCTTTACCGAACTCTGTGCGAGTTGTTCCGGTGATCTTGATTTCAGCCATTTTTATTACTCCTGTTTGATTTGATCTGAATACTTCGGGGCTTTACTTTTTTAACACGAAGTTCCAGCAGGAGTTAAATCCTTACCGTCGATTACGGAGTTTTTCACCCTCGCCGGAAACCTGGGCAAAGGTTAGCGCGGCTTAGCTGTGTCCGTCAAAAAGGCTTGTTACGGAGCCATCTTCGAAGACTTCGCGGATCGCACGAGCCAGAAGCGGCGCGATTGAGAGGACGGTCAGCCCATCAAAGCGCTTATCTTCATCGATCGGAAGTGAATCGGTCACGACAACTTCGGTGACCTTGGAAGCCTTTAGGCGATCAACTGCTGGGCCAGAAAAGACCGCGTGCGTTGCCGCGACGATAACTTCTTTTGCACCTGCTGCAAATAAGGCATCTACAGCTTTAGTGATTGTTCCTGCAGTATCGATCATGTCATCAATTACTACACAAGTCTGGCCTTCGACTTCACCAACAACTTTTCCGGTAACTGATTCATTTGGAATACGTGGATCGCGGGTTTTATGGATAAATGCGATTGGGCAGCCACCAAGTAGTTCTGACCAGCGCTCGGCAACGCGTACGCGACCTGAGTCAGGAGAAACAATTGTTAGGCGAGTGCGATCTACTTTGCTGCCAACGTAGTTTGCGAGCATTGGTAGTGCAAATAAGTGATCAACTGGTCCATCGAAGAAACCTTGAATCTGTGAAGTGTGAAGATCAACAACCATTAGGCGGTCAGCGCCAGCTGCCTTGTAGAGATCTGCCATCAGACGTGCGGTAATTGGCTCGCGACCACGGTGCTTCTTATCTTGACGTGCATAACCATAGAAAGGTGCGACCACGGTGATGCGCTTTGCAGATGCGCGCTTTAGCGCATCGACCATGATTAGTTGTTCCATGATCTGCTTATTAACTGGCGCAGAGTGGCTTTGAATTACAAAGGCATCGCAACCACGAACTGATTCTTCGAAGCGAACAAAAATTTCGCCATTGGCAAAGTCATATGCGGATGTTGGTGTTAGCGGAATACCAAGTTCTTCGGCTACTGCTTCGCTGAGCTCAGGAAATCCGCGGCCTGAAAAGAGTCGAAGTTTTTTCTCTGAGGACAAACGAATTTCGCTCAAGGAAATTAGCCTTTCTTCTCGTCGCGTTTTTCGGAAGCTTCGGCAGCAATTGCTGATTTGGTGCCGGATCGCTTGCGCATGACCCAACCTAATACATTTCGTTGCTTACCTCTAGCGACACCCATGGCACCGGCCGGAACATCTTCAGTAATTACAGAACCAGCCGCGGTGTAAGCCCCGTCACCAATTGAAACAGGTGCAACTAACATCGAATCACTACCGATGCGGACGTGATCTCCGATAGTGGTGTGATGCTTATCTACTCCGTCATAGTTAACAAAGATCGTGGCCGCGCCAATATTTGAGCCTTCACCGATGGTGGCATCGCCCACATATGAAAGATGTGGAACTTTAGAACCATCGCCAACTTTTGCATTCTTAATTTCAACGAATGCGCCAGCCTTTGCGCCAGTTCCAAGAACGGTGCCTTTACGTAAGTATGAGTACGGGCCAACGTTTGCACTGGCGCCGATAGTTGCTTCAAAACAATTCGATTCAACAATGTTTGCGCCCTCAAGCACCTTGCAAGATTCCAGCGTTGTGCGAGGCCCAATAACTGCGCCAGTTGCGATCTTTGAAGCTCCCAAGATCGCAGTACCAGGAAAGATAGTTACATCGTTTGCGATCTCTGCAGTTGCATCAATCCAAGTTGTTGTCGGATCAACAATTGTTACTCCCGCGCGCATGAAACCTTCGTTGATGCGATCACGGAGCAAAGCAGCGCTTTCTGCTAACTGGACGCGATCGTTAACTCCCAAGATTTCGATGAAATCTTCGATTAGCGCAGCTGCGATTGTTCCGCCTTCATTGCGCAGAATTTCGATGACATCAGTTAGATATAGCTCGCCTTGGGAATTATCGTTAGTTAGCTTGCCAATCGCTCCAGCAAGTTTCTTAGCATCGAATGCGTAAACCCCTGAATTAACTTCGTAAATAGCCTTAACAAAATCATCAGCATCGCGCTCTTCAACGATGCGAAGTAGTGAGCCATCATCGCCGCGAACAATGCGCCCGTAACCAGTTGGGTCAGGATGTTCTGCAGTTAAAACTGATGCGGTGAAGCCACCTTCGTGGTGAGTGGCGAGAAGTTGTCTAAGTGATTCGCCGGTAAGCATCGGCGTATCGCCGGCCAAGATCAAGATAGTTCCTGAAATATCTGTACCTGCGAGCGCCAACTGAGTTGCATGGCCGGTGCCGCCGCGACGTTCTTGGAAGACTGTTGTGACGTTAGGTGCGACTTCGCGTAGATGTTCTTCAACTGCTTCGCGTCCTGCGCCAACGACAACGCGTACTTGTTTTGGGGCGAGCGCGCTAACGGCGTTTAGAACATGGCCGACAAGTGAGCGACCGGCAACTTCGTGCAAAACCTTTGGCGTTGATGATTTCATGCGAGTGCCTTCACCGGCGGCGAGAACAACAACCGTTTCGAGATTTGCACTCATGTAGTTAAGTCTAACGCTCCGCTAGCACCATCGGCGGGCAATCTAAATTGCTCCGCCACCAGGTATCGATCCTGGACCCTGGGCTTCAAAGGCCCATGTGCTAGCCACTACACAATGGCGGAACGCATATTCTCCCTCATATCTATGTGTGCTCGCGACCATTTCGGGGCGATCCCCGTAAGCGATATATCCTCTAGACCTATGAGCGCGCACCGTGATGAAGTCGACCGCCTAATCGCGGATTGGAAGCGCGAGCGCCCCGATTTAGATATCAGCCCCTTTGCGGTGCTTAGCCGTATTTCACGAATCTCTCGAAATTTAGATATCGCCCGTCGTGATGCTTTCGCCGATCTGGAAACTTCGGGCTTCGATGTTTTAGCTGCGCTGCGTCGTTCTGGCGATCCATATCAACTCTCCCCTGGCGCACTTATGCAAGAAACACTTGTCACAAGTGGCACCATGACAAATCGTTTAGATCGCTTAGAAGAATTGAAATTGATTACCCGCCAACCAGATCCTGATGATGGCCGTGGATCACTCGTTACTTTAACGGCATCCGGAATGCGCGCAGTAGATAAGGCTTTGGAGGGTTTGCTTGAACAAGAACGTGAACTGTTAAAGGGCTTAACCCGTGATCAGAAAGTCGCTCTAGCCGATTTACTTAGCGCACTCGCTGCGCACTTGGAAGAAAAGTAGAAAACTAAAAAAATTAGATGACCTTGGCACCGTGCACTGGTCCATAAGCTCGGGCAACGCTTCCAACAACTCCGCTAGAAGTTAACGCAACAGCCAAGTCTAAACCCTGCTCTTCATCGGCAACCAAGAATGCAACTGTTGGCCCAGAGCCAGAAACGATCGAACCAAGTGCGCCATATTCTTCGCCAACATCTAGAACTAAAGTTAAAGCCGGGCGGAGCGAGCAAGCCGCGGATTGCAGATCGTTATGTAGCGCCTGACCAACTGCTTTCGAATCTGCAGCGAGTAAAGATTGCATCAGCGCATCGCTCGTTTGGGGAGCTGCGATATCTAAACCAGCGCGCAGTCGATCGCACTCTTGATAAACCGCAGGAGTTGATAAACCAACGGTTGAGAGCGCTAAAACCCAGTGATATGTGCCGCGCGATAACGCTGCAGTTAATTGATCGCCGCGACCTTGACCAATTGCAGTGCCACCAGAAATCATAAATGGAACATCGCTACCAAGTTGTGAGCCGAATTCGTGCATCTCTTCTCGTGACATCTCGAGTTCGTAAAGTTCATTTACGCCAACTATTACTGCGGCGGCATCGGCGCTGCCACCTGCCATGCCACCTGCAACAGGGATCGATTTATTCACTTCTATATGGGCATCAATGACAAAGTCGTAGTCGTCGGCGATTAACTGCGCTGCCTTTACCGCCAAATTAGTGGAATCGGCTGGTACTCCGTGTGTGTGATCACCGATGATTGAAATAGTTATTCCGTTACCTGGTGCAGATTTTGTAATCGTGACATCGTCATAAATTGAGATCGCTTGAAAAACAGTAACTAAATTATGGAAACCATCGGCCTCACGTGGGCCAACTGCCAATTGCAGATTCACCTTGGCAGGAACTCGTACGGTGACAGAGTTGCGGTTACTTTTGGACACGCTAAGACTCTAATCCTTGTTGGGCAATTTTGCAGAAGCCATGGATGTCGAGTGATTCACCGCGCAACGTTGGGTCGATTCCCGCTGCAATCAAGTGCGCTTCGGCAGCAGCGGAACCGCCATAGCGAGATGAAAGAGCAGCACGTAGCATCTTGCGACGTTGTGCAAATGCTAGATCGATAATCGTAAAGACTTCCTTACGAAGCTTTTCATCGCCCGGTGTTGCGCGACGTTTAAATCCAACTAACTTCGAATCCACATTTGGCGCTGGCCAGAAGATCGAACGAGAAACTGAACCAGCACCTGTTACATCTGCCCACCATGCCGCTTTAACGCTCGGAATTCCATATTCCTTAGTGTTTGGTTTTGCGGCCAAGCGATCTGCAACTTCGGCTTGCACCATAACAACACCACTACGCAGAGTTGGCAGAATTTCTAGAAGATGTAAGAAGACCGGAACTGAAACGTTGTAAGGCAAGTTCGCAACTAAGACTGTTGGCTCACCTGGAAGTGATTTAACTTGAAGAGCATCTTGATTGATGACAGTGAGAATTTCGCTGCGATCGCTATGTAGCGCAGCTGTTATAGGTAGTTGGTTTGCTAAACGTGAATCAATTTCAACGGCAATTACGCTGGTTGCTTCTTCCATCAGCGCAAGAGTTAGCGAACCGAGGCCCGGACCGATCTCAAGTGCGACATCACCGGCAGTAACGCCTGCGGTGCGAACAATCTTGCGGCAAACATTGGCATCAATTACAAAATTCTGGCCAAGTGCTTTGGCAGGTTTTAAATCTAACTTTTCAGCAAGGGCGCGAATTTCTGCAGCACCAAGCAGGGTCATAACGTAGAACCTGCGGCAAATGATCCAAAGATGCGTTCGGCGTTATCGGAAAGCGCCTGGGCGAGTGCGCCAACGCTCTCATTACGTTCTTCAGCCATAGCGCGAACGATATTTGCAATCTGCGCTGGTGTATTTAGCGCGCCGCGATTTGGCATAGGAGATAAGAAAGGTGAATCTGTTTCAACCAATAGTTGATCGTGTGGCACAAGTTTTACCGCATCGCGAAGTTCGGGGGCGTTCTTAAAAGTTAGCGTGCCTGCGAAAGAGAGTATGTATCCGCGATCAATGCAGAGCTTGGCCATATCTACCCCGCCTGAGAAGCAGTGAAAGACAGTCTTTTCGGGAGCGCCAACTTCGAGCAAGATAGATAAGACATCATCATGTGAGTCACGATCGTGGATTACTAACGCCTTCTTTGTCTTCTTTGCTAATTCAATATGCCATTTAAATGAATCCTGTTGGCGTTTGCGAAGTTCTGGTGGAGTCCGGAAATAATCTAAACCCGTCTCACCAATTGCACGGACTCGTGGGTGGCTCGCAAGTTCTTCGATGATTTTTAAGTCGGCTTCTAAATCAGGAACAACGGGCGCTTCATTGGGATGCAGCGCAACTGCGGCAAGCACGCGGTCGTTAAAGTGTTCGGCTGCTGCAACACACCATTTTGATTGTTCTGCCGAATATCCAACTTGTACAACGCGATCTACGCCAGCGGCTTTTGCATCATCTAAAACTTGCTTTACTTCTGCCGAATCAGGTGCAGCATCGGTAACGATTTCTAAATGCGCATGTGCATCGACCGTTGGAACAGGAAGTGGTTTCGGCGCTGGCGCCAGTGGGCGATCAATATCGCGATTGTGGCGATCTGCCATAGGAAATTACTCTTTAGTCTCGAGTCGTGGAAATAGCACTGGAGTCTTAGTTACAAGAGTTCCTTCGGGAAGTTGTCCCCATTGTGCAACCTTTGAGATCTGCTGATCTGCAAGTGAACCAATAGTTGCATTTGCACCAAGTGATTCCCACAAGATTTCTGTTGTTGCCGGCATTACCGGATGCAACAAGACAGCAAGTGCGCGAAGTGATTCGGCGGTGTTATATAAAACTTCTTCTAGCACTGCTTTATTTACTGGATCTTTCGCCAGGATCCATGGCTCTTTCTCGGTGACATAGCCATTTACCTTCTTGCAGAAATCCATAACCGCGTTGATTCCGCCCTGGAAATCAAGTGCGACCATTGCAGCATCGGCTTTTTCAACGGTGCTAGTTAGCGCTGCAGAAAGTCCGGCATCGGTAGCTTTCGCCGGCACTTTACCTTCGCAGTATTTTTCAATCATCGCAGCCAAGCGTGAAGCCAGGTTGCCAAAGTCATTTGCGAGCTCTGATGTGTAGCGAGCCGACATATCTTCCCAAGAGAAAGATCCATCGCTGCCGAAAGGAATAGCGCGCAAGAAGTAATAACGGAAGGCATCAACGCCAAAGTGATCGGTGATATCAGAAGGTGCGATACCAGTGAGCTTGCTCTTACTCATCTTCTCGCCGCCAACTAGCAACCAACCGTGAGCAAATACTTTCTTAGGAACTTCTAAACCTGCAGCCATCAACATCGCCGGCCAGATAACTGCGTGGAAACGCAAAATATCTTTTCCAACTAGATGTACATCTGCTGGCCAAGTCTGTGCAAACTTCTTGCCACCTTCTGTATCTGGCGCATCTGTTAAACCGACTGCAGTTGCGTAGTTAAGGAGCGCATCAAACCAAACGTATACAACTTGATCGGTATCCCAAGGAACCGGAATGCCCCAATCAAATGTAGAACGTGAAATTGAAAGATCAGAAACGCCACCTTCAAGGAATGAGACAACTTCGTTGCGTGCACTTTCTGGTTGGCAGGCATCTGGATTTTTGCGGTAGTGCTCTAAGAGCGGCTCAACAAATGCAGATAAACGGAAGAACCAGTTATTTTCATTGACGAGTTCAACCGGCTTGCTATGAATAGGGCAGAGCTTCTGTCCATCGGCATCGATTAGATCGCCAGGCAGCTTAAATTCTTCGCAGCCGACGCAATATGGGCCTTCATATTTACCAGCATAAATATGCCCAGCATCTTTAAGTGATTGCAGAAACTTTTGCACACGTTCGGTGTGACGGGCTTCAGTGGTACGGATGAAATCGTCGTTCGCGATATTAAGCGCAGTCCAATTTGGCTTCCACGCTTCTTGCACCAAACGATCTACCCACGCTTGTGGAGCAACGTTATTTTGCTCAGCGGTGCGCATTACTTTCTGACCATGCTCGTCGGTGCCAGTTAAGAACCAGACAGATTCGCCGCGTTGGCGATGCCAGCGAGTTAAGACATCGCCGGCAACGGTTGTATATGCATGGCCAATATGTGGCGCATCATTTACATAGTAAATCGGCGTTGTTAGGTAGAAAGATTTCACGAAGGCATCTTATTCGCATCAACTACCGCTGCATAAACGATCCGCTTAGGCAGGTCGAATTCATCGGCCACAGTTGCAATTGCCGCCTTGCGATCCATGCCCGCCGCCTCAAATTCACGAACTCGCGCAACCATCTGATCTGCAGTGACTTCTGCCGTTCCGACAGCCGCGCCTGCAATAACCATGGTTATCTCCCCCAAAATCTCTTTTGAGGTCGACCATGCAACTAGTTCAGCAAGAGTTCCGCGAACTGTTTCTTCATAAGTCTTGGTCATCTCGCGACAGATCGCTGCCTTGCGATCGCTACCAAATACCGCAAGGGCATCTTGCAGTGATTCGGTGATGCGATGTGGCGCTTCGAAGAAAACCATCGTGCGCTCTTCAAAGCGGAGTGATTCATAGAGTGCTTGACGCGCGCCAAGTGCGCGCGGTGCAAACCCTTCAAAGGTAAAGCGATCTGTTGCAAGCCCAGAGAGCGCAAGGGCCATAACCGGTGCACTTGGTCCAGGAATAACTGTTACCGCTAAATTTTCAGCGATCGCATCACGTGCTAAACGAAATCCCGGATCGCTAATTGTTGGCATGCCAGCATCCGATACAACCAAGACGTTTTTTCCAGCGCGCAATAATTCAAGAATCTCTTGCGTGCGTTCTGTTTCATTGCCATCAAAGAATGAAATAACTCGGCCAGTAAAGGTAACTTCGATATCAGAACATAAGCGATGAAAGCGGCGCGAATCTTCAGCGGCGATAACTTCAGCGTTTGCGATCGCATCTTTTAGGCGCGGGCTTGCATCGCCGGGATTTCCCAGAGGAGTTGCTGCCAACGTGAGCGCCATGGGTACATCCTCTCAGTACGCTAGGTATGTGAAAACCCGCATCTACGTTGGCGCGATCACTTTGATCTCACTTGCCTTGCGGCTCTTCAATCTCGGAACTCCGAAGGGCTTCGTCTTTGACGAGGTTTATTACGTAGATGGTGCGCGCGATTATTTGGCACACGGCGTTGAAATATCTGGAGATGACCCAGAATTTGTCGTTCACCCACCGGTTGGAAAGTGGCTGATAGCGCTAGGTATAAAGCTATTCGGGGATAACGAATTTGGTTGGCGCTTTATGGGCACACTTCTTGGCTCTGCCATGATTGTTTTAATCGCCCTTATCGCAAATCGTTTATTTAGAAATTCCTATCTAACAATTGCGGCAAGTGCGCTAATGGCGATGGATGGATTAGCGTTAGTACATTCTCGTACCGCGTTGCTGGATATCTATCTCTCATTCTTCATTCTGCTTGCGACTTATTTCTTCTTGGCGCGTTGGCACTGGTGGGCTGGTATCGCACTTGGTCTAGCGGTTGCAACCAAATGGAGCGGGCTGCATTTCCTTGCGCTATTTGCAGTTGTTGCACTCTATCGAGCATTTGCACATAACACTGGGCGTGACTTAATCAAGCCGACTGTAAAGACCGCAGCGCAATATGGGTTGCTACCAATATCAATTTATATAACTTCTTGGTCTGGTTGGTTTGCCAGTAGCCGCGGATGGGCGCGCGATTACTCCGAAAATATAATTACATCATTCCTTCACTATCACTCCCAAATGTTGGGCTTTCACACCGGGTTAGTCGAAAAACATTCTTACCAATCCAATCCTTGGAGTTGGTTGATAATGGGAAGACCAACATCTTTCTACTACGAAACCCCAAAGACCTGCGGGGCAGATAATTGTTCGCAAGAAGTTTTAGCGCTTGGAACTCCGCTGCTCTGGTGGTTGGGAACTATCGCACTTGCTGTAGTTGTTGGCTTTTGGATTAGATCGATAGCCGTTAAACGTTATGAGCCGCCACTTAATTTAATTATTGCTGGAATGGCTGCTGGATATCTACCTTGGTTCTTCTTTCAAGAGCGCACGGTTTTTACCTTCTACGCAATTGTCTTTCAGCCCTTCTTGATTCTCGCCGTTATTTACTGCGCCTACGCGCTACTTATGCACTTTGAAAGTAAGCGAAATACCTATCTGGTTCTGGGTTTTATCGCCTTTGCGATCTTTATAAACTTCATATTCTTCCTGCCGCTTTTCACAGGAGATGTGATTACCTACGATTCATGGCAGGCGCGTATGTGGCTGCCTTCCTGGGTTTAAATCTAACTATTCGTTAGCGGCGCGGTTGCGCTTCATGCGCTCAACAGCTTCATCTGCAAGTTGCTGATCAAATATTTCATCACGTGATGGCGCAGCCGCGGCAAGGGCTTCGCGTTCTAGGCGCTCTTGTTCTTCACTCCACTGTCCAGGTGTCGTCAGATCAATTACCCGCTTTGGAGTAATCGCCTTAGGAGCATTTACATAAGTTGGAACCGGCACAGAGTTTGGTTGCCATTCTCCGCGAGCGGCTGCTGTTCCCTTAGGCAAAAGTGTTACACCAGTAAGTTCGCGTTCGGAAAGTGGAATCCAATGTTCAGTTGAAGGCTTCGGTGCAACAACATCTGCCAAATTTGTTGATGAGACACCAACTGTTGTGCGATGAATCTGAGTAACGCGGCGGCGACGCGCTCGGTCCGTTGTTGTCTGGTGGCGAACATGTACCAAGTAGAGAACTAATCCAACTACTGGCACTCCGATAAATGAAATTGCAAGAGTTTGCATAATCGCACCTACTGTCGTCATTACGAAAGCGATAATAATTAACAAGAAAATAATTCTGCGGCGCATAAGTTGTTGGGCAATTTTTGCTTCTCGATCTAGGTCGGTGTGAATTACCCCGGTTCCAGAACTTCCACCTGGAGAATTTTCTGCAACTATGCGAAGCGCACTTTTATATCTTTCTACATTTTTTCCAGAGAACTCGTTTCGATCGTGCACCCAGCGTGGGAGGAAGTAAGCCACCCACATGCCGATAATCGAAAGATAAATAATTCCAGAAGCCATGATAGGTCAAGGTTAGAGGAGCACCCCTGCCACCCTGTGGATTTAGAGGGTTAAATGACCTGGAAATTTTCTTTCACATAACAGTGATGGTCACGCCATTTTCCATCGATATGTAAATACCTAGGTCGTAAACCTTCAAAAATATAGCCAGCTTTCTCGGCGACCTTTATCGAAGGTGCATTTTCGGGGCGAATATTTATTTCGATTCGATGCAAGGCCAGTTCTTCAAAGCCAAAGCGGGTCAACACATTTACCGCTTGTGTTGTAAATCCACGGTTGGCATATGCGCGATCTATCCAATAGCCGATATGCGCCCCGCGCATCGCTCCATATGAAACACCGCCCATCGTTATCTGCCCGATTAGGTTGCGCCCTTGCTCGTTAATCTGCCAGATAGCTAATGAGTAAGAGCGTCCGTTTCGTCCTTCACGGCGATGCCATCTCACCATCTCGCTAAATGAAGGGAGTTGGCTGGAGTTCTTCTCTCCTGGAACTTTCGGAAGGGTGGCCTCCCAATCAGAGAGCCAATCTTTATTTTCAGCACGAACATGAAGCCAACGACGACGATCGCGGATTCGCAGCGGGCGTAATTGCAACTCGCCATCAGTTAAGAAAATCGGCCAGTGCTTAGACATATTTAGACCTATATCAATACTTATATATAACGGCGCTCGAGCACGACAACTGTGACATCACTGCCTGCGGTGATATTTAGATCACCTTCTGGAACAGCGATAAATGCATTGGCATCAGAGAGAGTGGCTTGTTCATCTTGAGTACTAGAACCTTGAGATAGCAACGGAAGAACAGATTTTCCATCTTCAGATAAGACCGCACGGATATAAGAACGATATCCGCCAGAAGAGGTGATTGCTTTCTCCAGCTTTGCCTTAATCGATGGGCGATGAATTGTTGCCGCACCAAGCATTGTGCGAATCATCGGCCGGATGAAAAGTTCAAATGAGATGTAAGCAGCGACTGGATCACCTGGCAGAGTTACGACCGGAGTCTTATCCGGACCAATAACACCAAAGTTATGACGGCCGCTAGATTCGATAGCGATATCGACGGTGGTTATTTCACCCATTGCCGAAAGTGTGCGGGTAATCAAATCAAATGAATCATCATTGCGTTCTCCACTGATAATAATTAAATCAGCGCGAACTAATTGATCTTCAATAACCGCCTGCAGTTGGGCTTCATCGTCAGGAATTGTGTGGACACGATATGCAACTGCTCCAACTTCACGCACTGCAGTAGTTAGCAACCACGAATTAGTCTCGTACTCTTCGCCGGCCTTTAACTCTTTACCTGGTTCAACTAAATCTGGACCTGCTGAAAGCACAACAACGCGCGGGTGCGGACGCGTAGGCAAATGATCGCGTCCAATAGATGCAGCAAGTCCGATCTGGGTCGAGCGAATTCTGGAACCGGATTTGAGAACTAGACGTTCTCCGGCATAAATATCCTCGGCAAGAGTTGCGCCATGCGCATCTAGCAGGGACATCTCGAACGCTTCGAGTGGTCGACAGATCGCTAATAGAGAGGAGAGAAACTCATCTACACGAGTGCGGTCTGACATAATCGGAAACAATACTTCTAGTGCAGTAGATAATTGGGGATTTAGATGAGTGCAGCAAGCGAGAAGTCTGAACTTCGCACTCGCTATCGTTTTGAACGCCACGAAAGATATCTAGATCACTCTTTTTCACACCTTGCTACATCTTCAGAATTTTCTAAGGCAAGCGCTATCGCCAGTTATATCTCTTATGGCGATGAACCAAATACGCAAGAGCTAAATGAAGCGTTATTGAAGAGCGGCAAAGATCTTTACCTGCCGCGAGTAAACGGCGTCGATCTCGCATGGGTGCGTTGGAGCGGAGCGAGCGATCAACTTGCGCCAAGCAAGTTATCAAAACAACTTCTTGAACCAACCGGTGCTGCGCTTACCGATCTTTCAGTGATCAATTTAATTGTTGTTCCGGCTCTACGTATTGACAGATCTGGATATCGCTTAGGACAAGGCGGCGGCTTCTACGATCGCGCACTTCCGAAACTCTCAGCATGGAGTATCGGATTGATCCATCCAGATGAGATCTCTAGCGTTGATCTACCTCGCGAAGAATTTGATATGCCGTTAAACGCTGCGGCAACACCAGATTTAATTCTTAGATTCAATTCTTAGCTTCAATTAACCTTTAGGTAGATTGCGCGCCATAACAATTCGCTGAATCTGATTAGTGCCTTCGTAAATTTGAGTTAACTTGGCATCACGCATCATGCGTTCGACTGGATAGTCAGAGACATAGCCATATCCGCCCAAAACCTGCACTGCATCTGTTGTTACCTTCATGGCAACATCGCTCGCGAATGTCTTGCTCGCTGCAGAGAAGAATTTTAGATCTTTATCGCCTCGTTCGCTACGAGCTGCTGCTGCATAAGTTAATTGACGAGCAGCCTCAATATTCATCGCCATATCTGCCAAGATAAATTGCACACCTTGGAAATCAAAGATCTCTTTACCAAATTGTTTACGTTCGTGTGAGTACTTGGTTGCAACATCTAACGCACCTTGTGCAATACCTAAAGCTTGCGCGGCAATGGTGATGCGAGTGTGATCTAAAGTATCCATCGCGAGTGCAAATCCTGCTCCAACTTCGCTGATGCGGCGATCATCTCCGATTGTTACGTTATCGAAATAAACTTCACGCGTTGGTGATCCGCGAAAACCCATCTTCTTTTCTGGGGCGCCAAAAGAAACTCCAGGGTCAGATTTTTCAACGATAAAGGCCGTTATTCCTTTTGATCCTTTACTTGGATCAGTTTGCGCAATAACTGTATAGAACTCAGATACGCCAGCGTTAGAGATCCATTTTTTGCTTCCATTGATTACCCAAGATCCATCTTTTAACTCTGCCTTGGTTTTAAGTGCCGATGCATCTGAGCCCGCTTCAGATTCAGAGAGGCAGTAAGAAAATCCTTTACCTTTTGCAAGCTGTGGCAGCCACTTTTCTTTCTGCGCTTTGCTTCCGCTCAGAATTAGCGGCAACGATCCAAGTTTATTAACTGCAGGGATAAGTGATGACGAACCACAAACCCGGGCAACTTCTTCAATAATAATTACTACGGCAAGTGCATCTGCACCTTCTCCACCAAATTCAGTTGGAACGTGAGCAGCGCTTAGTCCGGCTTTAAGCAGAGCATCTGCTGCTTCTTGCGGATAGCGATGGTCTTCATCTACAGCGGCGGCATGTGGTGCGATCTCATTTTCAGCAAGCGCGCGAACGCTCTCACGTAGATCGTTGTACTCAGATGGAAGTGCGTAAAGATCGTTCGCGCTCATCGTTAGCCTCTGCCTTTTCTATCTCGGTCTTGTTCTGCAAGGTTAGATAAGTATGCATTGTATTGAGCAAGTTCATCAGGTTCACCCATGGCCGCTAAGCGCGCTTCATTTCGATCAATGCGCTTGGTCTCGCGAGAGTCATCGCGCATCCATTGAATAAAAGTGGCAACCAGCGCAAGCAGGATTGGGATCTCGCCCATCGCCCATGCCACAGAACCACCAGCGTGCTGGTCTGCCAGCAAATCTAAATTCCATGGTGTTTGCAGCGAAGCAAAGTAGCCCTGATCGAGCAGAGTCGAAGTGGAAATTAGTGCGACCGCAAAGAAGGCGTGGATGCTCATAGCTGCAAAGAGAATAACTATGCGCACAATGTGTGGAACTTTTCGGGGATTTGGATCAATGCCAATTATTACGTGGAAGAAAAGAATTCCGGCAAGTAAGAAGTGAACGCTCATTACAAGATGGCCGAGATGCGACTGCATCAAATTTCCAAAGAGCGGAGTCATATATAGAACAAAGAGTGAGCCATCAAAGAGGGCCAGAGCAGAGACTGGGTTTGTGAATACCGCCGCCGGTTTTGAATGAAGCAATGCAATTAGCGTTCCACGAACTCCGCGTTCTTCACTCGTACGACCTTGTGGCAAAGTGCGCAGCGCCAAGGTAATTGGTGCTCCTAAAACGATTCCGATTGGTGCAACCATTCCGAGAAGCATGTGCGCGATCATGTGATACTCGAATGAGAACTTGGCGTAAACACCTAAGCCACCGCTTGTCGCATAATCAATTGCGCTAATTCCAAGTGCAAAGGCAACGGTTCGTCCTACTGGCCACTTATCTCCGCGGCGCGTAAGAATGATTACTCCTCTTATATAGAGTGCGACGGCAGTTACCAATACACCAATCATCAACGCATCAGGATCGTAGAGCGAGATCAAGCGCCAAAGGTTTGGAGGTGGTGGCGTTGCGATTCCAGCAACTGCCAAGCCAGGATCAAGTACAGAGCTTTCGGAACGCAAAGGTGGCTGCATCGTTGAAAGTTTTGAACCAACGAGGGTAGTTACAGCCATGATCAATACTTCAACTGAAAGTAAACGGCCCAACTGCTTTCCATCTAATTTGAGTGATCCCTTTAATTGGCGGCGGTTTAGATAGCCAAAGAAGATAAGTACTGCAGTTAATAAAATCTTTAGGAGAACTAAGCGCGCATAATCTGAACTCCAAGCGCTTTGGAAATTAAGTCTGGCCCAAGCATTTGCAGTTCCGCTTGCTGATACTGCTATCGCCGCCCATAAAGCCAGAGCGCTAAAGCGTGGCAGCGCCATTGCACGATCTTCAGCTTTTAAGAAGGTGATCGCTACTAAACCACCAACCCAGAGAGAAATTGCAACCACGTGTACAACTAAGGATCCAATCGCCAGTGCATGTGAACCGCTAGATGCAGAATGGCTTTCAAAGACTGGTGCGATGATCGCCGCCAGACTTAGCAAGAGCAGTGCGTTTGCTCCGGCAACGCCTCTGATACGAATCGCTACTGATGCAACTAGTAGCGCCAAACAGAGTTGGGCAAACATATATTTGCCGAGCGTTATCTGCGAGATAAAGGAACGCATTGAAGTTGGATCTAAAGCCCCAGATAGATCTGTTCCGAGAATAGTCGCCAATGTGGCAACTATCGAAATACCAGTTGCTATCGCCCAAGTGAGAGCCGCAATTGCAGTTATGTTTCTTAGGGCTTTGGCTCTCTCGCCAAGTTTTCCCTCAACATCATTTAAAAAGAAGGCGATGGCCAGGAGCAAACCGATTGTGGTGATGCCCGCAGCTAGGGATAAGAATTTACTTATCTCCAGTAAATTCATCGCTCGTTAAATATCTTTCGCGCATAGAGCGCAAGTGCAATCAGAACTGCAAGTGAGGCAACAAGCAGTCCGATTACAAATAAGTTTGTTCCGAAGTCGCTGCCTTCTATCTTTGCAGGCGTTGTTGGAACCACTTCTTCAGGCACGGAAATTGTTGGAGTTGAAAAGTTAAAGACGAAAGATCCTTCGAGTGGCAGATCCATTTCGGAGATAATGTTGTAAGAGACTTTATAAACACCTGACTGAGTAATTGGTTTCATTCCAACAATCAAATCGTTTCCGGCGACAGTTAAGGTGCCATCATCTACGCGACGACCGGATGGATCTGTGACAGTTACTTCATTGCCCATATCCATAGGTGTGATTTCAACAGTGATCGTCACTGCACTTGGCTCTACTTTCAGAGTCGAACCAGCGATTGGTGATGTGGCAACAAGAGAGTTAGCAAGCGCAGGCGCTGCTAGAAGAACGGTAAATCCCAGCGCTGCAATGACTGCCGCTAAACGCTTCACTTGGTAGACCTGCCTCTCAATTCGCCTCTATCGTCTCACTTCTTTAGACTTAACCACCAGCCCCTAGCCTGTGATTTGGGGCTGTGATTTAAAAGAATAAGAGAAGGAGTGATAGCGCGTGCCTACATATCAATATCAATGTTCTGCTTGCGAGCACGCCTTTGAGGCGTTCCAGAGCTTCTCTGATGAGCCCCTAACTTCCTGCCCTGAATGTAAGGGCGAAGTTAAAAAAGTTTATTCTGCAGTTGGCGTTGTATTTAAAGGATCTGGTTTCTATAAAACAGATTCAGCACCAAAACCTGCAACACCATCTAAATCTGAATAGTTGCTGAGATCAGTCGTCGTGATGAGGCGGCTTATCGCCTTTAATCTCTTCCTCGCGTCGCTTTGATTCGTTTTCATCCTCACGCGGATCGCGTTCATCTTTAGAAGATTCTGGGAACAGTTGTGACATGACGCGGTTCACCCCCTCAATACGCAATTCTCAATTGCCTAACTATGGCTAATCCTACATAGTTTGCTTGTGTTCGAACGCCTCGGTCATTTCATAGTTAAGCGCAGCAAGCGTGTTTTAATCCTCTTCACTCTCGGAATTCTCCTCGCCGGTGGCATCGGTTCACTCGCTTTCGGAAAATTGGATTCGGGTGGATATTCAGACCTCAATAGCGAATCTGCAAAAGCGGCAACATACTTATCTGAAAAGTTCAAAGTTGAAGAACCTGTTGCTATTTTAATTATTGATAGCGGTGACAAGAGCGTTGATGACGCTGCGATTTCACAACAAGCACTTGCAGTTGAGAAAGAAGTCGGGCAAATTGCTGGAATCTCAAAGACTTTATCTTTCTGGTCAACTGGTGGCGCACCTAACTTGAAATCTACTGACGGTAAAGCGGCATTTTTATTTGCCTATGCAAATACTGAGGTAGGCGACTTTGATTCGATCGGACAAATTGGTAAAGATATTCAAGCTGCTTTCGATGGTAAACGCGGAGATCTGACGATCTATGCAGCAGGTGCCGGTGTAGTTACTTATGCGATTAACCATAAAATTGAACAAGATTTGTTGCTTGCCGAATCAATCGCGATACCGCTGACTTTCTTACTACTTATCTTTGTATTTGGAGCACTCGTTGCATCAGCGATGCCGCTGGTAGTTGGAATTAGCGCAATCCTCGGCGCCTTCTTTATTATTTATCTAATTACTCTCTTTACCAATGTGAGCATTTTTGCTCTTAACTTGATCACCGGTCTAGGGCTAGGTCTTGGTATTGATTACGCCTTATTAATGGTCAATCGCTTCCGTGAAGAGTTGCACTCTGGAAAGAGCGTTGAGGACTCGGTGCGCACAACAATTAACACTGCAGGAAAGACAGTTTTCTACTCAGGACTCACAGTTCTGGTAACGCTTAGCGCGCTCTTATTCTTTCCTTTAGATTTTCTTAAGTCATTTGGCTATGCCGGAGTAAGCGTTGTTACCTTGGCAGTTCTTGGCGCGTTAATTCCGCTACCTGCAATCATGGCGCTACTTGGACACAAAATTGATAAGGGTGCTGTACGAAAAGGTGGAATAACTCCAAAAGAAGATGGTCGTTGGGCGCACACTGCGCGTAATGTCATGAAACGACCAGTGCCTGTTGTGATTGGTTCACTTCTTCTGCTCGGAGTAATGGCTGCGCCAATTACAAATATTGCATTTGCACAGGTAGATTCTCGCGTTCTGCCAGCAAGTGATCCTACTGCGATTAGTTCAGCAAAGATCACCGAACGATTTAGCGGATTTGAAGGTAGCCCCATTGAAGTTGTTATCCCAAATGGCGTCGGAAGAGAAAGCGAAGTAAATACTTTCCTTTCAACGGTCGCTAAGGTCGAAGGAATTTCACGCGTGGGTGTGATTGAAACTTACGGAAATGATTTGCGTATCCAAGTAATTCCTGGCCAATCTTCACGCACTATGGATGCTGAAAGACTAATCAAAGAGATTCGCACATTGGATAAACCTGCAGGGACTTTAATTGGTGGTGCAGCTGCCGATTTCACAGATTCACAGAGTGGAATCTCCAGAACTCTGCCGCTGGCACTTGGTTGGATCGCATTCTGGGTGATGATATTGATATTTATCTTTACCGGTTCAATTATCTTGCCGATTAAAGCGGTGTTGCTAAATGCTCTATCGCTAACTGCAACTCTTGGCGCAGTCACTTGGATTTTCATTGAAGGTCATCTCAAATGGCTTGTCGGTGATTTCACCGTTACCGGCACTTTAGACTCGGGCACCGTAATTTTGGTTGCCGTTGTTGTCTTTGGACTTTCCATGGATTACGAACTCTTCCTGCTCTCTCGCATTCGCGAAGAACATATGGCTGGCAAGAGCAATATCGAATCAGTAGCAACTGGACTGCAACGTTCTGCACGAATAATTACTGCAGCAGCGCTCCTTCTCGCAGTCGTCTTCGCTGCATTTATGACTAGCGGCGTGACATCGATCAAGATGTTGGGCTTTGGAGTTTCACTTGCCGTACTGCTAGATGCCACGCTAATTCGCGCTTTGTTAGTTCCAGCGCTGATGAGGCTCTTTGGTGAGACCAACTGGTGGGCGCCAAAGCCGCTGCGCCGCTTCACAATGACCCACTAGGACTGACCCACTAATTTCTATCTATAACCGCTAACGCGTACCCTTACGACATGGATCTCATCGCAAATCTGCAATGCGCAGACCAACCAGGCATTGTCCACGCGATGACAACTGCTGTCCTTCACTGCGGTGGCAACATAATTGAAAACCAGCAGTTCACAGATCACACAACAAATACCTTTGTGATGCGCACCCGCTTCGAAACTTCCCAAGGCTTGGCCGCTGCAGAGAAGAGTCTGGGCGAAGGGTTAGGAAAATTTTCGCCTGCGCTACATATTCGCGAGACTGCAAAGAAGCCACGCGCGCTCGTTATGGTTACTAAAGAGAGCCACTGTCTGCGCGATCTAATGTATCTCCTTGAACTCGGTGAGCTACCGATTGAAATCCCACTAGTTGTTTCAAACCGTGAAGATCTGAAGCAGTTAGTTGAATCTCATGGAATTCCATTTATGTATCTGCCAGTTGATGCCTCAAATAAAGCTGCTCAGGAGAAGGCTTTGCTCGCAAAAGTTGCAGAGTTAAAGATTGATTTCGTAGTTCTAGCGCGTTACATGCAAGTTCTATCTAACGATTTCTGCGCGGCACTTCCGGGCAAGATCATCAATATTCATCACTCGTTCTTGCCAGGATTTAAAGGCGCTAAGCCTTACCACCAAGCCCATGATCGCGGTGTAAAGATCATCGGTGCTACAGCGCACTTTGTAACTGCTGATTTAGATGAAGGTCCAATCATCGAACAAGATGTTGCACATGTAACTCATTCATCTTCACCTGAAGAATTGATCGCACTTGGTCGTGATATCGAACGTCGCGTACTTGCTAAAGCGGTAAAACTCTATGCAGAAGATCGCATCTTTATCGTTGGACATCGCACAGTTATTTTCAGTTAACTCTTAATTGGTGTCCCCGGCGGGAGTTGAACCTGCGACCTACCGCTTAGGAGGCGGTTGCTCTATCCACTGAGCTACGGGGACCTGCGTAAAAGTTATCTTCGCTTGGCAAAGGTTATCTCTACGATTAACATAGGGCTAACGCGTTCAACAACGAATCGTGTGTATTAAAGAATGAAAGGCCACCCATGAAAGCGCTCGTTATCGGCGCAGGCGGAGTTGGCAGGGCAATAGCAAATATCGCATCTCGTCGACCATTTATTACCTCAATGGTCATTGCAGATCGCCACCTGTCACGCGCCGAAGAAGCAGTAGCAAGAGTAAAAGATCCCCGATTTTCAGCTGCGGAGGTGAACGCCGCAGAGCTCGAGGATATTCGTGCACTGATTCGTAAGGCCAATCCAGATATTGTCATTAACGCCGTAGATCCGCGCTTTGTTATGCCGATCTTCTTAGCTTGTGAAATTGAAAATACAAATTACATGGATATGGCGATGTCTCTTTCTCGTCCGCATCCGCATTACCCAAATTCTGAAACTGGAGTAAAGCTCGGCGATGAACAATTCGCTCGTGACTGGAACTGGTGCGAACGCGGTATTTACGCGCTAGTCGGTATGGGTATCGAGCCAGGAATGAGCGATGTCTTTGCTAAATATGCATCTGACCATCTCTTTAGCCGAATCGATGAAGTAACTATTCTCGATGGTTCTAACTTGGTAGTTGAAGGCGCTGACTTTGCTCCATCTTTTTCAATCTGGACAACTATTGAAGAGTGTTTGAATCCGCCACTAGTTTGGGAAGATGGTCGCGGTTGGTTTACAACTGAACCATTTAGCGAGCTAGAGGTCTTTGATTTCCCTGAAGGAATCGGGCCTGTTGAGTGCGTAAACGTTGAGCACGAAGAAGTTGTTTTGATTCCGCAGAAAGTCGATGCCAAGAAAGTTAACTTCAAATACGGACTTGGCGCGCAATTCATCACGACTCTAAAGACAATTCATATGCTCGGCATGGATCGTAAAGAGACCGTTGAAGTTCAAGGCCACCCAGTTTCACCGCGCGATTTACTTGCCGCATCTCTTCCAGATCCAGCAACACTTGGTGAACGTATGCGTGGTAAAACCTGCGCTGGCACTTTAGTTAAAGGCCTTGATAAGTCAGGTAAACCATATGCGTGCTACATGTATAACGTTGTAGATAACGAATGGTCAATGGCTAATTACGGAGATCAAGCAGTTGTTTGGCAGACGGCAATAAATCCAGTTATTGCGATGGAGTTATTGCATAAAGGAACTTGGAAACCAGAAGGCGTAAACGGCCCAGAATGGTTTGATGCCAAGCCTTTCCTTGATCTACTTGAAGAGTATGGAACCAGTTGGCATATTCGTGATGAATCAACAGCTGGAATCTCAGTCGCGGAGTTAACCGTTTAAAACGGGAGGCTGCGATGGCGAAGGAATTGCAGTTCGATGTCGTAGTAATCGGATCCGGTTTTGGTGGATCCGTTACTGCGCTTCGATTGCGCGAGAAGGGTTACACCGTAGCTGTCCTTGAAGCCGGAAAGAGATTTGCAGATAAGGACTTCCCTAAGACCTCATGGCGCGTAAATAAATTTCTATTTGCGCCAGCACTCGGTTGTTTCGGAATCCAAAGAATTCATATCCTCCCCGATGTACTTGTCCTTTGTGGCGCAGGCGTTGGCGGAGGTTCACTGGTATACGCCAATACTTTGTACCAACCTGGCGATAAATACTTCCAAGATAAACAGTGGGCAGATATCACTGATTGGAAACGCGAACTCGAACCTTGGTATGAACAAGCCCGACGCATGTTGGGAGTTGAAGAGAATCCTTACTTCTCGCCATCCGATGCAGCTATGAAATCTGCGGCAACCAAGATGGGCGTTGGACAAACTTTTAAGATGGCGCCACTTGGAATTTACTTTGGAAAAGGTGAAGGCGTAGCAGCGAGTGATCCTTACTTTGGTGGCAAAGGACCGGATCGCAAAGGCTGCACAAACTGCGGTGAATGTATGACCGGTTGTCGCCATAACGCAAAGAACACTCTGCCCAAGAATTATCTGGGACTTGCTGAAGGTGCTGGTGCAAAAGTATTTCCAATGACAACTGTTACAGAATTCGAAGAGCGCAGCGATGGAAAATGGATAGTTAAAACTGAGAAGACCGGAGCTTGGGATGGTTCGCGCGGACCAACCTTTATTGCAGATCAACTTGTGGTCGCTGCCGGAACGTTTAACACTCAGAAGTTATTGCATAAGATGAAACGTAAACAATTACCGCGCATTTCGGATCGACTTGGCGCACTTTCCCGAACAAATAGTGAAGCCCTCACTGGTGCACTTATGGATAACCGGGATAACGATTTCAGTCGTGGCGCAGCGATTACCTCTTCATTCTTTCCTGATGAACATACCCATATTGAACCTGTTCGTTATGGCAAAGGAAGCAACTTCATGGGCTTGCTGCAAACGATCATGACTGATGGATTTACTGGAAAAGAAAGGCGTCGCCATTGGTTAAAGCAGTTCTTCGCTAAGCCTTCGCTGCTTTTGCGAATAATTGATGTGCGCCACTGGAGTGAGAAGACGGTCATCGCACTTGTAATGCAAGATGTTGACTCAGCGGTAACCGTAAAGGGAAAGCGCGGTTTATTTGGATTTAAATTAACTTCCAAAAACGATAGCGATAAGCCTAATGCGACTTATATTCCAGCGGCTAATCAAGCGGTGCGACATATCGCAAATGAATATGGTGGAATCGCAGGCGGGCATATTGGAGATTTAATCAGCGCACCATTTACCGCCCACTTTGTTGGCGGCTGTGTAATTGGTGCGGATGAAAAAACTGGAGTAATCGATCCCTACCACCGCGTTTATAACTACCCAACTCTTCACGTAGTCGACGGCGCTTCAATCACCGCAAATCTGGGTGTGAATCCATCGCTAACAATTACTGCGCAGGCAGAGCGCGCAATGTCATTGTGGCCAAATAAAGGTGAGGCTGATCAGCGTCCCGCACAAAACGCTCCTTACAAGTATCTTGCTCCAATACGACCTAACGATCCAGTTGTTCCGGCCAGCGCTTATGGCGCTCTTAAGTAAATTCATTGCGGAGGCGATATGAAAAAATGGGCTCTAGTAACCGGTGCAACCGCCGGAATAGGTGAAAGCTTCACTCGCTTACTAGCTGCGCAAGGATTTAATCTGGTTTTAGTCGCGCGCGATGAGGCTCGCTTGCACGAAAGAGCACAAGGGCTAAAAGATAAATTCGGCGCCGAATCAGTTGTCATCGTCGCCGATTTAGCAACCGAATCTGGTTGTGCCAAAGTTGAAGAGTTTATTAAGAATAATGAGATTGAAGTGCTGATTAATAACGCAGGCTTTGGAATTAATAAAGCCTTTACGATGAGCGACTTGGCAAAAGAAGAAGAAGTCCTCAAAGTGTTAGTACGCACGCCAATGCGGTTGATGCATGTTGCACTACCTGGAATGAAAGAACGCAATTCTGGAACGGTAATTAACGTCTCATCTGTTGCCAGCTTTATTGCAGGCGGTGCATACAGCGCATCAAAGGCTTATTTAACTGTTTTGAGCGAATCACTTCACACCGAACTTTCAGCTACCAAGATAAAAGTTTCAGCGCTCTGTCCGGGATTTACTCGTACCGAGTTTCATCAACGCGGCCGTATGAAGATGGCGGGATTGCCAGAGTTCATGTGGCTTAACTCGGATCGACTTGTTGCACAGGCTTGGAAGGATACGCAGGCAGGAAAGGCGGTCTCGGTTCCGGGATGGCAGTACAAACTCTTGGTGGGTTTCATCACTCTGGCTCCACGACCACTCGTTCGCAGGGTCGGAATGAATTTGCGAGTCAAACAACGCTAATTCACATGCTTTTCTCCGCTTGCATCCCCGATATGCAAGCACTCATTGGCTAAAATGACCTCATCATCAATGGAGGTTTTCATGTTTCGTAAGGCCATCGTCGTAGCTGGAGCCACCGCTCTCGTACTCGCATCTATCACTGCAGTACCAGCAAGTGCTGCAACCAAGGTCAGCAATGGCGTTGCTTGTAAAAAGGCTGGCCAAACCACAAAGGTAAGCGGTTCTTCATACCGTTGTGCCAAGAACCCATTGGTCAAGAATTCAAAGCTAACTTGGTTGTCGCTAGATTGCCTTAACACAGCAAATACTTATAACAAGGCCGTTGCAAATTTGCCAAAGATCAAAGCTGCGACAGATGAAACTGTTGCAAAGCTAGATGCAGATATGGCCAAGCAAGCGATCGAAACTGAGAAAGCCAATAAATTGATCCCTGAATATCAGGCGAAGATTGCAACGATCAACACTGCGCTAACTGCGCTGCGAGCAGATACTGCAAATCTAACTAAGAACAAGGCGACTATCGATAAGTATGCCGCAGCGGTTCGTAGCTATGAAGCAGCGATTAAGGCCTACTCAACTGTTGGTAAGCAGGGTGATCGCAGTGAGCGAGCAAAAGAACAAGCTCTCAGCCAATATGAGAGCTCGAAGACCGATATTGAGACCACACTTGGTATGGCCAAGTTGATCTGCAGCAAGGGTTTCTAACTCTTTTTAATTCAGCCGTTTGATTGAGCAAACCTTAGGTTAGCCCTATTCGTTTTGTTTAATCGCGCGCCTTAACTTACGTGGGTGCGCACCCATCTAATCTGGAAGTGGTTCGCTCCGGCAATTCTGGTCGGACATACCACCGCCAAAATTCTGCAGATAAATGCTGGAATAGTTCTAGATCTAGTTCTCTTTAACTTGGTTATCGTTGCCGCGATTGTTTCGTTGGTTCGTGCACCGCTACATAGCGATCCATTTGCGATCTCTTTTTCCGCGCTAGCAGTTGCTTCATGGGGAATCGGTTCGCTCTATTCAAGTCTTGCTCAATTCCTTAACTTCAACGCTAATTCGCTGCTCTTTTCAAACATTGCATATTCCCTCTTCTACCCTTTCGCCTTCCTCGCAATTCCCCGCATACTGAGTCGAAGACAGCGGCTGCGTTTACTTGAGCTGCTAGATGCAGCGATCTTTGGATTGGGCTTAAGTTCAATAGTTACTGCGTTGATTCTCATTCAATTCATCTCAAATATTCCTGGGGATAGCACGAGCGCTTTCTTTGCAGTCTTATATCCAGTCTGCGATATCGCTTTGGTGGTTATCGCGATTGTTAGCGCAGTTGTCTCTGGATTTTCAAATAGATCAGCGCTTTTGATATCTGGAGTTACGATTTTTGCAATCACTGATTTCTATTTTCTCTGGGCGCAAATTACTAATTCCTACCAATTTGGACAGATCAGCGATAACGGTTGGTTGCTTGGGATAACAATAATCACGATCTCGTTTTGGGCGGCACCAAATAATCTGCAGCCGGAAACGAAGATCCATCCAGCGCTAATTGCAGTATCAATCTTTATCAGCCCGGCGCTGCTCTCTGCAATTGCACTTCGCCCGGATTACTTCCCGATCTATGTTGTTATTCCAACTATCGGTACGTTGTTTATGGCCTTTATAAGAATGACTCTAGTGATCAGGCAAGCCAGTAATTTAGGCGAAGAGAAGATCTTGGCGCGCACCGATGAGTTAACGGGATTACCAAATCGCCGCCGTTTGGTTGCTGAAATCAGCGCGCTAAGTGGCGTGGAAGGTGCGCTACTTTTATTGGATCTAGATGGATTTAAACCAGTTAACGATCAATATGGCCATGAGATGGGCGATCAAATTCTGCGACAAGTTGCGATGCGCTTTAGTCGGTCGCTTCCAACGGGATCTGTGCTGGCAAGACTTGGCGGGGATGAGTTTGGAGTAATCGTGCTTGGTAGCCCCGATACAACTTTAGAAGTTGCACATGCGCTGCGAGCAACGTTGAGTTATCCATTTACCGTTGGGGGAAATCAAATCTCAATTAGCGTAAGTATCGGACATGTCAGAAACGATAAGAACGGTGATTTACTGCAACGGGCTGATGCTGCAATGTATGAAGCAAAGCGCAGCGGTGTGGCTATTGTGGAGGCAGCGGCTTATCAGCCTTAATTTCCTTAAGTCTTTCTAGAGATTCCAGACGTTCGGCTGCGTGATCAACAATTCGTTCTGCATAACCCTTGGAATATCCATCTAAGTAAAGCCATGGCTCGTGTATCTCTGCCGCAGATAAATGAGCTAGCTCAGGAACATATTTGCGAATGTAATCGCCGTTTTCATCAAAACGTCGACCTTGTTCGATGGGATTAAAAACGCGGTAATAAGGTGAAGCATCGGTGCCGGTGCCGGCAGTCCACTGCCATCCGTGGGCATTTGATGCGGGATCAAAATCAACTAAATGTTCGGCAAAGAAACGTTCCCCAAGTTGCCACTCAAGGTGCAGATCTTTAACTAAGAAAGATGCCACGACCATGCGAGTGCGGTTGTGCATCCAACCTTCTTGAACCAACTGACGCATCGCGGCATCAACAAATGGATAACCAGTTTTTCCTTCACACCAAGCTTTAAATTGTTTGCCGGGTTTGTCGTAACGCATCGCCTTAAATTGTGGTGCGTAGTAATCGGTATCGGTGTGCGGGTTGTTAAAGAGAACATCGGCATAAAACTCGCGCCAAGCAATCTCTTTACGGAAAGTATCGTGCGCCTTGGAATCGCCTAAGTTTTGGATCAAAGTACGCGGATGGATCTCGCCAAACTTTAAGTAGGTACTCATCTTGGATGTGCCATCAATTCCAGCAAAGTTGCGGTTTTCGTCGTAACTATCGAGGCCTTTCTTAACAAACTCTTTAAAGCGAGCAAGTGCTGCCGCTTCTCCCGCTTGAATAACCTCCACGCCTTCTGGCATCGGAAAATCAGGAAAAGCACGGTACTTAGCAGGTGGAGTTAGAGCTTTAATCTCTTTCGGAGTCTTGGCAGGTGCGCGCCAACCATGAACACACCAAGCGCGATAGAACGGTGTGTAAACGCGATACGGAGTTCCATCACTCGGCTTAACAACACGACCCGGTGCAACTGCGTAAGGACTTCCGGTGCGAATTAAATTAATGCCCGCTTTTTCAACACGTAGATCGCGTTCTGCGCCATAGCGTTCATACTCAGTTGAGATGTGAACTTCGGTGACACCGTAAAGTTCAATTAGTTCTTTTAAGACTTCAACTTGATCGCCTTCGATGATGTACAACTTATTGCCGAGTGATTCATCGAGTGCGCGAAGTGATTGACCCATGTAGGCAAGGAGTTTTGAGCCAGCTTCAGCGATCTGAGTTTTATCAAGGATGAAGACAGGAATTATTTCATCGCTATTTTCAATCGCTGCAACTAAAGCAGGGTGATCAGAAATACGCAGATCCCGTCGAAACCAAACAATGTTTCGACGTGTAGCCATAACTTTATTGGTTAGCCGTGAAGCATTCCGACTGAGTCATCCCAGCCTTCAACATCTTCAGGTTTGCGTGGACCCTTGCCAACATAACGTGCAGATGGACGGATCAAACGACCAGTGCGCTTCTGCTCGAGAATGTGTGCTGACCAACCTGCAGTACGAGCAGCGGTAAACATTGATGTAAAGAGCGGTGCTGGTACTTGAGCGAAGTCCAAGATGATCGCTGCCCAGAATTCAACGTTTGTCTCCAAGACGCGATCTGGTTGGCGCTCACGAAGCTCTTGCAGAGCAGCCTTTTCAAGCGCTTCTGCAACCGCATAACGTGGTGCGTTAAGTTCTTTAGCAGTACGACGAAGTGTGCGAGCGCGTGGATCTTCTGCGCGGTAAACGCGGTGTCCGAATCCCATCAAGCGCTCTTTGCGATCAAGCAAGCCCTTTACATAAGCAGTTGCATCGCCAGACTTTTCAACTTCTTCGATCATGTGCAATACACGTGATGGAGCGCCGCCGTGAAGTGGACCTGACATCGCACCGATTGCACCAGAGATTGCTGCACAAACATCTGCGCCAGTTGATGCGATTACGCGACCGGTAAATGTTGAAGCGTTCATTCCATGCTCTGCAGCTGATACAAAGTAAGCATCGATCGCGCGAACGTGAAGTGGATCAGGCTCTCCGCGCCAACGGATCATCATGCGCTCAACAACTGTGTGCGCCTTATCAACTTCTGATTGCGGAACCATTGGCTGCCAAGTACCGCGAGCAGCTTGTGCCAAATATGAAAGAACCATTACAGATGTGCGGGCAAGGTTGCTGCGCGCTTCTTCATCTGAAATATCAAGTAGTGGTTTGAAACCCCATGCTGGTGCCAACATCGCAATCGCTGATTGGATATCTACGCGCACATCACCTGAGTGAACAGGTAGTGGGAATGGTTCAGCATTTGGAAGACCAGGATTGAAGAGATCGTCTACTAGTAGACCCCAAACGTTTCCGAAGGTAACGCGACCTACAAGGTCATCGATATCAACGCCGCGATAACGCAGTGCGCTGCCTTCTTTATCTGGTTCTGCAATTTGTGATTCGAAGGCGATAACGCCTTCCAGGCCGGGTTTGAAATCATCTGACATGCTCCAATTCTGCACCGTCCGAGGGGGTGCTGACGACCACCCATCCAGGAAATCACTAGGAAGTCCTAGAAGATGACGCAGAGGTAAAAGTGAGGTTCGATACATCTATGAGCGAACTCGACCGTGAAGCGATCCGTGCCATGCGCCGTTCTTACGGCGAGGTCGGTCTCGAGAATTTACCCGCTGATCCATTCGCCGCGTTCAGCACCTGGCTAAAGGAGGCGGCGGCGAATGACTTTATCGTCGAAGCTAACGCGATGGTGCTTTCAACCTTGGGTCTGGAAGAACATATCTCTACACGCACCGTTTTGTTAAAAGATATTTCTGAAGGTGGCTTTACCTTCTTTACAAATTACTCATCGCGTAAAGCACAGGAGATGGAGCTAAATTCGCAAGTCACACTTTTATTTCCCTGGTTTGCGATGGAACGCCAAGTTTCGATAAGTGGATTTGTCGAAAAGATTTCCGAAAGTGAATCAGCCGAATACTTTGCTTCGCGTCCTTGGTCCAGCCAAATCGGCGCATGGGCAAGTGCGCAATCCTCACCACTTTCATCGCGCGAAGAACTTGAACAACGCTTCGCTGGTGCATCTGAGAAATGGCCAGAAGGAACAACCGTTCCAAAGCCACCACATTGGGGCGGCTATCGCGTTACGCCGATCAGCATTGAATTCTGGCAAGGGCGCTATTCAAGGCTGCATGATCGCTTGCGCTATGAGCGGGCTAACAGCGAAACCGAGTGGGAGATAACTCGCTACTACCCTTAGGCTTAGCCCATGAGCGCAGATATTAAGATCCCAGATAATCTCAAACCACGTGATGGCCGTTTTGGTTGCGGTCCATCAAAGATTCGCCCCGAAGCACTTGCTGCACTTGGCGCATCTGGTTCATCGATTCTCGGAACATCTCACCGCCAAAAGCCAGTTAAGAACGTGGTTCATCGCGTGCGCGAAGGACTTAACTCACTATTTACGCTGCCAGAAGGTTATGAAGTTGTACTCGGAAACGGCGGATCAACAGCGTTTTGGGATATCGCAACATTTGGTTTAATTGAAAACAAATCACAGCACTTAGTTTTCGGCGAATTCTCTTCAAAGTTTGCATCAGCTGCAAAGGAAGCGCCATTTCTTGGCGAGCCAACTGTGATTAAGTCAGAACCTGGTTCACACCCACAAGCAGTTGCTGAAGCTGGCGTAGATGTTTACGCACTTACTCACAACGAAACTTCAACTGGCGTAGCGATGCCAATCAAGCGCCCTGCCGGAACAGATGGTGCGCTAGTTCTTGTTGATGCAACAAGCGCTGCTGGTGGCCTGGAAGTTGATGCAAAAGAATTTGATACTTATTACTTTGCGCCACAGAAATCATTTGCATCTGATGGTGGGCTTTGGCTTGCGCTAATGAGCCCTGCCGCAATTGCGCGCGCTGAGAAAATTAAGGCAAGCGGCCGCTGGGTACCAGCCTTCTTCGATCTTGGAATTGCGATTGAAAACTCACGCCTAGATCAGACTTACAACACACCAGCACTTATTACCTTTATGTTGCTCGCCGATCAGATCGAATGGATGAACACCAATGGTGGTCTTAAATTCGCAGCCGGCCGTAGCGCTGAATCTTCTGCCAAGTTGTACTCATGGGCAGAAAAGACTTCTTACACAACGCCATTTGTCATTGATCCGGCAATGCGCTCAAAGGTTGTCGGAACAATTAACTTTGATGAATCAATCGATGCCACTGCTGTTGCTGCAGCGCTTCGCGCTAACGGAATCGTTGATACCGAGCCTTATCGCAAGCTAGGTAAAAACCAACTTCGCATTGGTATGTTCCCGGCCGTTGATCCAAGTGATATTGATGCGCTAACTGCCTCAATTGATTTCGTTGTAGCAGCGCTCTAAAGCTCAGATGCCAAAGACGTTTGCGCGTAACGGGCAGTTCTGGCTGCTCGCACTTCAAGTAGCGACTGTTAACTTCTTTACTGGCGGTTTCGGTCCTTCTCAAGCGCTACTTCGTGAAGATCAAGGCACATCACTTGGCGTTGCCGGACTTCACGGAACTGCAATGGGCGTTGCCGCAATTATCGCGGGTGGAATGAATTCGAAGTTGGTCCACCGCTTTGGTCGTTCAAATACAACTTGGATCGGTTTAACAGTATTTTCCATCGGTATCGTCTTTTTCGTCTTTGCTCCCCCAGTACAACTAACTCTGCTAGCAACACTTATTGCAGGTTGGGGAATCTCAGTTGTTATCAATAATGTAAATACCGCTGGGTCTCATGCATTTGCAGAACGTTCACATACTGCTGTTGCACAGATCAACGCTGTTGCTATCGCAGGATTTGTGACTGGAAACTTTGTTATTGGATCAACTGCAAATATTGTGCGTGATCAATGGCGCGTGGGAATGTTGATCACCATTCCCTTTATCTTGGCGCTTTTTATCAAGGGACGTAAGTTTGAACCAGATTCTCATATCCCAGATGAAGATGGTCCACAGCGCGGAAAACTCTCGCGCGGATTCTGGTTCTCATTTACCGGATTCTTCATCTCGATCAGCGCCGAGTTTGCAACATCTTTCTGGTCGGCATCGCTAATTAGCGATCGCACCGATGCCAGTGCAGCTATTTCAACTCTGGCAGTAATCGCCTTTGGCACAGGAGTTGGTACTGGACGTTGGTATGCCGGTCGCGTCTTAAAACGTTTCCACGCCGATGAGCAGTTGAAGATCGCACTTACACTGCAATTTATAGCATTTGGATTCTTCTGGTCTTCGCACAATCTGGTGCTCTGCCTTGTAACTTTATTCTTTGTTGGACTTGGAATTTCAGTTCAATTCCCACTATTTACCTTGCGTATGGTTGCATTTAGCGAAGGCCGTCCTGATTTATCTATTGGTAAGAGCTCAATTGCAGCAGGTATCGCTATTGCTTGCTCGCCGCTATTGCTGGGAATCTTGGGCGATAACTTCGGAATTTCACGTGCGTACATCATGGTTCCGGTACTTATTGCACTTGGTTTTCTAATGGTTACGCTCTCACCATCAAAGCATTTGGGCGCGAATAATATTTAAATGAACTACCGCACTCGTAGACTAATCACAGTTTTAACTTTAATAAGTTTATTAGCGCTGATCGTCATAGGCGGCAGGTAATACGCCTTCAACCGAAATATCTTTCGGAAGCTTTACCTTGTTGTGGAACAACGCCCAGATAGTCAGACAAGCGCCAAGTGAGATCAAACCGCAGAGCGCAATTGTTTGGCGAACGCCAATGGCTTCAGCAAGGAAGCCAATAAGTGGCGAACCAAAGGGCGTTCCACCCATAAATATAAGTAAGTAAATTCCACTAACGCGACCGCGGATCGCTGGATCTGAGTTGACTTGAATCAGCGAGTTAGCAGTAATCAGCATCGTAAGAGCGCTGAAACCGCAGAACGGCAACCAGATTGAGTACCACGTGTAAGTAGGTGCCAGAGAAAGTAAACAGATTGCAGTGGAAAATGCCACTCCCGCTTTAATAACAAAGTTTGTGCGGCGATGTTTCTCTAATCGCGCGGAGAAAAGAGCGCCAGAAAGTGAACCAAGTGCGATGTATGTTCCAAGTAGTCCAAATGAGGCTGGCCCTTTTCCAAATTCTATAGTTGCCATTAGGGCGTTAAAGATCTGAAAGTTCAATCCGAATGTTGCAACGAAGAAAACTACAATCATTACAACGTATAAGTCAGGGCGAGCCAGAGCATAATTAACGCCTTCTCGCACGGTGCCTAGCGTCTCTTTCTTCTCTAGGATAAAAAATTCGGATTCGCGCATTCGCAGTAGTGCAAGAATCACAAATACATAGGTACCGGCGTTGATTATGAATGAAGGACCAGTATCAAAGCGCGCAATAAGAAAGCCAGATAGCGCAGGGCCAACTAGGCGCCCAGCGTTGAAATTAGCTGAGTTTAAGCTGACCGCGTTGGCGATATCGGAATGGCCAACGATCTCTGAGGTAAATGATTGGCGAATAGGCGCATCTAGCGCTGAAGAAATTCCCAGGGCTAGGGCAAAGAAAAAAACATGCCAGATCTGTACTTGGCCGAGCAAAACAAGAATTCCTAAACCAAGGGAAGAAAGTGCGCCGATAAAGTTAGTTGCAATAAGAAGTTTGCGTTTATTTACTCGATCGGCAAGTACGCCACCGTGCAGTGAGAAGAAGAGAACCGGAGCAAATTGAACTGCGGTAACAAGGCCGAGATAGGTTCCACTATTGCCGGTTAACTGCAGAATCAACCAATCTTGAGCGATACGCTGCGCCCAAGTTCCGATGTTGGATGCGGCATTTGCCGGAAAGAGAATGCGGTAATTACGGTGGCGAAAAGAACGCCAGTTACCGTCTGCTTTTACCGCCATCGCTTGTATGCTTCCTTCGTGAGTTCAAACAATAATTCAGAGAATAAATCAGAAATTAAGTCTGTCGTAACTCTAATCACTTTAGGCACTATTGCGTGGGTTATCGCAGGTTTATATTTTGCGATCACAGGTGCAGAGAGCAAATTAATCTGGACCTGTGTTGCAGGTGCAGCACTTGGTGCATGGGGTATTCGTTACTCAAAGCGCCGCGCAGCGCGCAGCGGCATTTAGATCAGAAGTATTTAAGCTTCTAGCTGGCTAGCAATACCGCGCAAAACGCGACCAAGGCGTTCTGCATCGGTGCCAGATGGATGACGTCCATGGCGCAAACCATTTCCGACTTTATCCAAAATCTTAATTGTGTCTTCGATCATCGCAGCAAGGTCATCGTTATTGACTCGTGAATTTTCCGCGAGTGAAACCGGTGCCTCAACGATATGAATCGACATCGCTTGTGGACCTTTACGGCTATCGATAATGCTGAACTCAACCTTTGTGCCAGGCTTTACCGAAGGAACGCCTTCTGGAAGAGATGATGCAGCAAGATAAACATCTTCGCCTTCATCATTTGAGATAAATCCGAAACCCTTTTCGAGGCTAAACCATTTAACGCGACCTGTAGGCATGGCGTTCTCCTTATAAGAATTTCAGTACTCGTGTAGACAAGGGGTCAAGATTCAAGTTTATCGCAAGCAAAGAGGGGCGGGAACCCCTATTAATTAGGGAGCGTGGCTTCAGAGTGCGCGCCGCAGCCGTGATCGACTGAAACTACGCGGGCATCATCTGGAGCGATCGCATTTGCACACACGCCAAATGATGCGCGTAGTGAACCTGCGATTGGAATAAAGAAGCCACATGATTGGCAAGGCTTTGGTGCGTTCTGTGCCAAAGGCGTATTTGGTCCGCGATCGCCTGTGTACCAACGCTTACTTGCTTGATCGCGACCTTCAATTGAAAGTACTCGTGGACGAGCTAAACCAAGTTCGTAAATCTGCGCTGCATCTAAATCTTCATCTTGAATAAGCGCGTTTGCACCAGGGACTAAACGAGTGTCATCTAGAACGCTTGGAACAATTACACCCGGCTGAATATCTTCAGGCAAGATTCGATCTTTATATTCGATCCATTCTGGCGCCATAAGTGAATCTGGACCAGGAAGAACAACTACATCACAAACGGTTGGTTGCGCTGATGCATCTACCTTTGCAACAGTGACGCACCAGCGCCAACCTTTATAACCCTGAATATCTGCGTCGAAGAGATAACTTGCAACGCGATCTTCGTCATCGAATTCGACAGAGATGAAGTTACCGACTTGCGATGGCTTTTCGGCATCACCAAGTGCAGCACTTCTTGCTAAATCTTCTGCGTCGAACCCTTTTGTCATTTAGCTTAGAAATCCATTCCGCCGCCGTCGCCACCCATTGGGGCAGCTGGCTTGTTCTCTGGCTTATCTGTGATTACCGCCTCCGTTGTGATGAAGAGCGCAGCGATTGATGCCGCGTTCTGCAACGCAGAGCGAGTTACCTTTGCAGGATCAATGATTCCAGATTTGATCATGTCGACGTATTCGCCAGTTGCAGCGTTAAGTCCGAAACCTACTTCTAGGTGACGCACCTTCTCTACAACGACTCCGCCTTCAAGACCGGCGTTGATTGCGATCTGCTTTAGTGGAGCTTCGATCGAAAGTTCTACGATCTTTGCGCCAACTGCTTCTTCGCCTTCTAGCTTTAACTTCTTAAATGCTTGTGTTGCAGCCTGCAAGAGGGCGACGCCACCACCAGCGACGATGCCTTCTTCAACTGCAGCCTTTGCGTTACGTACTGCATCTTCGATGCGGTGCTTGCGCTCTTTGAGTTCTACCTCAGTTGCAGCGCCTGCCTTGATTACAGCAACGCCACCTGCGAGCTTGGCAAGACGCTCTTGCAACTTCTCGCGGTCGTAATCTGAATCAGACTTCTCGATTTCGGAACGGATTTGAGCAACGCGGCCCTTGATCTGTGCGTCATCTCCGCCGCCTTCAACAATGGTTGTCTCTTCCTTGCTGATAACAACCTTGCGAGCGCGACCAAGAAGTTCTAGGCCAGCTGTTTCGAGCTTCAAGCCAACTTCTTCAGAGATAACTGTGGCCCCAGTAAGGATTGCAATATCTTGCAACATCGCCTTGCGACGATCTCCAAAGCCAGGTGCCTTAACTGCTGCTGCGCGGAAGATTCCGCGAATCTTGTTTACAACCAAAGTAGCAAGCGCTTCGCCTTCAACATCTTCAGCGATGATTGCAAGTGGCTTACCTGATTGCATTACCTTTTCAAGAACCGGTACGAGATCCTTGATATTTGAAATCTTTGAGTTAACAATCAATACGTAAGCATCTTCAAGAACTGCTTCCATGCGATCTTGGTCGGTTACGAAATATGGAGAGATGTAACCCTTATCAAAGCGCATACCTTCAGTGAGCTCGAGTTCGAGACCGAATGTATTTGACTCTTCAACAGTGATAACGCCTTCTTTGCCGACCTTATCCATCGCTTCAGCGATCATGTCACCGATAGTTGCATCGGCTGCTGAGATAGATGCAGTAGCTGCGATCTGCTCTTTTGAATCAACGCTCTTGGCCATCGAGGCAAGCTCTGCAACGATCGCTGCAACAGCCTTTTCGATGCCGCGCTTTAGCGCCATTGGGTTTGAACCGGCAGCAACGTTGCGGAGACCTTCGCGCACAAGTGCTTGAGCTAGAACAGTTGCAGTTGTTGTTCCGTCGCCTGCGACATCATCTGTCTTCTTAGCAACTTCCTTAACGAGTTCTGCACCGATCTTTTCCCATGGATCATCGAGTTCAATATCTTTTGCGATTGAGACGCCATCGTTGGTGATTGTTGGGGCGCCCCACTTCTTCTCTAGAACAACGTTACGTCCGCGAGGTCCAAGGGTTACTTTGACTGCATCAGCGAGAACGTTCATTCCGCGTTCTAGTCCGCGACGGGCTTCTTCATTAAAGGCAATCATCTTTGCCATGTAATTACTCCTTGTTTGTAACTCATTTAGTTTCTGCCATTTGGGGGCGTTTTATCACTCACACCCCGAGAGTGCTAACGCCAAATCTAGACGGTCTTATTCCCTGTCGCAAAACGAGGGCGGTGAATTGGTTGTTATCGGGCTGAACGCGCACTCATACGAGCCTCACGCAGGCGGCGCAGGCGCTTAACGAGCATTGGAGAGGCCGCTAGGGCATCGTCCCGGTCGATCAGGTCATTGAGTAGTTGGTAGTAACGAGGAGCGGTTAGGTCGAAGAGCTCTTTAATTGCAGACTCTTTCGCACCAGCAAAGCGCCACCAATTGCTCTCGAAATCAAGGATGCGTACTTCGAGGTCGGAAAGCGAAGACCCCTGCACATCATTATTTTCGAGCGCTGACATGGAGTAAATCTTAAACCAGCAGTAGCAGAAATTGTGGGATTTACACCTTACTAAATTTTAAAGAGTATCCAAGATCATAGATATATCTGTGATCTTCGTCCAAGGGTTAACTATCGCAAAGCGCAAGATTGATTGGCCTTTATCTGATGATGGTGGGATAAAGCCGATCTGATCAGCCAATAATTTATCGCTCCACTTTTGATAATCACTTGGCGCCCAACCTTTGCGAGTAAAGGCAACAATAGAAAGTTCAGGTTCGTGAATCAAATCTAAATTGGGATGTTGGCGAACAAGTTCGGCGGCATCGCGAGCCACGGTAAGTGTTTCCTCCATCGCTTCGGTGTAAGCATCTGTGCCATGTGCTGCAAGTGAAAACCAGAAAGGTAATCCGCGGACACGACGCGTTAAGTGAATTGCATAATCCGCCGGTGACCAAGTGTCATCGTGCAAAGTTTCCAAATATGAAGCATGTTGAGTGTGAACTTCTTTAGCAAGATCTGGGTTGCGATAGATAAGTGCGCAGGCATCGAATGGCGCAAAAAGCCACTTATGTGGATCAACGATTAAAGAATCAGCTTGTTCTACCCCGTTAAATTTTGCGCGCACAGATGGTGCACATAAAGCCGCTAATCCATAAGCGCCGTCAACGTGGAACCAGATATCGCGAGCATGTGTTGCTTCGGCAATTGTTGCCAAATCATCAATGATTCCGAGGTTTGTGGTGCCGCCGGTTGCGACAACAGCAAAGACGCGGGTTTGCGTCGTGGCATGCAATTGATCAATTGCCGCACCAAGTGCGTCACCGTGCATCTTGCGATCAGCACCTGGCTCAATCTTTAGAAGTTCTACATCCATGATTTGGGCAGCGCTAGCGATTGATGAATGTGCTTCTGCGCTGCAAGCGATGGCCCAACGTGAAGTATTTGGATATTTCTTTCGTGCAGCAGCACGCGCCACAACAAGTGCAGAGAGATTTCCAATTGTTCCGCCTTGTACAAAAACGCCACCGGCAGATTGTGGAAGTCCCGCTAAATCTGCGATCCAACGCAACGCTTGATTTTCAGCAAAAACTGCACCCGCGCCTTCTTGCCAAGATCCACCGTAGAGTGAACTGGCACCAACAACTAGGTCGAAGAGATTTGAATATTCAGTTGGTGCAGATGGAATAAAGGCTAAGTTGCGCGGATGATCTGTTGAGATACAGGCCTTTGCTAAAACATTGGTAAACACTTCAAGTGCTTCATGTCCGCCTAAACCTTTTGCGGTGATGGTGTTGCCAACTTCTTGAAATAAATCTTCAGCGGTGCGCGGTCCATCTAGCGGTGGATCATCTTTTAAACGCAGCAGGCTGTATGCCAGGATCTCTTTGGCAAGGGATTCGACCTCTGAATTAAAGGCGTGAATTGGCATGGTCGGTGCGATTGGCCTTTCGAATCAGATTTCGCATCATCGTTGGGAAAACAAAGATGTGGAAGGGAAGTACAAAGTACCAATACAACTGACCGCCTAAACCACGTGGCGAGAAGCTAGCTTCTTGTACAACAGTGCGATCGGTTCCGTTATCGATGACGCTAAATTCGAGCCACGCTTTTCCAGGCAGAACCATCTCGGCGTAAAGTTTTAAACGTTTGCCGCGTTCTAACTCTTCAACGCGCCAGAAATCTAAACTGTCACCAACGCGCAGGGTTAACGGATCGCGACGGCCACGACGAAGTCCAACTCCGCCAAAGATGCGATCTAACAAACCGCGCAAGAACCAGAGAAAATCTGCACCGTAGTAACCGTTTTCGCCACCGATACTTTCAATCGCTTGCCACACAGATGCTGCGCTTGCTTCAGTATTTGATTCGCGACGATCGCACAGAACCATTTCACCAGCCCATTCGGGATCGCCTTGCGCTTTCTGCCACGGCGCAGTTGGAAATGCAGCATCTGACCAACGAGTAATTACATCGCGATCTGCAATACGAGAAAGCGCCAAGGTAATTGCACCTTCGACATCGATAAAACCTTCTGGTGGCGGCGGAATAATTGCATCAATACTCTTTGCCGGATCTGCAACTACTTCGCTAATCAAAGATTCAACAAGTGGGCGAGCAAGTGATGTTGGCACGGGAGTCACAAAACCGATCCACAACGAAGAGAGCTTCGGAGTTAGAACAGGAACGGAAACAATCCAGCGCTTGCGAAGCCCTGATAACTTGGCAAATTTCTGCATCATGTCAGCGTAAGAAAGAACTTCTTTGCCGCCGATGTCACAAACCTTGCCCACCGGCTTTTCAAGTGAGGCAGCTTTGCGCAAGTAATAGAGCGCATCGCGGATCGAAATTGGTTGCGTTAAATTCGAGACCCATTTTGGTGTAGTCATAATCGGCAGGCGGTGCGTTAGGTGGCGCAACATCTCAAAGGAAGCTGATCCCGAACCGATAATGATTCCAGCGCGAAGTTCTAAAACAGGAACAGATGTTGATGCTAACTGCGCACCTGTATTCATGCGAGATGCTAAATGTTGGCTACGGTTCTTATCGTTAGCAATTCCACCTAAGTAAACGATCTGCTTAACGCCTTGCTTTTCTGCGGCAACTGCAAAATTACGCGCCATCTCAGATTCAATATCGTCGAAGTTTTTACCTAAATTAATAGAGTGCAAAAGATAGAAAGCGGTATGCACGCCTTTGAGAGCGCGATCTAAATCTGAAATTACAGTGGCGTTGCCTTCAACGATATTGACATCTTTAGCCCACGGTTGATCGGCAACTTTCTGCGCATCGCGTACCAAAATTCGCACATCGCATTTATCGCTTACGAGGTCGCGTACCAAACGGCCGCCGACATAGCCCGATGCGCCAGTTACAAGTATCAAACGCCCTGAGTTCTGCGAGTTCATGGTGGAGAGCCTAGACTCTGCACATGGCTTCTTCTAATCGACCTCGCGTCGTAATTCTAGGCGCAGGCTTTGGCGGGCTAACCGCAGCCAAGGCGCTATCGAAAGACGCCGATGTAACCGTTGTTGATCGCCACAACTTTCAAACATTTCTGCCTTTGCTCTACCAGGTAGCAACTGCTGGCCTTGCTGCAGACCATGTGGCGCATCCAGTCCGAGGCGCACTGCGCAAGAGCGGCGTGAAATTCCGAATGGGTTCCCCAATCTCGGTTGATCATAAAAACAAATCTGTAAAACTAGATTCTTCTGAAGTTCTTGAATTTGATCATTTAATTGTTGCACTCGGTTCTGCAACGGCAGATTTCGGAGTTGCAGGTGTAAATGAGCATGCACTTGGTATGAAGAGCGTGCATGAAGCAATCGGTATTCGCGCCGAAGTAATGCGCCGTTTTGAAGATCTCTGTCGTTTTGAAGATCAGACCAGACTTTCTTTAAGCGTTGTCGGTGGCGGTCCTACTGGCGTTGAAATGGCTGGCGCACTTGCCGAGCTAAAACGTGGTCCACTTAAAAATGATGAAGCAAATGCCGCAGAACATATCGATATTTACTTGATCGAAGCAGGGCCAAGAATCTTGCCAATGTTTAGCGAAAAGTTGTCTGCACGAGCTAAGAAAGATTTAGGGAAACTTGGCGTCAAGGTTCTGCTCAATACCGCTGTGCAACAAGTAAAGCCACGTCAGATTCTTGTTAAGGATGGATCTGTAATTCCATCAGAAGTAACTATTTGGGCAGCCGGCGTTAAAGGTGAACCAACTGGTGGGCTACTTAACTTGCCACTTGAAGGAACTCGCATCAGCGTTGCGCAGAACTTGCAGGTAAATCACTATCCACATATTTGGGCGATCGGTGATATCTCTAGCGCAAAGGGCGCAGATGGTGGTTTCTTACCGATGGTTGCACCAGTTGCGATGCAACAAGGGCGTTGGGTTGCAAAACAAATTATGCGTGCCGCGCGCGGTCAAGCGCTACAAGATTTTAAATACCTCGATAAAGGTTCCATGGCAACAATTGGTCGCCATAAAGCGGTTGTGCAATTTAAGGGAATTCAGATCACGGGAATTCCAGCTTGGTATGCCTGGTTGTGGCTGCATTTGTTCTACTTACTTGGCGGGCGCAACAAGATCGGCACTATCGCCGATTGGACCTGGAACTATTTAACATTCGACCGCGGCAATCGCCACATCATGGATAGCCTGTAGCCAAAGCAGCAACCATGCCTGACTACATTGATTTACGTGGACACCAAACCTATTCATACGAATGGGAGAACAACGGTGAAGCAGTTCTACTTCTGCACGGTGGCTTAAGCCAAACTTCGCACTGGGATTATGTCTTAACGCCTGATCTAGAACCTGATTTTCATTTATTTGCCTACGATCGCACTGGACATGGCTACACGGGCGATCAAGCAGGTTCTTTTCATTTTGATTTTCAAATCCGTGAAGCAATTGCCTATCTAGAAGATGTCGTCAAAGAGCCCGCACATTTAATTGGTTGGTCAGATGGCGGAATCATTGCGATGTCGGTTGCGATTGCTCGCCCCGAGCTAGTTAAATCGCTGATTCTCGTCGGGGCTAACTACCACCCGTCTGGAGCAGTGACTCATCTTCCTTTTGTAGAACCAAGCGAAGAAGATAAGGCTGAATATGCTGCAACTTCACCCGATGCTCCACACACTCAAAATGAAAAAATTAAAAAAATGTTAAAGATTTGGGAATCTGAGCCTGACGTCCCTCTTACAGAATTAGCAAAAATCGAATGTCCAACGCTTTTTATTGCTGGCGATGATGATGTTTTCTCTCACGAACACACCCTCGATATGTATCGCGCGGTCGAGTTAAGCCAGTTAGCGATAATTCCAGGAACATCACATATTGCACCTAAGGAAAAACCAGCGCTATTTATTGCGATTGTCCATCAATTCTTAACGGATCTCAATTATCCAGTAACCAAGATGCCGATTCGGCGAGTTAGCAATCAACCGGAACAATAGTTCCGGTCTTAACATCATAAATTGCACCGGCAACGGTGACGCCATCACGCAAAAGTGGATAAGCGCGAATACGGTTTACATCGACCGCTAGCGCCGCCTTTTGATCACGCGTAGTACGAAATTCAAGTGAGCGCGTATCGACGCCGAATTTCTCGTCAATCAGCGCATGGATATCTGCTTCATCGCCACGCGCCATCGCGCAATCGGTATGTGGCATAACCAGGATGCGCTTTACATTTAAAAGATATGTAGCGAGCACCAAGGTGCGGATAACGTCCTCTGTAACTCGAGCCCCGGCGTTGCGTAGGATCTTGGCATCGCCAGATCGCATGCCCACAACTGAAAGCGGATTAATACGAGAATCCATGCAGGTTACGATCGCTAAACCTTTTGCCGCTGAACCGGTTAATTCGGAGTACTGAAACGACTTTGTGTATTCAGCATTCGCGGCGAGCAGATCATCAAATTGTTCGTGAGGAAACGAATAATCTTTCATCGTTACCCCTTCTTCTATCGGGTCAAAACTTTCCAGAGCCCCCCGTCAGGATTGAACTGACGACCTGCGCATTACAAGTGCGCTGCTCTACCACTGAGCTAGAGAGGCTTGCTACCGATTAAGGCAACGGGCGTAATTATGGCAGTTATTGGCGCAATGTAAAAATCAACGAGATTAGGGCGCTAGACAGGTAGGTTTGGCCGCATGCGATTGGGCGTTCTAGATGTGGGTTCTAATACCGTCCACCTCCAAGTAGTTGATGCCCACCCAGGAGCACGACCAAGCCCAGCAACTAATCAAAAAGTTGAACTACGCCTTCACGAGTATTTAAACATTTCTGGCGAGATAGCTCCCGAAGGCGTTGAGTTGCTTGAAACTGCGATAGCCGATGCAATTTCACACGCTAAAGAGTTTAAGACTGAAGAAATCTTGGCATTTGCGACATCTGCTATACGTGATGCTAAAAATGGAAAAGAAATATTGCTTCAGATCAATAAGAAGTTCGATATAGATCTACAAGTGCTCTCTGGAGATGATGAAGCTCGAATGACATTTTTAGCAGTGCGCCGCTGGCTCGGTTGGTCGAGCGGGAGACTTTTAGTTTTAGATATTGGCGGTGGATCGCTTGAAATTGCTGTAGGTGATGACGAGAGCGCCGAAGCAACTGTTTCGTTGCCACTTGGTGCATCACGCCTGACACGTGAATATCTTTCTTCGGATCCACACACTTCTAAAGAGATAAAGTCTTTGGAAAATTATGTAATTGAGGCAGTGAAGAGTTCGGTACCCGAAGATATTATGGAACATATCGCAGATCACTTCGTTGCAACCAGTAAAACTTTTAGAACGCTGGCTCGTCTTGGCGAACATTGGTTTGATGACAATCCAAAATATTTAAAGATTAACTCGCTCACAAAAATGATTCCGAAGCTTCAGGCGATGTCCAATAAGGAACGTGCTGAGCTACCCGGAGTTTCACAGAGCCGCGCACGGCAGATTGTCGCTGGTGCGATTGTTGCCCGAACAACCATGGAACGTTTGCATATCAATGAACTTGAGATCTGCCCTTGGGCTCTGCGCGAAGGTATTGTTTTACGCTGGCTAGACTGGATGGAACGCTAACTTTATTTAGACCTTGTTTTAGACCTTGTTTTAGACCTTGTTTTAAACTATGGGTTCGTCTATCCAATCGCAGGCAATAACTTCTCCAGTACGGCAATGCAAGATAATTGCTTGGGCTGGCTCCAATTCGCGATCCATTGATTTAAAGTACTTTTTGCCAACTAATTTCTTAACCAACTTAGGAATAATTGGGTTATGGCTACAAACTATCGCTGGAATACCACGATCCATTAAATCTTGAATGTAATCCAATGAGACTTCTTTATCCTTTTCATACCCGTATTCAGATAAATCGGCAGAGAAGATTGGAATTATCTCCATAGCGCGAGTCAATGGTTCAACAGTTTCGGTGCAGCGCAGAGCATCAGAGGTGTGAACTTCTTTTATCCCGTATGGAAGATAAATTGGGAGCAAGCGCTTTGCCTGTAACTGACCTTTATGCTCGAGAGGACGATCGCCATCATCGCCGCTCCACTCGGTACGTTTTAACGCTTTGGCATGGCGCAACAAAATGATTGGGAAGGTATCTGTTCCAAACTCCAAGAAATAATCAACAATCTTTCGATCATCTTTATTTGTCAGACGCTCTTTGGCTAGCTTTGGTGAAAGCCACTCGAGTTGATCTACCTCTTCTGGATTAGGAGATCCTTCTTGAATATCGCTTGCTTGCGCCGCCCAGTAACGCACTTCTTTAGGTGCACCTTCCAGCTTGTAAACAACTACGCCAATTTCAGGACCGAAAGTAGATGTGTAGCCAGTCTCTTCCAAAACTTCACGGTAAGCAGTTGCGATATGTGATTCGTTATTTTCTACTTTGCCTTTAGGAAGTGACCAATCGTCATAACGAGGACGGTGAATAACGGCAATCTCGATTTCGGATTCAGAGCTTTTACGCCATAAAACAGCGCCTGCGGCTTGGATTAGCGGTGCGCCATCTTCTTTACTCATGGCCTAGCCTTTCGATAACGCTTTACGTAAATACCCTGCAAATCTTGCAAAGGCTCACCTGATTTATCTGTCGTTACCCGCTTCCAGGAATCGGCGTCCTGGTGCCAGCTTGCTGTTTCGTCGCTGATGGAAAGATCGATTAACTCTTGCAATGAGCTCTTATGCGCTGGGCGCTCAATACGCACCAAGCTTTCTACTCGGCGATCAAGGTTTCGGTGCATTAAATCTGAACTACCGATCCAGTATTCATTATCGCCGCCATTAACAAAATGATAAATACGAGAATGCTCAAGGAATCTTCCCAAAATTGATCGAACTCGAATGTTTTCAGATAGACCTTTAATGCCAGGGCGGATCGCACATATACCGCGGATGATTAAATCGATTTTTACACCAGCAGAAGATGCCTGATATAGCGCTTCTACAAATTCTTCATCAAGCAGTGAATTGAGCTTCATCTGAATGCCGGCTGGCTTGCCAGCCTTCGCATTTGCGATTTCATTTTCGATTTTTTCTAACAAGCCGGTACGAAGGGTACGTGGAGCAACTAATAGCCTTGAGTAAGTTGAGTGAGGTGCAAAACCTGATAATTGGTTGAACAGTTTTGTTAGATCTTCCGTTAAAACAGTATCTGCGCTAAGAATTCCTAAATCTTCATAAAAGCGCGCAGTCTTTGGATTGTAATTTCCAGTACCAATATGGCAGTAGAGACGTAGGCCTTGCGATTCATCACGCACGACGAGTGAGAGTTTGGCATGAGTTTTAAGGCCCATCAATCCATAAACCACGTGCACACCAGCTGCTTCTAACTTTCGCGCCCAGCGCACATTGGCCTGCTCGTCAAAGCGAGCACGAATTTCAATAACTGCTAGAACTTGCTTACCCGCCTCGGCAGCTTCAATCAGTGCTTCAATGATTGGTGAATCACCAGATGTTCTGTAGAGCGTCTGCTTAATCGCAAGCACATTCGGATCTTGTGCGGCATGCTGCAAGAACTGAACTACTGAAGAAGTGAAGGATTCATAGGGGTGGTGGAGCAATATTTCACCCTGGCGAATCGCGGCAAAGAAAAGATCTGGCTCTTCGGAATCTACTTCACTAAGGGCCGCGGCAGTTCTTGATCTAAATGCTGGGTACTTCAACTTTGGTAGATCTAAATCTGCAATCTTTGTTAAATCGGTTAAATCCAAGGGCGCGGGAAGCGAAAGAACGTTTGCAGGGTTTATATCTAACTCCTGGCAGAGTTTATCTAGTAAGTGCTTATCAATACCTTCTTCAATTTCCAGTCGAACCGGCGGACCAAAACGGCGGCGGGCAAGTTCTTGCTCTAGTGAATCAAGTAAATCTTCAGTGTCTTCATCTTCAAGTTCAATATCTTGATTTCTCGTAATACGAAATGTGTAGTGATCTTGAATCAACATTCCTGGGAAGAGTTCTTGTAGGTGAATTGAAATCAGATCTTCTAGCAGTAAAAAGCGCTTGCTATTTGCTGCCGGGCTTACTGAAACTAAGCGCGAAAGTATCGGTGGAACCTTAACGCGCGCAAAGTACTCTTCAGAGCTCTTCGGGTTCTTGACGATAACTGCCAGGTTTAGAGATAACCCAGAGATATATGGAAATGGGTGAGATGGATCTACGGCTAGCGGCGTAAGTACCGGAAAGATGCGATCGCTAAAAATACGTGAGACGTGGTTTCGTTCATCATCGGATAGATCATCCCAGCGAATAATCTCGATATCGTGGCTCTTAAGTTCAGGGGTTATCGTTTTCTTAAAGAGGTTTGCATGGCGCAGCGTTAACTCTTTAACTCGCTCTGAGATTGCGGCAATTAATTCAGCTGCGGTATAACCGGCAGAGTTAACCAGGTGCGGATTAGATTCAAGTTTGCCAAGAACTGAAGCAACTCGAACCATATAGAACTCATCTAAATTTGATGCAAAAATTGTTAGGAAGCGAACTCGTTCAAGAATTGGAATTGAACTATCTTCAGCCATCTCGAGCACACGCTCGTTAAAGGAGAGCCAACTTAGCTCTCGATCAATTAAATGAGCAGCTTCAGGCATGGGCTAAGTCTCTCTTGCTTAAGTGAATATTGAGTAATCGGTAGGTGGACAGCGGCTAAACGGGCCAGCTTGTGGGGGTTGGGTACTTAGCGGTGCGTCCATCACCCGATGATTTTCCGCGAAGACGGCGCCAGACCCATGGAAGTGCAAAGGTAAAGAACCAGATCGCAGATATTGCGCGCTTCTTTAACCAGGGAGTTTGCTGAGCAGGTGGAAGTGGAATTCGCCAAGCCGGATCGAATTGGTAACCCAACTTTTCTAACAACGCTTGCGCAACTCGGTGGTGGCCTTCGGCATTTAAATGTAAACGATCAAATGCTAAGAAACGGCTATCGCTAAAGAACGCCTCTCCATTTGCATCGATAACAATTGCTCCAACTTCTGCTCCAACTTTACGAACGATCTTATTGAATTCGCTAAAGCGCGCTGCCCATACATCTGAACCACGTCCCGTATTTCCCGTGCGTTCTAAAACTGTAAATAACATCACCGTTGCACCAGATGCTGCAACACGGCGAACCGCATCTTCATATAAACCGATAGCAACTTCAGGTTTATAACTTGGACGAAGCGCATCATTTGCACCCGCGTGAAATGAGAACAACGTATCCGAACCAGTTGCATAAGAAATAGCTACCGGAAGTTGGTCATCAATTACCTGCTTAAGCAACTTTCCACGCACCGCTAAATTTACGTAGGTAAAGCCTTCGGTCTCTCTTGCCATCACATCAGCTATGCGATCGGCCCAGCCGCGGTATTGCCCACCGATGATTTCATCGGACATGCCTTCGGAGTACGAATCTCCGCAGACAATTAAACGTTTGTACTTCATCTATCCTAGACCCTTTGACCCTTTGACCTTTACTTGCGACGTTGCTCGTCTACCCAGAAGAGCGCAATTGAAGTTGCAACGCTGGCGTTAAGTGATTCAGTTGTAGCGCGCATCGGAATTGAAACAACAAGATCGCACTTTTCGCGCACTAGGCGGGAAAGACCTTTTCCTTCGCTGCCAACAACGATCATTACATTCTCTTTCGCAACCTTCATGCCGCTCAAAGTCTCATCTGATTCGCCATCTAGGCCGATAACAAAGCAGCCCAGCTTCTTGGCATCATCAATCGTGCGCGCCATATTGGTTACTTGTGCAACCGGCAGACGTGCTGCAGCACCAGCTGATGATTTCCACGCGGACGCGGTCATTGCTGCTGCGCGACGTTCGGTCATGACAACGCCTGCTGCACCGAATGCTGCTGCACTTCGCACGATTGCACCGAGGTTGCGTGGATCAGTTACGCCATCAAGTGCCACAATTAAAATCGGATGGTTTGCACGTTCGGTAATTTCTTGGAATGAAGAGTATTGGTAAGGCTTAATCGCCAAGATAATTCCTTGGCTATTGGCGTTGATGCCTTCAAGTTCTGCACGGTGAACTTCGCGAATCGGAAGTTGGTGATGCAGTGCAAGTTGCAGTGATTCAGCGACGCGATCATCGACATCGATACTGCGTGCAACGATTAACTCGGTTGCCGGAACGCTGGCACGAAGTGCTTCAAGGACTGCGTTACGACCAGAAACAATTTCTCCCTTTGGTCGTTCGCTTCGACCAGTGCGAGTACGTGGTGAAACTTTCTTTTCGGCAGCCTTCTTACGCTTTGCCGCTGCGTGGTACGGACGATCTTCCGCCTTTGGCGTTGGACCTTTACCTTCTAAGCGACGTTTATTTTTTCCACCGGTTCCACCAGTTGGTCCCTTTTTAGAACTTGATCGAGCTGCGCCACGAGGTTTTGCAGTGCCGGCCATTTACTTCTCGCTTATCTGTGAGATAGACCAACGTGGCCCTTGTGCTGTGTCTTCAATAATAATTCCAAGTGCCGCTAATCCATCGCGAATCTGATCTGATGCGGCAAAGTCTTTGCGTTCGCGCGCTGCTGTGCGCTGAGCCAAAGCCAATTGAATCACGCCATCAAGTGCATCTGTTAAATCAGCGCCACCACTTGTCGCAAATACTGGATCAAAGGGATCGCAACCAAGTATTTCTAGCGCGCCGCGAATTTCATTTGCGGATTGCGAAATCTGCGCCTTATCCCCTGAAGTTACTGCGCTATTGCCTAAGCGAAGCGCTTCAGAGATACCAGCAAGTGCTGTTGGTACTGCTAAATCATCGTTCATGGCATCAGTAAACCCTTGTGAAATAACAGGAGTTGGTTGCGCGCCAAGAATTTCAGTGGCGCGAGTTAAGAAACCTTCGATGCGACGGAAAGCTGTTGCAGATTCGGCAAGTGCTTCGTGCGAGAACTCGAGCATCGAACGGTAATGCGCACTGCCTAAATACCAACGCAATTCAATACCGCGCACCGTCTTTAACAACTCAGCTACTTGTAGCGAATTACCTAGTGACTTCGACATTTTTTCACCAGATGCAGTCACCCAAGCGTTATGCATCCAGCGCTTTGAAAATGCATAACCCGCAGCTTCTGATTGTGCGATCTCGTTCTCGTGGTGCGGAAAGATCAGATCAAGTCCGCCGCCGTGAATATCAAACGCTTCACCTAGATATGAATGTGCCATCGCTGAACATTCGAGGTGCCATCCGGGACGACCTGCGCCCCACGGAGTTGGCCAAGATGGATCTCCAGGCTTGGCTGCTTTCCAAAGTGCAAAGTCGCGTGGGTCTTTCTTATAAGTCTCATCGGCATCAGCAGCTGGTTGTAAGTCATCAACCTTCTGACGAGAAAGCGTTAAATAAGATTCAAGTTTGCGAACTTCGAGATAAACATCGCCATTGCCGGGCGCATATGCCGCACCGCGTTCGATGAGCAGAGTCATTAACTCGATCATCTGAGTGATGTGTCCAGTAGCGCGTGGTTCGTATGTAGGTGGTGCAACATTTAACGCTGCATAAGCTTCAGAAAAGGCGCGCTCATATTTCATCGCAACTGCCCACCAAGGCGCCTTCTCGTGCACGGCCTTATGCAAAATCTTGTCATCGATATCAGTGACGTTACGAATGAAAGTTACGTTGTATCCAGATTTAGTTAACCAGCGGCGCAAGATGTCGAAGTTAACGCCAGAGCGCACATGTCCGATATGAGGAGGTGCCTGAACAGTTGCACCGCAGAGATAAATACCGACTTCGCCAGCCTTTAGCGGAACAAATGGGGATGTGGTTCGCGTTAGCGTGTCATATAAAGATAGCGAACTCATTGGCTAAGTCTATCTTGCAAGGCTTATTTAGAATAAATCAGCGCAGATGCAATGGCTGCAATGCCCTTGCCTTCACCAGTTAGGCCCATTCCATCGGTGGTTGTTGCAAGTAACGCGACTTCTGCGCCACCCAAAGCCGCTGAAAGCGATGCGATAGCTTCGGCGCGACGTGAACCGATCTTCGGACGATTTCCAATTACTTGCACTGATACATGCGAAATTGCGTAACCGCTCTTTTCTACAAGTGCCAGAGTTTCTTTAAGCAAAGTTGTTCCTGATGCGCCCTTATATTCAGGTTTATTGGTTCCGAAGTTTGAACCCAGATCACCAAGGCCACTTGCTGCAAACAAAGCATCGCAAATTGCATGAGCTGCAACATCGCCATCAGAGTGGCCTTCCACGCCATCTTGATCAGGCCACAACAAACCTGCCAGCCAAAGTTCACGACCGGCTTCGAAGTGATGGGCATCCACACCAACACCGGATTTAAAGTTCGTTGATTTTCCTAAGAATTGCAGCGCAGTTGCCATATCGGCGGGGGTTGTAATTTTAATTGCGCGTTCTTCACCTTCGATTACGCGAACTGGTTTGCCCAGTGATTCAACAAGTGCCGCATCATCAGTTGCTTCAGCAGATTGGGCATGTGCTTGGCTAATCAATTCATAAGTAAAACCTTGGGGAGTTTGAACGCGACGCATTGCTGCACGGTCGGGAGTTGAAGTAACAATTCCGCTGGCATCAACGATTTTTACCGTATCTGTTTGGGCAAGTCCTGGAATAACTGCAACGTCGCCGTTCTTAAGGGAGGCAACCACGCGCTTTGCTAAATCAGGTGAAGCCAGCGCGCGAGCAGCATCATGAATCAATACATATTCGGCATCGCATAGAACTTTAGATAAACCAATTCGCACGCTCTCAGAACGCGTAGCTCCACCAGTTACAACAGTTACGCCATCGCCAACTAACTTCTGGATCTCTTTTTCATATCCGCTTGGTGCAGTAACAATTATTTGGTCAGCAATTGATGAAATGGCAGAAACAGCATGCTCGATAAGGGTGCGATCACCGAGTTGAATTAACGCTTTGGGAATTGATGCGCCAAATCTTTCGCCGCTACCTGCAGCAGCAATGATTGCGGCGATCATGAGAAGAGTTTGTTACTTAAGAAGCGAGAACCTCGTCAAGGAGAACTGCAGCCTTTTCTTCATCTGTGCGCTCAGCAAGAGCTAGCTCAGAGATAAGGATCTGCTTCGCCTTGGCGAGCATGCGCTTTTCACCAGCAGAGAGTCCACGATCGAGATCGCGACGGTAGAGATCGCGCACAACTTCTGCGACCTTAATGACATCTCCTGATGCAAGTTTTTCTAGGTTTGCCTTGTAACGACGTGACCAGTTTGTTGGCTCTTCGGTGTAAGGCTGGCGAAGTACATTAAATACGCGATCAAGGCCGGCGCTGTCTACAACATCGCGGACTCCGACTAGATCTACATTGTCTGCAGGAACGCGAACTGTGAGATCTCCTTGTGCAACTTTCAAGACTAGGTAGGTACGTTCTTCGCCCTTGATGATGCGAGTTTCAATCGCTTCGATAAGAGCTGCTCCGTGATGGGGATAAACAACGGTTTCGCCGACCTTAAATGTCATGTGTTGCCCTTCGCTAGACGACCAATTCTACCAGCCATTTTAAGGTGAGAAAACCCCAATAAATCAAAGGGAATAAGCGCTTAAAACGCATGAGAGAATATGCCCTATGTCTCGCACTAAAAAAGCACTTACATCACTTATTGCTATTTCTCTTGCGCTATCACTTACTGCATGTGGGCCAGGACAAGATGCGCCAACTCGCATGATTAAGCAAGTAACAGATGGTGTTGAACTCTCGCTAAAAGATAATGGCGTAGATATTGAGATTTTAAATCTGCTTTTAGTTGCGACTGAAACAGGCGACGCGGTTCTCGTTGGAACAATTGTTAACCAAGGCGATACTGAAGATAAGTTGCTCGGAATTGCTGTTGGTTCAAACCAAGCGGTTTTAACTGGCGAGAGCGCGCTAAAGAAGAATCAACCAATTCGTTTTGAAGGTGATACCGCAAACGCTAAGGCAGTCTTCTACGGCGTTTCGCCTGTTGCAGGCCGCCACGTGAAGATATCGCTTGGCTTTGCTCGCGCTGGTTATGTAACTGCAGAAGTAATCATTCGCGACAAGCGTGATGACTATAAAAACGTTACTTCAGGTGCTGCTACGCCAGCGCCTACTTCTTCCCCTGATTCGCAACCGCTTCAATAGCAGCCTTCGCAGCATCTGGATCTAGATACTCTCCGCCTTTTTTAACGGGCTTAAAGTCTGCATCTAAGTTGTAGAGCAGTGGAATTCCAGTTGGAATATTTAGCTCTGCGATATCTGATTGCGAAATTCCATCTAGGTGCATCACTAGCGCACGCAGTGAATTACCGTGCGCAGTAACAAGTACCCGCTTTCCAGCCTTTAAATCAGGAACGATAGATTCTTGCCAGTAAGGCATCATGCGCGTTACTACATCTTTTAAGCACTCAGTTGCAGGCAAATCTGAACCTAAATCAGCATAACGCGCATCGTTTGCCTGGCTATAAGGATCGTTGGCCTCAATTGCGGGAGGCGGCGTATCGTAAGAACGGCGCCATAGTTTGAATTGTTCTTCGCCATATTTAGCGAGCGTCTCTTTCTTATCCTTGCCTTGCAGAGCGCCGTAGTGGCGTTCATTTAAACGCCATGAACGACGAACCGGAATCCAATGGCGATCACATGCATCAAGTGCCAACTGTGAAGTATGGATTGCACGGCGAAGAAGAGATGTGTGAACTACATCAGGCAGAAGGTTGCGCTCTGCCAATAGTTTTCCGCCACGAGCAGCTTCGGCTTCACCTGCTGCAGATAAGCGAACATCTACCCAACCGGTGAAGAGATTCTTGGCGTTCCATTCGGATTCACCGTGGCGTAGCAGGATTAATTCGTAGTTCGACATGGCGCTTATCTTGCCATGTTGCGTGCAAATATTTAAATCAGATGCTTAAAGGCGTCGAGATTTGCCAGTGATTCACCACGATTTACTCGCCATGCCCATTCACGGCGGATAGCAGTCGCAAAGCCAAGTTCAAGCAGTGGATTAAATGATGAATCAGAATATTGCAGCACTGCGCCAACTAATCGATCAATCTCGCGATCGGTGACTGCCCCAAGCGGCAAACGCCCAACTAAGAAAATATCGCCGAGTTCATTTGTGGCAAATGCGATTCCGTACATCCCCGCATTCTTTGCCATGCACCAAGCATGAACTGCCGCCTCGTTATCATCAGGTTTGCGAATCACAAATGCGTTAATGCTTAAAGAATGATCACCAACAATTAGCGCGCAGTGAGTCTGTAACTTCTTCTCACCTGGCAAAGTAATCAGGAAGGTATTGGCATCTTTCTGCTCAAACTCGAGATCGTGTGAATCAAGAAACTCTTCAATCACAATCCGTGGATCAATAGCGGCCACTATTAACCGATCGACTTGGCAGAGCGAGCTGCATCAGAGATAACTTGATCGTAAATATCTAAAGTGCCACGCGCGGTGGCATCCCAACCGAAGTGAGATGCATGTTCAATCGCGCCCATAGAAAGCAGTACGCGACGCTGTGGTTCTTGCAACAAACGCGCCAAAACAGATGACCATGCACGTGGATCGTGGCCATCTACAAGTACGCCAGAGATACCGTCGGCAACTGCGGTGCGAAGTCCGCCAACAGCAGTTGCTACAACTGGTGTGCCACAAGCTTGTGCCTCAAGTGCAACTAGCCCAAAACTTTCAGAGTAACTTGGAACGCAAACTAAATCAGCGGCTCGATACCAGTTAGGAAGTTCGATACGTGGAACCGGCGGATTGAATTTAACAACATCATCAATACCAAGCCAGATAACAAGTTCCTTTAAGCGTTCTACTTCACTGCCATTTGCACCAGATGCCCCGCCAACGATGTAAACGCGAAGCTTTGGGCGCAGCTGTGGGGAATGCAAAAGCATCTCAGAGGTAGCGCGGATTAATAGTTCAGGGCCTTTATGTGGCTGGATACGTCCAACAAAAGTTATTACATGGGTATCGGCATCAATGCCTAAAACTTTACGAGCGGCTTGACGACCCGCACCCGGAGTGAAGTTATATAGATCAACACCTGGCGTAACCACGTGAACAATGTCAGGGCAAGCTTCATATAGCGAAACCAGGCTCGCAGCTTCGGCATCGGTATTAGCCGTTAGCGCATTTGCTGCAGCAACGATCTGTGTTTCACCTTGCACGCGGATCATTGGTTCAGGGGTTTCACCTTCGGCGAGAGTTAGATTCTTAACGCGCGCCATGGTGTGCATGGTGTGGACTAGCTGCATCTTTAAATCTTTAGCGACTCGCATCGCAACTTTTCCAGAAAGCCAGTAATGCGAATGGATCAGGTCGTAGTGACGATCGCCAGAGAGCGCCTTTTTAAATTCAGCGCTGAGTTCAGCAAAGTGTTGTGGAACTTGCTCTTTAGTTAAATGAAGATCATGGCCAGCATCTAAGTGATGGACATTTACACCAGGAGAAAGTTCAACTACTTCTGGAAGGTCTAAGTGATCGCGGCGCGTGAAGATATCTACTTCCACACCTTGCGCCGCCATACGCGCGGCACTTTCAGCAACATAAATATTCATGCCGCCGGCATCACCAATGCCCGCTTGTTCTAGCGGACATGTGTGAACCATCAACATGGCTACGCGGCGTTGCATACCCTCAGGGTACGCCCATTTAATTGACGCCGCTAAATGGTGGCGCGAATAGTGCCGATTACACGCGGGCCGCCCATGACTTTTTCTGGGGTTAGCGCTGTATCGATTCCAAATTCATTTAAGCAGGCATGCACGATCGTGCGGAATGCGCGCAGTGAGCCATCGCTTACTTTAAATACAAAGGTGCGGCCATCGGCAAGTGAGCAAACATTGACTGCTTCTGCGCCATCTTTCATAAATAAGCCGGGTACTTGTTGCATCATCTCGGTGTTGTGGCGACCTGTCCCACCAACCATTTCAGGGAATTTGCGAGCTGCATCCATAACATCTTGATGAATAGGATCAGTTGAAATAGTTATCGCACGAATTGCACGCGCTAAACCAATTACCGAAAGCATAAATAGCGGTGCTCCACAGCCATCGGTTGATGTAAAGGAGATACTTTCGCCAGCTAACTTTTCAAGTTCTTCCTTGATCGCAACTTGCAGTGGATGTGACTGTTCTAGATAACTTTCAATAGGCCAACCATTTTTCACACAAGTTGCCAACATTGCAGCATGTTTTCCGCTGCAGTTCATAGCGATACGCGTTGGTGGGTTATCTCCCCATGCGCGACGTTCATTTTCTCCAAGTGGGCGATCTAGCGCACATTGCAGTGCGTTTTCACCAAGTCCAACGCTTGCCAATATTTCACGCGCACCATCGATATGCATTGCAGCACCTGAATGGCTAGATGCAGCAAGTGCCAATAAGCGCGGTTCTAACTGCAGACCGTGGCGCACCATCGCTGAAGCCTGTGCGCACTTAACTGTGGAACGCGGAAATATTTGGGTATCAATATCGCCCAATGATTTAAAGAGCGAACCATCAGAATTTAATATCGCCAAGAAACCGCGATGTTCGGACTCTACGAAACCATCGCGAACGTATTCGGCTAAGACCGCGTCGTTAAACATATTTATTTACCGTTTACTCGGACTGACGTTCGAGCGATGACCAGATATGCGCCTGAAGTTCTTGTCCTTCGGCTGCCATGTCGTAAGCAAAGAAGAGCTCGCCCGCGACAAGACCATATAAACGCACGCCCGCTGTAACAATCTTTGCAGATGGCGCTGAATAACCTTGATCAAGAACTAGCTGAATCTTTGGACCATCAAACTGTCCGACCCAACCTTCGGTGATTCCGGTGTTATGTGAAATCAATACTTCTAAAACATTATTTGGCTTAACGCGCCAGAAACCAGTTTCAGATCCAGCTGGGCGAATGATTTCGCCTTCGGCGTCGATGATCCAAGAACGTGAGTAATAGTTTAGAAATGGGCGTCCGTCATGGTTAAAGACAACCTCGTGTGCGTATTCAAAGCTCTCAATATTTGGGTATTCCCCGCGACCTTTCCCGCGCCAGGTGCCAACCATCCAAGCAAGTGGATTTAAATCTGGATGCAGACCTTCTGGAATTGTAAAAGCCACTTAGAGCCTGCCCCTTCGATATGTGCGCGCATCACGTGCTTGAGATTCGCGGCGTCCTCGGAAACCATAAATTAAAAGGCCAACGCCAATTGCTAATGAGATTAAACCCAATAAAACAGCGCTAACGATTTCCACGCCGTAATCCTACGGCCTCTACAGCCGGCTAACGGTCCAGACAATGACGAGCATCGCCACAAAGACAACTAAACCCTGTGCAATCGTGGCCATTTATGCGGGCACAATCACTTGTTGGGAAGCGGCCACGCCTTCGACAGTTAACTGCGCATCAACCGGCGTATTTCGCTTAACAATTGCCAGAGCGATTGGACCTAATTCAAAGTGGCGTGCAACTGTGCCAAGAAAACCTACTTGTACTTCACCATTCATAACCGGTGTACCTGGCGCTGGCATAACAACTTGGCTGCCATCTAAATGCAGCAGAACTAAACGACGTGGTGGATTTCCAAGATTAAAGATCTTCGCAACAGTTTCTTGACCGCGGTAACAACCTTTATTCATATGTACAGATTTATTCAGTACGCCAAGCTCATTTGGAATTGATTTATGGTCGGTTTCAAAGGCAATGCGCGGACGTCCTGCAGCAACGCGTTCAGCATCCAGTGCCCAAGTGCCAACCTGCATCGCGGTTGCGCCAAAGGTTTCTTGCATCTGCTCTAGCTCTGCGCGCGGAACCAGTGCGAATGGCCCGCCAATTTCAGTTACCAAACCAGGTGCACGCAACACAACGTATTCGCTAGATGCGTCGCGAACGTCCACACGCAACATAAATTTCATCTTCTGCAGATAAGCAATCAAAGTTTCAATGTACCCAGGATCCAAAACCAACCAAGAAGTTTCGCCGTCATCCACCAAGTTAAACTGATATTCGACGTGGCCCTGTGGGTCCAAGATCAGGGCTGATGTCCATTGGCCAACGGCAAGTTCTGATAAATGCTGAGTTGTTAAATCATGTAACCACTTCAGGCGATCAACGCCACTGACTGCGATTATCTGTAGGTGTGAGAGATCAGCCCACGCTTTGCCTTCAAGCAGAGCCTTCTGCTCTTTATTCGGTTCGCCAAAATGCCAAATGGCGCCCTTATCGACGCCATCTTCGACAAATACCGCAGTCATATTATTTAACGCAGGCTGCGCAGGTGCCGTAAATTGCAAAGTGAGTTACATCTGTTTTAAAGCCGTAATCGTCAGATAAATTCTGAACAAAATTAGCTGCTACATCGATCGGTGCATCGCCAACAGAACCACATGTGCCGCAGACCAAGTGAAGGTGAGTTAACTCTTCAGCTGCGTGATAAGTAGCGCCACCGTGGCCCAAGTGTGTGTGCTGGACAAGGCCAACGTTTTCGAGGGTTTCTAGGTTGCGATAGACAGTTGAAAGATTGATGCCAGGATGTGTCGCACGGACCTTTTCAGCAACTTCTTCTGGGGTTGCATGTCCGAGTTCGCGTACTGCAGAGAGAACTAATTCGCGCTGAGGAGTTAAACGCAAGCCTTTATCGCGGAGTTCATGTTGTTCTGCCATGGCTAGAGCCTACCTTCTAAGTGATTTATTTGGCTACGCGTGCGCGTACGAGGAGTAGATATACCTGGCAGCCCAAGCAGAAGTTAAATGCTGAATTTAAAAATGCGGCCGCAAGTGCAAAGCCAACTGCGACCGTAAAGACCCCATCGGCACCGGTAACAGATGCGATAACGGCAACGAGTGCAAAACCAAGACCAATGCTCTGCGCAAATTGCGGAGGACGCACATCTTCAAAAGTTGCTTCTGACTTAAGACGCGGCTTGATTAGCTTCTTAAAGATAATTGCATACGGAGTGAATTGCGGACCACGGATTGCACCGATTGCAAAGACAACTGCTTGAAATGCAGCCACCCAAACATTTGACGTAACTAGCGCGACTGCCAAAACTACAGTTGTAATCGCTGCCGAAAATCTTGGTCCTCTTGCATCTATTTGTACTGACATTTTCTCTTCCTTTACTTGAATCGCTTATGGGTCGTTGAATTAGTTTTTAAGTTGCAAACTAAGCACGACACATGGCGCCAGCTAAGCGGCCGTAATCAAGCACACGGCGCTTTGTGAAGTAGCTGGTTTCAATGCGGAACATGGCTTAAGGATAAAGAGCATCAGCGTTAAACGCTACTTGCGAATATTTCGCAATAACTAGCGTGAATGAATAGCAGCGAGCGCAGCATGCACCTGAGCGCGCTTTGGCGTGCCCATAGCGCGACCGACTTCAACGCCCACACCATTTAAAAACAAAGTGGTTGGCGTCGACAAGATATTTAATTCACGCACGAGTTCTAGATGTGATTCAGCATCGATATGGGCATAGCGAACATCAGGCATCGTCTTGACCATATCTTCGAGTAACGCCTTAGTGGCCCGGCAAGGAGTGCAGAACGCTGATGAGAACTGCACCATCGTTGCCCGTGACCCAAGCTCGCTGCCGACGATCGCAGCCGTTAACTTCGGCCCATTTACCGTCTTCTTCTTGCGAAATTCCCCACGCGTGCGCTGAAACCAGATGCCAAACCCAGTAGCGCCAGCCAGCACTATAAGAAGTGGAACGAACGTTTTCACAGGAGTATTCTCTCTCACTTAAAGCAATATAACGAACTCAATTTCTGCGAAAGGCTCTCCCCATGGCCAAGGTGTTGTTACTGACAAACACCAATGGCGCGAGCGCGGAAGTTCTTCCATCACTTGCTCTCTTGCAGCACACAGTAAAAATCTTGCCGGCTGAAGCCAGCGTCTTAATCGATTCACCAGTCATGGACATTGTCTTTGTTGATGCGCGTCGCGATCTGCCTGCTGCAAAGAACCTCACACGTTTACTTACATCAACAGGCGTTGGTGCACCCGTAATTGCAATTACAACTGAAGGCGGTCTATCTGCGATGAGCGCAGACTGGGGCGTCGACGATGTCATGCTCGATACCGCAGGCCCTGCAGAAGTCGATGCACGTATCCGTATGTGCATTGGTACTCACCTTGCTGCTCTTACCGCCGCAGATCCAACCGCCGGTGAAATTCGCACAGGCGATGTTGTTATTGATGAAAGTACTTACACCGCAAAGATCAAGGGTCGTTCACTCGATTTAACTTTTAAAGAGTTCGAACTTCTTAAATATCTCGCACAACATCCAGGACGCGTTTTTACTCGCGCACAGTTGCTGCAAGAAATTTGGGGATACGACTACTTCGGTGGAACACGCACTGTCGACGTACACATCCGTCGCTTGCGTTCCAAGCTCGGCCCAGAATTCGAAGCAATTATCGGAACAGTTCGTAACGTTGGTTATCGCTTCACACTTCCTAACGGTGGCAAAGAGAGCCCAATATCTGAGCGGGTCTAACCACCATGCGCCATATTCTTAAGATCCACCGCTCGTTAACCGATCCGCTCCCAACTGCAAAACGCGAATACGCACTTCGCACCTTTGATCCTGCACAAGATAAACAACGTTGGCTTGACCTTAATAACAAGATATTTGCCCACCACCCAGATCAAGGTAATTGGGTAATGCAGGATCTAGAGAACCGTATGGCCGAAAATTGGTTTGATCCCGCAGGCTTCTTCCTCGCGGTAAAAAGTGAAGAAATAGTTGGTTTCTGCTGGACCAAGATTCACCAGGACTTTGTAAATCAAGAACCAGTCGGCGAGCTTTACGTTATTGGCGTTGACCCTGATCATGCCCATCAAGGCATTGGCCGCGCAGTATCAGTCGCTGCGATTAATTATCTTGTCGCAAAAGGCTTAAAACACTCAATGCTTTACGTAGATGCCGATAATGAAAAGGGTCTAGCGCTTTATGCCAGCCTTGGTTTTAACTAAGCTTTCTTTTTGAATCCGGCCGGACACTTTGGCGAAACAGCGCTTACTTTCTTTGTTGTCTTGCCTTTAACGCAAGTGATCGTGGATTTCTTCTTCACCGGAATCGCAGCTACTTGAGGTTCAGCGCTAGCCGAAGGTTTCGCACTCGGTTGTGGAGTTGGCTTTCCAATTGATCCATCTTGAGTTAACTTAACTTTCAGAGTTGGTGATGAGAACGTAAATCCTGTCGCACTTAAATGGAGCCAACCGTTATCTTCATTTACAACGGTTGTCGCCACGTTCTGCTGACCGCCATCGGAGGAAGTAATACTTACCGATGCTGAGATTGGGGCGTTACTAAACTTATATATACAGCGCGCAACATTTGAATCTATATACAGATTGTATTTTCCTTGGAAGACTTTTCCATCGGCAAGAAAATGCGGAGAGGCAACCTTGTAATCAAGAGTTCCCGTCTGCTCGTTGTATATCGGCGGTGTCGCTGTATACGTGGTGGAGTTTGTCGTTACAAAACCAGCCAAAGTCTTTGAGTTCCTTATACAACTGCTTGCAGCTGCAATATCGCGCTCCGGCAAGTTGTAGAAGATCCACTGTGTTGGGTTAGCGACTGCTGTATCTTTCAAAGCCCGTGCCCACGTGCTCAACGCTTCCATCGAATAATCGCCACTGGCTCCTGGGTAAGTTGATTGACCGGCAGGTATTTGACCGAATCTCTGCTTCTCTGTAGCCGTGAATGAGTTTGGGTCAATCCAGCCCGCCAGAATTGGCACACGGGTGGATTGACCTTTCATGTCAACACGGGTTCCATAACTCGTTAATTCATAATCAATTTCTGGAGAATCGATCCGTCCGTGCATCCAACCGTTAATTACTTTTGAAAATCTTATAACCATTCCGAATTTAACATCTTCAGGAAAAGTTTGTCTTAGAGCACAGACACCATCACCAACAATTGCGCAGACATCAAAGGGAAGTTTGCTGGGGTGATTAATTCCCATTGACATCGTGCCGTTGGAAGCCATTGCTATCTCAGAAACGTTTGCTTTATAGCGAGAATCTCTAACCATATTTACTGGGTAAATTGCCGCACGGAAATCTCCACTACCCCATGGGTCTGAGCCCGGTGGTTGTGCAATCCAATTCGTGCCATTGCGTTTTAGCGAACCTACTCGGGAAACTATGCCAACAAAATTAGTAGTGCCACCACCATGTTTAATGTTAGGAATTTCCCAGACTCCAGATACCGAGCCTTGCGGTAAGCCATTATCAGAATTTGCTTTGTATGGATTAGCAACTTTTTCAGGAATTGATTCCTTGTAAACTCCCTTAATCCTTGCTGGAGCTCTTGGTGCTACCGCGTAAATGCTTTCGATACAGTCAACCTCGGTTGCGGAACTACATGCCGGCATAAGTGCGTAGTACTTTATAAATTCAGCTGACGAACATTTGGGGTCATTTAACCCATCGCAGTATGAAACAACATTTGGTGGCTTTCCGTTAGACCATGTGTAGCTGTAAAGGAGTGAAGGCATGCGCAACGTATCCACGTTCTCTTCAAAGAGAACTCCAACCTTATTTCTATTGTCGGTTCCATTATTTAATGAATACTGTTCATCAATCGTTCCAGCCGCGGTTGAAAGTGAAGGGTTTGCAATTACAAACAAAGCCACTATTAATGCCGCAATTACTCTCTTCATTGCCTAAGCCTTTTTCTTAAATCCGGCTGGACACTTCGGCGAAACTGCACTTACCTTCTTTGTTGTCTTACCTTTAACGCAAGTGATCGTGGATTTCTTTTTTGCAACTGCTACAGGGGCAGTTGAAGCAGCTGGTGCAGGAGTAGCAGCCGCAGATGGCTCCTGAGTTATCTTCACCTTTATCTGCTTCTCGCTGAATGTAAATCCGGCTGCCTTCATCTTTAGCCAGCCATCTTTTTCAGTTACAACAGTTGTCGTAACGTTCTGTGCGCCATCAGCCCCAGCAATTGAAACTGTTGCAGAAACTGGAGCGTTTGAGAATCCGTAGAGACAACGAGCTGCATCACTTCGCAAAACCAAATCGTAGGTTCCTAAGTTCGGAGTTTTACCATCAGGACCAAAATGAAAACCGGATACTCGGTAATTTAGGAAGCCATCTACAAATTTTGGTGGATTACCGTCATATCCCATGGAGTTTGTTGAAACTACACCTAGGACGCGATCAGTTGCATTTAAACATTTATTCTCGCTAGTCCAGCGAGTAGATTCAAATATCCAATTTGTATTAGTGTATGCCGCCACATCTTTCAAAGGTCCCCGCCAATAATCAATGTATTCAAATATCCGAGGATCACCCGGATCGGCGTTATTCACACCTTTTACGACACCTAAGTGTTGGATAAAGTCTTTCTCTTTCGGTGTCAAAGAGGAGGCTGGCCGTTTAACAGCAAAAATTGGGACTGTAACTGGTTTACCCGAAACAACTACACGATTATTCGTAGGCGAAAAAAACGAGACCTCAACATTTACATCTTGCATACGTGCCTTAAACCAGCCGACAACTTGATTGCTTAAATGCAACGTCGCTTTGAGTTCAGTGTTACTTGGGAAATCATATTGAATACCACTACGGCCATTTTCAAACCAAAGAGAATCCCAGCGAGTTGAGTTAATCTCTTTCATTGGCCTGATTGCCAATTTAACCTCGTTAATAACAAAGTATTTATTCATATCGTCATAGTTCATCACATAGCTATAACTAACTAAATACTTTAGATCCATTACTTTTCCATCGACTATTTCAGACCACACAGAGAATTTTCCACCACGTGGCAATCTTTTAGATCGATCGGGAGGAAAAACACAACCTGCTGCTGCAGTAGCATCACAAGTTCCACCTTCGACATATTTCTCAAAGACAAGTTTTTTGTATGCGCCACCATCACGCGATATCTCAATAGATTCAATGCAGTCTTCGTTTTCGGCCGCAGTGCAAAGAGTTAATAGCGGCGCACCCAAGATAGTTTTAACGCCCCATTTAGCATCATTAAAATTGCAATTTGGATCAGTCGTTGAGGCGCAAGGAGCTACTCCTCCTGTCTGACCAAGTGCAGAGAAATTAATTCCAGCTGTTTCTCCGGTCGAAAATAGACGTTCATCCATCTCTCTTGGTACAGATGCAGGAAAGAATGCCTCTTTATCTTCAGCGGCAGGTGCAGAAACAGGAATGATCAAACCAAACGCAAGAGCCACGATTGGGATCAGCTTCCAACTTTTCTTCATTTCTGCCTCTCAGGTTGACTACTCAGTAGTCCGCTACAGATGGCTAAATTTATGCGCTCGGCACCACTATTGCTAGGGAAATCACTAGCCCAAGGCGCTTATTAACCATTTTAGGTTCGCTTCTTCATGTTTAACGTTGCGAGCATTCGCAAAATTGAAGTGGCAGACGCGATTCCGAGTCCCGGTCGCGTAGTGCATCCGGTTATCGATTTTTTGATAAGTCTTAAAGGATTCTGGGAAGGGCAGATCCAAGAAGGCGTGTCTGGTGCATGGCAGCCAGAGGCGGGTGAAATTTCGCTGCGATAAAACATCCCTCCAAAGACCAAAACCTGGATTCGGGTTGTTTATATCGAAGGTAGTTTTTGAATCAAGAACTTGATGCCACTCTGCGTAACCTTTTTCTTCCGAAAAGTTACTGAGAGTTTGAATCAACCTTGAACGCAAAATCAATTCAAGTTGTCCGATCAAAATGTATGTCTGGCTATAGCGAATTAAGAATTTTTCCATTCGAGTACCTTCGTCCACACCACAGACAAAATTAGGTTGTGATCCACAGCCCCGAACTTTATACTTTTCTCAACGGTTCGAGAGTGAGATCACTGGCGAAAGCTAAATCGCTCGAATCAATAAGCTCAAGTCTTATTCTGCGAATCAGATGACTTAAGCGGGATGGGAAAGCCTCACAGTGATGTGGGGCTTTCTCTTTTGTTGGCGAAATTAGCCGACTAAGTCAGCGCACATGGCGCGAAATGCCACAGTATGCGCATCAACATCAGCCGCAGTTGTTGCCGGAGACATCAACGCCATATTGTGAAATGGCGTCAACAAGAAACCATCGTTTAACAAGCGCAGGTGAATATATTGCTCGAGTTCGAAATCTCCTGATTCGGCAGCATCGCGACCTGTGCGCGGCGCCTTACCTTTGAAGATGTATTCACCGCGCGCACCTAAACGATTGCAGTGCCAATCCAAATCAAATTCAGCAATTGCGGCATCAACGCCATCGCTCCAGCGATCACCGAGCGCGATCATCTCCTTGAACGCATCCGCTGTTAATACTTCGCTTAGCGTTGCACGCATCGCAGCAAGTGACATCGCATTTCCTGCCAAGGTGCTGCCGATTCCGCCAGTATCGATGATTTCTAGTTCAACTAACTTCTTAATTGAATTCGCAACATCTTCAGTCATTCCAAATGTGCCAACTGGAATACCGCCAGCAATTGCCTTGCCGATAGTTAAGAAATCAGGCTTTAGACCAAGGTCTAGCGTCATTCCGCCAGGACCAACAGAAATTGTGTGGGTCTCATCGATGATCAACAGTGCGCCGTACTTCTTAGCAAGATCCTGCACCGCATATAGATAGCCATCTTCAGGAAGAACAATGCCTACGTTAGTCATCGCAGGTTCCATCAAAATCGCTGCAACGTCGCCGTGCTTTAGCGCAGCTTCCATGCCGGCCAAATCATTAAATTCAACTACGCGAGTTGTTACATCAAGATCTACAGGTGCGCCCAGGTTTCCTTCGCGCTTTACGGTATTTCCTGCATCATCCAAAGTTGCAAAAGTTTCATCAACGCTGCCGTGATAACAACGATCGATAACGATGATCTTGCTGCGGCCGGTAATGAGGCGGCAGTAACGAATAACGTGACGGTTGGCATCAGTTGCAGTCACTGTAAATTGCCACTTTGGCAGACCAAAACGTGAGGCAAGTTCTTTTGAAACTACTGCAGCATCAAGTGTTGGCAACATCGAAGTGATTCCGATATCTGCCTGGCGCTTGATCGCAGCAATCGTTGCATCTGGTGAGTGACCAGTCATCGAACCGGTATCGCCTAGACAGAAATCGATATAAGTATTGCCATCAATATCGGTGAACTTCGCACCCTTTGCTTCCTTAACGAAAACCGGATGTGCACCTGGCCACTTAGCCATCCACGACATTGGCACACCTTCGTGCATCACTTTCTGCGAATCAGCAAATGCTTCCGCGCTCTTCTTGTGATTTGCTAAGAAACGCTCTTCTTCAACTTTGCGAAGCTGCGCTAAACGGCCACGATCGATTTGTGTAGACATAACCCAATCCTATGTTTTCTATTTTTACGCTTCGGAGAATACAAAGAGCGCTTCGATGTAATGCTCACCACTTATGCCTAAGTTCTGCGCATCAGGCGGTGCAGTCTCTGGCTCTACGCAAACGCCTTCGGGATCTTCGTTATAGACAACCCACCATGGAGCATCGGATTCGATATCTATGCGCGCGCAGTCTTCCCAGATAACGGCCGGAACGCCTTGTATTTCAGTGAAAACATCATCCCAAGGCCCTGCAGATTGCGGAACGAATTCACCTGTTGGAAGTCCATCTTCATCGCGCTGGAGCATCTTTGCCGCTTTAAATTCAATTTCTGCACTGCCGCCTCGATCGAGATCGCGCGGAAACCACGGATGCATTCCAAGCCAAGCTGGCAACTTGCAATCACCTGGATCGTATTCAAGTGACCAACGCACAGCATCATCTAAAACTTCAATAGTTTGTTCGATAGTTGCACCGCCATAAGGCTTTGGCAGATGCAACAGTGAACGTCCTGGACCAATCTCTTGCCATGAAGAGATAAACCCAAAACCATGAATTGCATGTGGTGGCGTGATATTTGTTGGCAACTGAATCTCTTCACCATCTGCACCGAACATGATTCCGTCACGGATGCGTCCAGCCCACGGACCCATCGCATACCAACCATGAGTTAAAGGATCTCCACGGTAAGGAACTGCAAATTGCATATCGCGCCAGGTGATCGATGTAATGCGCGCACCGTTATCTAAATCAATTGCGATTTGAAATTCTGCATCATCGATATATTGCATGGCGCTCCCTCTTAGAGTTTCGCTAGCTCGTGCTTGTATGGGGGTTGCGCCCCCGCACGAGAACATGTGATCGCCGCAGCTGCTGCAGCGCGCGCCAAAACTTTCTTCAAACCTTCACCTTGCAAAGATAAAATTCCATCTTGCACCATCGCTTCAACGATGATCGCACCCACAGTATCGCCAGCGCCTACAGTGTCGACAACAGCAACTTTCACACCTGGCGTTTCTTCGCTGCCGCTTTCAGTAAAACCGATCGAACCATTTGCACCACGTGTAACAACAACAAGTGCTGCACCATCTTCAACCCAACGCTTTGCCACATCTTCAAACTTCTGATCAGGAAACAACCAAGCTAAATCATCATCGCTGACCTTGATCACACTTGAGATTGCCGCCCATTTTTCAACGGCTGCCTGATAAAGATCGCGATCTCCCATTACAGATGGGCGAATATTTGGATCAAAAACAATTGGTGCAAACTCAGCCACCTGCAGCGCCCAGTCGTATAAAACACTTGCGCCAGGCTCAATAATCGTTACCAAGGTGCCGATATGGAGCACATTTGGCTTATGCACTGAAGGATCCGGCAACCAGTTCAAACCAAAATCAAATGTTGCAGTGCCATCGATTTTAAACTCATACGTCGCACCACCATCGGCACCTAACGAAACGATCGCCAAACAAGTTGGTTTATCACTCGTCAAAGCTAAATCGAGTTTTACTTCATCTGCCAATAGTTCTGCGCGAGCAGAAACTCCGTAATCGTCAGTTGAGATTCCATCAATGAAGTGAACATCGTGGCCAAGTCGCGCCAGCGCCTTTGCGGTATTTGCCGGTCCTCCACCAACAACAGCAATACGTTCTGGTGTGCCCGGCAACAAATCAATTAAAACTTCGCCACAAACCCAGATGCTCATGCATTCTCTCCTTGCCGTGCCAAGTATTCGGTAATTACTTCAACTCCCAATAAATGATCTTCAACTTGCGGCAATCCGCTAATCAATAAAATTCCCGTTAAACCCTCACCCGCAACGTTTAAAGCAAGTCCACCACCGTGAATTGCATGTAGCTCTTCGCTCAAACCAGTCTCTAGATACCAATCAACGCCACGTTCTTCAGCATCTACACGTACATGCATCGTTGACTTACCTGTCGCCATCACAACTCGTGCCTTACGCGCAACCCAAGAATCGTTATCTGGTTTCGAACCTTGCAGAGCAACTTTAAAAACTGTCCAGTCACCCACACGAACTTCAACAATTATCGGCAACGCCCGCGCACTTGCTTTAGCAAAACCAATCTCGCCAATTTCAATCGCTTGCGCCTGCGTCAACGACGGTAAAACCAAAGCCTCAGCCTCGCGCGCAAGACCTGCGCTGGTAAAGCCCCCGGTAGTTTCGACCATTGGCTTATCTTGCCCTAAGAAATAGCCGAACCCACGCCCCAAGCACCGCCGCTATGGCGATCGATAACCCATGCTGAATATTCCGCCAATTCGGGCCGTCCAAACCAACCCGCACCATCTTCACCTGCAACCATTAATGCCGTCGCCAACGCATCCGTTAAACCACCATCTGGCCCAAGCACCGTCGCTGATTTCGCACCAATTGCAATCGTGCCTGAGTGCGGATCGAAGATATGCGCCCCACGTTCATATGTTCCGCTCGTCGCAATCGCGCCATCGTGAATTTCAAATATCCGCAGAACCTCTTGGCGATTATCGGGATTAACAACACCGATCTTCCACGGCCCCGCCACGCCTTTTTCAACAACTCCACCACGCAGCGTTAAATCTCCCGCCGCATTTACCTGCACATTTTCACAACCTGCTTCAACCAAAGATAAAGCAACGCGATCCGCCGCCCATCCCTTTACATACCCCGATGGATCAAAGCCACCCGCAACCGCCCACGGATCAAATGCCCCGCCCGTTAAATCGCGCGCAGCCGCACAGAGATGCCAAACCTCTTGCACATCCGCCGGGCATTGCTCAATCGCAATTTCTCCTCGTCGCAAACGCGAAACAAACGAACCATCTTTATAGGTCGAGAAATCCTCATCAACCCCGTAAACAAATTTCTTTACACCTTCAACAGCTGCATCAATCGCAGCCTCGCCAAGTTTGCTCGAGCCCAAATCTAAAAAGAGAACAGTGCCCCAAACGTGTATCTCATATCGCTTGCGCACCACGTCGTTAACTTACATCCCCGCCTTTGCCAGCGCACTGGCCAGCGATGTGTACCAACCGTATGAAGTAAATGACGCACCGGATACTCCAGAAATATTCGCCGATTGCGCAGCCAAGGTGCGCTGGCGCAATACCGGCACTGACATCTGCGTCCAACGATCATTACGCCCTGATGGCGCCGTAACAGCCTGCGCATCAGTGATCTTGCCGTTTTCAACGGTGATCTTTACTTGAACAAATCCGTAGCGCACATCAACTGAATCACCAGTAAATGTTCCGCTTACCGCCTTCGTTGCAGGTGCTGCAACGACAGGTGCCTGTGTTTGTGCACCAGCTGTTGCTGCAGGCTTTACAGTCGTTGGCTTTGTTGTTGATCCACTTTTCGCTGGTGTAGTTGGTGCAGCCGCAACAGAACTCGCTGCACTTGGTGTAGCAACAGGAGCAGCAGACGATCCCGGCAAAGCCATCGAAGAACTTTCAGTAGATGTAAATGTCGGCGGCGTAATCGCCAAGACCGCACCCAACCCACCAACGGTTCCGGTTGCAATCAGTATCGCGCGTTTCATATGCAAACCTTCCCGTGCTCTCCTGTGAAAACCCTTAACGAAACCACAACTTCAACTGCGACTATTCCCAAACTTTTACTCGTTGTGAAAAGCAAATGCCTCATCGTGGAATCGATTCTTCGGCACACCCAGATCATCTGCCGCAGCCTTTACCGCCTCCACCAACGGCCCAGGGCCACAGATATAGATGTCGGCATCAGCAATCCGCGGCACTAAAGCCTTTAGCGACTTGGCATCCATCGGATGCTCCTTACGTGATCCCACCAAATAATGCACCCGAATAGAACCGTTTGAGTGATACTCCAAATAATCGAGCTCTTCCTTTAAAACCAAATCTTCTTTACGCGATGCGCGATAGATAACATCCATCTGCACACCGTTCTTAAACTCATCCATCAGCGCACGCACCGGCGTAATTCCAACGCCGCCACCCACCAACACCACATGCGGCATAGTCGCGCGCCCTGCCGTAAAGGCGCCATATGGGCCTTCCACAAAGACTCGCGTCCCCGCACTTAACGAAGCAAGCGATCTTGAATGATCGCCTAAATCTTTAACGGTAATTCGCAAGTAATGCGCAGTCGGAGCCGCCGACAACGAATAAGGATGCGACATCAAGAAATGTCCCTTAGCCGCAAAGCGCCAACCAAAGAACTGCCCGCCTTCTGCCGCAAGTTCAGTTAGCTTTCGCCCCTTCATCACAACGGAAATAACTCCAGGTCCTTCAACAACAACTTTCTCAACTCGCAAGTTATGGCGCAGCGAACGCACCAAAGGAATACCGATACGCCACCACAAAATCGAAAAGCCCATCGCAACATATAGAAACGTCCAGTACGCACGATTAAGCGGATGGCCAATAAACATCTGCCCATTAACCACCTGGTGCATAAACGATGCCGCAATCGCCGAATAAGTAAGAACGTGAACCGTCCACCAAGTTTCATAACTCATCTTGGCGCGCGCCTTCTTATAAGAAGTAACTCCGGCCGCCACCATCAAAATAAATCCGGCGAGCGCCCACCACATCCACTCGAAGTTACCGAGCATCCGCCACATCTCAACTGCCAACGCCACATGATCTTGCCCAGCAAAACTCAAGACAATAAACAAGACGTGAAAACCAATTAGATACAAACTCCATGGCCCCAACTTGCGATGCCACGTAACCAAACGATCGTGCCCGACCCCGCGTTCTACCCAAGGAATTCGCGCCACCAAGAAAATACCAACGATCGCAAAGTAAGTACCAACCAAAGCTGCCGCCCGCGACACCGAAGCAATCACCGCATAAACCGAAGTGATATCGCTATGGCGCATCGTCGTTGCCTGCAACGCCAAGGTGAGCCCCAAGCCAATGCCCAACAACCAAGCAGCCCAATCGGTGCCCGCACCCGAATACTTACGAACGCCCGCTACCGATTTCATACCCAAACCTTGCCCTATCTCTCTGTGAACTATCTGAGCCCTTACAGAGAGCCAGCCCCTAAATATCCGCACATGCCCCGATAGACTTCATCTCATGCGCGTTTTCATCACCGGTGGAGCCGGTTTTATCGGTTCTCACCTCTGTGATGCCCTGCTTAAAGAGGGCCACCAGGTCTCGATCCTCGACAACATGTCCACGGGATCTGCAGCCAATATCGCCCACATCAAAGACCAGATCGAAATCCATCAAGGCGATATCCGCGATGTCGCCCTCGTAGAAAAAGCGATGGCCCCTGCCGACCTCGTCCTGCACATGGCCGCGGCTCTTGGCGTTAACACAATCCTTGAAAACCCAATCGAATCTGTTTCAACAAACTTCACCGGTTCTGAAGTAGTCCTAAACGCAGCAACCAAACTTAATAAGCGAATCATCATCGCAAGTACATCTGAAATTTATGGCAAGAACCCGAAGCAACCTTTATCTGAAACCGATGATCGCGTAGTCGGTGCTCCACAAAAGATTCGCTGGACATACTCCGATGCCAAGGCACTAGAAGAAGCTATCGCCCACGCGCTCTTCTTAACCAAGCAACTGAAAGTCACAACCATTCGCCTCTTTAACACAGTAGGCCCCCGTCAAACAGGACGTTACGGAATGGTTCTACCTCGCTTCGTGCAATCAGCGCTCAAGAACGAGCCAATCACAATCTACGGAGACGGAACGCAATCCCGCGTCTTCTGCCACGTTGCAGATGCCGTCCGCGCAATCTTGATAATTGCCAAGACCGATTCAACGATCGGTGAGGTTTACAACATCGGCGGAGTCGGTGAAACCAGCATCAAGCAACTTGCCGAAAAGATCATCGAGCGGACCAAATCAACTTCAGCTATTACTTACACCCCATACGATCAGGCTTACACAGCTGGCTATGAAGATATGCAGCGCCGTGTTCCAGATATCACTAAGATAAAGAACGCACTCGGCTGGTCACCAGAAAATACTCTGGATTCGATTATTGATGATGTTGCTGCAGAGATGAAGAAGTAAGACTACAAACCTTTAGCGCCGGTTAACTTTCCGGTTGTATCAAAAACATACGGAGCACTTGCAAGCACGGCTTTCTTATCAACCGCATCATGCAAAGTAACAACTATTGCTATCTCTGAGCCACCCAAAGTATTTGATTCTTCACCATGCCAAGAGCCAACAACTGCATCATGCCAAGTAACTTTCGCACCTTGACGCTTAAGTTCTTCAATAACCAACTCGGCTGGGGTCTCACGAGTATCGGCAACATTTGGTTTATAGGCCACACCAATGACTTGCACGTTCTTTCCCTTTAATGAACCACCGTTATCTGCGGCAACGCGTGAGACAACATACTTAGGCATCTCTAGATTTACTTCGTTTGCGCGCTCAATAAATGTTGCAGGTACACCTAAGCCTTCAGCGACATGAGCAAGGTAAGAAGGATCAACTGGGATGCAATGACCACCAACTCCCGCACTTGGGTTGAATTTCATGAAGCCATAAGGTTTTGTGTTGGCAGCTTCTAAAGTCTCATGAACCGAAATACCAAGGGCATGTGCGATCTGAGCAAACTCATTCACTAGCGCGATATTTACTTGCCTAAAAGTATTTTCGAAAAGCTTCGCAGACTCTGCAACTTCAGGTGATGAAACCTCAATCAAGTTGTCACAAAATGTGGAGTAAAAATGTTTAGTTTTCTTCGAAGCTTCAGGAGTTAAACCCGCATACAAACGAGGAGTGTTCTTCTGATCCCAATCTACGCGGCCAGGATCTACACGCTCAGGTGAAATCGCATATAAATGCTCAATTTTGTTTGCCGATAACTTCTCAATCAACGGCTTAATAAAATTGCGAATCGTGCCCGGAAAAGAAGTTGACTCATTAATCACCAAAACAGGATGTGTAATGTTTTCTGCAATTGTTTTGCATGCTGACTCAATGAACGCCAGATCTGGCTTTCGGTCTGCATCAAGCGGTGTTGGAACCGCAATCACAACTATTTCAGCCCCTGAAATATCTGATCCGCTAGTCGATGCACGGTAATTTCCAGCAGCAATTGCAGACTTAAGCGCCCCGCTTTCAACTCCTTCGATATGCGAAATACCTTGGTTTAGCTGGTCAACGACTCTTTGATTGTTATCAAATCCCACCACTTGATTCGTCTTGGATGCGAATGCTGCGATAGTTAGACCAACGTAGCCCTGACCAATGATTGCAACTTTGGCCATTAAGGAAGTTTCTTCCATTCCTCATTTAATGGATCAAGTTCAATCATCTTCTCTTTTGCTAGTTTTCGATCTTCGGGGGTAGCGTTTTTCAAAGCGTACAAAAGCCGCCAAGCATCAAAGTAGTTAGGGTTATATTCGGTATTTAACTTGCCGTACTTATACGCCATATCGGGCAAATTACTTTGTTCAAAAATTTGGGTAGCAGATGTGTAGAGATTGCTACTTCCAGGATTCATATATCCGGGAGTTAGAGCTGCTGTTACTAGATCAATGTTTTGTGACTTTAGCGCTTCACGCCATTTAATGTCGCCACTTAGCGGTGGAATAGCAATCAAGATACCTGCAACCATACCTAGCCCGGCCAACAGTTGAGCAGAAATCAAAGGATTGTTTTTTACAACCTTTTTCGTAACAGATTTTACAGAGGTCTCACTTCGGGCTTCTCTAGTTGAGAATTCGTAAGCGATCAAGGCCCCACCTGTTACCCATCCCCAGATCGCAAGACCGATTTGGTTGATACTTATAAGTGCCTGAACTTGATAACAAATCCAAGCAACAATCAAACCTACTTTTACGAAGTTAAATTCTTTTTGAATAAACGTCAATTTAATTGCTGCAATTAAACTCATCACAATCAAGGCCATATATGCAATAAACAGCGGGTATCCGCCATACGCAAAGACATCAAGGAATACGTTGTGTGCAGCGTTCGTGGTGGTATTTGGCCCAGGCAATATCAAAGCCTGTGCATCGCGCGATCTGCGATACCAGTCACCGTATGAGTCCATTCCTACGCCAGTAAATGGATGAGAATTTCCCATATTTATTCCAGCTTGCCAATATTCACCGCGCAAAGAAACGGAAGTCTTGTAAACAATACTAGCTAGCGGTCCTTTTTGAAGAGCGCCCATCATTGCAATAATTCCAACAACTCCGACAGAGACAAGATAGATAAACGGCACAGTCCATTTCTCAAACTTCGAACGCAGATAATAGAAAATTACAAGAGCAATTCCACCACCAGATACCACAACTCCTTGAACTGCTAGCGAAGATTTGATCTCAAGAAATGTTGCGATAAGAACAATGACTCCCATTAAACGAACGCCCCAGTGAGTTCCAGGAGTTAGGAGATAAGCAACTAGCAACGAGGCAAAAATTCCGAGAAAAGCGCCTATGAAGTTGGGGTTTCCGAATGTCCCAAGAATTCGGTTATATGGATTGTTCCAAGACACAAAATCGCCAAACGTAACCGTCCAGGCACCGTAAACAACATTTATCAACCCAGCAGCTAAAAGGCCGTACAAGATGTTTCTAAATGATTCGGTACGACGCAGAACCAAGGTAGATACAAAAACCAGGGTGAGTGAAAGATAAGTCAAGAAACCTGTATTTCTCCCATATGTTCCATAAAAGTTTTGACCTAGCGGAGATGAGCTATTTACCACTGCGCTTATCGCAAGAACAATTAAGGCAACGGCGGCAATAATCTGTGGTTTCGCATCAGACCAGAGCATTCGCGGGGACTTCACCAACACGACCGCAGCTAGGCCGAAGGCCACCACGGATAACGCTGCCATCTTCGTGACATTTACAGGATCAGATACTTGGTCGATCAAAAGGAAAATTGAAATGAAGGGGGCGCCAAAGGCCAATAGGCGAGCGACTGGTTTCTCAATTTCTAATTTCAACATAAGCCCAATCTTACTTTCTACTCAGTAACAAACCTCCCACAAACTTGCCCTAGAAAGGCCGAAACCCGGCCCCTCCGAAGAGGGACCGGGTTTCGGTTCTAGATCTTTAGAAGATCAAGGCTAATTAAGCCTTTACCTTCTTCTGGATCTTTACTACGAGGTTAGTCAATGTAGTGATCTGTGCACGAAGTGCTGAGATCAACTTAGTGACTGATGCTGAAAGCTCAGCAACTGCATCTACGGCCTCTTGTGCCATAGCTGTTGCCGCCTCTGCCGCCTCTGCTGCAGATAGAGCTGCATCAGTAGCATCATTTGCCGCTGCTGTTGCTTCTTCTGCTGCAGCTGCTGCTGCATCTACTGCTGCGTTGACGATAGCCAATTCAACAACATCTGAAACAGCTGTGTATGTAGTACCAGCAGCTGTAGCGGCCTTTAGGCCTGCGATGTATGTGTCATGGGCTGTGCCCTGCTTAGCAGTGATTGTTAGTGTTCCTGAGCCAGATGTTGGCGCAAAGAATGAACCAGTTGAAACTCCACCAGTGATTGTTTCGGTTCCTGTTGGAAGACCGGTAACTACCATGTTTGAAGTAATTGATGAGAAGAGTGCAACGCTTGTTCCATCAGCAGTTGGGCGACCGTTTGAGTCTGTAACTGTGATAGTCCATGTGACCTTCTCGCCTGGCTGTGCTGAAGTCTTGTCAAGTGTTAGCTTTGCAACACCTGTTGACTTTGTAACTTCAACTGGAACAACCAAAGTTCCGAGTACACCATTTTTGATGGTGATGTTTGTCTTACCTACAGCTACACCAGTAACTGTTACAACACCGGTTGAACCAGCCTTTGTAACTACTGTTGCAATTGTTGCTGTTTCGCTTGTTGCTGTAACAGCTGCTGCAGTTAACTTGACGTTATTAGCGTCATAAGGAAGAACAGAGATATCCATTGTTCCGCCAACTGCGAGGTATGACTTAGTTGGGTTTGGAGCAGTTGCAGTAGCTGCAACTAGCTTCAATTGTGTTGCTGTTCCGAAGAATGCAACCTTACGAGTCAACGTTGTGACTCCGCCAACCTTGATTGTGATTGTTGCTTCACCTGAACGACCGTCTGAGAAGACGTAGAAGTCCTTAGTTGCAGCCTGAGTAGTTGTTGAAGATCCTGCTGGAACTGCAATAACTGAAGTTGCATCTGAAGCTGAATCAGTTGTACCGATGCGACCTGCACCAGTGATTTCAGCTGTAACAGCCAAAGTCTTTGATGAAGACGCTACTGCCTCGAGAGCATCGTATTGAATTACTTGAATACGAGCCACTGCATCAGCATCAGCAAGTGATGTCTTTGAAGGTACTGAAGTTAGAGCAACAACTGCAGCATCAGTAACATCAGTAGGAACTGTTGCTTCTGCTGTTGACATGTATGTCGTGTTAGTTGTGGCTGTACCTGAAAGTGCAGCTGCACGAACTGTGATTGTCACAGTTGAATCAGCTGTAGCTGAGTACGTACCAACTGCAGTTTCACGGTAAGTATTTACTGTGATAGTTCCAGCTGTTGGTGTTAGAACGTTGATTAGACCCTGTGTAGCTGATCCATCAGTTTTACCAGCGATTGTCAACGTTGTCTTATCTGATGAAAGTGTTGATCCGGTAATGGCTGCATCAATTGTTGAACCAGTTACAACAACGCGTGTTCCTAGCGCTGTTGTGCCATTTTGACCAGTCACCTTGACCTGGTTGTAGTTACCTGCACCAGCAACGCCGCCAGCAGTGTTGAATGGAGTTGCTACTCCACCATCACCGGTAGCTGCACCAGCTGAGAGAACTACGAATGTGATTACGCCAGCTGTATAAGTTGGTGTTACACCAGCCTGTACGTTTGTTGGAGTAACTGTGATCTTGTATGTACCAGGTGTTGAAGGACGGAAGACCAAAGAGCCGACCGTTGCTGGAACAGTTGTTGTATCTTCAACTGAAATGCGCATTGTACCAAGTGATGCAATGCTTGTACCAACAAGGCTGGTTGCTGCAGTTGATGATTCAACGAATCTGAATTTATCGACTGCAACCATATCTAGCACTGAAGTAGCTGAATCAGTTGTAGCTGAATCAACAGACTGAGCAGCAACACCGGTGGTAACCGCTGCCAAGGCTGATGAAGCGACACTGGTGATTTTTGCAGTCAGTGTGACTGTGTCATCAGCAGCAACAAGAATGCCACCTGTTGCACCAGCTGCGGTTACTTTAATAGCAGCAGTTAATGTGTCGCCAACGTAACCGTAAACGGTTGCGTCAGAAACCTTTACTGAAGTCAACGTTGAATAAGCTGCAGACGCTGGCGATACTGATGCCATCGTTCCGAAGCCCAACGCAGCAACAGTTACAAGCGCAATGCGCTTGAAAGTTGTCTTTGTAGACATTTGTTTCCTTTCGATAGTCGATCTACGGACGATCCGCAGGTCGGCTCGAGTGTTAAATGCCTTCTCATATGACATGAGAGAGCCTTTTTCACTCACTCGATACATCGCACGTGCTGATGTATCAAATTCCCCGCCGTGTATCCGGACGCGACGGAGAAATCTATTTAGGTGAAATTTCACGTGCTTCACCGTTTTACCTTTTACTTCTTGTCTTCAGTCACAAGAATTGACTGAGCCAAAATTTGTGTCTTACCTGCATTAAGAACTAGTCGAGTTGTTATCGACTTGATAGGACCTGTAAGGTCGAAGCCGCGGTTGCCCACGGGGATATAGAACTCTGAAGTTGGGGTTGAGACTACGAGAATTCTAACGGTCACAAGGTACTGCCCGTTGGACATCCGCTCAAAATCGGCCGTTGTGGCGCCTAGGTTGAGTGGGGTCCAGCTTCCTGCAACACCAGCTGAAACCCCATTTACGAGGTAAGTGGTGCCGTTGCCATCCACTGTGATGCTCTGAGAGATCATCACATTTGGGCCACCGACCGCGGTTATGGCTTGGGTGGTCAACTCTGTTCCGGCTTCAGTGGCTACCGGCGTATTTTTATTGACGCGGATTGTGCCTAGGGAGCCTTCCTGGGTCGCAACAGTGAAACCTGTCGGGATGCCCTTTTCATCCAAGCCTGGGAATACCAGCTTGGCTGACTTGATTGCCACGCCAGAAACCATGGTGCTGGACTTCTTAGCTGGCATTGAAATAGAAGGTGTTGGGGTGCTTGCCTCGACCGGAGCAACCGCATCAGATGAACCAGCAACTGGGCCAGATGCGATCTCTGATGGAGCAGAAGGGGTAATGGTTACGCCTTCGCGGCCGGTCATTGAGTTAAAGCCAAGGAAAGCAGTCACAACTAATAGGAGTGAAAGTGCAACCTTGGAAGATTTTTGGGCAAGCTCTGCTGCCTTCTTGTAAGTAGTAGAAAGCATGTCGAGCGCTGTTAGGCCACGCTCTTCGTCGATAACGAGCTCTGAAAGAACGCGGCGAAGGGAAGTGCGAGCGCGAGAAACAGTATGGCGCACGGCAGATTCCTTGATACCAAGTTCTGCTGCGATCTCTTCAGTTGAACGGCCTTCCATTTCCCACATAACTAGCGCTGCGCGCTCTGCAGGAGAAAGAAGTGCCAAAGCTTGACGAATGATTGCTGCGTCTTCAGCAGCAGAAAGTGCTTGTGAGTGATCGCCGTCTACCTGCCATGCGGCTTCGACTTCAGCCTGTGCATCATCGATAACCACAAGGTTAGGACGGCGGCCTTCTAGGCGGAACAAGTCAATGCAGAGGTTTTCGATAGTGCGGTGCAAATATGAAAGTGCATGGTCATTTGATTCAAGCTCTGGGGCTGCGAGCATGAACTTAATCAAGGCATCTTGGGTGATTTCTTCAGCCTTAGCGGAATCCTTTAGAACGCGGTTTGCGTGGGCGAGAAGCTCTGAACGGTGCTCTGTGTAGAAAGCACCGAGCTCTGCGACGGTCCACACGCGAGGACCTGCAGAGGCTGCAGACTTCTTAAATGCCACTTTGGGACTACTTTCTTAACCGGTTTTTTACTTCAGAAACACCCGTCGGTGCCTCTATAGCCTTCTACGAATCCTAGCCCCAGATGTAGCGGGGAAGGGACAAAACGGACATTTCACCAAGTCTCAACCCGTGGTAAATACCCACGCTCAAAGCAAGGTACCCTTAAGCCATCGACGCACCGCGCATCGATGAAATTCCCCCCAAAGTGCGCCAAATGGCCACTTACTTGCGAGTCTTATCACCGCCCTGGCCCATTCGAGGTCATACCCGAGACGCGCTTGTCGTCTCGATTGGTATGCATTTCTATGTCTCTACAGCCACGTACAACCGCGCCCGGAAAAGCCCGCAGAGCAGCATCTGCCAAAGCCGGCAAACCCCGCGCCAAGAAATCTTCAACTGGAACTCCTGTTTCAAAGCCTCGCCACACAAGTGCAGAAAAATCAGCACGTAAAGGCACAGCAGCTAAACCATTTAAAGCATCTTCAACAAAACCAGCAAGCAAGCCATCAACAAAGCGTTATTCAGATATTGATACATCAACTCTTTCTAAGAAAGACGCTCGCTTAACAGAGCGTTCAAAGATGCGTGCAAAGCGTTATCAAGAAAAGACAGCATCAAAGCCACGAGAAGTTCGTGAAGAAATCGTTAAGCCAGAGTCACGTGCCAAGAAATTTGTTTCAGATCGAAACGAACGCACAGCACGTCCAGAATTCAAGAAGCCAGATACCCGTCCAACAACTCGTCGTGGCGCAGCTAAAGAACGAGTTGCTCGCACAGATGACGGCCGCCCAAACTTTATCCCTGGCAAGCGCGAGAAATACAAGCCAGGTGCACCTTCAATACAAACTTTTGCAAAGCATAAATCTGCACCAGATGTATCTGCATCCAACTACCGCGCAGAGCGTCCTGCAAAGCCAGTTCGTGATCGTCGCAACGATTCACCTGCATACGCTCGCGATGATCGCAAAGCATTTAAGACTCATAACAACGCAGTAGTAGATTTCGGTGCAGATGATAATTACATCTCTGCGAACTTAGCTGATGCTAATTTGATTGACGCAACTCCTTTATCAGAAGTAACAACTACTTTCCGTGATCTAGGAATTGCTCCTGCACTGGCTAATGCCCTTAACGCACAAGGAATCACACACCCATTCCCAATTCAGATTGCAACACTTCCTGATGCTCTTGCCGGCCATGACATCCTTGGTCGCGGACAAACAGGATCAGGTAAAACACTTGCTTTTGGCCTTGCTCTGCTCACAAATATCAGCGGGAAAGCGGCTAAACCACACAAGCCGTTGGCTTTAGTTTTAACACCAACTCGCGAACTTGCACAACAGATCGATGAAGTTCTAACACCGCTTGCGCGTACAATCGGACATGATTCTGTAGTTATCGCCGGTGGAATGCCTTATGCAAAGCAGATAACTGCGATGCGCAAAGCAACTGCGATTCTTGTTGCAACACCTGGCCGCCTTATTGATTTACTTAATAAGGGAGAAGTGCAATTGGATGATCTAGAAATAACGGTTCTTGATGAAGCTGATCAAATGGCTGACATGGGCTTCTTGCCAGTTGTTAAAGAAATTCTCGACCAAGCAAAGCCAAATGGACAGCGTCTTCTCTTCTCGGCAACCCTCGATCGTGGTGTTGACGCTTTAGTTCGCCAGTACTTGAATAATCCGAAGACTCACTCTCTTCAAAATGACCGTGCATCTGTATCAACGATGGAGCACTACGTACTTGTTATGCATCCTGGAGATAAAGATGACATCACGAACCAAATAGCCGCACGTAACGGAAAAACGATTCTCTTTGTAAAAACCCAACGAGGGGCAGATCGCTTAGCCGACAAACTTGCCCATGCGGGGGTGCCAGTTGGTGCGCTTCATGGCGGCAAGTCACAAGCTGTTCGTACTCGCACTCTCGCACTCTTCAAGCAATTGCCCAATGCAGCACTTGTTGCAACAGATGTTGCAGCGCGCGGAATCCACGTAGATGGCATATCTCTCGTGGTTCATGTTGATGCACCAACGGATCATAAAGATTACTTACACCGTTCAGGACGTACAGCTCGCGCTGGTGAAGCTGGCGCTGTTGTAACTCTTGCTACAACAAAGCAGCAGAAATCTGTTGGAAGCCTAACTTCACGTGCTGGGGTAACACCTAAGTTCGTTGGCGTTAAACCATTGGATCAGGATTTAATGCGAATCACGGGAGCTCAAGAACCTTCAGGTATTCCATATGTGACACCGGTAGTTGAAAGTAAGGGGCCAAATCGAGGTTCTAGAAAACCCCGCCCAAATTCATCCGAAAGACGTCGCAGACCGAGATAAAAACTATGAGCGACCCCAAACCAAAAGATAATTATCTGCACCAGTTAGAGGAATCTCTTGAAGAACTTCAAGACCAGTGATGCTGTCCTGAAGTTCAGACAAACTTATTTTTCCAGCCGAGCGTCCTGTTAAATCCGTTTTTCCGCTGTTCATAATCATGTACCCCATTTTTGCACGTGAAATAATCTTTTCTACGTATTCACGTTGGATGTGAATGGGAAGCTCAGAGAACGCATAATTGCTGATTAACAAGTCAAAAGGCTCTGATTCAACATTGTAAATATCCTTCTTTACAAAATTGTCAGTCTTCGAAACCGAAGAAATGAATTTCTCTGAAAGTTCTAGTACTTGCGGTAAATCAAAAGCGGAGTAGCTCTCTACATTCATAAATTCATTTATTAGTACAAACTGTCCACCGTAGCCAATGCCGATTTCAGCCACTTTAATTGGCCCTTTTAAATCAAAAAGTTTTTTCAATTCAAGCATCACAGAGATATACCGTAGAGTTGTGGGACTGATTGAACCACAGCTTCTAAATTGATAACGTCTAGGTTTTCCAATTTTATCGTTCTTTATTGAATTGTAGTTATTTGGGAGAAACGAAGGTTCGATACTCTGAATTTTGCTCAAGTAATCTTTCCCTAGTTTAAAATCCACGTGCTCTAAAATTTGCCTATAGTAAAAGTTGCGCCTGAATTTATTAAAAGTTTTTTCATTCTCAATAAACTTCCATATTGTTCTTGAATATCGAGTAATTTCACTATCGCTTTGATCGTTGGATTGCGAAAATTTTGATCTTCTACTAATGCGTCTTGACACTATCGCTTTAAGCCTGTGTGGGAGATCCAACATGAACTCACTGTAAGATTTTAAATACATTAATAATGGCATGCTTTAACTCTCAATCAATCTTGCCTGAGTATCAAAATCGGGAACTTGTTTACGTACTTCTGAGAACGTACCAAAGGCTATTAACTTTCCTGAATTTATATAACAAACTTTGTCAGAGTTAACAACCGTTGACAGTCTATGAGCAATAGTTATAACGGTGACTTCGCTTTTAAGTTTATGTATAGCTTCGGTCAAAGTGGCTTCTATTTTTCCATCAAGCGCACTAGTTGCTTCATCTAGAACGAGTAACTTAGGTGATGTGATCAATGCTCTGGCAATACCAATTCGTTGGCGCTGGCCTCCACTAATCTTTGTTCCTTTCTCCCCAAGAGGTGAATCTATGGACATGGGAAGCGAATTAACAAAATCAGAAATTTGAGCCTTTTCTAAAGCTTCCCAAATCAACTTTTCTGGAATTTCACCTTTTGTGTAACCCATCGTTACATTTTCACGGACCGTTCCATTAGATATTGTTATATCTTGCGGCACATATGAAATCGCTCCTGGCCATTTTTTTGTGGCTTCTTCGGGTGACAAATTAGAAAGTTGAATCAGACCGGAGGTTGGGCTCAATATTCCCAGAAGTATGTCGACGAGGGTGGTTTTTCCTGATCCCGATGGCCCAACAATGGCTATAGATTCCCCATGATTAATTCTTAAATCTATAGACTCCAACGCATTTATCTCAGCATTTGGATATTTGTACGTTACGTTGTCTAATGTTACGTTTCCTTCAAATCCATAATGCGCGTTCTGGAAGTTAGTAATCTTGTCAGGTACGAAATCATTTTTGTATATTTCATCAATTAGATCAAGCGTAGGTTTCGCCGCACCTAACGAAGCTTGAATTGAAATTGCTCCTTGTTGAACCCTTAAAACTGCTGGCGCAATTCTAGTGCCCGCTGCCATAAAGACAGATAGTGTTGCAACTGCGCGTGCCGCATCTTGAAGAATAAACTGCGCTGCGGCTATTGCAAGTGAACCAAGCACAACGGTGGTCTCAATTATATATTTGCTCACGTAAGGCATAAAGGCAGATTGAGCGAGATTGTTTGAAAGAGAAAGTCTAATTTTTCCTATTTCTTCCGCATAGTAGTCTCGTCTATGTCGTACGACGGATTCGCGATACGAGTCCAATACCTCAATAATTTTTTCGTTGCTTTCAATCGATTTAGATGCTTGATCTTTACCAAGTTGAACAGCTCTTGTGTGCATGTAACGATATAGAATTAAACCAATAATTAAGAAAACCAGGAAAGTACTGATTGACATTAGTGGGTCAACAACAAAAAGACCTACTGCCATTACCAATAAAAGAGAAAAATCCGCTATAAGTGAAACTGATGTTGCAATTACACCTAATGTGATTGCGCTTACCCCAGTAGTAACTGAATAAAGTGTTTCTTGGCTGCTTCTTTTCTGTACGAAAGTAATAGATTGACCAAAAAGCTGCGATATCAATTCTGATGAAATCGTGGCTGCCCTCCGGCTTAGAAAATAAAGTGTTCTTCTTGTGAAAAAGATCGAAAGTAAAGTGCGGCTAACTAGAATCACGCTTGCAAAGATTCCTAGAAAGGCTGCTTGATTTTGGAAAGATAAATCTTCAATTCTTAGCAATTCTAGAAAGGTAGAAATTCGGTCGCCAGGTTTATTGGAGGAAACGCCATTGACCGCAAGGGCACCAAGCACGCCGATTAAAGCGACTCCAAGAAGGTCTAGTCCACCCATAAAAATTTGAACTCCGGTTACCAAGATAATCTTTCGTTTATCTCGCCTACTGATTACAGTGAGGGACCTAGCTAGTGTGGAGTTTTTCCATCCGCTATTCATGTCTAATCTTTTGTTCACAAAGTATTATCCCAGTTTTTTTCGACAAGAATCTAGTAATTTGAGTCAATTCTAGTCCAATTCTTAGGAATCAATTCGAACGGCTCTTCCATTCCACGAAACCAAGGTTTCGGTGCAATCACTGGAGCCTTGGTATCTAAGCGCAAGAATGCTGCCCACCAACTAAATGTCGAATTACCGATTATGTATCCGGCGCCATGACGCATCGCTTGAAAGGTACTGGCTGCCGAACCGTCTAGCTCACCAATCCATCTGACCTTAAATCTTCCGTCAAAGCGAAGAATCTCTTTGGCCTTAGTTAATGTGTCAGAGAAAACCCAGATCTCATCAAATTCTACCTCCGTAGAAATTCTCGAAACAGCCGATTTATAATATTCAACAGACGGAATTCCAAAGTCTCTTTCTGACAGATAATCACCAAGTCGAATATGGATAACTAAAGGTTTGCAATCTGAAGTGAGTGATTCATAATACTTAAGATCTGAGCCTGGATGCTTTGGGTGAAGATGGAACAATTTTTTATACACATCATCAAGTGAGGCCCAACGGTAAGACTGAAAATATCCACTGAGCAATGTGAAATACTTTTTTTCAGGAAGTGTGAAGTATCCAACCCCTTTGCCCGCAAGAATCCGAATTTTGCTGTTCCGAGAGATCGACAAGATTAGATTGGCTATCTTGTTAATGAAAAAAACTACTAATCCCTTTTCCCAAATCTTTGGTTGAACTCCCATTCGCAAAATATAACCAACACACTTCGCTGGCAACCAACTACTAACCTCATCGTCTCTTTCAAACCAATCTTCTGCCCTTATAAGGGAATATATCTCCGCTTCGTTGTTTTTTGAAAATCTTGGTTTTCCGTATGACGAAATAAGGGTAACTCTTTCGCCTTCAGACATTGCTAGCGCTGCTGCCACCTGAAATAGTTGGTTTCCCAAGCCACCAGTGAGCGAAACTCCTACACTCGAATTACTTCTTTTCATAAACCATCCAAACTCTGAAATTCCAAATAAATGCCTTCGTGACTTCGCGAAGATAAGAGATTTTAAAAGGAAAAATTGAAAAGGCGATATGTATAATCATTTGTAGTTTAAGCTTAGTAGAACCTATTTTTAGTCCTGTTAATAACTGTTTTGCATATAAACCATAGGCGAATGATGAGTTAATTCTGGAATGATTCTTCAAGCTCAATTCTGAAACTTTAACAGCTTTGAAGAGATCGTTAAGCGCTTCCTTGTTTGAAGTAAGTTGACCAGGGAAATTAGTAAAGTAACGATAAAAAATCGTGTCACAGAACTTCAATTCGTAATTGAATATGCCAATATTCGAAATCGCAATCTGATCTTCTGCCATCCTTAGATTGGGAAACACAATCTTCTCCTGGAGCTCGGCCTTGAACACAATTCGCCAAATTCCTGGGTTTCGAAGCAGGTGGTCGACCAAATTCTCTTCTATTTTGAAGGTATTAACCTCACCTGCATCATTTTCTGTTTCGAATGACCCAATCAGAATTTCTGCTGCTGGGAATCGTTCCAAGCAGAGAAAGATATTTTCGAGATTTGGTAAATCGTCAGAATCCCAAAAAGTGAACCATGTACCTTCTATAGAACTAATGCCGAAATTTCTCGCTTCGCCGGGATTTCCAAATCGCCCTTCTAGAATTAGAACATTTTCCAAGTCAATTCCCAAAACTAAATTTCTTAATTCAACTCCAGTTAGATCATCTTGAACGTCGTGCACAAAAATTATCTTTATCGGAAACTTACTTGCTTCTTTAAGCCACATAGATAAGTTTCCAAATTTACCGCTCATCCTTGAAACGGGAATTATCGCACTTAAAAGCAGACCGTTGGAGCCCATTAAACTATGATATAGACTCCGATAGATTATTTCAGAGAATGCTAAATTTACTTTAGGTGTCGTTGCTTTCTTAAGAAGTCGCAGGGATTGGGGTTATATGAGTGGAGAAATCGCAGTCCTTGTGATTGGATACCAGCGACTTGATAATCTAATAAAAATTTTGGATATCATTAAAAGAAATAGCATTAGAAAGATCTATATTTCGATTGATGCTCCAAAGGAAAATGATGTAGCTGGAGTCGCGATCAATAAATCAATAAAAGAATACGTTGATTCTTTTAAAGAGAATTTTGATGGGGAGATTGCGGTTTTTTTCAGACACTTGAATCGTGGATGTGCCGCATCTGTAATCTCAAGTTGTAATTGGGTTTTTTCGCATGAGAATTTCGCTATCGTGCTAGAAGATGACTGTATACCCTCTGATGGCTTCTTCCAATATGTTGATAAAAACTTTATGAACATTAATGATTCGCCGAAAAATATCATGATCTCTGGAACCCAGCTAGCCCCTCAAAGTCTCACTAAAAAGCAGAGCAATTTATCGGTTTATCCGATGATTTGGGGTTGGGCTACTTCAAAGGATAAGTGGAGAGAACTAATAAAGAGCTTCGAGCTCGAAGATTCATCTTGGCCCTCGGTCAAGACAATAAGTCGAGCCGAGAAGATTTTTTGGGATGCAGGATTTCGAAGGGCTAGAGATGGCTATATAGATGTTTGGGACATTGTCATCGCCAGATTCATGAGGCAGAACTCATTGTTTTCCATACTTCCACCTGTTTCATATATCTCCAACATAGGCAACGACCAATTTGCGACTCATACTTTTAACTCTTCCCCGTTTTTATTCCAAAATGCTGAGTCATTTGTAGATGATAAGTCTGTGCTTATCGAGTCTATTCATGTCGACGCCTGGATTAGAGACAATGTCTACGGAATAAACTGGATGAATATTTTTTCAACACGAGTGACAAGATTATTGGATCTATTTCGAGCAAAACCATTTAAGAAACTATCAGATCGAGTTAACTTGGCTAACAACGATTTCAATCAATTAGAACCGTAGTAATCCATTAGATTTTTTGCCACTATTGAATAACCGTACTTTGCTTTTGCAGATTTCGCTATCGCCTCATTTGTCGCAGGTATGTTAAAAGTTAGAATTTTTTGCGCCAGATCTTCGGCATTTTCTGACGTAAATATCATTCCATTTCCATTATTTAGCATTTCAGGAATTCCTCCAGTTGAACTTCCAAGGACTGGGGTTCCACACATAAGTGCCTCTGAAATCACGCTCGGCGCATTATCCGCTGTGCTTGGTACCACTAAGTAATCGAGCCTTGAAAGTTCTTGGGCGATTTCAGCCTGACTCGATACCCGGATTTGCGCTACCGATACGTTTTCTGAGAATGAAATTAATTTACCTATGCCAATCAAATTTAGTTGAAACTTCCTATCAGGATTTGTCATGGAAATAATATGAAGAGCCTCACTTAATAAATTGAGTCCTTTATAAGGATTGTTTAAATCCGCTGAACAAAAACCAAGAGTTAAAAGTTTTTTTTCATTGTTACGTCCAATAGCTGTATAGAAATCGTTTGGAACGGGATTGAAGATTACCCTCATGGCCGCCTCACTTAACAGCTGACTTTCTTTTGCCAGCCTACTCAGCCAAGTAGACGGGCTAATGAACTTAAATTGTGAAATTTGAGATTTGTGATGAGCGTTATCACTTAAATGCCTATCGATCACTCTACGGCCCACAATTCGAGCTTGTGGACAACGTTTGCAACTATTCTGAAAGCCCCTACATTCATATGAATAGTGACATCCTCCGGTAAAAAAACGTTGATCATGGAGAGTGACAAAGATCTTTTTGTTCATGCGAGATAGCGCAATGAGATCGCTCAAATTGAAGAAATTGTAACTAGCGTGAGCGTGAATTATGTTTGCTTCGAGAATTGCTGGTTCAGTTAGATTTAATTGGGATATGGAAATTGGTGTGAGTAAATTGCTAGAGCTTTGAAGAATTAGGCTCTGCAATTTGGTGTTAATTCCGGAGGCCAGACGGTCAAGACTTTTTCGATTGGTCGCAATCACGCCGTTTTTATGGATTTCGTTGTTGTGAGTCAATGTCAATATTTTAGAATGGAATCCTGAATCTATAAGTGCTTCATGCGATCGATAGGCCGCACTCCCAGCTCCCCCATTGAGTGAAGTTGCCAGATGTAAAATCCTCATGAATCAATCACTTTAGGTGCAGTCTCCACGGAATTTACCAATTACTAAAGTCACTGAAGTCTTGGCCCAATATTTTCTTTGGAAACCAATTTAGCTCCGATTGAATTTTCTGACTATTCAACGCATAACGAATGTCATGTCCTTTTCTATCTTCCACAAACTTAATTAAATTTTCATCGATATTTAATTGGTTTTTTAAAATCTGTATCACTTGTAGATTTGTTAACCGATGATCGGTTCCAATGTTGTAAATTTCTCCAATCCGACCCTTTAGCAAAACTGCCATAATTCCTGCCGCATGGTCTGATACGTGAATCCATTCACGTGTTTGGCTCCCGTCACCATAAATTGGTACTTCCTCACCATTTTTCAATTTAGAAAGAGCAAGTGGGATCAATTTTTCTGGATATTGGTGTGGTCCAAATGTATTAACACCTCTAGTAATCATGACTGGGAATTTATACGTAGCCCAAAATGAAAGAGTTACCAAATCTCCAGCCGCCTTTGAGGCCGCGTAAGGGGAACTTGGGTTGAGTGTGAATGTTTCATTAGCAGTACCTTCAGGCATCGGTCCATAAACTTCATCCGTGGAAACCTGAATGAATCTAGCGGAATCTTTTTCTTTACATGTGTTTAGGAGGTTGCAAACTCCCATAAAATTTGTTTTGGCAAAGATAAGCGGGTCCTCAATTGAACGGTCAACGTGAGACTCTGCCGCGAAATTTACAACAAAAGTTTCAGAGTCAATCAATCCTTCATACTTTTTAGAGTCAAGGATATCCGCGTGAATAAAATCAAATTTTGTGCTATTCGAGATATCGCGTAAATTTTCTTGATTACCGGCGTAAGTTAAGGCGTCTACAACGGACACTTTATTAAAGATATCGGAATGAACCGCTTGCCGCGCAAATTCCGATCCAATGAAACCTGCTCCACCGAAAACAATTAACTTCATTCCCTGACCTTAATCTTTAGTAAAGTTCGCTTAATTCGGGTGCCATTCTATCGCGCTCACTGAGAATAGTTGGTTGTATCCAATTTAGGCTCCAGTCGCCAGCAATTGGGTTTATTTCGAACTCTTTATTGTTTTCATACTCGATGTTTGTTCCATAAATTGTTAATGAGTCTTCAGTCAAACTTTGGACAGCGTGACCAAACCCGGGAGGAATTACAAGACTCAGTCCACTTTTTTCATCAATCTCTGCAAATCGCACTTTTCCAAAGCTAGCCGATTCTGTTCGTAAATCAATCATTGCATCGAGGACTTTTCCCTTTACGCAAGTAACAACTTTCCAATGGTTAACGTTAATTTCTGATGAATGAAATCCCCGCAACGCACCGCGTTTTGCTCTGATTCCATTAATTTGTCTAATATGGGGGAAATCATGAAAATGCGCTCTAAAAATTGTTTCTTGAAAAAGCATCTCAAATGATCCTCGATCATCCGAAAAAACTTGCCTTTGAAAAAGTTTAGGCCCACGCTCAAAAGGCATCTCGTCAATAAGTTCCATAGACGTTACTATGCCACCATGTATGGCCTAATTCTTGCTGGCGGCTATGGGACGCGGCTTCGACCAATGACCACTGTAACGTCTAAGCAATTGCTGCCGATCTATGACAAACCCATGATCTACTATCCCTTGTCGCTGATGATGGCCGCAGGAATTCGTGAATTTAGTATTATCACCGTTCCCAATCAAGCAGATTCATTTATGAATTTGCTTGGTGATGGATCTCAATGGGGTATAGAACTAAATTTTATTTCTCAGGAAAAAGCGAATGGAATTCCCGAGGTTTTTACCTTGGCCGAAAAGAAGATTGTCGATAAACCTAGTTTGCTCATGCTTGGGGACAACATTTTTTACGGTAGTCGAATCGGCTACAAAATTAGTGAGAATTTGAATCCGAAAGGTGCGCATATTTATGGTTATTTAGTTAATGACGTATCAAAGTTTGGAAGTTTGAAAACTGATGGAGACAAGATCCTCTCCCTAGAAGAGAAACCGAAAGAAGTCCACAAAGGTTTGGCTATCCCGGGTATTTATCACTTTGATTCTCAAGTATGTGACTTTGTCAAAGAAATTAAACCTTCGAGCCGCGGAGAATTGGAAATAGTAGATTTACTCAATATTTATTTGCGCCAAAATTCATTGAGCCACTCAATTATCGACCGAGGCACAGCATGGTTAGATACTGGCACGGTAGAGGATATGTTTGCCGCTGCCGAGTTAGTTAGGGTGATCCAATCGCGCCAGGGAATGCTCGTTGGCTCGCCTGAAGAGGTAGCCTTCAGAAACACGTGGATTTCTGAACATCAGCTTTCTGCGCTAGCAAAAAATTATGTCGGAAGTCCTTATTCCAAAGCGCTACTTGCTTTAATCGAAGATTAAAAGTGATTAACTTCAAAAATAAGAGCCACCAATCAGTAAAAGTTTTTGGGATAATTGATACTTCTCTGATTGAAGACATAAATTCTGTAATTTTTATGGCTGGCAATGATCCGATCCAATGCACTTTCCAAGATATAAATATTTCAAAATGGCTCAAGATTTTAACGGGTGGGGAGAGTTTTCATTCGCTCTCTATGTTGAGAAAAAGCCTGCTATATATTTCGCGGAATTTACATTTCATTCGACTGACGAATAAGAAACGATTTACCTTGAATATTCCAGAGTCTTTTTTTCTCAGAAATGAAATTAAAACTATTTCGTGCTGGATAAATTCCGTTGAGTTGGATGTCTTCGTCACTAGAAACTTGGCACAGTATGGAATAAAAACAAAGTTTTTGGACCTTAATCTTGATTACGCTTTAGCAAAGAACTGGCCAGACATGCAGGTAATTATTGGTTATAGCAAGCATTGTTCAGAAATTTTTCCCAAATTTGGTCAAGTCAACTGTGAATTCACTGAAGCTCGACTAGTTTCTGAAGTAATGCGAACGTTGAAGCCGGGTGAACTAGCGCATAAGTGTATTCAAGACGCGCGCATAGTGCATGGCCAAGCTGTTGTTGATGAAAAGTTTTTTTACCCTGTAGATACTTTGAAGATTCCTGAAATCTTAAATTCTCAGTCTCTTCCAGCGCCTTACTGGCGTGATTCTTACGATAGAGCCGTGTTTCCAAAGTGTATTAGATCTAAGCCCAAGATTGACGAGGCGATTTTTTTAGGCGGTACAAATAATTTGATGCATTTTGCAATCGAAGAAATTCCTAAACTTTATAAACTTTCATTAATGAATCTGTCTGAAGAAATTCCGCTTATCCTCCGCAACGACCTAAGCATTCAGATACGTGAAATGTTTGAGGCACTTTCCTCTCGCAAACTTATTTTTATCGATAATTATGAGGATATATCAGTGGGGCGACTTCATATCATCCAGTTTAATAACCCACTTCGAAAGAGCATGTCGGGAGATCAGGATGCTGATGAAGTTTTATTCAATTCTACTGCGATGGAATGGGCCAGAGTGAAGTGTCAGGAATTAGTCCCTACAAGTTGGGGAATAACCAGAATTCAAATTACGCGAGAAAGGGGGCTCTTTCGACAATTAACGAATGTGGACAAGCTCTCGCTCTCATTAAAGCAGGAATTCAATTTTCAACCAATTTTCACTGGAAACTCGAATCTTCAAAAAGCCGTTGCTCAGTTTCGCGATGCGAACATCGTTATTGGCGAATATGGGGCCGGTTTGGCCAACATCTTGTTTTGTCACCCCGGATCAATAGTTATTGAAATAAGAGGACCCGCAGAAAGAAATGCGCGAGAGTATTATTTACTTTGTCGATCACTCAATATTAAGCATTTTTTGATCGTGGGACACAAAAGAAATCTTAGTAAATATGGCCTGGGGAACGGGCAGTTTGAAATTGAAGTAGAGGATTTAATGAAGATAGTTCGACCTTTATTAGTTGATGGGGCAAGTTAGTTTGAGAATACTTTATTGCTTCACTTCATCTTACATCGAACCATTCTTTAGTCTACAGAAAGCGGGCGCAGACGTTACTTGGAGGCTTACTCTTTCTCCCGAAGACAAATCGTTAGCTATCTACGCAAATGGTTCCGGAAAGTTTAAGTCACTTTATAAAGCATCGCTTATTTTTGAAAGGTTGCGCTGGGGTAAATTCGGCAAGTATTTTACGTTGATTCTAAGATATCTTCTTAAACCTTTTGGTGGGAGTTTGCCGAGTTGGCAGAAGAACGGTGGTAACTTATTAGTTGATATTCCGGAGGGGTTAACATTTCTAGGCTTTAAAATGCTCGCCTCTATGGATTATGCATCTCAAAAGCAGTTTGACTGGCTAGTGCTTACCAATTTAAGTTCGTATCCAGTTTGTCCTGAAATACGTGAATTCTTGGCGGGATTAGAGCCTAGTGTGGATCTATATGCTGGAAAACGATTACCGAGCGATGTTAATCGAGGCATTTCTGGCAGTTTTGTAATTCTAAGTTCAGCTACTATCAAAAGAATTCTAATGAACAAACATTCTTGGGATCACTCCGCGTTAGACGATATCGCTCTTATGAAATTGACCAAACAATTAAACATAGATCCTACTTTCTTACCTTCCGTAACACTGACGCAGGTCACTTCTTCAGAAGAAGTTGTTCATCAGGTTAATAAAGGTACGCTTCATTATAAATGCGGCCCTTTTCTAAAGAATAACGTGCGTCAAGATTACTTATTAATGCGAATTTTATTTAAGTTATTGAATGCTTAATCTGCTTTTCTCAGTATCCAGATCCTATGTTGAGGCCTTAGGAAGCGAAATAGTGATCTTTTTTGAAGGCTTAAAATTCTTCTGATTGACTTGGATTCCTGGCTTGGAAACAATTCAACGCTGTATATGTACTTGTTCCACTGTCTCAATTTTTTATTTTTTATTAAAGAGTAGTTTGTTTCAATTCCTTCATAACTAGAATCTTTCGACTTATTAATGAAAAAATTAACTGTTTCATCGGTTATAAAATTAACATGAGTTGGGTCTGAAAAAGCATCTTTGTATGGAAATGCTGGAAATACAAATAAAGCATTACCGCTGGGCTTTAGAACTCTATGAAGTTCGTTCATATAGAAAATGAACAAATTCTTTCCATTTTCACTTCTACTCAGGTGCTCCAGCACATCGTAAGCTGAAACGCTATCAAAATAGTCGTCCGTGAATGGTAAAGGTCCACCAGGTTCAATTATTCTTGTTTCAAGCGGTATTGAATATTCTCTGACGTCAACGGTGTTTACAATTGATGCATTGAACGGATTTCGGGGAGATGCTCCACACCCAAAATCAAGGTGTATGGACTCAAATGATTCCTGATTCATTAAACCTTTTTCCCTTCACTTTGATTTCCTAAGCAAGGCTTTCTCAATACCCAAAGTAGAGAATATGCATTTTTGCGCTGGGACATACGCAAGAATCTTTTTATATGTTTCAACCTTAGTTCCAACGAAGAATTAGAAATTTTTTCATTTAAGTTGGTGTGGTTAGGAAATCTACCGATGAGTGGGCCAGATCCCCGTAGCCACGATTGATGGATTTTCTCAAAATTTGCGGTGAGGCCATACCCCAGATGTTTTGCCCAAGAGTTTTCATCAAAATATGAAATGGTTTCTTCGGTAATGAAATTGACATGTGTTGGATCTTGAAAGGATTGAGGCGAAGGATAAGCCGGTGTAACGCTTAGGAATATTCCGCCTGGCTTTAATATTCGATAAATTTCGTTCATGATTTCGATGAATGGATAGCGGGCTCCGTTATCACCGTCTGGCCAAGTCCTAGGAATGTGCTCTAAGAGGTCATAAGCTGATACTGAATCAATTGAAGAATTCGCAAAATCGATGCTGGTCAAATTTGAAATCTTCTTGTAGGTAAACTCATCATCTTTATTGTGGGACTCGTTCACATCAGCAACGAAAAGCTTTTTAGATGCAAATGGATTTGTTGGGCGACCTCCTGATCCCCAGTCCAAGTGAACCGAATCTCTATCATTGAGATTCAATGGTTGTGTGAACTGCCATTCAAACCAACTTGGTCGCCAGTTCGACGGTGTTACACATTCACTACACATTCTTATCTCCATTCATGGCTTTGAAAATACGACTAATAGTTAACTTACATCTTTTAACAGATGAATTCAAAAGGGCCAATAAGAAAACATCTATATAGTAAACGGTTTGTAGTCCACTGCTGGACTTTTTCAAAAGTTTTTCTAATCGTAAAAACTGGGATTCAGATCGAAAGAGTTTGATTCTCTTACAAGTGGCATGAAGAGAGAAAACTTTGGCTGTGGAATCTTCTACACATAAATCAACAAATTTTCTATTGACATTCGGGTTTAATTTCCAATTTTGTGTGTCCGCATAATTTTCTGGGACTGGGCTTCCTACTATTGATAACCCTCTTCTGTTTCTAGGATCAGTTCCAAGAAAAAAAACTCCTAAATCCGAACCGTCAAAGACGCCTCCAAGTATCTCCATTCCCCGGTTCATGCTTTTTAAGACATCGTTGTCAATCGGATTATTAAAAGATGTCTGCATCGATAGTCCGGTGGGTAGAACTTGAACTCTATCTTTATTTAAATCATAAAAGTTACGCAGCACCAACATGTCGCTGGTAGAGGGATTTATCTTGGCCTGCTCTAAGGAAAAGTCTGCTAAATCTCTAGATGATTGTGCTGTTTTGAAGTAAACCAAACTTGCAATTCCCCGTTTTTTTGAAACGATGGGAAATGCATATTCTGACTCGAGTTTATGGAATTTTTCCATTGGAAAATCCGAAGCAAGTATATTGTCCGACTCGATGTGAATAACGGGCCCCGGCATTTCCTGCATAAAATCAGCGATTGCGATGAAGCGCGCCAACGATGTGAGCCAAAAATTACTTCTAAAATCTTTCGGATGGTTCAGATTATTCTCTAAATTTCTCCAATCCTTCCGTGGGACATATCTATACATTTCAACGCCATGAATTTGGATGTTATCTTCGATAAGATTGTGTATCAGGTGAATTCTGCTATTTGGGAAATGTTTCAAACAACATTCTAAATTAGACTTCAGGAATTCTGGAATCTTGCTATTTAGATGTACGAAAACTATATTCATTTCAGAATTGATCCAATAAATCGATGTTTTACCTTTACAAGTAGGGGGAACATAAATTGCGGTATGAATGATCTTACAAAACGTGAAAACTGCCAAAATAACGATCGAACAAATACGATTAGATCATTTCTTAAGATAGATTTGTGAATGTAAAGGGCATCTCCCCAATTTGCTTTTCTATCCCATGCGGTGAAACGTCTCTTGAAGCCTTTCTGGAGTAAAAAGTCATCTATATCCTTCAGCAGAGGAGCATTTTCGTACAAATGCTCCCGGCTAACTTCTGTGTATATCCATTTCACTTGATCCAAAAAGATGCCTAGCCCTTCCAGCGCTTTCAATTCCGATCCTTGTATATCTAGTGCAACGTAATCAAACTTTGCATCTTTAGGAAGTGCTGTGTCTAGCCTTGAGGTATAAATCTTTATTTTTTCTTTAACGTAAATTTCTGGGTATTTCACTGTGTGTTTGTCTAAGTTGAATAAACTTGATGATGCGGTCTTATTCGTTACATTGAATGTAATCTCTTCATTATTCAAATTCCATGCATAGGCTTGAATAACTACATTTGTTCCTCTGTCTAACCGAGAAGAAAGCTCATCGAATAAATCACTTTGCCCTTCAACCCAATATATTTTTCCTTTGCCAAAGAATTCATTCGCTTCATACTCTTGTAATTCTTCAGCTTTGTGAGCGCCGACGTGAAGAATCCCGTTTGGATGCACGTGAAGAATTCTCTTGAATTTCTGTATGTACACCTAAACACCACGTTTCGTTTCATGCCTATTGCTTGGAGATTGGAGGTTTGCGACATAGAATACTGCGATCATGTATATCCCGCCTAAGTTTAAGGCCTCTATCAAGAATAATCGGGCTGGGCGATCTTTGATTAATGCCATGAGGGTGCTCAGCAGCTTATTAAGATGTGTAAAAGTCTGGCTTACGCTTAAGGTGTCACGAGTTATGAGTTCAAATATCTCATTAACTTACGATCCGAACCGAAAACCTGACGGCGTTGGTGCCCAATTACAAAGAATTTTTGCGATCCGTGGCCTCTGCAAAATGGCAAAGATAAGGTATATCCACACAGCAATTTCAGATGTTGCAGTTCATGCGCTTGATCCATATCAATCGACTGCAGATTACCAGAAATTCATTAGCCTTCTTGATTCAACATTCAAAATGAAAAGCTCTGAAATTCCGAAGGTCCGGGAGGAGATATCAGTAGAACACTTTAGAGCAAGAACATTAATTTACTACTCTTTGCTTTCAATTCTTAAACAAAAACATTTTTTGTTACGTGTTTCTGAACCATATGCACTTACTGATTCTATATCAAAGACATACGCGTTTGTTCACCCACTTGAAGAGAACCTTAGGAATTATTTAAATAAATTTGAATTGAAATCTCCAACAATTGCGATCCACTATAGGTGGGGAGTCGGGGGAAAACAGATCCAGAAAGGCGAATCGATAACTCGTGAACTGGACTTTGAATATTATTCAAAAGTTGTTGAGAATATCAAAAGCCTGCATTCCAGTGTTGAATACAAAATAGTAATCGTCACAGATGCACCTGGTAAATCTTTAGTTTACGAGCCTCCTAAAGAACAAAAATCACTATGGGTCGGTAGTCCAGGATTCAGTGGGGATAAGAATACGATAGAGGTTTCTGGGATAGATATGCATGAACTTTTCGGTAGTCTCGGAATGGAGATAGAGGTTGTATCTGGTGGGAGTCCGCTTGATGCAATAGCAATTCTTGCAAACTCTGAGCACTTAATAATGAGCCGTTCAAGTCTGAGTTTCGTTGCTGGCCTACTATCAAAAACAGAAGTCTACTTTCCTGCTTCTTTCTGGCACAAGCCATTGAGAAATTGGCACTTAGTAAATGATCAAGATGTGATAGGAAAATGACTCTCACGAACCTTTGCAAGATAAAACTAGTTAACTGGTTGAACTTGCTCACACTGAAACTAACAATTCTCGGAAACTTCAAAAGTAAAGGTTTTAAACTGCAGAGACTGGGAACGGAATATGGAGGATGGTGGATTCCCTTGTCCGCACTTGAGGGCGACAAAAGCAAAGTTTTGGTTTCAGTCGGATTAGGTTACGACGTTTCTTTCGATTCTGAGCTAATTAAAAGAGGTTTCCGTGTTATAGGACTTGATCAACAAGTTGAATGTGTGGCTTACGCTGAAAATGAGATTTCTTCACGGAACGCAACATTCATTTGCAGAGGTTTAGGAATTGAATCCGGCCAAGTGCGATTTTTTGCGCCGCGCAATCCTTTACATGACTCTTGGTCTATAACGAACGCGCAGAACACGAATATTGAGAAATCTCGCATTTTTGAAGTAATGTCATTTGCGGAACTATGCAAAGAGTATCCAGAAATTGTCAATTCAAAGTTTTCAATGCTTAAAATGGACATCGAAGGTGCCGAACTCCCCATTTTGAATGCAATTTATTCGGATCTAGAGTTCGACTTTATAGGAGTTGAGATGGACTGCCTTATACTCATCCCTTTTTTGAACTTTGCACAGCGATTTAGGAAAATAGCCCAAGTTAGAAATTTAGTTTCGAAGCTAAAATCGAAAGGTTATGAGCTAATTCATTTAGATAATTTCAATTTTTTCCTAATGAAGATTGAATAACTGAACTTTTTATGATTTGTATTGAACCGTCCACGGCTACTTTAGAAGCTGATCCTTGTTTGAAATTCGGGCAATTAGAATAGTCACTCCCAAAAGTGTGGATGCCATCAAGTATCTAGGATTGGGCGCGGGTGAGGCCAACACAACGACCACATGAGTAAAAATCAAAGGTAATAGTGCCAAGAAAAATTGCGACCTTGTTAACCTCGTTAATCTACGCCCAAACAAAAGAGCAACCGAGATCCATAATCCGGCCCAGCCCCAAACTTGAGAATTTTGATTAAAGATTAGGGCGACGAAAAGCAGCAGGCTTTCGAGCGTCGATTGCATCGGGAGTTCCGTATTCTCAAAATATTTCGAGTCAATGGAGGTTTTAAACAGCTCACTAAATTTTTGTAAGTCATCTTGTGTCCCCAAGCCCACCGGTAGAGAGTAATTAATTTCAATCATATTTGGCGGAGGGCTAAAGAAAATGGGTGGAAGTGCAACGCTACTTCTTTGAATTCTAGATACGATTGATATCTGAGGATTCTGAATAAACAGTTCTTTCCAAAGGGATAGCGTTTTCCCGCTATTAACTGACGCTGATCCCAAGGCAAAATATGAGTAATCGGCTAACCAGCAACTTTTGGGCTCTTTCCACAATTTAATTGAGCCTAGTTTAGAAAGTTCATTCCACTGTTTTTCTGAAATAACCGCATCAGGATGTTGGGCTATACATTTCATATCGCCCAAAACATTTGCTAAATAGAGTTTTTCTGAATGATGCGAAACCTGTAATACAGAACTCATTAAAGTGAAGTTAAACGCAACAAGTATAAAAATTACCAAACTCAGGAATTTGTGTGATTTTAAAAAGAGAAACAAAGAAAGCGCTAAAAGAAAGGCACATCCCAAGATCGACATACAAGAAAGAATGATTGAAAATGAAAGGACTATTTTTTGCGTCCAACCGCTAATTCGCCTACTATCGCTTAATTGGATTATCTGACTAGTCAATATTAATATTCCTGCAGTTGCTACCGTGTCGCGCCCAACTGTCATGCCAAAAACACCAATAAATGGACTCCAGGCCAATATCACAAAAATTCTTCTTTTGATTTTTTCTTCGAGATTAAGTGACTGGATAAGTCGATAAATCCCGTACGTCAATATGGCTAAATTTACCGCTGATACAGCGAAGAGAAATCTGCCGTTAATTGTTAAAAGCTGAAGGTATCTAAAATAAAGTGCAGTCCACTGATCTGAACTTTGACCATCTTTCATAAGTTCAATTAGTGAGGCAGAATCTCGATAAATGCGACCGGGAAACAGACCGTAGAAATATACAAGGCCTGGAAGTGATCCCAGGATCAAATAATTCTTTTTTATGCGATTAGCATCTTTTTCCATAAAGTAAAGATACCGCTTCCAACGAATGTTATGTTAGGCCGACGTTGAGGCTTTAGCGGCTGAACTGCGATTAGTCGATTAAGACAACCCCTTTGGGGGTTTTAACGATTAGACCTACAATCCCTTTTTCGTTTTCGTCAGCCGACATTTCTGCCCAATTGATTTCGACCTCTTTTAGAGAATCAATTATCTCATCCTTAAACCACGAATCCGCTAACTGATCGGCGTCATTAATTACAACACTTTCTACCGATGCCACTGCGCTACCGTCTTTAGAAGGATGATCCGTCGTTAACCATTGAATAAAGAATGGGAATTCGCGTGACTCCTGTATTTCCTTCACTCCAATTTGTTTCCACTTTAAATCAGTTCCATCAGGACGTGTCCGATGTCCTTCGACCGCCTTGCGACCGAATTTATCTTCAACTATCGAGATATTTTCTGTGCTGAATACCCAAGTTAACCATCCACCGCCTTCTTGCACTTTTTTTGCCACAGCGCGCCCCCAGGGTGTTTGTTCGGTTGCAGGATGATCAAGTGGGCAAACTACTTCAATGTACATACCTCCAAGAAGCGGCGCAGTAAAATTACGAGTTCCAAATCTTGGATGAATGCCACCATCAACAAAAGTTGTACCCATTAGCGAACCGATACGTTGTACGGTGTCGGCAAGTTGTTCGTGTGAGGTTACATAGGAGAAATGATCTAGGCGCATAGGACAATTTTGCACTATAAATTGGAGTGCTCATTACCAATCCGAGTCCTCTATTTGCGACCAAAATCTGATGACTTTCTCGGAATTATAGGTAATTTAGCCTAATATGACTTGGTGAAGTTTCTAGAAAAGTCCAAAACTGCCATTAGGGTGTGGAAAAACTTCGGTTCCATTGAGATTTTCATGCTTCTTCTCCGAAAGTATCGAAGCCGCAATAGTGGGCAGTCCCTGAAAATTCAGTCGTATAACAATTTTCTACCTTCTGTAAAATTTTCTGATCCAAATTTGCAATTCTTGAAGGAATGCAATCTTGATAAAGCGGGCGTATCAGATATTGAAATGTATAAAGAGTATTTACTCCGCAGAGAGATGAAAGATGAACTCTCTAGGACCGGATTCTTTGACCAAATCTACGATCTAGGTCCTGGATTAAGCCTAATTCTTTTTCATTTACTCCTCAAAACATGTCCTAACAAAATTATCGAGACTGGTGTTGCTGCTGGAGCATCATCAAACATAATTCTTTACTGTTTAGATATCAATAAAAATGGAGCCTTGGTTAGTGTTGATATAACACCCAATGTTGGGGAGTTAATTGAAGATAATCTAAAGCGTAGGTGGGAATTAAATATTCTGCCTAATTTGTCAAAGAAAAAAGGTTTCATTAATCTCTTACAGAGAAATTCGGATGCGAGTATTTTCCTACACGACTCGGATCACTCAATTCAATGGCAAAAATTTGAAATTAAAGCTGCAATCGAAAGCTTGCCAAGGCTGGAGTATCTGCTTGTCGATGACGTCACGGATCAACTGAATGATTATGTCATTAACAACTTGCCGAATTGGAAATTACTAGTTATTGACGAAGGTAGGAAGTATTCTGGCTTTATGGTGAGAGATTTAGTCATAAGAAATGTTGAATAGATTTATACAAACTTTTGAACGAAAACCTTGTCTGCAGTAGTCTTAACAATATGAAATTCGGAGTGGTTGGATCTGGCCCTAGTGGTGCTCTTGCGGCCCTTATTCTTTTACAAAATGGCTTTAATGTTGATTTGATCGAAATAGACAATAAAGATCAGATTAACAGTGATGATTTACACACTCAATTGAAACTCAATAACGGAGATTCAAGTACATACGATATGAATCAGCTCCTAAAGATTCAAGTTGATGGCAAACCCGGGACTTTTTTTCGTTCTAAAGTTTTGGGCGGATTCTCTAAGGTGTGGGGCGCCACCTGGGAAAGTAGTTTTGCAAGAGACGAACCTTCGTGGGGTGAACACTACGAAATCGCTACAGAATTCATGCGTTCATCTCTAGGCTCATCCACTAAAAATTTAATTGCCTCAGAAGACGTTAATTTTGAATGTGATTGTCTAACATTTATTGAAAAATCATCTTCGTTCGCGTTAGATGAAACGCGGAAAACAGATTTAGCAATCGCGTATGGAAAATGCGGCTGCATCACTGAGGGGAAGAATTTTTGTAATCACGGGTCGGTATGGAGTTCTTTATCTATTGTTGAGGAATGCAAGAAATATGAAGGTTTCCGATTAGTTTCAGGTATGGATGTCAAGGCAATTTCTAGTTCAGAGTGTTTAGAAATAGAATCAGCCGATAACATCAAATCGGCATATGATATTGTAATATTGGCATCTGGTCCTCTAGGAATTTCAGAGATACTTTTAAATTCCTTCGAAGAGATTCAAGAAATTCATCTATCCGAGACTCGCATGGGGTATGCACCTTTTTTCAAGTATAGGTTAAATACGGGTCATAAAGGAGCGTTTGCCTTTAGTAAGTACAGGCTGGATTTGAAAAATTCTAAGCAAGAAGTTTTGGCGCACGTGCAACTTTATCCCCACTCTGAACTCTACTTTGATCGAATCAAAGGCAAATTCCCTAAGTTTTTTGGATTTTTTTCTCGAATTTTCGTAACTGTGCTATCTCCCCATATGGGTATTTCTCTTTTTTACATTAATTCGAAGATGTCCGAATCTCTAACCCTAAGCATTAATGAATCTTTACGCCAGTTGAATATCCAAACTGTTAAAGCTAAATCTGACTGTCACTCTTTAAAGCGGCTAATCAGACTAAAGCTCAAGGATTTAGGTCTGAAGCAATTATTGCCGAGCTTTATGATGGCGAAGGTTGGCGAGAGTTATCACCTTGGTGCCGCTGAAGATCTATTGGATGATTTCGGGTTTCTTAGAATTGATAGCCGTATAGCTGTTGCAGGTTCTTTCGCGCTACCTCAAATTGTCCCGGGGCCTATTACCCATGCCGCCATGGCCCAGACGTCTAGATTAGTCGAGAGGATTGTTCACCAGAATTTAGAAAGTATTTGACGGGTTTGGACTGAACACATCAATCCTTGGACCCCAACGATAAGAGACGAAATTATCGGTAATGTTCTCCTTGATTCACTTAATGGATCTACTGCAGGAAAATTCGCACTGAGCCATAGGCTTCCAATGCTTAACAAAGAAGCAAAACTAAGCAAAGATACGATTAATGAAATAGTTAAAAAACTCTTAGAAGTTACTACCCTCTGAATTGAATCCCAAGGTTCAAATCTGACTACATTCTTTGATGTTGCATACGCCATAGTGACAAAGCTTGCACTAATCAACTGAGTTCCTACGATGAGAAAAACGGTTGAGAAAAGTGCGGTTTGCAAACTGCCCTCCGCAAAAAATAGCTTTATTTTTCCAGTGGCTGCAAAACTTGCTAGACCGGTTACCCCAATCACAGAGAGCAAAATACCTGGGAGAAGTTGAAAATACTGTGGCGAGAACAAAAGCATCATCTTTAAATGCCGCCAGCCATCGGGGAAACTTCGAAGATGTGGCTTTCTATCTCTACCGTCTTTTCGCAATTGCGTTGGAATTTCCACAAATGTTGCACCTATATTTGCTAGGCGAGCAATCATTTCTGTTGCATATTCCATTCCAGTAGTAACCGGGTTTGCCTCAATATACTTTTCCTTCCTAACGGCCCTGAGCCCGCAGTGGAAGTCCTTTATTGGAATTGAGAAAAAAACTCTTCCTAACAGGGAAAGGATGGGATTCCCTATGTATTTGTGGTGCCAAGGCATTGCTCCAGGGTGAATCCCACCCGCAAATCGATTTCCAATAACGATGTCTGCGCCTTCTTCAAGAGCTTTTGCAAATTTTGATGCGTCTTCAAAAGCGTAACTTAGGTCTGAATCACCCATAACTATTAATGAATTTGCCGCAGATTTAATTCCTGCGTCCAAGGCCGCCCCATAACCTTTAATCGGAACCTCTACAACCTTACAGCCTAATTTACGCGCAATCGCTTTAGAGTTATCGGTAGACCCATTGTCTGCAATTATGATCTCGATTTCGGCGCCTGCGAGTGCGGCCCCAGATTTAGCTTCGATAATGCATCTTTCGAGTGTGAGTTCCTCGTTTAAGCATGGCATAACTACCGTGTATTTCAACATTTTTATATTTTTGTTAGTCGAATTACTCGGCCCAGACCAAATCGCCATATCCATGCATTTGTACTTTCCTCAAATTTGTAAATTGGGAGTAGAAAAGCGCTAGGTATAGGCAATCTGGTATGGACTCCGCCAGAGAGCAAAAATGAAAGGCCTTTTAGGGGTTGCAGGATTTCAACTTTGAGAGAGGGGAATTCAGATTCAAACTTTTTAATGTCGCGCACGAAAATATTAAATGCTTGAGCTTGATTGCCCATCATCGGATCGTCATTATTAATTTCCCACTCGCGCTGGCGTGTGTCATAAGGCTCTGGATGCAGATACTTAAGTAGTACTTTAAAGCAGAGTCTCGAGAAGAAATTCCAGTTGGGTTCAATGTAAATAGCATTTCCACCTGGCTTGAGTACGCGGTTGAGTTCCACAAAATGTTTACGCGGACTTCTTGCATGGTGCAGCGCATCCATCCCGAAGATTACATCTACGGAGTTATCCGGGGCGGAAATTGCTTCAGCGGACATTTCATAGTCAACTCCGGGACTTACTCGAACATCTGTCGTTTCAACTCCTGGCCATACTGCTTTAGTAATTCCTCCCGCTGCACCAATCTCAATAATTCTTGTTGGATTATTTATCGTGATTGCGTTGCGAATTGCTTCTAATTCGTCTGAAAACAATCGATTTAAGTAACCATCCCTAAGTATTCTAGCTACGGCATTTGCCGGTTCAGAAAGTGTCTTCCGCTCATAGAAACCAAAAAGTTTGTCCGACATTTTCGCCCTTGCTCTAGATAAACGATTGGCTAACTGTAGTGAAAGAATCTCTAATTTGTTAAAGGGTGCAGGTTAAGTTTTTCTTAGGGGTTTTGCCTTGAAGCAAGTAGGAATCTACTGCGTTGTCCACGCAGGCGCTGCCACGACCTTGGCCGGTGTGGCCGTCGGCATCGAGGGAGATTAGTTTGGATGTGGTGAAGATTTCATGGAGGCCAACCGCCCAGTCGTAAGGGGTTGCTGGGTCGCGGGTTGTGCCGATGACAAGGACCGGTGAGGTTTTAATCGACGTAATTTTATTTGTAGTTCTCGTTAACTTATCTTTTGGCGCTGGCGTTAAAAACTTGCAGGCGATGTTTGTGTAGGCAAGATATGGTCCGAAGACTGGGGCGCGGTCGGCGAAGCGTTGGGCTTCGGCTTTGGTTTTTTCAATGCTGCGCGTGTCGGGCCAATCGAGACAGTCGATGATGGCGCCGGAATCGAGTTCGTTGGATGCGTATGTACCATCAGATGAACGGCCACTGTATTGATCGGCAAGATCGAGGAATGTGTCACCGAAACCGCTTTGGCCTTCGAGGAATGCGGTGCGAAGTTTTGGCCAACCGTCGACATCATCGTAAAGGGCTGATGCGGTACCGAGAACGATAAGTGATTCGGTGGCGACGCGTTCGTCATTTTCAACTTTTGTTTTGCGTGGAAGTGGATTAGTCGCTGCTGTTGTGAAGAGGGCGATGATTGCAGCGGTTGCTTCTTGTCTATTGGGAGGAAGTGGACAATCATCTTGTTTTGCACAGTCGGCAAGGAATGCATCGAGAGCGATGTCGAAGCCGACTGCTTGGGAAATGTTTTGTTCGAGGATTGAGATATTTGGATCTAGTGCGCCATCGAGAATCATGCGGCCGACTTTGTCAGGGAAGAACTGAGCATAAAGTGTTCCGAGGTATGTTCCGTAGGATTTACCGAAGAAGTTAATTTTCTTATCGCCGAGTGCTGCGCGCAGGATGTCCATGTCACGGGCGGATTCTGCCGTTGAGTAATGGGTTAGGAACTCGTTTTTCTCTTCGCATTTCTTGATGAAATCTTTTGAATCGGCGAGCGCCTTTTCGAGTTCTGCCTCGGTATCGGGCTTAGCATCAGATGCGTAGCTGGCGTCGGTTTCTTCATCGGTTAAACATTCAATTGGTGCGCTGCGGTCAACACCGCGTGGATCAAAGCCCACGATGTCATAACGATCGAGGACATCGGGATCAAAGACGTATTCGGCGTTATAGGCATAGTCAACGCCAGAACCGCCGGGACCGCCAGGGTTGACGATTAGCGAGCCGATGCGGTTCTTTTGATCTTGGGCTTTATAGCGAAGTACGGCTAACTTAAAAGTTCCAACGGTTAAGTCGGCGTAATCAATTGGCACGCGAAGATCGGTGCATTCGAAATCTTCGTAGCAAGTTGCCCAGTCGAGTTTCTGGTTTTCATAGGCAGCTAAATCAGAGAGTGGTTTTTCAATCGCTACATTGGAAGCGCATCCCGTTGCAATCAGTGCAAAGGTGAGAGTTAAAGCGGTGAGAAAAGGGGTGCGTTTTTTCATTAGGCCAAACGACACATCAAGGCTTCGATGGTTAAAAGTGGTGCTGCGTTGTGGCTCAAGTTGGTCCTGGCTTCCATTATGGCGTTGACCTTCTTTACCGTCGCATGAGCGGGTGTTTTATGCGCATAAGCGGTTATTTGATCGGTCATATCTATGTTGATAATGGAATCTGTGGCGCCAGCCTGAACCATCATGACATCGCGATAGAAAGTGGCGATATCAAGTAGGGCGCCATCTAGTGAATCGCGCACCATGCGGGTGGCGCGGGATTTCTGTTCTTTCTCAAGTTCTTTGATCGCCTTTGATCCACCGGTTGCCATGCCGCGACCGGTTGCGCCTTTGCCATATGCCTCAGCCAGGGCTGCAGTTTCTTTCTCATCTCGTTCTTCACTTGAAGCATTCGCTTCTTGCGTTGCCAGGTCGACCAGTGTTTGTGCTGCTTGAAAGGCGGCGGCGATTGAGGAAAGTTGTAGTGGCAGCTTCATGATTTGGGCGCGGTTGCTGCGCACGTGTTCATTCGTTGCGATGTAGCGAGCGCGGCCGATATGGCCTTGTGAAACGCGGGCTGCGAAATCTGCCATGACCGGAGAAATGCCATCGCGGTTTTCAAGAACTGCGGTGACATCTTGGGTTGATGGTGTGCGCAGTTGCAGGTGGCGACAGCGTGAGCGAATGGTGGGCAAGATGTCGTGAAGCGTTGGGGCACAAAGCAACCAAACGGTGCGAGCGCCGGGTTCTTCAATCGCTTTGAGAAGTGCGTTGGCGGCGGATTCGGTCATGCGGTCGGCATCTTCCATAACGACTACGCGCCAGCCGCCCATGGAGGGCGCCCATGATGTGCGGGTCAGGAGCTCGCGGACCTCATCGATCTTGATGGAAAGGCCTTCGGTGCGGATGATCTCGACATCGGGATGCCCCCCGGTCAGGGCGCTACGGCACTCCTGGCAGGTGCCACAGCCACCGTTTGGGCAGATCAGGGCTGCGGCGAAGGCGCTGGCTGCTGATGAGCGACCAGAACCGGGTGGGCCGGTGAAGATCCAAGCGTGGGTCATTTCTTGTGACTCGGCGTTGGTACGAGAAGCCACGACTGCGCCTTGCAAGATTTCGGTGATGTGGGATTGGCCGACTAAAGAGTCAAAGACGGATGCGGTCATTTAACGTTTAAAGATTTTCTTAGCTGGCTTATCTGTTTTATTTAACGCAGGAAGTTCAGCAACGCGCGCGATGATCGCGGCATGGATTTCTTGAATTGTTTGTTTGCCATCAACAACTAAATAACGTTCTGGATCAAGGCGGGCAAGTTGCAAGAACTCTTGGCGCACGCGCTCGTGGAAGGCAAGTGGTTCTGCTTCTAAGCGATCTGGGTTATGCAAACGACCGATGCCGATTTCAGCTGGCAAGTCGATAACAATTGTTAACGTTGGAAAGAGTGATTCAGTTGCCCAACGAGAAATGCGTGCAACTTCTCCTGGTGCAAGTACGCGACCGGCGCCTTGATAGGCAATTGATGAATCAAAGTAACGGTCGGTAATTACAACTTTGCCTTCGGCAAGGGCTGGGCGAATGATTGAGAAGACATGGTGTGCGCGGTCTGCGGCATAGAGAAGTGCTTCAGCGCGTGGGCTGATGACACCGGTTTCATGTCCGAGCAAAATCTTGCGCAAGCCTTGGCCTAAATCTGTGCCACCGGGTTCGCGCGATAAGACAACGCTTTCACCGCGGGTCTCTAGCCACTCTTTAAGAAGTTTGGATTGCGTTGATTTGCCGGTGCCTTCGCCGCCTTCGAATGCGATGAAGACGCCGGTTGTTGGTGCACCGGTGATGCCACCGAGTTCGCCCTTAAGTGCATTTGCAATATCTGACCAGAGTGAAACGCTTGGGCGATCTTTCATCTGGTGATATGAAATTGCGCCGATGAGCGCTGCAATTAAACCTGCGATAAGAATGGTTACTTGTGCGCCGTTGAAGTCGAAGGTTACGTTTTGAATTTTGTAGGTATGAACGCCGAAAGCTGCGGCAACTGCGGGTGCGATGGCAAGAACTGCAACCAAGGTGATGCGGATAAGTGATTGCACGAATGCGAATGTGCGACCGCGGACTTCATCGGCAACTTCCATGCCCAGCATCGTGAAGCCGGTAACCCAGGTGATGCCGCTAAATGCGCCGAGGAAGATCACCGTAAAGACTGCCAGGACAAGGTTTGGGATTAAGGCAAGAAGAACTAGGAAAATGCCAGCGGTTGTAAGGGATGCGCCGAATAAACGGCGGCGTGAAAATTGTGCGAATATCTTTGGGCCAAAGGCGATACCGATTGCAAGACCGGTAAACACTGCGCCAAATAAAACACCGTATGCCGCATCTCCGCCACCAAGATCGCCCACGAAAGTGCGCGCAAGACCAATAACAGCACCAGCTGCAGAGAAAGCACCGATCATACCAACGACAAGGCCGCGGATTAATTTGGTTTCGCTTACCGATTTCCAGCCATCATGAAGTGATTTCCAGATATTTTCATCTTTAGCTTTTTCAGCAGCTGCGCCCTTTGGAATCTCTTTCAGACCCCAGATCGTAAATGCGGCGAATGCGAAGGTTGCAGCATTTGCATAGAGTGCAATATCAACCGATGTACCAATTGAGAATGGGAAGAGCGATTCGATAGCGGATGCAAAGAGAGTTAAGAGTGAGAACAAGATCGCAGCAACTGGCGCCGTTCCATATGCGGCAAGAAGAGATGCTTGGTTTGCGCTCTCTAACTTATCCTTGCCAACTAAATTCGGAACCGTTGCTTCCTTTGCCGGTGACCAGAAGAGCGTTAAGCACTCGACCAAGATCATCGCGGCGTACAACCAGAAATATGTATTAACAATTGGGATCGAGATATAAAGTCCGGCACGGAAAATATCGGCGGTGACCATTAACTTGCGGCGATCAAAGCGATCTGCGATAACTCCGGCGATTGGGCCTAAGAAAACTGCAGGCAAAAGGCGAGCAATAAAGACACCAGCGATTGCAAAGTTTGCTGTTGCATAAGATCCGCCAGAAAGTTGTGCGGCAAGTGCGGTGGTTGCGAGCAGGCCTAACCAATCACCGAGAGATGAAAAGACCATCGAGTTCCAGAGCTTGCGGAATGCGGGAATCGCCAGAACGCTGCGCGTTGCATCCTGCGCCGGGGCGGCAGGGGTGGGCAGGCTAGCGGGCATGTGTGAAGTCTATCGGGCGCAATCGAGGCGCTAAATAGGGGCGAAAAGGGCTTTAACTGGGTGATTAATTCGATGTAGCACTTTTACCGTTTGTGCTACCTTTGCGGCATGACAACCGCTGCTCGCAAACCAAAGCCGACTTCGGGCACAAAAAAACCTGCAAAGAAAGTTGTGGCTATCGAATCTGTTGGTGTGCGCGAACTTCGCCAAAATGCATCAAAAGTTTTAGATCAAGTTAAAGATGGTGCAATTATCGAAATCACCGAACATGGTGTGCCAGTTGCCCGTATCTTACCAATTACCAAATCGCTTTACGATGAATATATTGAAAGCGGCTTGATTAAACCGGCACGAAATCCCGATTGGCGTCCAACAAAAAACCCCGCAAAAATTACTGGTAAGAAGACTTCTACTGAGATTTTGATGGAGATGCGCGCTAAGGAAAGATATTGAGCTGGTATCTAGATAGCTCGGCAATTCTAAAATTCATATTTGCAGAACCAGAGCGACCTGAGCTTGTAAAAGAGATTTCGGGTGGGGTGATCTCTTCTGAGCTCTCACGACTTGAAGTAAGAAGAGCGGTCTTTAAAATGCAGCCAAGCGCGATTGAATTAGCAGATGAAGAGCTTGGCAAAATTAATTTCGCCGATCTTTCAGGAACGGTTTTGAGAATGGCTGGATCGTTTGGCGAAAATATATCCTTGGGTTCACTCGATGCCATACATGTAGCTACAACGCTATTGTTGGGCGAAAGAATCGAAGGGCTGATCACTTACGATAAACAGATGGCAAAAAATGCGAAGAAAATGGGAATCAACGTTTTATCGCCTGGTGCCAAGGTTTAATTAGAAGAGGCTACGAATACTTTCTTCCAAGCTGTACTTTGATTTGAATCCAAGTTCTGTCGCTGCTAAATCAACGTTTGCACACAGAAATGCTGGATCTCCAGCGCGACGTGGCGCTTCAATTACCTGAGCATCGCTCTTGTTTATAGCCTCCAGCACTAACTTCACGATTTCGCGCACTGATGCTCCGCGTCCTGTGCCGACGTTGATGATTGCTGGGATTGGCTTGGTGGCATTAGCTGCAACCAAGTGCGCTGCAGCGATATCCCGAACATCTACATAATCACGCACGCACGTGCCATCTTCGGTTGGGTAATCAGTTCCGAATATAACCGGTGCTTCGTTATTGCTTAACTTACCCAAGACGATTGGAACCAAATTTTCAACCGAGTTATCTAGGAGCTCGTGCGATGAGGTTCCGACAACATTGAAGAAGCGAAGAGACGTTCCAGAGTTACCTGGAGTATTTATAAATTCTGTAACTTTACTTTCAGCATCTAACTTTGTAGAACCGTATGGAGAGATCGGTGCAAGTGGTCCGTTTTCTTTGCAAGGATCCATAGTGTCTGGGCTGCCATAAACAGCAGCGGTTGAAGAGAACAAGAACTTCTTAACGCCATGCTTCTGTGCAAGGTTTAACAGCCCGGCTGTAGCGGTGAAATTAACTTCTTTGTACTCGTCTGGTTTCTCAACAGATTCGCCGACTGCTTTTAGCGCTGCAGTGTGAACGATGCCGGCAAAGTTATTGTTTTCTAGAATGTTTTCAATCGCTGTGTAATCACGGATATCTACAACTTCAAGTGGAATTTCGGTGTTGTGCTTCTTGCGCAGGTAATCAACGCGTGAAGAAAGTCCTTGGTAGAGCGAATCAAGTAGTACTACATCTTTACCATCTGCGATAAAGAGATCAGCGATATGTGTTCCGATGTACCCCGCACCGCCAGTGATAAGCCATTTCTCGCGGGTCATAGTTGGAGTTTAGCCCTTTACTTCTTCTTAAATCCCGCAGGGCACTTCGGTTTAACCGCAGTTACTTTCTTGGTTGTCTTTCCTTTAACGCACGTGATTGTTGATTTCTTGGATACTGAAGCAGCTGGTTTTTCGACTTGGGCGGGTGTGGTTACCTCAGTCTTCTCTGCTGGCACTGGTTTAGCATTTACGCTTTGGGTTAGTTTCATTTTGATTGTTGGTGCGGAATAGTGAAAGCCTGAAGCGCTAACCTTAAAGAAATTACCTTCTACTCTTGAACTGGTAGTTACGAGTTCCGTTATCCCAAGTTCTGGATAAGTAGCCGCTACGGTTGCCGACACTGCTCTACTTAAGTCAACTCCCCATAAACACTTTGCCGTCTCAATAGGCATATCTATGTTAAAAACACCTAAATTTTTTGAGTTGTCTGCTTTGTAATGAGTACTAGAAACTTGAAGAGTTAAGGCGGATTCGGCTGGCAACCACATGGGCATTGATTGCAGCTGACCGCTATACCAAAGACTCATTTCGCGTCCATAATCGCAGCGTTTCAACCATTCAGACTGACCTGAAATCGTTGTATGGGCATAGACGCCAATATAGGCATAAGTAGCATCTGCTCTATCTTGCTTTGGATCTTTGGGTTTGAGTGGAGTTTCGATTTTGTAAGAGAAATTCACTGGTTCTCCAGTAAAAGTAACAATGCGATTACCTTTTCCGTTAGTGCCAACCCTAACTTGACCGTTCCTCGCTTCGCCATTCGCATGACTGAAGTCGAATGAGGGTAGTGGGCGTATCGAAATTTCATAACGGTAGTTCTCGTTTAAACCCCACATGCGGATGCACTTTTCGGGGTTATCTACCGTTCCGCAGAGGAGGTCGTTTTCTCTGTCTACAAAATCGACTGTCGGTGCTGGCACTCCCCACCCTGAAGCAAATAAATAAATTATTGTTTCATCAACATTGGTTGAACAATCGGTCGCACTCCAGCAATATTTTGCTCCTAAAGGAAAGTGATAAACATGGAGCGTCATTAACTCAATCTTGTTTTCATGAGTAATACCTGGTGCATACCACTGGTATGTCATAGTTGGCGTGGATTTCTGTCCCGCGAATTCATAAGTTAAAGGTGTAATCGGCCCACCTGGGATCGCTTTAGTCCTCTTTCCATTTGAGTCGATCAGAGTGAGGGACTCTATGCAAGGAGCTTGATTAATTACTTCGCACGGTTCATAAGGAATCAGTGGAGTATTAGCGTGCGAAAATTCAATAGGCGTCAGAATTGAAAATAGAACCGAGAAAAGAATCGCTGCGGTTCTCTTCATTTCTACTCCTTTTTCGCTTTGCCGGTGGCTTTCTTGGCGGCTTTCTTCTTTGTAGCTGCTTTCTTAATCGTATTCTTAGTAAGCGATGGAGCGCTATCCCCTGCTTTAACTTTCGCTGCTTTTTTGCGTGATTTCTTTGGCGATGGGCCGTTTTCGGCTTCCCAAGCACGGCGGCCAGCAAGAAGTTCAAGAGCGCGCTCAATAGTTAGCGCTTCAAGTGTGTCACCACGGCGAAGCGTTGCGTTGGTTTCACCATCGGTTACATACATACCGAAGCGACCATCTTTCACGATAACTTCTTTCTCTGTTGCCGGATCTTTACCAAGTTCTTTAAGTGGTGGCTTGGCAACACCGCGACGGCGTTCTTTTGGTTTTGAGTAAATCTCAAGTGCTTCATCAAGTGAAAGTGAGAAGAGTTGGTCTTCACTTGTAAGCGTGCGCGAATCAGCTCCGGCCTTTAGGTATGGGCCGTAGCGACCGTTTTGAATTGTGATTTCTTCGCCGGCAGAGTTAGTGCCAAGGATGCGGGGAAGTGAGAGAAGTTTGAGCGCATCATCGATTGAGATGGTGTCGAGAGTCATTGTAGAAAGTAAGGAAGCAGTCTTTGGCTTTGGAGCATCTTTCTTCTTGCGCTTCTTCTTTGGTTCGCCTTTGTCATCTAGTTCGACAGGCTCTTCTGGGAAGACTTCGGTGATGTAAGGACCAAAGCGTCCGGACTTGGCAATAACTTCAAGGCCAGTGTTTGGATCTGTACCGAGTTCGCGCTCACCAGATGGGGCAGCAAGAAGTTCAATTGCTTTTTCCAGAGTTAACTCATCTGGGGCAAGTTCTTCAGGAATATTTGCGAGTTTGCGATCTTGATCTGGAATATTCTCTTGTAGATATGCGCCATAGCGACCAACGCGGATTTCGATGGTGTCAGATAAATTCATGGTGTTTGTTGCACGGGCATCGATGCCGCCGAGATCGAGTGAAAGTTCATCAAGTCCTGGTTGTCCGTCTACGCCGTAATAGAAATCGCGGAGCCAATCAACGCGGCCGGCTTCACCCGCTGCGATCTTGTCTAGATCTTCTTCCATTGACGCTGTGAAGTCGTAATCCACGAGCTTGGTGAAGTGGGTTTCGAGAAGGCCAGTAACTGAGAAGGCTAAGAATGTTGGAACAAGTGCGCGACCGCGTTTGTAAACGTAACCGCGATCTTGAATTGTTTGAATGATGGAAGCAAATGTTGATGGGCGTCCAATGCCTAGTTCTTCTAACTTTTTAACGAGAGTTGGTTCGGTGTAGCGCGCAGGTGGCTTGGTGTCGTGGCCTTCGCAGTTGTATTCGCTGACCTTGATTGATTGGCCAACTGACATTGCAGGAAGGCGCTTATCGGTTGCCTCTTCATCGACCTTGGTGTTTTCATCGACGATATCGTCGTATGCGGCAAGGAATCCTGGAAATGTAATTACGCTGCCGTTGGCGCGGAAGATTGTGTCTTTGTTATCTGAAGTTTTGGCATCGAAGTCAACGCGCATCTGCATCTTCTTGGCATCGGCCATTTGGGATGCGACAGTGCGCTTCCAGATGAGGTCGTAGAGTGCGAATTCATCGCGAGAGAGTTCTGGTGCAAGTTCGCCGGGAGTTTTAAAGGTGTCTCCTGCTGGGCGAATCGCTTCGTGTGCTTCTTGGGCGTTCTTTGATTTACCTTGGTAAACGCGTGGGGCATCGGCAACATGGTCGGCGCCGTAAAGTGATTTAGCAGCGGCACGTGCCGCGTTGATCGCTTGTGCGGAAAGATTGATTGAGTCGGTACGCATGTAGGTGATGTAACCGTTTTCGTACAGACGCTGTGCAACGCGCATCGTGATCTGTGCGCCCCAACCAAGTCGTGAGCCAGCATCTTGCTGCATGGTTGAAGTTGTAAATGGTGGCTTAGGGCGTTCGGTACGTGGAGATTCCTCCATTGATTTAACAGTTAGCGCAGTTGATTTAAGCGAATCGACAAGTGCGCGCGCTGACTTTTCATCAAGGAGCAAGATGTTTTCAAGGGACTTTTCTTTAACGGCGCCATCGGCTCCAAAGTCACTGGTGGAGGCTACTTTCTTGCCTTCTACTGACAATAGGCGAGCGGTGAAACCAAGTTCGCATGCTGCATTCAGATCCCACCAAGAAGATGAGATAAAGGCCATACGTTCGCGTTCTTTTTCAACGATTAACTTTGTAGCAACTGATTGCACACGGCCGGCCGAAATACGTGGCATAACTTTCTTCCACAAAACTGGAGAAAGTCGGTAGCCGTATAAGCGGTCTAGTACGCGACGAGTTTCTTGGGCGTCAATTAAGTTGTAATCAAGATCGCGAGTGTTATCTACAGCTGCTTGAATTGCTTCTTTGGTGATTTCATTGAAGACCATGCGCTTAATTGGAATCTTTGGTTCAAGGACTTCAACCAAGTGCCAAGCAATGGCTTCACCTTCGCGGTCTTCATCCGTTGCCAGTAATAACTCGTCGGCGCCTTTCATTAACTCTTTGAGTTCGGCGACCTTGGCTTTTTTATCGGGGTTGATGACATATAAAGGTGCGAAATCGTTTTCGATATCAACGCCTTCTTTAGACCAAGCGAGCTTCTTTACCTCTTTAGGTATATCTGCTGCACGCTGTGGAAGATCGCGGATATGGCCGACGCTAGCCTCGACGATGTAACCATCGCCGAGGTAGTCGCCAATCTTGCGCGCCTTCGCTGGTGATTCAACGATCACCAGTTTCTTTAGGTCTACTTTTTGCTTTTCGTTTGGCATCTATTTATTCGCGGTTACCTAAGAGCGGGGAAGTGCTTCTCTTAGTATTCGATTGAAGTTGCTTGGCGGCGGCTGCGAATTAACGCACCGATAATCAAAACAACTGCAACGAGTGCGATGATCAACGATGTTGACTGCTGTGTTGGAAGTGCGAAGCCAACGATTGCAGGCGTAATCAAGAGACCAACGAGGTTCATAACCTTGATAAGTGGGTTGATTGCAGGGCCGGCAGTGTCCTTAAATGGATCTCCGACAGTGTCACCAACGATGGTTGCAGCGTGAGCATCTGAGCCCTTGCCGCCGTAATTTCCATCTTCAACCATCTTCTTTGCGTTATCCCAAGCTCCGCCTGAGTTTGAGAGGAAGACAGCCATAAGCGTTCCGGTGCCGATTGCACCTGCAAGGTATGCACCGAGTGCGCCAACGCCGAGGCCGAAGCCAACTGCGATTGGTGCCATCACCGCAAGAAGTCCCGGTGTTGCAAGCTCGCGTAGTGAATCGCGAGTACAGATATCAACAACGCGACCGTATTCAGGCTTTTCAGTTCCGTTCATGATTCCTGGGTGCATCTTGAACTGGTTACGAACTTCCATAACCACTGCACCTGCTGCGCGAGAAACTGCGTTGATTGCAAGACCAGAGAAGAGGAATACAACTGCGGCGCCGATGATTAGGCCCACGAGGTTACGTGGATCTGCAACATCGAGTACGCCTTGGTATTGAAGTGCAACTTCTTGGCCTTCGCCAACAGCCTTGATAACTGCTTCCTTGATTGCATCGGTGAATGCACCGAACAACGCGGTTGCGGCCAAAACTGCAGTAGCAATTGCAATTCCCTTAGTGATCGCCTTAGTTGTGTTACCAACTGCATCGAGTGAGGTAAGGATCTGTGCGCCTTCGCCCTTAACATCGCCTGACATTTCAGCGATGCCTTGTGCGTTATCTGAGATCGGACCAAAGGTATCCATCGCAACAATTACACCAACTGTTGTTAGCAAACCAGTTCCGGCGATAGCGATTGCAAAGAGTGACAAGACGATTGATCCGCCACCGAGTAAGAATGCGCCGAATACTGATGCTGCGATTAGCAGACCTGAATAAACCGCTGATTCGAAACCAACTGAGATACCAGCCAAAAGCACTGTTGCAGCGCCTGTCTGTGATGAAGCGGCAACGTCGTTAACAGGGCGCTTGCCAACTTCAGTAAAGAAGCCAGTTAGTACCTGAATTGCTGCAGCAAGTGCGATACCGATTAATACTGCGCCAAATGCAAGAACGCGTGGGTTGATATTTCCGGCATCTTCCAAAACCTTTGGAGAGAAGTTTGTTAGTTGATCAAACTTTGCAGGTAGGTAGGTAAATGTTGCAAGACCTGTAAGACCTGCAGAGATAACTGCTGATAGGAAGAATGAACGGTTAATTGCGCTCATCGCTGACTTATCTGTTGAGCGAAGTTTGGTAAGGAAGATACCGATAACTGCTGTGACGATACCGATTGCAGGAACGATCAACGGATAGATCAGACCTTCGTTACCGAAAGCAGCCTTACCCAAGATAAGTGCGGCAACAAGTGTTACGGCATAGGACTCGAACAAGTCAGCGGCCATACCAGCGCAGTCGCCGACGTTATCGCCGACGTTATCTGCAATTGTTGCTGCGTTGCGTGGGTCATCTTCAGGAATATTCTTTTCAACTTTACCGACAAGGTCAGCTCCGACATCTGCCGCCTTGGTAAAGATTCCGCCGCCGACGCGCATAAACATTGCGAGCATCGCTGCGCCGAAACCGAAACCTTCAAGAACTGTTGGTGCGTTTTCGCGGAAGATAACAACTGCGCCAGCTGCACCGATGAGTCCGAGACCAACTGTTGTCATACCGACAACGCCGCCCGTGCGGAATGCGATCTGCACTGCCTTCTCGGCTGACTTCTGACGAGCAGCTTCAGCAACGCGCACATTTGCGCGAACTGCGAGCCACATACCGTTGTAACCAACGAGTGCAGAGAAACCTGCGCCCATTAGGAAGAAGATTGAGCGGCCGATACGGATTGAAGTTGTATCAGCAGGAAGTGCGAAGAGTAGGAAGAAAACAATTCCTACGAAATATGAAAGTGTGCGGAACTGGCGTGCGAGATATGCAGCGGCGCCTTCTTGAACTGCAGCGGCGATTTCGCGCATCTTCTCGGTGCCGTCAGAGGCAGCTAAGACTTGGGCGCGCAAAACCCAGGCGATCGCGAGAGCGAGAAGGGAGATCGCTAGGACCACGTAGGTGATATTTAGGTTTGCGCCGGTTACTTGCACATTGGACAGGGCGGCAGATGCTCGCATTGGTTCTCCTCCGTTGGAGAGTCAGTGCGTCCTTTTCGAGGGTAAGGACGCGAAGATGGGCGTGAGTCTACATATACATATCTATTACGACGAAAAGCGAGGGTTGGCCCGTTGGCTTAAAGGCTGGCTTGGACCCAGACGGTGGTGGCTGGAGGCAGATCGTTGCCGGTGGTCTCAACGCCATGGACGAGGTAAACCCCAGCCTGGGCCAGCGGGCCAGATGCGTGGATGACTTCGCCAATACCGTCGAAGTTGTAATGGTTACGGCCAAAGTTGGTGATGCAATGCAGACCATTTGGGCGGGAGAAGTGCAGAACTGAGTTGTCACCGGTTTCGTGCCAGGTGATCTCCTCTGCGGTGATCAAGTTCTTGCGAAGCGCCAAAGCTTTGCGGAAGATGGAAAGTGGTGAATTTGGATCAGCGCTTTCAACTTCGATTGAGTAGTCGCCAAAGTTCTTTGGTTGTGGCAGATGCGCACCGCCATCACCGAATCCAAATGATGAGCCAGTTTTTGTCCAAGGAAGTGGCACACGGCATCCGTCGCGACCCTTATCTGCCTTTAGATTGCGCAGGTACTGCGGATCTTGAATCTGATCTTCAGGAATATCCATAACTTCGTGGATTCCGAGTTCTTCACCTTGGTAAATATATGTGCAACCAGGCAGTGCCATGATCAACATCGATGCGGCAACTGCAGATTGGGTTCCGAGTTTTTCATCGAGTGGACTTGATGTTCCGTTTGAGTTGCGCCAACGAATGCGATCGACGGTTGGTAATAAACCAAACTTTGTCGCTGGACGCATCTGATCGTGGTTATTTAAACACCAAGTGGTTGATGAACCATTTTTCTTGGCATAACCAAGTGCCCGATCGATAATGGTTTTGAATTCGTATGCGTTAAATGCAGCATCCAAGAATTCGAAGTTAAAGCTCTGGCCGAGTTCTTCAGTGCTCGCGTATTTAACGAGCGCTTCGGCCGAAACATTTGCTTCTGCAACTGCCACACGTGGTGGGTCGTATTGGTTAAATAGCTTGCGCCATTCTTTGTAAACCTCATGGACTTCATTGCGATCGAATAACACGTTTGTACCTTTTGCTGCATCAAGCTCTTTGTGGCTCGCAAAACGTGGTTGGCTCTTAAGTGGTTCCGATAGATCTTTCTTCATCGCGTGCGCAACATCGATACGGAATCCATCTACGCCACGGTCGGCCCAGAACTTAAGTGTCTTTAGGAAATCTTCTTCGATCTCGCGGTTATCCCAGTTCCAATCGGGTTGCTCTGGTGCGAACAAGTGGCAGTACCACTGGTTGTGCTTGCCGCCCATTTTTGATTCGTGGGTCCAAGCACTTGGTGCAAAGTGTGAAGGCCAATCAGTTGGTGGAAGTTCGCCATTTGCGCCCTTGCCATCGCGGAAAATGTAGCGATTTCGCGCTGCAGAACCAGGTTCAGCGGCGATCGCTTCTTTAAACCAAGCATGCAAATTAGATGAGTGGTTTGGAACAACATCCACAAAGATACGAATTCCGGCCTCGTGTAATTTTGCAAGCATTTCATCAAAGTCAGCAAGTGAACCGAGTTTTGGATCAACATCACGATAATCATCAACATCGTATCCACCATCAACTAGCGCTGACGGAAAGAATGGAGATAACCAAACTGCATCAAGACTTAGTGAAGATAGGTAATCGATCTTTGAGGTAATACCTTTGATATCGCCAAGGCCATCGCCATTTGAATCTTTGAAAGAGCGTGGGTAGATCTGATAGATGACAGCCTGACGCCACCAATTTTTATCTTTAGATAAAGACATTTGACTCTTTCTTGTTTATTTAAGGGTTACTTAACTGCGCCTTGCGAAATACCAGAGATAAATTGCTTCTGTAGAACTAAGTAGAAGATAACAATTGGAATTACAGCCAAAACAAGTCCGGCCATGGCTTGTCCGTACTCAATAGAGTACTGGCCATAGAAGAGATAGGTAGAAAGCGGCAAGGTCTGCGTTTCATTGGTCAGTACCAAGCGCGGCAGCAAGAAGTCGTTCCAAATCCAGAGCGCATTGATAATTGCAACGGTTGCAGTGATTGGACGCATCATCGGGAAGATGATCTTCCAGAATGCGACCATATCCGATGCGCCATCGATTGATGCTGCTTCATCGATCTCAGTTGGGATCGTTGAAATAAAGCCGTGATAAAGGAATGTAGATAGAGCAACGCCAAATCCGATGTAGAAGAAGATCAGTGCTCCACGGTTGTTCCAAGATACGAATTGAGCAAAGCGCGCCATAAATGGAATCATCAACGCTTGGAAAGGCACGATCATTGATGCCACAAGTACTAGGAAGATGTACTTAGTTAGCTTTGTTTTGGTGCGCGCTAAGTAATAAGCCAACATCGATGAAAAGATAATTAGTAGTGAAACGCTAAAGACGGTGATGATTATTGAATTCGTTAGAGATCTGAAGAAGTTCATCTTCGTGTAGGCCTGCTGGAAGTTCTCCCAAGTTATTGAAAGAGGGATCGCCAGCGGGTTAGCCAAAATGTCATATTTGAGCTTGAGTGAGTTTACGAAGACCAAGAAGAATGGGAAAACATAGGCAAAAGCCAGTGTGTAGCCAACTGCGAATGTGGCCCGCTTGCCCCAACGAGCGCGTGTACTCATCGCTGAACCTCGTATCTCTTAGAGACTGTCACTTGGACTAAGGCTGCAAGGGCAACGATCAAGAACATTACGACCGCCTTTGATTGACCAGTGCCAAAGTTTCCGTTGGCGAAAGCGTCTTGGAAGATGTGAAGCGAAATCAATTCAGTTGTACGGAATGGGCCGCCGCCGGTGAGCGCGACGTTTACGTCGTAGGCCATAAAGCCACCGCGCAGCGTCAAGAAGAGCGCGATAGTGAATGCCTGAGCCATCAAAGGAATTTTAATTGTAAATAGAGTGCGCAGAGGTGAAGCGCCGTCGATTTGCGATGCTTCAAGGACATCGTTTTCGATTGAGATAAGTCCAGTGATGTAAACGATCATCATGTAACCAGATGACTGCCAAACTGTAACGATGATCAGCGCCCAAAATGCTTTATTTGTATCTTGCAGCCACGATTGTTTAAAGAGCTCCCAATCGTATTTATTTGCCAGGGCGACAATTGCGCTGTTAAAGATAAATTGCCAGATAACGCCGAGGACAACGCCACCGACGAGGTTTGGTACAAAGAAGAATGTGCGCAGGAAGTTTGCACTGCGTAGTTTTGAGGTCACGATAAGTGCGAGACCAAATGCAACGGCGTTTACTAAAACTAAAGAGACGATTACAAAGAGTGCGGTAAATCGAAGAGTCGACCAAAATGTTGGGTCTTGAAAAGATTCTTTATAGTTGCTAAATCCAACTAACTTTGTTGTTTCAAATCCATCCCAATCAGTAAAGGTGTAATAGACACCGTTTACAAAAGGGACTACGAGAACAATAGAAAAGATGGCAAGTGGAACGCCAGCAAATTTCATGAATCGCTTCATGGATCTCGCTGATTTCACTTGGATCTCCTAATTCTTTCTCGCTTTAAGTAAATCATCCTGAGGCGGGTTGCCCCGCCTCAGGATGATTTTATTTACTTTTTATTAACTTAGATATGGGTGTGCGAAATTACTTCGCTGCTCCACGCCAAGTCTTTGTTGAGCCCTTCCATGCATCTTGGATCGCCTTAGCAAGGTCAGCTGCGCTGATCTTGTCGGTGAAGTACTGCTGCATAGATACCTTTCCAACTGTCTCTTGGAGACCAGCTGGGTAGTAGGTGTTGATCCACTCAAGTGTCTTTCCGCCATCAACATACTTCGCGATATCGCGAGCCATGCTTGTAGCTGGCTGAACCTTGAATCCCTTGTAAACAGGAATGAATCCCATTCCGCCATCAGTTACAGGATCAGCAACGAAACGCTGTCCGGTTGGTGATGTGTAGAGCCATGTAAGGAAGTCAATTGCACCATCGCGCTCAGCCTTTGTTGACTGCTTTGCATCGATCATGAAGTAACCAGGTACACCAACTGGAATTGAATCATTTCCGTATGTTGATGCAGTTGTGCCTGTTGGAAGAGGCATGATTCCGAAATCGGTGCCCTTTGCAGCAGTCATCAAGTTTGGCTCAGTCCAGTTACCTTGGAACATGAATCCGAAATCTCCGCTTGCAAGTGCTGCAATTGAAGCATCGTATTCAGTGTCTGTGAGGTTAGCGGGTGATGAGTTGTACTTCTTTAGAAGATCGTATGTAGCAAGCCAGTTCTTAAATGCTGGATCTGCTGAAAGGTTCTTCTTTCCATCTGAAAGCTGATCTAGAACTGCTAGACGTGCTTCGTGTGTCTTGCCAGCGTTTGCATGGAAGATGTTTGTGAAGTGTGCACCAAGTGACCACCAGATAGCTGAGAAGTGAAGTGGCTTCTTTCCAGCTGCCTGAAGCTTCTTAAATGCTGCTTCTAGATCTGCACGTGTCTTGATCTTTGTTACATCAATACCAGCAGCCTTGATTACCTTCTTGTTGTAAAGAAGACCGAAAGCTTCAGCTGTTGATGGAACACCAACCTGCTTGCCGCCAACCTTTGCAGCTTCAAGAAGTCCTGGTGAAACTAGCTTTACAAGCTTTGTTCCCTTCCAGTCCATGACCTTGTCAGCCATGTCAGGAATCTCTTGAAGTGTGTACATGATTGTTGGTGCATCATTTGCAGCGTACTTTGGGGTTACGTTCTGTAGGAATGTGATGTTGCGATCACCAGGGATCGACTTAAGTGTGTAGCAGTTTTGGCTCTTGTTGTAAGAAGCAACTGCTGCAAGGAATTGATCCTGAATTTCAGGCTTGATTGTTCCGAGCATTGTGACAGTTGTCTTCTTTGAACATGTTGCAGCTGACGCTGTTGGCGCTACTGAAACAAGTGAAAGAGCAACTGCTGAAGCGGCAAGGAGCGCTCCGAGCTTTGTCTTCTTCATATATTTCCTCTCAAAGGGGCAGCCGGCAGAGAGTTACCAGCTGATTCGAGGGGAAAAATACACGAGCCGCGCAAGCCAAAATCGGACAATTGGTGCTTTGCTCGTAACGATGTAATGACATTTTCAGGGTTTTTTGCAGGTTTTTGCAGTGCTATGCGGGGCTTTAACGGCGTGGCGCGATAGCCCGAACGGCGATCGAACGGGGTGGCTGGCATCCTTCGGCGATCTCGAAGGAAACGCTACGGCTCACCCCAGATAGAAATAAAAGATCCGTTATTACAAGAGTTCCGCCTGCCGCGAAGATTTCAACTGATGCGCTGCCAACAATTGCGCAGATATCAAAAGTTTTTTCATCGCCGGTTAGGCGTGCGCTATGAATATGGGTTGAGGGGATTTCATTCCAAGCGTTACTGCGATCAACGAAAATAGATTTACTTTTGGCGTCGTACCCAAACTCGAAATAGCTTCCGGCATCAGCGGTTACGCGAAACTTTGTTGAAAGACCTTCGCTTGTCGAAATAGTTGCCATTATCTGTAAGAGCTCCGCTTTGTTTCCTGCCGTTAACTTCTCACCAAGATAATTTTCTAGCTCTGTAACTGGTTTTGCAGCGAGTGAAATCTTTCCATCTTTGGTTATTAGTGTTAGCTCGCGTGGAAGCGTCATCGCACCGCGCCATGGTGATGTTGGAAAGCTGTGTGCATATTCCCAGTTGCTCATCCAGCCGATAAAGACGCGGCGCTGGTTTGGTACGTCGTTAAATGTGACACCGGCGTAATTGTCGCGGCCGTAATCTAACCAATTAGTTTTTACATCGTCGGCAATGAATTCTTTTCCATTCCAGTCACCAATAAAATATTGTGTTCCGGATCCACCGGTTAAACCACCTGGGTTAATTGAAATTAGCAGAACCCATTTGGTTCTGCTTTCATCGCCGTCTACAAATAAAGGAAATAGATCCGGGCATTCCCAATCGCCATCGGTGGCGCCAACTGGGCCAAAGTCACTTAAATACGCCCAATTCTTTAGATCTTTTGATGAATAGAAAGAGACTTTTCTTTCCTTGGGAAGAACAACGGTCATTAACCAAGCTTCTGTTGTTCTATCCCACATCACTTTTGGATCGCGGAAGTGGTTTAGTTGTAGATCAAGAACGGGGTTGCCTTCATATTTAACCCAGGTCAAACCTTCGTCGAGGCTATACGCCAGGGCTTGCGCTTGATGTGAATCGTCATGTTTATGTGCGGTGTAGATAGCGACCATGGCCGGGTTTTCTAAAGTGCCGAAGCCTGATGTGTTGAAGTAATCAACTACCGCGCTACCCGAAAAAATTGCGTGTGAATCATCGCAAGCAATAGCAACTGGTAACTCATTCCATTTAATCAAATCTTCGCTTACTGCATGACCCCACGACATATTGCCCCAAATATTTTCGAAAGGGTTATGTTGGAAGAAGAGGTGGTATTTACCTTTGTAGAAGATCAACCCATTTGGGTCGTTCATCCAGTTGCGCTCAGGTGAGAAGTGCAACCCTGGGCTTAAGTGCGAAGACATGGCGCGTACCTTATCCTCTAGGTATGCATTTTTCCCAAACGGTTAATCTCTTTGATGCGCATTCGATAATTTCAACACTTGGCCTAATAGGCATTCTCGCCATAATTTTTATGGAAACTGGTTTATTGATCGGTTTATTCTTCCCAGGAGACTCACTTTTATTTCTAGCAGGTGTCGGCGCTTCGGGTGCGGCTGCAAAAGTCTTCGATGGTGTGCAAATTGAGATCATTTCGTTATTAATTGCAGCTCCACTTGTTGCAATTATCGGATCACAGACCGGCTACTGGATTGGCGCAAAATACGGGGTAAAGCTCTTTGATCGCCCCGATGGTCGCATTTTTAATCAGAAGAAAGTGCAAGCAACGCAGAAATGGCTAAATAAATATGGCACCGGTAAGGCTTTGGTTTTAGCGCGCTTTATTCCATTTGTAAGAACGTTGATAAATCCGATGTGCGGAATTGTGGGAGTGCCTGCAAAGAAATTCTTCCTCTGGAACGTAGTTGGCGCAGTTATTTGGACGCAATCGGTAATTGGCTTGGGATTTTTTCTAGGCGAACGTATCGAGGGAAGCGTTGATAAATATCTGCTTCCAATAGTTGGTTTGATTATTGCAATAAGCGTCTTGCCGGTTGCGCTAGAAATTCTGCGCGAATGGCGCACTAAACGCCATTTAAGTTAATTCCTTAAAGACCTAAATCTGCGGGTTGAAATGCTGCGCGGTATTCGTATCCAGCATCAATAATCGCTTGTTTGGCGCCGCGTTCTACTATTACGGCAACACCGACCACAATTGCGCCCGCTTCCTTAAGGGCTTCTACTGCAGTTAAAACAGAGCCACCTGTTGTGGAAGTATCTTCAACTGCCAAGACGCGCTTTCCAACAACATCTGGACCTTCGATGCGGCGCTGCAATCCGTGAGCTTTTTCTGCTTTGCGGACTACGAACGAGTTAATTTTTTTGCCGTTACGCGCCGCCACATGCATCATCGCCGTTGCAACTGGATCGGCGCCAAGTGTTAAACCGCCAACTGCCTCGTAATCAAGATCTTTGGTTAGCTCCAGCATTACTTCGCCGACGAGTGGGGCAGCAACATGATCGAGGGTCACACGACGCAGATCAACGTAGTAATCAGCTTCTTTTCCGGATGAAAGTATGACTTTTCCGTGAACAACGGCCTTGTTTTTTATCTCTTCTCGGAGAAGTTCGTGTGAGTTCATGTGGCAACCTTACATTGTTAACCCAATAGACCTACTCTCACAACATGAATCAGCAGCGGTTAGAAACTGCGCGCCTCTTCCATCGCTTTGGATTTGGACCTAAGCCTGGAGAATTCTCTGCTGCACTGAACGCTGGAGTTGGCGCTAAAAAGTCAGAGTTGATATCAAACACTTCGCGCACCGGTTCAGTACTTCCTGCTCCTGTGATGCTTGATCTTGGTAAGCGCCCCGAAGCTAATAGCCCAGATGTTTTAGAGTTTTCCAAAGCGTTAAGAAATCAAAATCAGATTTTAGTTCTGTGGTGGCTCGATCAAATGGTACAAGGTGATAATCAACTACAAGAGAAGTTGATTTGGTTTTGGCACGGGCATTGGGCAACATCAATTGGCAAAGTTAATTACGCCTTGCCGATGTTTAATCAACTAGAGACTTTTAGACGTAACGCGTTGGGTGATTTTCGTAAATTCTCGCAAGAGATGTTTGCAGATGGAGCACTTCAGATATGGCTTGATGGCGGTGAAAACACTGTTAAGGCGCCTAATGAAAACCTATCTCGCGAAATGATGGAGCTATTTGTTCTTGGGGTAAATCGTTACACCGAAACAGATGTTAAGGAGCTGGCTCGCGCCTTTACTGGTTATCAGATGGTTCGAAGCACAGGAAAGATCGTTCTCAATCCGCGACGCAGAGATGCTGGCGCAGTAACGGTTTTAGGTAAGACCGGAGTTTTCACTCCAGATCAAGTAATTAGCCATTTGGTGGATCAGGAAAATTGCGCAAAGTTTATCGCTGAAAGAGTTTGGTACCGGTTTATATCTTCGGCTAATCCACTACCAGTTAGCCATTCGGCCATAAGTGCATTCTCACAACGAGATATATCAAAGCTGGTTGCCGCTTTTATATCCTCGGGTGATGTTGCTAGTTCTGAGAACTCGATGGTTAAGTCTCCGGTCGAGTGGTTTGTTGCGGTATGTCGCGCACTTGAATTAACACCATCTCTTCTCCCATCATTTTCAAAGTTAAATGGCTATTTAGATAAGCTCGCGCAGATTCCGCTATCTCCACCAAATGTAGGTGGTTGGCCAGTTGATGAGGCGTGGTTGAGTTCTGCAAGCGCCCAGTTCCGAATCGCTTTCGCAACATGGCTATCAGGCCAGGCGAAATTAACTGCGCTGATCGAATTGGCGCCGGAAAGACGAGTTAATTACCTCGCAGATCTATTGGGTGTTGTCGAATGGAGTCCACGGACAACTTTTGCTTTACGTGAAGTTCGTGATAATCCGCAACGTCTAATTACTTTAGCAATCTGTAGCCCGGAATATGTGGTGAGTGTATGAACGAAAAACCGACAATGTCCTGCGAACAACTGGGAATGCGCACTGTTACGCGCCGACAATTTTTAAAGTACTCGGGTGCAACAGCGGTTGCTTCTTCAGTTCTATCTTTAGACGATGTTGCTAACGCCGCGATCACACGACCGCTCGCCCCAGGTACACCAATTTTGGTTGTAGTCACTCTTTATGGTGGCAACGATGGTTTAAATACTGTAATTCCATATAAGGATCCTGCTTACTATTCTGCGCGTCCTGATTTAAATTACAAACCAGAGTCTTTGTTGCCGCTGTCCGATGATCTTGCACTTAACGCCTCAATGGTTGGGGTAAAAAAGTTGTGGGATGAGAAGAAGGTTGCCATCGTCCGCGGTGTTGGTTATCCAAAGCCGGATCGTTCTCATTTCTCCTCTATGGCAATTTGGCAGAGCGGTTCACCTCAGAACCATTTAAATACGGGATGGTTGGGGCGTTGGTTAGATACACAGCCAATTGATCCACTGACTTCAATAAGTTTGGGCTCGGTTCTTCCTCCACTTCTTGCGGGAAAGAAGCAAAGCGGTTCAGCGCTGCCACTTGGTGGATTAATCATTCCTGGAGGTGCGATGGCAAAGGCATTTTCAAGATTGTCCGCTCCGTCGCAGAAAGACTCTCCGCTACTTGCCGCAGCAGCTACTTCAATGCGCAATTTGTTTAGCGTCTCAGGAAATATAACATCGGTTCTAGTTAAACCTGCGCCACTTGCCGATGATTTACCCACGGTTTCTGGAGGCAACGCAGGCGGAGATTCAAACCTAAGTCAACAATTAAATATTGTCTCTAAGTTAATTGCGGCAGGTTCGCCGACAAAAGTTTGGTCGGTCTCTTTAGGTGGATTTGATACCCATGCCAATGAAGCGAATGCGCAGGCGCTATTGCTCGGCACGGTTTCGGAGAGCATCACAAGATTCCTGAGCCAGTTAAAACCATCCGGGCGAGATAAAGATGTGACTGTGATGATCTACAGCGAATTCGGAAGACGTGTGCAGGCAAATGGTTCAGACGGTACAGATCATGGAACTGCTGGCCCAATGTTCTTGATTGGAGATCGCGTACAAGGTGGTTTCTATGGTGATCAACCATCGCTGACAAAACTTATTGATGGTGATTTAGCGGTTACTACAGATTTTAGAGATGTTTATGCAACTGTTTTAGAGAAGGTCTTGCAATCTCCGGCAGAAAAGACTTTAAGTAGTTGGAAGGGAAGAGTTAACGCTTTTAAGAGCGCTTAGTTCTCATCCTCGTAAACGATTACTTCGTTCTTCTTCCGTGTAGCAAGTGCCTTAGGTGGATTTTCCTTTAGAAGTGCATCTACTTCGATTCGAAGTTGTGCAACCTCAATCGCCATATTGGCCATTGCAGATTCGAGTTCGATGATTCGTTTAATGCCGGCGTGATTAATGCCTTCACCTGTTAGGCGCTGCACCATGCGCAGAGATGCAATATCGCGCAATGAATATCGGCGGTTGCGACCAACGGTGCGGTTTGGTGAAACTAAACCTAAACGATCGTATTGGCGAAGTGTTTGTGGATGTAGTCCTGAAAGTTCGGCGGCAACAGAGATGACGTATAGACCTGCTTCGTCATCAGGTTGTTGGTTATCTAAATTTTCTTTGTCGCTCATTGCAGCGCCTTCGTGTTAAATTCTTTACGAACTTCTTGATCAGCAGTTGCTTCGGCATATTTCTTGAGCGCATCAAGTGCTTCACCTTCAACGCGTTGTGGAACTTGCACTTCAATAGTTACTAGTAAATCTCCGACGGTTGCACCCTTGGTAATCCCACGGCCCTTAACGCGCAAGACACGTCCATTAGAAGTTCCGGGGGCAATGCGCAAGGTAACTTCATCGCCGGCAAGCGTTGGAACTTTAATGTCTCCACCAAGTGCTGCTTCAGTAAATGTAACTGGAACGGTTAGCGCAATGTTCTCGCCTTTACGTGAAAAAACAGCGTGGGGCTTTACATGTAGCAAGATAAATAAGTCGCCGGGGCCTGCTTCGCCTCTGGAACCTTTTCCTTTAACGCGAATTTTTGCGCCATCGTTTACTCCAGCTGGAACGCGCGCTGAAATAGTTTGAGATGGCCCACCATCTGCAGATAAGCGAAGTTCTAAAGTTGTACCGAATGCTGCTTCTTTAAAGGTAATAGTTGCTTCGGTCTGTAGATCTTGTCCTTTACGTGGGCCGCGACGTCCGCCGCCGCCAAATAAGTTAGCGAAGATATCTTGAGGGTTGCCGCCACCGAAAATGTCGGAGAAATCTCCACCTTGGAAATTTTGTCCACCTTGTGGTGCGCGGAAACCACCGCGTTCGAACATATCGCGCGCTTGATCGTATTCAGCGCGCTTCTTGCCATCGGACAAGATGTCGTAAGCCTCAGAAACTGCTTTGAACTTTTCTTCCATTGCGGCATCGCCCTTAGTTTTATCAGGGTGCAATTCGCGCGCTAAAGAACGGTATTTCTTCTTGATCTCATCGCCGCTGGCAGATTTGCCAACTCCGAGGATCTTGTAGAAATCCTTTTCGTAAAGGTCTTTAGCGGCCATGGAAAGTTGTTACTCCGCAGGCGTTTCGGCTGGATCTGTAACTGCAACGCGAGCCGGGCGCAAGATACGTTCTTTAAATTTATATCCTGGCTGCAAAATCTTTGTGGCGGTGGGCACTTTCACATCTGCACTTGTGTCGTGCAGAAGCGCTTCGTGAATTTGTGGATCAAATTCATCACCTGCGGTGCCGTACTTTTCCAAACCAAGGCGTGTTGTCACTGCTGCAATTTGATCTGCAACAGATTTAAATCCGCCAGTTAGCTCACCGTGTTCGGTTGCGCGGGCAATGTCATCGAGAGTTGCAAGGAGTTCGGTTAAAACTCCACCAATCGCTAGCTCGTGAGCAAGTGCGCGATCGCGTTCTACACGTTTGCGGTAGTTGACGTATTCGGCCTGAAGTCGTTGTAAATCAGCGGTGAGCACTGCCACCGGATCAGTCTCCTGATCCGGGGCAGCCTCCACTGCTTCTTCAGTTGTTAGCAAAGCGTCATCCGCTTCTGTTGTCGAGTCTGACACTACTTAGCGCCTTCGTCTTCAACTACCTCTGCATCTTCAACACCATCTTCAGTTGCTGCACCATCACCGGCTGCGGCTCCTGCGGCGGCATACATTGCTGAACCAAGTGCTTGGCTAAGCGTTGCAACCTTTTCGGTGTTTGACTTAATTGATTCGAAGTTAGCGCCACCGAGTGAAGTCTTTAGTTCGGCAAGTGCTGCCTCAACTTCGGTCTTCTTCTCGGCTGCTTCGCCTTCTGAAAGTTTTTCTGCATTATCTGCAATGAACTTTTCAGTCTGATAGACAAGTGAGTCTCCGTTGTTGCGGATCTCTGCTTCTTCACGACGCTGCTTATCTTCTGCGGCGTGTGATTCAGCATCTGCCATCATGCGATCAATCTCTTCTTTTGAAAGAGCAGATCCACCGCTGATTGTGACTGACTGTTCTTTGCCAGTTGCAAGATCCTTTGCACCAACGTGAACGATTCCGTTTGCGTCAATGTCGAAGGTAACTTCAACTTGTGGAACTCCGCGTGGAGCTGGAGCGATTCCGGTTAGTTCGAACATGCCTAGCTTCTTGTTGTAAGCAGCCATTTCACGCTCGCCCTGGTAAACCTGGATCTGTACAGCAGGCTGATTGTCATCAGCAGTTGTAAAGATTTCGCTGCGCTTTGTAGGAATAGTTGTGTTGCGCTCGATCATCTTGGTCATAACGCCACCCTTGGTTTCGATACCAAGTGTCAGTGGTGTTACGTCGAGAAGGAGAACATCTTTAACTTCACCCTTAAGAACACCAGCTTGAAGTGATGCACCAACTGCAACAACTTCATCAGGGTTTACGCCCTTATTTGGCTCTTTTCCGCCGGTTAGATCGCGAACTAAATCAACGACCGCTGGCATACGGGTTGAACCACCAACAAGAACAACGCTCTTGATATTGCCGATTGCGATTCCGGAGTCCTTAAGAACTTGCTGGAATGGCTTCTTGCAACGATCTAGAAGTGGTGCAGTAAGTGTTTGGAATTGTGCACGTGTAATTGTTTCGTCAAGGAAGAGTGGGTTCTTCTCTGCATCAACGGTGATGTAAGGCAAGTTGACTGAAGCTTGCTGTGAAGATGAGAGTTCGATCTTCGCTTTTTCAGCTGCTTCGCGAACGCGCTGCATCGCCATCTTGTCCTTGGTTAGATCAATTCCGTTCTTAGAACCGAATGTTTGTACCAAGTGATCAACGAGAGCTTGATCCCAGTCATCGCCACCGAGGTGGTTATCACCAGCAGTTGCTTTAACTTCAACAACGCCATCGCCGATTTCAAGAAGTGAAACGTCGAACGTTCCGCCGCCTAAGTCGAATACGAGAATTGTTTGTTCTTGATCTGCTTTATCAAGACCGTATGCGAGCGCTGCTGCAGTTGGTTCGTTGATAATGCGAAGAACATTGAGGCCCGCAATTTCGCCGGCTTCTTTTGTTGCTTGACGTTCTGCATCAGAGAAGTAAGCAGGAACAGTAATAACTGCATCCGTAACTGTTTCTCCGAGGTACGCCTCGGCATCGCGCTTTAGTTTTTGTAGAACGCGTGCAGAAATTTCTTGTGCGGTGTACTTCTTGCCATCGATATCGATAGTCCAGTTAGTACCCATGTGACGCTTAACGGAACGGATTGTGCGTTCAACGTTTGTCACTGACTGACGCTTAGCAACTTCACCAACAAGGACTTCGCCATTCTTTGCGAAGGCGACGATCGATGGGGTTGTGCGAGCGCCTTCTGCGTTTGCGATAACCGTTGGCTCTCCACCTTCGAGTACCGATACGCAGCTATTTGTAGTTCCGAGGTCGATTCCGACTGCTCTAGCCATGTGTATTGCTCCTTTTTATGTTTCTTAGCTCATCTCAAGCCCGATCTGGGGTTGAGGCTGCTCTAACCTGAGTCCATCTTACTCAAAAGGTTGAGTAGGTGCGACTCAAGGTTGGGGCACCCCGTATAACTCCTCGGCCTGCCTACTTATTCCCGCCCCGCTCGGTAACCTCGCGTTATGCGTATCGCCCTAGCCACACTTTCGTACACGATCACCGTTGTCGCTCTGGTTTTGCTGACGGTTCGGGTGCGCCAGTTGATTGGGATTTACCGCAAGGGCCAAGCTGATCCAACGCGCAGCAATGATCAGGGCGCGCGCTTTAAGAATATGTTGAAGGAAGTTTTGGGCCACACCAAGATGCTCAAATTCACTGCAACTGGAATTGCACACTGGTTTGTCATGATCGGTTTCGGTGCGTTGTTTGGAACTTTGGTTACCGCGTATGGGCAAGTTATCAATCCGGAGTTTGCATTGCCGTTTATTGGGCATTGGGTTGTTTACGAACTCTTCGCTGAATTTATCGCGATGGCAACTGGCGTTGGAATTGTTACCTTAATTGGAATTCGCCAAGTTACCCGTTTTCGCATGCTTAACCGTTTTGCTCGTTCGGGTATGGGTAAGGCATATTACGTTGAGGCAACAATCCTTGCAATTGTTTTCTGTGTAATTGCGCTGCGTGGACTCGAAGGCGCACTTGCTGGTGAAGGAAACTGGAACTGGCATTATGCAATTTCTTGGCCAGCAGTTCTCGCCTTTAAAGGTTTGAGTGTTGCATCTATTGAAACTGCAATCGTTTGGGTGGCGACAGCAAAGATTGTAATTTCGATGGCGTGGTTCATTGTTATTGCAAGCAACCTGACAATGGGTATTGCCTGGCACCGCTTCCTTGCCTTCTTCAACATTTTCTACAAGCGCAATAGCGATGGCAGCAATTCACTTGGCGCACTTCCTGAAATGTTGTCACACGGTAAGCCGGTTAACTTTGAAGATCCTGCCGAAGATGATGTCTTTGGTTTAGGAAATCGCGCAGATATTTCTTGGAAGGGTCTGCTCGATATGACTTCGTGTACCGAGTGTGGACGTTGCCAATCGCAATGTCCTGCTTGGCATACAGATAAGCCGCTTTCGCCAAAGCTATTGATTATGGCGATGCGCGATCACGCATTTGCTAAGGTAGTTGAAACTGAAGCGCTAGTTGGTGAGGACAGCCCTATTTCACTTGATGTTCTCTGGTCTTGCACTATGTGTGGTGCCTGCGTAAATGAATGTCCGGTTGATATCGAACACGTTGATCACATCGTAAATATGCGCCGGTTCCAAGTATTAGTTGAATCAGAATTTCCATCAGAACTCGGTGGCACATTCCGAAATCTTGAAAAGGCCGGCAACCCATGGGGTGCAAATAAACAAGATCGCGAAGGCTGGATCGCAGAGTGTGATTTCCCTGTCCGTGTAGTTGAAGGTGTGTTGCCAGATGAAGTTGAATATTTATTCTGGGTCGGTTGCGCGGGTGCTTATGAAGAACGCGCGAAGAAAACAACTAAGGCTGTTGCAGAGCTACTCCATATGGCGGGTGTTACCTTCGCAGTTCTCGGCAAGCGCGAGACGTGTACAGGAGACCCAGCACGCCGCTCTGGAAATGAATTCTTGTACCAAATACTTTCCCGCGAAAACATCGAAACATTTAATGAAGTATTTGCAGGGCGTCCAAAGGGTAAGAAGAAAGTTGTTGTTACTTGTCCTCACTGCTTTACAACTATCGGTCGTGACTACGCCCAGAGTGGTTTTGAACTTGAGATGATCCACCACACTCAATTACTTAACACTTTGATTAAAGAGAAGCGTCTAAAGCCAAGTCCACATAAGAGCGAACAGAAACTTACCTATCACGATCCTTGTTACTTGGGTCGTCACAATCAGATCTATGCACCACCACGCGAACTGCTTGAAGCTTCCGGTTGCGACATCACTGAGATGCCACGTAACCAGGAGCGTTCATTCTGCTGCGGTGGTGGCGGTGGACGTATGTGGATGGAAGAGAAGATCGGAACGCGGATTAACTTAAGTCGCGTTGATGAAGCAATCTCAACCGGTGTTGATGAAGTTGCAGTTGCATGTCCGTTCTGTCGCGTGATGGTTGGCGATGGGATGGTTGCGCGACAAAGCGATGTTGAGGTTTTGGATGTAGCTCAGGTGTTGTTGCGTAACGTTAAAAACGTTTAAGGGATTTCTCGCTAAGGACTGGGGAAAAGCCTTTTACAGTCCTTGCACTTCGAAATCCCTTTCACGGGTATAAACGAGGGCAATTGCTCGAACGAACTTATCCACAGGGTTTGTGCACAGTGTGGAGGAATTACACGCGTGTAATTCGAAGCAATACCGCGGTGGTTAGGTAGCCCCCAACAAGGCCTCCAAGGTGGGCGCGCCAGTCGACGCCGCCCAGGATGAAGCCGAATACGAAGTTAAGTCCGACGATTACATAGATATCGCGTACGCCGTCGTTGATCCGCTTGCGAAGTGCGATGAAGGCGCCGAATAAACCAAAGATTGCACCTGATGCGCCGACAGAAACGTAAAGCTCGGTTGTCAGATAGATCGAAGCGAGGGAACCGGTTAAGAGTGAGATAAGGAAAATTACAAGAAAGCGCGCTTTGCCGAGAGCAGCTTCGATGGGATTTCCTAAAACTAGAAGTGAGAACATATTAAAAAATAGATGTGTGAGTCCGCCGTGAACGAGAGCGACAGTAAAGAGTCGCCAGTATTCACCTGAATCTACAAATGGCCTGAAGAGCGCTGTGTAATCGTAAAACTCTGGATAGACCAGATTTAATAAGTACGCACCTGAAATTACTGTAATTAATGAGAGCGTTGCAGAACGCTTCATTTGGTACATATTTAAAAGTTAAGCGATTGTGACGCTATTGATTACAACTGGTGTAACAGGAACATCTTGTGCACCTGTTGGTGTTGAACCGATCTTGTCTACAACAGCCTGAGAAGCAGCGTCTTTAACTGCTCCGAAGATGGTGTGCTTGCGGTTCAACCAAGTTGTTGGTGCAACAGTGATAAAGAACTGTGAACCATTTGTTCCTGGGCCTGAGTTAGCCATTGCAAGAATGTATGGCGCATCGAATTGAAGTTCGCCGTGGAATTCGTCAGCGAATTGGTAACCAGGTCCGCCGAAACCTTTTCCTAGTGGATCTCCACCTTGAATCATGAAACCTGAAATGACGCGGTGGAAAATTGTTCCGTCGTATAACTTTGCAGTTGTCTTCTTGCCATCGCGTGGATCGGTCCACTCTTTTGCACCAGTTGCTAGTTCAACAAAGTTTGCAACTGTCTTTGGTGCATGGTTTGGGTAGAGCTCGATAACGATGTCGCCGAGTGTTGTGTGAAGAGTTGCTGTTGATGACATATATGTAGCCAATCGTTTAAGTGGATGAATTACATTAAATAAGAACTGTGTGGAGACCAGTTTTACTGGTTCCGAAATTAAAAATTTGTGGAGACCAGGGGAATCGAACCCCTAACCCCCGCCTTGCAAAGGCGGTGCTCTACCAATTGAGCTAGGTCCCCGTGTTAGAACGGGTGGGCCCAGGTGGACTTGAACCACCGACCTCTTCCTTATCAGGGAAGCGCTCTAACCAGGCTGAGCTATGGGCCCGCAAGAAAGATCTCTCTTTAATGCAGAAGCGCTAGGTTACTTGAACTTCTTCAAGAGACCAAAACGCGCCTTAGCGCAGGTGGGCAAGACTAGCGTTATTTGCCCGAAATCTCATCTTCCTGGTTCTGTGTAACAGAGACCAGTGCAACGCCTTCATCGAGGTTTACCAAGCGAACACCCATTGAGTCGCGGCCGGTTTGGCGGACTTCAGCAGCTGGTGTGCGCATAACGGTTCCTGCAGATGTGATCGCCAAGATTTCATCGGTATCAGCAAGAACTAGTGCGCTAACGAGTGAGCCACGTGAATTTTCGTCGATCTTGGCAGCTTTAATGCCGATACCGCCGCGACCTTGTAAACGATATTCATCGAGTGGGGTTTTCTTTCCGTAACCACCGTCGGTTGCAGTAAATACAAATGCTGTTGCTGTTTGTGAATCGATGCGCGCCATTGTTAGAAGTTCATCATCGGCACGGAACTTCATTCCGATAACACCACTTGTTGAGCGACCCATTGGGCGAAGGGATTCGTCATCTGCGGCAAAGCGAAGTGACATCGCTTTCTTAGAAACTAATAACAATTCATCGCCTTTATTGACAAGCGCTGCAGATACAACTTCATCACCAGGTTTTAGTGAGATTGCAATGAGTCCGCCGGTACGAGGTGAGTCGTATTCGGTAAGTGGAGTCTTTTTAACCAAACCAGTTTTAGTTGCAAGGACTAGATAAGGGGATGCGGTGTAATCCTTAAATGACAAGACTTGTGCAATTAACTCATCTGGCTTAAAGGCCATCAAGTTAGCAACATGTTGTCCGCGCGCATCGCGACCTGCATCTGGGAGTTCGTGCACTTTGGCGCGGTAGACGCGACCTTGGTTGGTAAAGAACAATAACCAGTCGTGTGTGCTGGCAACAAAGAAGTGGTCGACAACGTCGTCTTGTTTTAGCGCTGCACCTTTTACGCCGCGGCCACCGCGACGTTGTGATTTATAAAGATCTGCGTTGGTACGTTTGGCATAGCCACCACGAGTAATTGTGACGACCGCATCTTGATCTGGAATTAAATCTTCAGCCGAGAAATCACCTTCGCTAGCAACAATTTGGGTGCGACGTTCATCGCCATATTTTGCAGTGAGTTCAGTGAGCTCTGAAATGATTATCTGGCGCTGCTTTGCTTCGCTGGCCAAGATCTCGTTTAACTCGACAATATCGGTCATAAGCCCGTTGTATTCGTCGTTGATCTTCTGGCGTTCCAACGCTGCGATGCGGCGAAGTTGCATATCGAGAATTGCATTTGCTTGCACTTCATCGACATCAAGTAATTTCATCAAACCGGTGCGCGCTTCTTCAGGGGTGGTAGATGCACGGATTAAAGCGATAACCGCATCAAGAGCATCGAGTGCTTTGAGGTAGCCCTGCAAGATGTGGGCGCGTTTTTCTTTTTCGGCCAAACGATATTTAGTACGTCGGATGATTACTTCTACTTGGTGTTCGATGTAGAACTTGATGAATTCATCTAAACGCAGGGTGCGTGGCACGCCGTCGACAAGTGCCAACATATTTGCGCCGAAGGTATCTTGTAATTGAGTCTGTTTATAAAGGTTATTTAAAATAACTTTAGGAATTGCAGAAGATTGAAGAACAATTACTAGACGTTGGCCAAGACGCTCGTTGCCTTCATCGCGCACATCGGCGATGCCTTTGATCTTGCCATCTTTAACAAGTTCGGCGATCTTAAGGGCTAAGTTATCTGGGTTAACTTGGTAAGGAAGTTCGGAAACTACAAGACAGGTGCGCTTATTGATTTCTTCAACCTGCACAACTGCGCGCATCGTGATTGAACCACGGCCTGTGCGGTAAGCCTCTTCGATGCCAGTGCGTCCAACAATTAAAGCCTTGGTTGGGAAATCTGGGCCTTTAACAATTTTTAGAAGTTCGGTTAATAACTCTTCAGGTTTGATATCGGGATTTTTAAGAGCGTAGATAACGCCTTCGGTGATTTCACGTAAGTTGTGGGGCGGAATATTTGTCGCCATACCAACTGCGATACCGGCAGAACCGTTTACAAGCAGGTTTGGAAAACGACTTGGTAGAACATCTGGTTCTTGTGAACGGCCGTCGTAGTTTGGTGAGAAGTTAACGGTGTCTTCATCGATATCGCGCATCATCTCCATCGCGATAGGAGACAGGCGGGCTTCGGTATAACGCATTGCTGCAGCTGGATCGTTGCCGGGAGAACCAAAGTTTCCGTTGCCATCTACTAATGGATAACGAAGTGACCAGTGCTGGGCTAAGCGAACAACGGTGTCATAGATCGCGGTGTCACCGTGTGGGTGGTAATTACCCATGACATCACCGACGATACGTGAAGATTTGTAGTAACCCTTATCTGGTCGATAACCAGCGTCGTACATCGCATATAAAACGCGGCGGTGAACAGGCTTTAATCCATCTCGCACATCTGGCAAAGCACGGCCAACAATGACTGACATTGCATAGTCGAGGTACGAACGCGCCATTTCGACTTGTAGATCAACGGTTTCAATACGATCGAAATCATCACCAGGGTTAACCATGCCAGTGCGATCGACTGGAGTTACATCTTTAGGTTTTTTATCGTCAGCCATTTAGATATCCAAAAATCTAACATCTTTAGCGTTACGTTGAATAAATGCGCGGCGTTGTTCTACATCTTCACCCATAAGAACGGAGAAGAGATCATCAGCTGCAGATGCATCTTCAAGAGTTACTTGAATTAGCACGCGGTGTTCGGGATCCATTGTTGTATCCCAAAGTTCTTTCGCTGGCATTTCGCCAAGGCCTTTAAAGCGTTGGATACCGTCATCTTTTGGTAAACGCTTTCCGGCATCAAGACCGATCTTGATCATGCCATCACGTTCGCGATCAGAGAATGCGTATTCAATCGGATCTTTACCGCCCCATTTAATTTTATAAAGTGGTGGTTGCGCCAAGTAAACAAAGCCTTTTTCAATAAGTGGGCGCATAAAGCGGAATAACAAAGTTAAAAGCAATGTACGGATGTGCTGTCCATCGACGTCAGCATCGGCCATCAAAATAATCTTGTGATAGCGAAGTTTTTCAATATCGAAATCTTCGTGAACGCCAGTGCCGAGTGCAGTAATTAAAGCTTGCACTTCGTTGTTTTGTAGTACGCGGTCGATGCGTGCTTTCTCAACGTTAAGAATTTTGCCGCGAATTGGCAGAACTGCTTGGTTACGCGAATCGCGTCCACCTTTTGTGGAACCACCCGCTGAGTCACCTTCGACGATGTAGAGCTCACACTTTGATGGATCGGTCCATTGGCAATCTGCGAGCTTGCCGGGCATGCCACGGCCTTCGAGTAAACCTTTGCGGTTACGGGATAGATCGCGCGCTTTGCGCGCTGCAACACGAGCTGCAGCGGCATCGATGCTCTTGCGAACAATGTCTTTACCTTCTTGTGGGTTTTGTTCAAACCATTGGGTTAAAAATTCGTTTACAGCCTTTTGGGTAAATGACTTTGCTTCAGTGTTGCCGAGTTTGGTTTTTGTCTGGCCTTCAAATTGTGGCTCGCCAAGTTTGATAGAAACAATTGCAGTTAAACCTTCGCGAACATCATCGCCAGTTAGGCGATCTTCTTTCTTGCGAATGAATCCGGCTTCTTCGCCAAACTTGTTTACAACTGATGTAAGTGCGGTACGGAAACCTTCTTCGTGAGTTCCACCTTCGTGGGTGTGAATAGTGTTTGCGAAGGTGTAGACAGATTCAGAGAATCCGGCGTTCCATTGCATAGCGATCTCAAGTGAGAGTTTTGCTTTCTTATCTTCGGCGTTAAAGAAGATGATTGATTTATGGGTTTCGCCACGAGTTGAATTGAGGTGTTTTACGAAATCTGCAATACCGCCGTCGTATTTGTAATTTACATATAAAGGCTCGCCTTTATCGTCAACGTGGCCAGGACGCATATCGGTGAGGGTTAAACGTAAGCCTTTATTTAGGAAAGCCATTTCACGGAAACGGGTAGATAAAATTTCAAATGAGAAATCTGTAGTTTCAAAGATTTCGGTAGATGGCCAGAATTGAACTGTTGTACCGGTTTTGGTTGATGCTTCGCCTTTTTTAACTGGCGCGGTTGGAACACCAAGTTTGTAACTTTGCGACCAGAAGAAACCATCGCGTTGTACATCAACTGAAAGATCGGTAGAAAGCGCGTTAACTACAGAAATACCTACACCGTGTAGACCGCCAGAGACTGAGTAACCACCATCGCCGAATTTTCCGCCGGCGTGTAAAACTGTAAGAACAACTTCGAGCGCTGGCTTCTTTTCAACTGGGTGGATATCAACTGGGATACCGCGACCGTTGTCGATACATTGCAGTGAGCCATCAGGCATCAAAGTCACATTGATTTCATCGCAATAACCTGCGAGAGCTTCATCTACCGAGTTATCTACGACTTCGTAGACCAGGTGGTGGAGGCCGCGTTCGCCAGTTGAGCCGATATACATGCCGGGGCGTTTGCGGACAGCATCGAGGCCCTCAAGGACGGTGATCGAGCTGGCGTCGTAACCGCCGGACTTCTCGGACACTAAAGGCTCCTCACAAAATCAGGTTCTGGTCTTAAAAGGCACCTAGAAGGGGAATTCCTTAACTAAGCGCTCTAATCCTATCGGTAAAAAGAAAAGGCGCTAGCCACAATAAGCCTTAGGTGTGGGTAATGCGCCGTTTTCCGCGCAGGGGTGAGGGTTCCTAGTGGGTGGGGGTTTTTTCTAGCCGTAGGTGTCGCGCGGGCCGCGTTCGTTTTTGATGGTCCGAAGTCCGCGCTTCCAGGAAGGCGCTTGTGGCCCGATGAAATTTAAAGATTCCACGCCGGCATCAGGAGCGCTTTTTTGAACCGAGTGCAGAAGATCTAAACCAACAGCAGTTAATTGTGTTGCCCATGCAGTTGATGAACATTGCACAAGTAGTGCGCCTTCAAGAAGTGAGAGCGGTGTTGTGTGAGATGCGATCTCGTCGCCAACAATTGATTTCCAATTTGAGAAGAGCGTTCCTTCGGCGATACCTAAATGCCAATCGCGCTGCGTTATTAAATCTTCAATTACTTCATTGATAAGAGTTGGGTCGCCGGGTTTTGAGGTGCGCTCTTCAACAACTTTTGTTTTCTTTATAAATCCGGTTTTGTAGCTACGAAATAAATCCAGGGCAAGGTCGCGTTTAGACATCGGTCGCCCTTTCTTTACTTACTGCACCTGGAGATACGTAGTACTTACTTGATAATAACTCTGGGGGCAGATCACTTTCAACTGCGGCGGTAATAATTGTTTGCTCAGCCATTTTTGTAACTGAAGTTAACTGTGCACGGCGAGCGGTATCTAATTCGGCGAAGATATCGTCGAGGATTAAAATTGGTTCTGCGCCCTCAGATTTCAGTAAGTTAAAAGATCCAATGCGAAGTGAAATAGCCATCGACCAGGATTCGCCGTGGCTGGCATAACCTTTTGCTGGAAAATCGCCGAGCTGTAGGTGCAGGTCATCACGGTGCGGGCCAATTAGTGAAGCCCCGCGTTCGGTTTCTTGGCGGGCTACTTCTAGTTGGCGCGCGGTTAAGGTTTGGATGTTTTCATCGGTATTTGTGGTTAAGCCATCAGTTGCTGATTTATAAGCAATTGACGCAAGTTTTACTTCATTTAAATTGGCGTAGTTTGCGGTTACATATGGGCTTAACTCTTCAACCAAGGCAATTCTTTCAGCGCTTAATTGAGCACCTAAAGTGATTAACTGTTCTGTCCAAGGCGCCAGCGCATTTTCGGGAGCGCGAGTTTTTAGCAAGGTGTTGCGTTGTTTAACAACGCGGTCGTAATCAGAGATAACTCCCGCAAGACGAGGGCTGCGCATAATTAAAAGTTTGTCTAGAAAATCACGGCGGTGGGTTGGTTCACCACGCACTAGATCTAAATCTTCAGGTGAGAAGTAAATAACCTGCAGGGCGCCCAGAATTTCGCGTTGCGATTTAGTTGGGTTTTGATTTAACCGCGCGCGGTTAGCTTTACTGGCATTTATCTCTAGGTCTACCTGCAGGGTGCGATCATCCCGCTCGATCTCAGCACGAATGATTGCTTGATTGGTGCCGAGGTGTAGAAGTGGAAGGTTTTGAGAAACGCGGTGTGAAGAAAGGTATGCAAGGTAGATCAAACTTTCAGCGATATTTGTTTTGCCGGAGCCGTTATTGCCGATAAAGGTGGTTGGCCCAGGAGCTAGCTCAAGCTCGAGAGATTTATATGAGCGGAAATTAGTCAGCGCTAATTTTTTAACGCGCACTTAAGTGGCCTTAAGAGGCGTAGCGCATCGGCATCAAGAGGTAGCGATAGTTTTCGATTACCTTGCCATCGCGCTCTGATTTGCCCATGAGGATCGCTGGTTTATTTGAACCAGTGAATGAAATTTGTACAAATGAAGTTCCGACGGCTTGCAGGCCATCCGCTAAAAAGACTGGGTTGAAGGCGATTGAGATCGCTTCGCCATTTAATAGAATTTCAATTGCTTCGGTTGCTTGCGCTTCTTCACCGGCGCCAGCTTCGAGGGAGACAGAGTTGTTTGCAAACTCGAGGCGAAGTGGAACTGTTTTATCGGTAACGAGTGCAACGCGGCGAACTGAATCTAAGAAAGGTGCAACTTCAACGATTGCAGTGGTTGTTATCTCTTGTGGTAATAGGTGGCGGTATGGGGGAAATGTTCCATCTAACATGCGCGATGTCATCGACTTACCTTCGCCTGAGAAACCAGCTAGGCGATCGTTGCTAGTTGCCGGTGCGAAAGATAGTGAAACGTTCTTTGAACCAGTTAAAGATTTAGCGGCGTCTGCAATTGTGCGACCGCGCAACAGTGATGTTGTTGAGACTCCGGGTGAAGTTGGTTGCCAGTTAAATTCGCGGACTGCTAAACGGTAGCGATCTGTTGCAGCTAGCGTGACAGTCTCTTCGTTGATTTCGATATGAACACCGGTGAGTGTTGGTAGTGAATCATCACGCCCTGCTGCAATTGCAACTTGTGCAACTGCGGTTGCGAAAACATCACTTGCAACAACTCCGGTTGTTTCTGGAAGTTCAGGCAAGTTTGGGTATTCAGAGATTGAAAGGGTTGGCAGCGTGAACTTTGCTGAACCTGAAGTAACAAGAACACGAGAACCATCTAAGGTGATTGTGATTGGTTTATTTGGAAGGGAGCGAGAGATTTCCGCGAGTAACTTTCCGGGAACCAATACTTTTCCGGGTTGTGCGATATCTGCTTTAAAGAAAGATTTACTTGATGTTTCTAAATCGGAACCGGAGAGAATTACCTCATCGCCAGTGGCGTCGATAACGATTCCAAGAAGCTCGGTTTTAATTGGGCGGGTTGAAAGGCTCCGGGATACCCAGTTGACGCCATCTGTGAGCGCGCCTTGATCTACAGTGAATTTCACGCCGTAACCCTCTTTTTCTTTAGTTGAAAGTCTTGCACAGCAGGTAGGTTTTTAGTTAGTTGGGTTTTTAAAGATCTAAAAGCTGTGGGGTTCGCTTGGGGGCGGGTTTCTTGTATATATAGGTAGTAGTAGTAACCACCGTGGATATCTGTGGATAACGACGAAAAGTCCTGCTTAGAGGCGTTTTTACCTGTTGGAAAGTTGTGGACAAACCCAGCTTTTCTGTGTGTATTGAGCGCTTCTCTCATCGCAAACTCCCTTTTCCTAAAAACGAAACTTCTTTAACTCGGCTTTAACCACAGATTTCCCGTTGAAATCCACAGTTATCCACAATTTCTCCACAGTTGGGGGTAAGCACCCCAAAGCGTAAGAAATCGGACAAACCACCTAACCCCTATTTTGAGATTTGATCCGGTTGGTTAGCTCGGTTACTTGGTTATAGATAGACCGGCGTTCAGCCATCAGTTGGCGGATCTTTCGGTCGGCGTGCATAACAGTTGTGTGATCGCGGCCGCCAAATGTCTGGCCGATTTTAGGTAGTGAAAGCTCAGTTAACTCGCGGCACAAATACATCGCGATCTGGCGCGCATTTACCAAAACCCGAGAACGTGAAGTTCCGCAAAGGTCGTCGATCGTCAAACTGAAGTAAGCGGCGGTCTGGGCCATGATTGTCGGCGCCGTGATTTCTGGACCTGCGCCACTTGGAATCAAATCTTTAAGAACGATCTCCGCTAAACCTAAATCAACGCCCTGACGGTTGAGGCTTGCAAAAGCGGTAACGCGAATAAGTGCGCCCTCTAGCTCGCGAATATTTGTAGAAATTTTACTTGCGATGTATTCAAGAACATCATCCGGTGCATTTAATTTATCTTGCGCAGCTTTCTTGCGCAGAATAGCAATACGGGTTTCTAGTTCAGGTGGCTGGATATCTGTAATCAAACCCCACTCAAAACGTGAACGCAGACGATCTTCCAAAGTTGTTAATTGTTTTGGCGGGCGATCAGATGAGATAACTATTTGTTTATTGGCGTTATAAAGCGTATTAAAAGTATGGAAGAACTCTTCTTGGGTACGTTCTTTATTTTCCAAGAATTGAATATCGTCGACAAGTAGAACATCTAAGTCGCGGTAACGGCGCTGGAAAGCTGATGCCTTATCGTCGCGAATAGAGTTAATAAAGTCGTTGGTAAATTCTTCAGATGAAACGTAGCGAACTCGCACGCTGCCATAAAGCTCTTTCGCATAAGCGCCAATAGCGTGCAACAAGTGGGTTTTTCCAAGACCGGATTCCCCGTAGATAAACAACGGGTTGTAAGCCTTCGCTGGAGCTTCTGCTACTGCAACAGCAGCGGCGTGAGCAAAACGGTTTGATGCACCAATAACAAAAGTTTCAAAAATATAACGAGGATTTAATTGCGAAGGCTCATCGTTTTTACGAGTGCCAGTTTCGGTGTTGTCGCGGCCGGTGCCAGGACGTGATGGCGCAGCTTCAATAACAACCGCCGGCGCTGGGTGATCTGCGAGTTCAAGTGATTCATCGACCATCACTGCAATATTTGTTTTATCGCCGAGCTCGCGAGTAAGGACTTCATTTACAACAACGCGAAGTCGGGACTCGAGAACATCTTTTGCAAAAACATTTGGGGCTGCGACAAGTAGGTTTGTGATTCCACCATCGCTCTGGATTAACCCGAGAGGCTTAGTCATTGTTAGAAAGGCGCGGTGTTGTGGCTCTCCGAGTGAGACATGCTCGATAACCCGGTCCCAGAGGTCGGCGAGTTCGATCTCAACTACTGCCATAATTGCCCCCTTGGACTATCCACAATGTTATCCACAGGCTGTGGTCTAAAGTAGGGCTTTAGCCTTCATTTAGAGCCACTTTGACGGATGCCTGTGGACAGAGGTGAAAAGTAAGGCTCTTTCCTAAGAAAAGCAAGCGGTTATCCACAACCCTCAACCCAGGATCCAGTTTGACCCGACTCTATCCACACCTCTACCGTT